>JBKBWO010000001.1:0-188449 GCA_046314495.1 Fimbriimonadaceae bacterium
CACGACGACATTCTCTTCCGAAGCGGAGATGATGTTGCGATCTGGTTCATGAACGGCACCCGAGTTGAAGGCTCCAAGGTGTTCTTCGGGGTCAACGACTACGTAGTTCGCGCAATTGGCGACTTCAACGGTGACGGCATCGACGACATCGCCTGGCAACGCTTCGCCACTGATGAAGCAGCGATCTGGCTGATGGATTCGAACGGTAACTACGCCTCTTCGGCGGTCTACCCGCTCATGTCCACCAACACCATCGTCGCAGCTGGCGACCTCAACGGAGACGGCAAGGATGATCTCATCATTCGACGCGGCTTCGATGACGGCGTCAACTTCTGGCTGATGGACGGGCTGACCATCGATGCAACTGCAGCCTTCCAGGGTGCAAACCACGAACTCCAGGCTTGGGGTGACTTCGATGGCGACGGCAAGATGGATGTCGTACTGATCAACAACAGCAACGGCAACTGCTTCGCCTACCAGAACATCGCAACCGGAACGACCTTCTCGCCCACGACAGTGCTCTATGCAAACAACGTTGGCGATTGGAGAATCGTGGATGCAGTCGACTTCAATGCAGATCTGAAGACCGACTTCTTCTGGAGAAACATGACCTCCAACCAGACGGCTGTCTGGATGATCAATGGAACTGCGGCCTACCAGAGCCGATTGCTTGGCACCGTGCCAGCATCGACCTCGGTCCGCGCACAGCGATCATAATCTGCAACCTAGCCAGCCTCTAGCTGGCGAGATTCGAGACGGGAGCCCGCAAAGGCTCCTGTCTTGTTTTTTTGCGAGCAAACCGAGAGATTCTCCGTACCGTCTGGGGGTCGAGTCACGACTTTTCGTGAACTTGTTGCTTCGGGTAGTAAGAACCAAAGGGTAGATTCCGCGTAAGGGTGCCCCGTATACTGGTTCCATACGGATGAACCAGTCAACCTATAATTACTTGCCCACAGCCTTTGCCACTCTCGCAGTGGCCCTATTGGTTGCCCCTAATGGTTTTGCACAAGCGGCACCGACTCAGGGGCAGAATCAGCTCAGGCAACTCTGGCATGCCCAGAGCGTCCCGGCTGCAGACCGAGTGCCGCTCAATGTGTTCTTTAGCAGAGACGGCTCTGCCTACGCCTACCGAGGACTCAATCTGGGCGTAACAACCATCGAAGTGAGAAGGAGTAGCGACAACGCTGCGCTAAGCTCGGTCGCGGTCTTCGGCAACTTTACTCCTGGCCGCAAGTTCTTCGACCTCTCCGCCGATGGAAGCCTATTGGCAGTAGCAACGGGCGGTACTGGTAATCAGCTCGTCCGCATCTACGATGTGCTCTCGGGCTCAATCATCGGCTCGATTCAAGCAACTTGGCCAGGTGGTACCAGCGGCGCAACCGCCGTTGCCTTTAGCCCGGTCGTCGGAGACCAGATGTACCTTGCAGTTGGCGCAGATGGAAACAACCCCTCCGTCCGCGTCTACCAGGTCGGTCCCCGAGGTGCCTGGAACTTCCAAAACTTCACCACGTTCATCGGACCCAAGTCTGCGCCAAACTGGATCGATTGGAATGCAGATGCAACCCGCCTTGCCGTAGCATTTAGCACTAACGGGAACGGAAACAGGTTGCGCGTGTGGAACGTCTCTTCGCCGAACAATTCCCTACCCGGCTTCATCCCAACAGCCATCGGACCCGGTCCGAATGAAAACCGCGTCTTTTTCTCCAATGCAGGCAACGAACTGTTGCTTACCGGGTCTCAGGGCTTCCAGCGATTCAACGTCCCTGCCGGCACGCGCATCTCCGACCGAAGTGGTCTCGGCAACCAGTTCCGGTCTGGTGGATACAATGCAGCGGATACCGCCTTTATTGGTCGACCGGGCTCCCAGCTTCGGGACTTTAACTTCAATCCGAACCTGGTTTACACTAGCTTCTCAACGCCAGAGTGGATCTCCACC
Source organism: Fimbriimonadaceae bacterium (assembly GCA_046314495.1). GTDB lineage: Bacteria > Armatimonadota > Fimbriimonadia > Fimbriimonadales > Fimbriimonadaceae > JBKBWO01. The sequence continues at coordinate 1,937 of JBKBWO010000001.1, forward strand.
AGGGCATCCAGCAATGAGTTCATCGTGGCGGCAAATTCCATCAAGTCACCAATTGAGGGAATCAACGGAGTGCCGTACCGAAGATACGAATTCGGCGACCCGAGCCAGGAAGCGGCTTTCTTGCGAACCGGCGCACCGGTGGCTGCACAACTTTCCAACATCTTGGTTTCTGCTGATGGAGATTCGCTCTTCACCGGGATCAAAGATTCGAACGGAAGGAGAGTGCTTCGCTACAATGCCGCAACAGGGCAGGTAGCTGCAACCAGCTCAATTCTAGCTGGCGACGTCTACCAAATTGACTTCAACCTCGATCGCTCGGTGATCTACGCTGCAGTGCAGAGCAATCCAGGGCAGATCGTGGCTCTTAACAGCCTGGACCTCACCCCAGCGAGCGCTCCACTTACTTCTTCGCCGGCTTTCTCCTCGATGAGGGGTGTGGCAGTGGTACCTGCCGGTCCATTCGCCGGAAACGTGTACGGACTGGACAGCAACGGACGGATTACCATCTTCAATTCAGTCGGAACCCAGCTCTCCACTGCAATCCCGTTCGCTGGTTCAACGCCCGTGAACACAGCGCCGCTTGCGATGGCACCCAACGGCTTGACGTTCTTCTACTACATCTCGAATAGCGTTCGGAAGTTTGTGGTGGATTCCGACATCGGTCCGGCTCAGTACCAGTCCGGTCTCATCTTTAATCCAAACAGCACCGTCGGGGCGATCGCCGTATCGCCGGACAGCCGAAGAGTGGCTTTCAGCCGACGAATCCTCGGAGATCAGGTCTTCCCTCTATGTTACGACAACACGATCGATGACACCTTCGTCTTGCCGGTTTCCACCCCTCCAGGTATTTCCGGAACGAACATTTCGAGTCTCGGCATCACCTGGCTAGCAAACGACTACTACGCGCTCATGGTGACCAACCTCAGTTCTGGCTCGCCAGTCCAAAGCCTGCACCTGTACCCTTCCGAGTACAGCTTCCGGCTTGAACCGAGTCTCTCAACCGTGACCAACCCAGCGCAGCTCACGTACGACAAAGGCACCCAGCGGCTCTTCCTTGCTGGTTTTTCAAGCGGAGATGTGACAGCAATGCGAATGCCCACCGCGCCCGGGCTTCTTCAAATCACCTCGAATGGAGACATGGCCGGGACCCAGATCTTTGGAATTGAGATCCTTCAAACCCGCAACCTGGGCAACATCGGCAACTGGGAGCTTCGGCTTCTTGCCGACCTGAGCGGCGACGGGCGAGAGGACCTGATCTGGTCGAACGGAACCACCCAGCAAACAGCTTTCTGGACCATGGTTGGGGTCGATCAGGTTCAGTCGCGAGTCTACAACACCGGCTCATGGGAGCCGGTTTTCAGCGGAGACCTCAACGGTGACGGTAACTCCGACGTTGTCTTCAGGCTCGGAAATCAGATCGCCTTCTGGTTCATGGATGGTGTCGCGGTTACGGGCTCGAGGGTATTCAATGTTGCACCGGAATGGGTGCCCGTTGCTACCGGAGACTTTAACGGAGACGGAATTGACGACCTCGTATGGCAGAACAGCTCCAATAACAATGTCGCAATCTGGCTGATGAATGAAACTGGGCAGCCGTTCGACTCGGCTGCCTACCCGGTGCCCGCAGGCTTTACGGTTTTTGATACCGGAGACCTAAACGGCAATGGCAAGGCAGACCTCGTTTTCGCCGGTGGCACGAACGGGTCAGCGGCTTGGCTGATGGATTCGCTCAGTCTGGTGAATTCGACCTACTTCGTAGCGGCAGGCGTGGTTCTTCAAGGTGTAGGCGACCTGAACAACGACGGCAAGGACGATATGGTGCTCATCGATACCCATGGCAAGCAGGTTTTCGCCTACGAGAACATCGCCACCGGATTCATGTTCACCCCGGATACCGTACTCTACGGAACCGATATGGGCGATTGGCGCATCCAACGGGTGATGGACTTGAACGGCGACAACAAGGCAGACCTCTGCTGGCGCAACCAGACGACCAACGAGATTGCCGTGTGGACCCTCACGGGTACCTCGCCACTGCAGTCTCAGATCATCGGCGCCGTGCCTGCGAGCACGCAGACCGTCTTCGGTCGATTCTAGATTCTGCTACTTTGTGCCGCGCCCTTTTGGGGCTCGGCACGAGTGCTTACTCAAGCCACCATCGGGAGGGCTCTCTTGCCAGCTGGCAATGCTGGCGTGCCCAAAATTCGCCCGGGTGCAACAGAGTTGATCCTGACGGGGACCAAACTCCCGCCCAGCTCACCCTCAGCCTCAAACTCAACCGTAAGGTAGTTGCGGGTCAGGCCGCGCCACAGCCCTTCCCTAGTCCTCTTGTTCTCAACCAGAACCTCCATCTCTCTCCCGAGGTAGCGCATCGCAAATGCCAAGCTTGTCTCTCTTTCGATTGCCTGCAAACAGGCACTCCTTTTCTGCTTTTCGGCGTCGGGGATCGGGTCTCCAAACCGGTCAGCCGGAGTTCCATAGCGCGGACTAAACCGAAAGGCGTGAATCTTGAAATACCCGACCCTCTGGCAAACCTCGATGGTGCTGTTGAAGAGCTCCTCTGTTTCCGTAGGAAAGCCGACCATGATGTCCGTCGTAATCGCAACATCGGGCACCTCGGCATACACCTGCTGGCATAGTTCGATGTACTGCTCCTTCGTATAGGGCCGGTTCATATCGCTCAGCACCTTGGTATCACCGGCCTGCAACGGGATGTGCAGGTGAGGGACAATCTTCGCCCCGGGCTCTGCCATCAGTCGAAGCAGTCGTTGAGTCACCTGCCTCATTTCAATGCTACTGATTCTGATCCTTTTTAGCGCGGGAATTTCTGAGATCTGCTCCAGCAAGGTCTCGAAGTCCGGTCCACCGCTTCCGCTCTCCGCACCGTAGGCACCAATCAAGACTCCAGTCACAACAACTTCCTTGAATCCGTGCTGGGTCAGTCTCTCGATTTCTTCCACAACTTCATTCGCAGGACGGCTAGCCATCCCAGGTCTTGTATAAGGAATCGAACAATAGCTACACATAACGCTGCAGCCATCCTGAATTTTAACGGTCGCTCTGGTCCGCGCGACAACCGGCTCCAAACCAGAACCTAAAGGCCTTACAGCGGCAAACTCAGGGAAGCACTGGCGCACATACTCGATCGTGCGCAGCTTCTCGGGGTTCGGAACAATCAGGTCCGCCCCGTCGATCTCCTCCCCTTTGTTGATCGACATCTGCGCAGCGCACCCGGTCACCACAACTTTAGCAATGGGGTTAGTTCTAGAGGCCTTGCGAACTGCATACCGGCTTTTGCTCTCCGCCGAGCTGGTGACACTGCAACTGTTCAGCACATACAAGTCAGCCTCCTCGTTCCAGCTGACAATTTTAAACCCTGCAAGCCGAAAACTCTCTTCGATCCGCTGGGTCTCGTATTGGTTGACCTTGCAGCCGAGGGTTGTGAACGCTGCCCTGGGCATCTGGAGCTACTCTTCTTCTTTCGCAGGCAAAATCTCGATGGTGAATTCCATGCCCTTAACGCTGGGGATCGTGCGGCTTCCGGTAGGCGCAACATTCGTCAGCTTGCCGGTGCCCCGAAGGAATCTGCCCGTAGCAACGTCGAATTCCGAAGTAGTCACTACCTTCTCCGGCTCCTTCGCGCCGGCTGGTGTGATCTCAAACTCACCCTCAAACTTCGCCCTGCCGTCAACGATCTCTAGCAGCTTCAAAGTGCCTTTGAAGGGCGCCCCGCCTCGCGTCATGTCCCGCACATCGAATTCGTGGCTCTGGCCGACCTTCAGAATCGAAGGCGGCACGATAGTCAAAAAGAACAGCGGGTCAATCTGGGCGCCGTGGCCGCCACTCAGCTGACCAACGCGCCGACCCTGAACATCCATGCGGATCGTTGAAGGACTCTGCTTAGGGATCTCCTGGCGAACAATCTTCCCGTCCGTATCTTTAGCAAGAATCTCAACGGTTTCATAAACCAACCGAACGTCCGCTGTGCCATCTGGGTGCACCTTCTCTACCGTCTGGGAGATCACCATTTCGACATCGATGTTCCGCGCCTCGTACTGCATGTTGGCCGTAATCTTCAGCCGGTCTGTGTTGCCCTGAACATACTTTCGAAGAATGCGGACCGATGACTCATCGGTGGCTGGAGATGCAGGCGGAGCGGCTGTCGTAGCCGGATCTGCGAGACACAAACTGGCGATCATGAGGGCACCAGCGATGGTTAGAGTCCGTACGGGCTTCATAATTCGTTCAACGAGTTAACCTGTTCTTCCGTTTCTCAATCAGTACCTGCGCGCAACGCGCTGAGGCCAACTATGCCGATTCGCCACCCCGACTTCATCTTCGGCCGTAACCGACCGTTTCTTCGAAGCTTCGAGGTCTTGGCGGCAGGGCTGGCAAACCGGTGGATGTTTGCAGTGACCGAGACCAGGTTGGAGGGGGAATTCGGCTCGTTGCCTCCCGGAGTACCGATTCTTTTCGTTTCAAACCACCCCAGGCTCTCCGATCCTCCGTCGTTCTACGCCGTCGGGCGCGAAGTGCCGCGGCTGGTCTATACGGTGGCATCGAGAAAGCTGTTTGACGAAGGGATGGGCTTGCTCGGCGTGATCTTGAAGAACATCCGGTGCATCTCGATTCAGAGGGGATCGGCGGACCTCGCCGCGTTCAAGGCAATGAGCCAGATTCTGGTGCAGCCCGAGAACGCACTGTTGGTGTATCCAGAAACAGAAGTCGCGTACGGTTTCGACTATCTTTTCCCCTTTCAGGTTGGACTTTTCCAGCTGGCACTTGGCGCAGAGGCGCGCTCTAGAAACGGCTTACTCGTCGCACCCTTGGGCTTCACTTATACAGTCAGTCACTTCGATGAGCGCTCATTGGCGAAGCGCCTTCAGGCCCTAGAAAGGCAGCCCGCCAGTAACGAATCTCTTGAAGATTTGCTGGCTCTAACCGAGCGGAAACTGCTTGGAGGCCCGCTTACCAAGGCCGAAGAACTCGTCGTGCAAGCGTCGGAGCTAACCGGCAAGCCTAGAACCGAGTGGAGCGAGGATCCGCTTGTCGCCGCCCATCAGATCGAAGCATTAGCCGAGACCCAGTATGGCACTGAACCAAAGTCGACCGAAGCCCACAAGAGGGCGAAAGAAGCCGAGAAACTATGCCTGCGAGCGGTCGCTTGCGCGCGCTTTCCCTTCATTCCGCCTGCTGAAAGCGGCGCAGAAGCGATCGTCGACCGCGTCGAGCAACTGGAGGTCATCGCCTACGGCGCTGCCAAGAAAAAGACTGAGCGAACGTGCACCATCTCGGTCGGGAATCCCTTAGAAGCCTCAACCTATCTCGGTGATGCGAAAAAGCCCTCGCCAGAGCAATCCAAGAGACTGTGCGACGATGCACGAAACGAAGTAGCCCGTCTGATCGGGTTCCAACCGTAACCCGCGCCTAAGCCATGGGTAGAGCGATCCGCTCTGGCTTCGGCTCCGAACTGCCTTCGGGAGGGTCTTGCCAGACTCCGTCTTCCTTCAACAGTTCAATCAGCTCTTGAACCCCATTCTCTTGCGGAATATTGTTCTTCACCACCTGCTTTCCTCGGTAGAGAGTAATCATCCCGCCCGCCTTGCCCACATAACCATAGTCGGCGTCTGCCATCTCGCCAGGTCCATTCACGATGCAGCCCATTACCGCGATGTCGAGTCCGACCAGGTGCTTGGTCGCATCCCGAACCTTGTTCAGCACTAGGGGCAAGTCGAACTTCGTTCTTCCACAGCTGGGACAAGCGATGTACTCGACCTTGGTCTTGCGTAACCCGAGTGCCTGCAAGATGTCGTAGCAGACCGGGATCTCCTCCAACGGGTCTTCGGAAAGTGACACCCGAATCGTATCGCCAATCCCTTCAGCAAGCAGCGTAGCGATTCCGGCGGTGCTCTTCACCCGTGCATAGACTCCGTCGCCGGCTTCGGTAACACCCAAATGAAGTGGGTAATCCATCCCCTCTTCGTCCATTTTCAAAACCATCAGCCGGTTAGCGGCGAGCATGATCGGCACACGAGACGCCTTGGCCGATATGTTCAGGTTTCTATACCCATACTTCTCGCAAATGCGAAGATACTCCATGGCAGATTCCACCATGCCATCCGGCGTGTCGCCGTAGGTAACCAGCATCCTCTCCGAAAGCGAACCGTGGTTGACCCCGATTCTCATGGCGATGTCCCGCGCCTGGCAAGCCTCTACAACGGGCGCGAACGACTCCTCAATTGCGCGCCGCTCCTCTTCGTGCTCCGCAGGCGTGTAATCCTCCTTGTTGGTCGGCTTCCGAAAGACGAACAGACCCGGGTTGACTCGCACTTCGTCCACATGCTTTGCCGCCTCAATGGCGATATCCGTCCCTTGATGGTGCACATCGGCGGTCAAGGGCACCGCGCCGTACTGCTCTTCCACCCTGGCGCGAATCTCCCCCACCAACATGGCGTCATTCAACGATGGGGTCGTTACCCGTACCAACTCGCAGCCCGCCCGGTGCAGAGCAATGATCTGCTCCACACAAGCATCCACGTTGCGGGTTTCCTCGGTGATCATCGATTGAACGAGCACCGGATGACCCCCTCCGATGAATTTATCCCCAACTCGAACCGCTCGGGTTTTTCTGCGCTGATACGTGATCTGCATAGCTTCTCCTAGAGTTTACGGAATCCGAACCAGCCTCGATTGCGCCATTATGGGACAAATGTCGTCTATAATAGGTATGGTTGCTATGGATGGCGGCTTATCGGATCATCATCCGTCTTAATGCAAAGGAATGCCAATGAGCACCAAATCGGCTCGGCGCCAAAAGGCGTACCGCCCGGTTCTTTCCGGGCTCCACCTCGATATCGCGGGGATCGTGTTGCTGGCTGCGGGCCTGTTCAGCCTTGTCGCGATCTACTGGGATGGTGCTGGCGCACTGGGCACGGTTGTCAGAACGGCGTTCCAGGCAGTCCTCGGCACCCTTGCGCCACTTTTGACGCTCTTGCTGATGGGTTCAGGCATCGCTCTGCTCACAGGCAAAACCCCAACCCAGGCTCGCGGCCTCGCGATCGGCGTATTCCTCATGCTCTGGGCTCTTGCCGCCGCGTTTGCTGCGCCGGGCGAAACTGGGTTTTTCAACCGCGAGGCGGCCTTCGCCAGCGGCGGATACCTTGGTGCGTTCCTCGCTTTCATCTTCGACTACCTTTTCGGCAGTGCTCGGTACATCCCGGTAGCCGCGCTGTTCCTTATTGGGTTAGTGGTCGCGATCAACTCTCCAATGCGCACGTTTCTGGCAAATGCCAACCAGAAGTCCAAGCCCATCAAGGTAAGCCGAGCCAAACCCGCACCGAACGAGCGGGTCATCGAAACTGTAGCGCCGAAGAAACCGATTTTCGAGAAACCTGCCATCGACGAGCCCCTGCCAGTCCCAGCAGCGTTTTCGCCCGCAGTTCCTTCCCCTGAAGCAGAGGACAAACAGCCCACGCCGAAGGACCACGAGTTCAAGTTTGAAACCAGCAAAGAGGGCTACGACCTCCCTCCGCTTACGTTGCTCAACGACCCCGTTCCGGCAACCCAGCGGTCACTGCTGGAAATGGAAGACAACATCCGGAAGCTCGAGGCGACCCTGGAAGAGTTTCGCATCGAAGCAAACGTGGTAGAGGTTGCAGCCGGACCCACGATCACCAGATTCGAGATCCAGCTTGGTCCAGGGATCAAGGTATCGAGGATAACCAACTTGGCAGATAACATCGCTATGCGGCTGGCTGCCTCTCAAGTTCGGGTTGAAGCCCCTATCCCTGGCAAATCCGCCATTGGGGTCGAAGTGCCGAATTCTGCGCCAAGCCCCGTAACGCTCCGCGAGGTCGCCGAAGGCTCGAATTTCCTGGATCACCCCAGCCGGCTGGCAGTTTGTCTGGGGAAAAATGTAGCCGGGGACAGCGTCGTAGCAGACCTAACCAAGATGCCCCACCTGCTCATCGGCGGAAGCACCAACTCCGGTAAATCCATCGGTCTCGCTTCAGTCATCATGAGCTTGCTCCTCCGCAACACCCCGAAGGACGTCAGGCTGGTACTGATCGATCCCAAGAGGGTCGAGCTTTCGCTGTTCAACGACGTCCCCCACCTCATGTGCCCCGTTGTGAAGGATGTCAAGCAAGCACCGGGAGTTCTGCGGGCTGTGTGGCGCGAAATGGACCGCCGGTACGACAAGTTCAGCGAAGCCGGAGTGCGTAACATCGACGGTTGGAATGCCCAGGCGACCTGGAACGACCGGATGAGCTATATCGTGGTGGTGATCGACGAGCTAGCCGACCTGATGATCCAGGCGGCGGCCGAAGTAGAGACCAGCATTTGCCGGCTGGCACAGCTTGCCCGCGCAACAGGAATCCACCTGGTGGTAGCCACCCAGAGGCCCAGTGTCGATGTCGTAACAGGCACCATCAAGGCAAACATCAGCTCCAGAATCGCCTTCACCGTTGCCAGCGGGGTTGATTCCAAGACGATTCTCGATCAACCCGGTGCAGAGCGGCTGATTGGCAGAGGGGACATGCTTTTCCTGCCAATCGACGCCTCCAAACCCGTTCGCATTCAGGGGTGTTATGTCTCCGAAAAAGAGATTAGTGCGGTTTGCAAATTCTGGAAGGACCAAGAAAAGCCTCACTTTGAACTGGAGCCCGTCGATGAGCCGGTGACCGGCAAAGGGTCAGGAAGAGCAGCGGACGACGGCGAAGGAAACGACCCGCTTTGGGAAGACGCTGTTAGATGGGTGGCCGAACGAGGTCAGGCCAGCACTTCCATGCTGCAACGCCGCTTCTCGGTGGGCTTCCAGCGAGCCTCGAGATTGCTGGACACGATGGAAGAGAACGGCATCGTAGGTCCGAGAGACGGGCCCCGCCCTCGCGAGGTACTTCTTAGCCTGTCAGAAGTAGAAGGGTTGTTCGGGAGAGAGCCAGTGTTCCAAGAAGTCGGCTACATCGAAGAAGACTAAAATCAGGCTATCCGTTACCGGTCTTGGGCTGTACCTAGGTGACTTCGTTGTGAGAGCGTCCAAGGATCATTGGCACTCGCTTGGTTGCGCTCCTCCTTCTTGCGCCTGTACTTCCGGTAGCCAATTATGGGGAAAGGGGACGACGGAGAATATAACGACCAGCATGGACGTATCGACATCCCTCCGATGCTCGAAACAATAGCTTTGACGTGAATGTCCGCAAACAAGCTACCGACTAAATCGATAGGCTGCATCAAAAGCCACTCTGCAGGGGAAGTTAGGAGTCTTTGCTTGCGCCGGCTAACGGATGTTGAAGTACTTCGCCTCTGGGTGGTGGACGATGATCGCGCTGGTCGACTGCTCCGGGATCAACATGTACTCCTCGCTCAATTCAATCCCGATATCCGATGGGTCCAGTAGCTCCATCAGCATCTGCTGATCTTCCAGATTCGGGCAGGCGGGATAGCCGAACGAGTATCGCGCACCGTGGTACTTCGCCGAGAACAGCAAACGCATGTCTTCTGGTTCCTGGTCATCGATTCCCATCTCTCGCCGAATTTGCTTGTGCCAGTACTCTGCCAGCGCCTCTGCGGTCTCCACGCCCATTCCGTGCGTGTAGAGGTAGTCCTCGTAGTGACCTTGGTCGAAGAGCTTCCGCTCGTGTTCCGAAACCTCGTGCCCTACGGTAACAATGTGGAAGCCGACCACGTCCACCTCACCGCTCTCGGTTGACTTGAAGAAGTCTGCCAGGCAGCTTCTCTTGCCATCAGATTGTCTCGGAAACTGGAACCGGCACCTCTCGGTTTTCTGGTCTTCTTCCAAGATGATCAGGTCGTTACCTTCACTCTGGCAGTAGAAGTAGCCCCACTTGACCTTGGGTTTCAAAACGCTCGCCAGGTCGCGCTTCATGCGGGTGAAGATCGGTTCGGCGGTCTCTTGCAGGTATTGGTTGAACTGGATGTTGTCCATCCCGTCCGGGCGTCGGAACTGCCACTGGCCCCGAAAGAGCGCAACGGGGTTGATGTAGCGATAGAGCTCGTTGATATCGAACTTGGTGAACTTCCTCGCTCCGTAGAACGGCAGCTTCGGCACAGGGATATCGGTTCGAACGGCACTGCGCACTCCGTCGAACACGTAAAGATCGGGCGAGCTATCGGGCAAGCGGTGGCTGCTCACCCTCTTGGATTCCGCCGGCTTCGCCTCCTCAACCGTTACAGAACCCGAGCAAATCTCATCCATCAGCCGCAAGCCCTCAAATGCATCCTGCGCGTAGAATACGTTCCCTTTATAAAGTGCCCGCAGGTCTTCTTCCACGTACGCCCGAGTCAGCGCTGCGCCACCCAAGATCACTGGGATGTTGTGCAGCTTACGGTCATTCATCTCCAGCAGGTTGTCCCGCATAATTACCGTGCTCTTCACCAAGAGTCCGCTCATCCCAATGACCTGACACTCGTGCTCCTGCGCCTTTTCGAGGATGGTGTTGATCGGCTGTTTGATGCCGATATTGACCACCCTGAAGCCGTTGTTCGTCAGGATGATGTCGACCAGGTTCTTGCCGATGTCATGCACATCGCCCGAGACAGTGGCAATCAACATCGAGCCCTTTTCGGATCCCTCAACCTTTTCCATTTGGGGCTCCAGGTGCCGCACGGCTGCCTTCATGACCTCAGCACTTTGCAACACAAATGGCAATTGCATCTTGCCTGCGCCGAATAATTCGCCGACGGTTTTCATGCCGTCAAGGAGGATGTTGTTGATGATTTCGAGCGGCGGGTAAGTCTCCATCGCCTCATCAAGGTGCGCTTCAAGGCTCTTCTTGATTCCGTCGACGATGTGCTTCTTCAGCGAGTCCTCAATGGAGAGACCCTCGAAAGGGTCAACGCTCGAGTCGCTCGCCTTGACGTTCTCGAACCTTGCCATTAACTCGATCAAGGGATCGTAGGTGCAAGTTCTCTCTTCGCTCATCTCGCCTACAAAAAACTGTCCGACAGGATCACCCCATCGGACAGCCTTCGTTGAACTTATTGTACCTTTCTGCTACTTCTGCTTCAGTTCTTCTGCAGCCTTTGTGTCTTCCCAGGGAAACGCAAGGTGACCGAAGTGACCGTTCTTGGCGGTCTCTCGGTAGATGGGTCTCTTGAGATCCAGGTGCTTTGCGATACCGGCAGGAGTCAGCCGATCTCGGAACACTCGATCCACTCGCTCCTGAAGCTCGCAAAGATCGATCTTCTCCGTTCCGAACGTATCGACCTGAATGGCGACGGGCTCGGGGACACCGATGGCATACGCCAGAGCGACCTGCGCTCGATCCGCCAAACCGGCGGCGACGATGCACTTGGCAACATTTCGAGCCATGTAGGTAGCGGAGCGATCCACTTTGGTCGGGTCCTTGCCGCTGAAGGCGCCGCCACCGTGCGGGCACATGCCGCCGTAAGTGTCGACGATAATCTTGCGTCCGGTTAGGCCGGTGTCGCTCTCTGGACCACCCTCCACAAACTTGCCCGTTGGGTTGATGTGGAACTTGATGTCGCCCTTGATGTACTTGGAATAGCGCTGCAGTACCGGGTCAATGATCGCTGCTCGCACTCTTTCGCGAACTCTGTCCTGGTCGTCTTCTTCATGCTGTTGCGAAAGTACGACAGTATCGATGGCTACGGGTACGCCATCTTCGTAAACGACGGTTACCTGACCCTTGGCATCCGGGCGGAAGCCCAGCGAAGGATCAGCCTTTCGCACTTTGGCGGATTCAGCCATGAGCGCGTGGGCGATCGTAATGGGCAACGGCATCAACTCTTCGGTCTCGTTGGTCGCCATGCCAAACATCATTCCCTGGTCTCCGGCGCCGCCGGTCTCGACTCCTTGGGCGATATCAGGACTTTGGGGGACTACAGAAACCATCATGTCGCAAAACTCGGCGTCGATTCCGATGGCTCTGGAGGTGTAGCCGATCTCGGAGATCACTTTTCGGGCAACAGCACCGAAGTCCGGGTGTTGTCGATCTTTGAGGGTAATTTCCCCGGCAATCACAACCAGATTCTTGGCGACCAGCGTTTCAATGGCAACCCGAGCGTTGGGATCCAGCTTGAGGCACTCATCGAGCAGCGCATCAGAAACCTGGTCGCAAACTTTGTCGGGATGCCCCTCGCTGACGCTCTCAGAAGTATAAAAACGTCGAGTATTCATGGAGCGGAAGTAAGGTACCCGATTGAGCGGTTTTCGATGCTGATCTCGTACAGATTCTATAATCTATCCCGGGCATATCCGCTAAATGAATCCAATCCTCGAGCAACTTCAGAAAAAGGTCCTTGTCTTCGATGGGGCGATGGGCACACAGATCCAGAACTCCGACGCCTCGATGCAGGATTTCATACTCCAGGAAAATCCGGAATGGCCCGATGAAGTGAACGCTGCCGCCAGAAGGCTGGACGGCAAGGAGCTCGACGGTTGCAACGAAATCCTTGTTCTGACTCGGCCAGAGTTGATCCAGGAGATTCATGAGCGGTACCTGAACGCGGGGTCAGACATGATCGAGACGAACACGTTCGGCTCGACTTCCATCGTTCTGGCTGAATACGAGATTCCCGAGCTGACCCGAGTCATCAGCCTCAATGCAGCACAGATTGCGCGGCGAGCAGCAGACAAAGTATCAACACCGGAAAAGCCCCGGTACGTCGTTGGTGCCCTGGGGCCTGGCACTAAACTCGTGAGCCTCGGGCAGACCAGTTGGAAGGAGCTAGAGGAGACCTACTATGACTCGTTCTGCGGCCTAATCGAGGGCGGAGCCGACGCATTGCTCCTCGAGACTCTCCAGGACCTGCTCATGGTCAAGGCCGGCATCGTTTCGGCAAAAGCCGCCATGGACGACATGGGCAAACAACTCCCCTTGTTCGTACAGGTTACGATGGAGCAAACCGGCACGATGCTGGTCGGTTCAGAGATGGCAGCCGCGCTCAATATGGTCGAGTGCTTCCCGTTCGTCTCTGTTTTCGGGATGAACTGTGCCACTGGCCCGGTGGAGATGCACCCGCATATCCGGTTCCTCTCTCAACACAGCACCAGACCCATATCGGTTCAACCCAACGCGGGGTTGCCGGTCATGGAGGGCGGTCAGGCGGTGTACAAGCTTTCGCCAGAAGAGCTAGCCGAACACCACAAGACCTTTGTTGAAGAGTTTGGGGTTGCGATTGTGGGTGGGTGTTGCGGCACAACGCCAGCTCACATCAACAAAACCGCAGAAATGCTCGACGGACGTGAGCACGGCGAAAAGGCACACTGGCAGGCGGTCAAGCATCTTTTCCCCGGATTTGATTTCACCATGAAGAACCAGGAGCAGGCATCTGCATTGCAGCTAATTGGCTGCAGCAGTCTGTACCAATTCACTCCGTATGACCAAACGCCGAGTTTTCTCATCGTAGGAGAAAAGACCAACGCGAACGGTAGCAAAGCGTTCCGGGAGATGCTGGCTGCAGAGAATTGGGAAGGTTTGGTTGAACTGGCGAGAGAACTGGAAGGGGAAGGCTCCCACCTACTCGACGTCTGCACCGCGTTCGTAGGCCGAAACGAAGTGAGCGACATGAGCACCCTGCTGTACCACTACAACCGGAATGTAACGGTACCGATCATGGTCGACTCTACTGAGACTGACGTGATTGAGGAATCACTAAAGCACCTTGCCGGCAAGCCAGTAGTCAATTCGATTAACTTTGAAGATGGTGAGGCGCGAACCCGAAAAGTACTGGGTCTTTGCCAGAAGTACGGTGCAGCCATCGTTGCGCTTACGATCGACGAACTCGGAATGGCAAAGACTCGGGAGAAGAAGGTGGAGATTGCAGAACGCACGCTCGAGTTCACTCGCGAATACGGGCTACCCGACCATGACGTGTTCTTTGACTGCCTCACCTTTACGCTCGGATCCGGTGATGAAGAATTCCGGTCTGCTGCAATTGAAACCATCGAGGCGATAAGGGAGCTGAAGAAGCGCCACCCGTACGTCAACACCACCTTGGGGGTCTCGAACATCAGCTTTGGGCTAAAGGCGTCGGCCCGCCAGGTACTGAACTCGGTCTTCCTCCATTACGCCCAAGAAGCGGGCCTAAGCAGCGCGATCGTCCACTTCAGCAAGATCTTGCCGGAGAACCGAATGGACCCCGAAATCTGGAATGTCGCCTCAGACCTGGTGTTCGACCGGCGACGATTCGACGAGCCGACGGCGGTTTCGTAGCCTGAACTCACTGATTCTTCAACCCGTGAAGGCGTAGAATATAGCGAAATATATGAACGCGCAAAGGTCCGTAGTCGTGGTTGGCGGCGGTCTGGCAGGGCTCATGACAACCATGAAGCTCGCCGAGGCTGGAATCAAAGTCAAGCTTTTCAGCGTTGTCCCCGTAAAGCGTAGCCACAGCGTCTGCGCCCAAGGCGGTATCAACGGTGCCGTAAACCTGAGAGGTGAGGGAGACAGCCCCTTCCTCCACTTCGAGGACACCATTACTGGTGGGGACTTCCTCAACCACCAGCCTCCGGTGATGCGGATGGCAGAACGAGCGCCGGCGATTATCTACTTGCTGGACCGAATGGGTGTGCCGTTCAACCGAACGAATGAAGGGCTCCTCAGCTTCCGCCGATTTGGTGGGACGTTGAAGCACCGTACAGCCTATGCTGGCGCGACTACAGGTCAGCAGCTCCTCTATGCGTTGGATGAGCAAGTGCGACGCTACGAAGCCTCGAACATGGTCGAAAAGTACGAAGGCTGGGAGTTCGTTGGTCTCGTGAAGGACTCTGAGAATCGATGCAAAGGGGTCGTCGCTCAGAACCTACGGAATATGGAGATCGAGGCGTTTCCTGCAGACGCGGCCGTTATCTGCACAGGTGGAAACGGCGTGATCTTCGGCAGAAGCACGAATTCGATCATTAACACCGGTGCGGCCCAGGCTATCTGCTATGAAGAAGGGGTTCGCTATGGCAACCCAGAGATGATTCAGATTCACCCGACCGCGATCCCCGGTGATGACAAGTGCCGGCTGATGAGCGAATCGGTACGTGGTGAAGGGGGAAGAGTATGGACGCCACGAGACCCGTTCGATACTCGGCCAGGTGCAGAGATTCCGGAATCAGACCGGTGGTACTTCTGCGAGGAGCTGGACCCGGTGTACGGCAATCTGCTCTCTCGAGATCTGGTCAGCTTTGCCGTCTACTGCGTTTGCCGGATGGGCAAAGGCATCCGGGGCCAGCAGCAAGTTTTCCTCGACATCACGCACCTCAGAAAGAACCGAGGCATGAGCCGAGAACAGATCAACGACAAGTTGGAAGGAGTTCTCGAAATCTACGAGAAGTTCATGCGCGAAGACCCAATTGACAACCCAATGCGCATCTATCCGGCTGTTCACTACTCGATGGGTGGTCTTTGGGTGGACTACGAAAAGGGTCACGACGAGGCGATCGACACCAACTCGCCGCGCAACCAGATGACCAACATTCAAGGCCTCTATGCTGCAGGCGAGGTGGACTTCCAGTACCACGGCGCAAATCGCCTCGGCGCCAATGCGTTGCTCAGCTGCCTTTATGGCGGGGAAATCACCGCACAAGGAATTCAGGCGTACTTGCGGGAATCGGGAGAGGCGGCAGACCCCACCGCGCCGATGTACGCCGAAGCCCGCTCCAAGCACCAAGCTCACTACGACGAGCTGAAAGTTTCGCACGGAGACGAAAACCCCTACCAGCTGGCAAGCGAGCTTGCGGAAGTGATGTGGAATAACTGCGGCATCTGGAGAACCCAAAAGGACCTTCTTGAAGCTCGAGAGAAGCTGAATGAACTCACGGAGCGAGCAAAGCAGGTGAATCTGATCGACAACTCCGATTGGTCCAACCAGGCGGTTCCTTACACCCGCGCGGTTCAGCACATGATCGAGTCTTCGAAGGCGATTGTCGGTGGCGCCATCGTTCGAGACGAGAGCCGTGGTGCCCACTTCAAGATGGATACACCGAAGCGCGACGACGAGAACTGGCTGAAAACTACCATCGCGACCTGGACCTCCGAAGGTCCGGAGTTCCGCTTCGAAGATGTGGATGTGAGCTACCTTGCGCCAAGAGCCAGGAAGTACAAGATCAACCAAAACAAGATCGTCGAGATCATCATGGGCCCAGATGCCCTAGCTGGTGCCGGGCTCGCAAGCACCGACACCGAGACGGTCTCCGCCTAGATTCATTCCTGTTCGTATCCTCGGGTAAATTATGTAACCGTGGTTACGAACGGGAACGTTTTCCTTTTCCTGGTCGCATGTCTGATCGCTGTATTTTCAGCCCCGGGCTGCGCACCGCAAAGCGCAGAGCGTGATCATGGCACGCTGGCCGTCCTTACTTCGATCTCGATCGTAGAGGATCTGGTTCGGGAGGTAGGCGGAGAGAAAGTCGAGGTAACCAACCTGATTCCCGCCGGAGTAGACCCTCATACATATAAGCCTGTAGCTTCAGACCTAAACAAAATTGAAGGTGCCAAAGTAGTGGTGTTCATCGGAAGATCACTTGAAGGGCGATTAGGAGAGGTTCTGGCCGGCTTGGACTCCTCAAAGGTGACCACTTTGCCTCTAGCAGGCGTCGACGACGAAGACACACCGTTCGACATAGTCGAAGATCGAAGTGACCCCCATATCTGGATGGATCCAGCAGTCTGGGCGAATGCAGCGGACAGCGTTGCCAAGGAACTCGCCGCCGCCGACCCAGAAAACGCCAGCTACTATGAAGAGAATGCAAAGCGGTACCGAAAGCGACTTAGCGAACTGACGAGAGAGTCGGCGATCGCGCTCGAGAAGATCCCAAGCAGCCGCAGAGTTCTCATAACTCCGCATGATTCGTTTAGGTATTTTGGCCAAAGGTTCAACATAAGAACTGAAGGACTGCAAGGTTTATCGACTGCTACAGAAGCCAGCGCAGCGAGAGTCAAAGAACTGTCCGACCTGATCGCCGAGAGGAAGATTCCGGCGGTCTTCTATGAGTCAACGCAGCCTACGAACACCATGGACGCCCTAGCGAAGGCAGCCCGAGCCAAAGGGATTGAGGTCAAAGTCGCCGGGCCACTCTACACTGATTCGCTTGGACCTGCAGATTCTGGAGCTACGACTTATCTGGATATGTTCCGGAAGAACGTCCAGACCATCGTGCAGGCTCTCCAGTGAGTCCCGAACTAACCGAGACAAGCGCGCCAGCGCTGAGACTGGAAGATGTAACGGTTGCCTACGGCAGGTTTCCTGTTCTTTGGGACCTCGATCTTTCTATTCCAGCCAAGACGAGAACCGCCATCTTCGGCCCGAACGGCGCGGGCAAGTCCACGCTCATCAAGGCGGCACTGGGCTTGGTTCCCCTGGTAGCCGGCCAAGTTCGATTCTTCGGAAAGCCATTCGCCCAAGTGCGTAACGAAATCGGATATGTTCCTCAGCGATCTGAAGTGGACCTTGAGTACCCAGTCGATGTCTTCGGCACGGTGATGATGGGCAGGTACGGGCGTCTGGGAATCCTGCGGCGACCCACTGCCAACGACCGTGAGAAGGTCAACCAGGCACTCAAAGCCCTCGAGATCGACGACCTATCTCGGAGACCCATCGGCGAGCTCTCCGGCGGCCAACAGCAGCGGGTGTTTATTGCTCGCGCACTGGCGCAGGAGCCCACACTGCTAGTGCTTGATGAGCCATTTTCCAGCCTCGATGTGCGCAGCGAAAAGATTATCTCAAAGGTCTTGGAGCAGTTCGCTAAGGACGGCGGAACGGTGCTTGCTGTCCACCATGACATCGCCACGATCGAGCAGAACTTCGACGAGTTAGTTCTCTTGAAGCACCGGGTAATCGACCAGGGTCCGGTCCCCAAACTGCTTCAGCCCGAACGAATCAAGGCGCTCTTCAAGGCAGAAAGCGACGAATCATGATCTTCGGCATCGATTACACTGTCCTGGTTGTGGTTCTTGGCGCGGCAGTTGTTGGCCTGTTGAGCGCTGCAATGGGCAGTTTTCTGTACGTTCGGAGAGAAAGCCTATTTGCTGACCTGGTTAGTCACTCTTCCCTGCCCGGAGTTGCCCTTTCTGCCGTCCTGATTTCTGGCATGAACTTCTTGTTTCTTGTCATCTGCGCGATGATCAGCGCACTGGGCATCACCAGTGGGGTCGACTACCTGAGAAACCGGCTAAAGATCGATCCCGGAACCCTCTTTGCTGTAGCCATCACCACCTCGTTTGGTCTCGGAATCATCATTATAAGCCACGCCCAGAAACTGGGTATCGCCACGGGCGGCCTAGAGCGATTCCTCCTCGGGCAAGTCGCTGCCATCACCATGGAGCAGGTCGGCATCATGGTGGCGCTTACCGTGTTTGTTCTTGCCATGACGGGGCTGTTCTACCGGCAACTGCAGCTGATCAGCTTCGACCCAACCTTCGCTCGCACCATCGGGGTGCCTATCGGGCACATTTCGCTGCTTTTCACAGTGTTGCTCACCATCACCATCGCAACAGGGATCTCGGTAGTCGGGGCGATCTTGATGGTCGCGCTAATGGTCTCCCCAGCCTTGATAGCACGGCCTTGGTGCAAGCGGTTCAAGAGCCTTGTCGCATCAAGTGCCGTGGTCGGCTTCGTTGGAGCGCTGATTGGCTCTGGAATCAGCTTCTTCGATCCTCGCATCCCTACCGGGGCAGCCATTGTCTTGGTGCTCGTTGCTACCGCCATCGTTTCCCTCACCTGCCGATTGCTTTACTTGCGCCGAACCCGGGAGGTTGAAGGTTGAGTTCAACTGCCGAGATTTTCGTGGCTGCGGCTCTCGCAGCTGTAGGCTGCTCGCTTGCCGGAGTTTTCCTGGTCCTCCGAAGGGAGTCGATGCTGGCAGAAGCCTTGAGCCACGCCATCCTACCGGGCCTCGTCTTTGGCTACTGGCTGGTTGCCGGGCCGAGCCTGATCGTCGGGTCTCTTGGTGCACTGCTAGCTGCCATAGCCGCGACAGCTGTCATTCTTGTTCTCTCGGTTCGGTTCAAGATCTCCCGAGATGCGTCTATAGCGTTCACCTTTTCCGCCTTCTTTGCGTTTGGCGTACTGCTGATCACAGCGTTTTTCTCTAACGTCCATCTCGACTTGGATGCCGTATTGTTCGGAGAGCTATTGCTCACCCCGTTCGAGAGGATGAACATAGGTGGGCATGACGTGGGTCCCCGCGCTTGGTGGGTTTTTGGGTCTTTGATGATCGTACAATCTGCGTTTCTGTATTTCTTTTGCAGGTCGCTCAAGGTGGCATCGTTTGACCCAACTTATGCAGCTCTCATCGGATTCTCACCGATGCTTCTTGGCGGGCTCTATCTCGTCATGCTTTCTACCGCAGCAGTTGCGGCTTTCAGCGCGGTGGGAGCCATCCTTTCCATCGCACTCATCGTGGCACCAGTGGCCTCCGCCAGGCTGCTTTCCAACCGAATCCCCAAGATCATTGTCCTTTCGATCGTATTCGCGCTCCTTGCGGCATGGGCAGGCACAGCTGTGGCGTTTGCACTTGACGTCAGTCTCAGCGGAATGATCGCCCTCACGCTCGGTACCAAGTTCATCTTGGTGGCGGTGCTCAGCCCCCGCAAAGGTCTGCTTGGCCACGCAATCAAGAGCAAACGGTTGCAGCTCCACCTAGCCGAATGGTCACTTTTGAAGCACTTGAGCGCTCACCAGGACGATGAAGAGGAAGAATGCACACTCTCTCACATTCATGAGGTGTTCGGATGGCGCCGATCCAAACTGCGTCGCACGCTCTTCATGAGCAAGAAGCACGGATGGGTTGAGGTTGCTGGAGACCAGCTAAGGATCACAGAAAAGGGCAAAGAACGAGTGCTGCAGCCAGTCTACGATCCGCACCACTTCCGGTAGAAGCTATCTCTTGCTTCGAGTCCTGTGGCGAGCGCATTGGGTCCCCAGCTGTTGATGTGACCCATCTTTCTGCCTTTCTTGGCTTCTTCCTTGCCGTACCAGTGAAACCGTACATTCGGGCGAATCCCCGCGGAGATCGCTTCTCTAAAGTCTCCGTTGCACCCCTGACCAAAGAGATTGACCATACACACTTCTCTTGGGTTACTCAGCTCGATGCGCCATCCCATCGCCAGGCAAGCTAGCGCTTCGAATTGAGATAGCCCTCCGGTATCCATCGTGTAGTGCCCCGAGTTGTGCGGACGAGGAGCGATTTCGTTTACGAGGATTGCGCCATCGTCGGTCTGAAACAGCTCTACTCCAAACAGCCCGAAAGAGGACACCGCCCGAGCCGCGGCCACAGCCACCTCAGTCGCATCAGCCTCACAGGGCATCACGTGGTCGCAAACCTGGTTCACTTGAACACTTTGGACTGTTGGGTATGTGGTTGCCGCCCCTTCTCGCAAAATCACCATGACGGCAAGCTCTCGCACAAAAGGCACGTACTCCTCAAGCATCCAGGTCTCACTTTCGAGTTCGTTTCTGATTGGGTCGAGGTCTGACTGCTCTCGGGCTACGATCGTGCCGCGACCATCGTAGCCACCGAAGCGCGACTTAGCCACAACCGGAAAAGAGATCGAGCTTTTCTGGCCCCAAAGCCAAACCTTTGGGCTCGGCACACTGAGATCCAAGAGAGTCCGTTTCTGACGGTATTTGTCCTGGATGACTTCCAGGGTCTCCATTGATGGAAACAGCCGTGAAGGGTCGAACCGAGCGCTCTTCAGCCCCTCTCGAAGCGCTTGCACGGGTACGAACTCGTTTTCCAGAGTCAGGACTTCACACTTCGACGCCAGTTCAGCGATCGCAGCGGGATCGTCGAGGTTGCCTTCGACCGAAGAGCCCACCTGTGCGGCTGGAGAATTTCGAGAAGGATCAAGCGACACGCAACGAAGCCCCATGCTTGCCGCCGTCATAACGGACATTCGCGCAAGTTGCCCGCCGCCGAGGAATCCGATGTCGTACTTCATGAAGTGGTATGCACAACTTGCTCGGGTTTGACCGGCAAGTGCGTTGCTGTAGCCAGATCTGCCTGCCGGATAACGCCGATTAACTGGCTTCCGGCATACGCACAACCCTTTATGCCCGCCTCTCGGCGGATGAAGTCGACTATGGGGTCAACCGGTGTCAAGTCAGGCAGTGTGAGGTTCAGGCTAACCTGGCTCAGATTGCGAGAGGGCAACAGGAACCCGAGTGCCCTTACTCCCAAGAAACGTTCATCTCCTTCATTTCGCAGATCCCGGATCGTGCTGGCGATTCTAAGGGCGATTCGGTGGTCCCCGGAAGGTTCGTGAAGATGCACGTTCATCGCAATGAGGAAGTCCCGCAGTCCCATCACGGTTGCACCGAGGCTCGGATGAGCGCGGTTTGGTCCGAAGTCCGGCTTGAGGTCCCTTTCAAGCAGTCCACCAAATCCACCTCTTCGGAGGGTCGGCAGATCGGCTTCATGTCGCCCTTCCTCTGACTTCTCATAGAGAAATACAGGGACCTCGAACGTTTCCGCCAAAAGCGCACCTAGCGAACGAATCTCACTGTTGATTTCCGATTGAACCTCTTCCGTAAGTGGCTCGAAGGCGCTGATAAAGGGGCAGACGTCCAGAGCGCCAATTCGAGGGTGTACTCCGGTGTGGCGGTTCAAATCGATCGAGTCGAACGCTTCAGCGCTCAATTGCAGAACCTTCTCCCCGACGACATCGAGCTCGCCGGAGAAGGCGGAAACGGTCCGGTTGTGATCAAGATCACTTTCCAGATAGTGCAGCCGGATATCCGGGTCAGAAAGGATTTCTTCGAACCGTCGCAGTAGCAATCTGTCACGGCCAAAGGACCAGTTTGGAACCGTGAGAATGCGCATTACATGCCCATGATCTGGTAGCCAGAGTCTACATAAATCACCTGGCCGGTAACGCCGCTGCTCAGGTCACTCATTAAGTAGAGCGAGGTGCCCGCGACATCTTCCTGGTTCGCTGCTCGGCGCAAGGGTGCTTTTTGCGCCACAAAGTCGATCATCTCTGAGAGCCCCTTGACTCCACGGGCGGAAACGGTACTGATTGGACCGGGGGAGACGGCATTGACCCGCACGCCCTGTGGACCCAGGTCTGCCGCCAAATACCGAACCGCGCTCTCCAGAGCAGCCTTGGCAACCCCCATGACGTTGTAATTGCCCACTGCCCGAACACTTCCCAAGTAGCTCATCGCCAGCACCGATGCCTTCTCAGAAAAGTGGGGCTCAAGCGCTGCGCAAACCGAGACGAGCGAGTAACAGGAGACATCCATTGCGAACTGGAACCCCTCCCGGCTGGTCTGGATGAACCTGCCGCCAAGCTCTTCTGTCTTCGCTGACGCCACAGAATGAACGAAGAAGTCGACTTTGCCCAGTTTCTCGGTGACATGTTGAACGGCGCTCTTGACTGACTCGTCAGCGGTAACGTCGCAAACAACCACGCTCGCCGGCACTCCTGGTGCGATGAGCCGGGAAACGGATTCTTTTCTCCGCTCATCCTGGACGCCAATGACCACTTCCGCGCCTTCGTCTAAAGCCAGTTTAGTGATCGCCCAAGCGATCGAACGGTCATTCAGCACACCGAGGACAAACCCTCGCTTCCCTTCCAAGAGCATCCTCCGATTATGACCTCTCGGAGGTTTGCATGTGTCTTGGTTCGCCCAATCGCCTCGTTGTTGGAAGACTGGATCAACCTTCTAATGTGTACTTCAAGGTTTGGGTTGTCGTTCACGCATCCAAGCAGTCGACCGTCACTCCCGATCACGGCTGCAACGATGCGTTGCCAGACTCCCCATTCAGCCAAAGCCTCTTCGGTAGTGAAAACGACAGGGAAATTCGTTCCTGCTCGTCCAATTGCCCCGACAACCTCTTCGAACTGACGCTCTCCTGGAAACGGCGAACACTCCATAAGTCCCTACAGGATTGGCACTTTCTCGGCATTGCTACGGAAAGAAAGATGAGAGTATAAAGCCGCTCACTTCCCACCAAAAGAAAAGCGGGTCGGCGCGCTGGCGCCGACCCGCTCAATTGGTTCCTTAGTTGAACCTAGTTGCTCGATTCGGCAAGCAACTTTTCGATCTGGCTCTTCAGTTCAGGGATCATTGCCTGAGAGAAGCCGACCTTGACGTATCGAACCCTGCCGTTCCTATCGACCATGGCCAAGTGTGGGATACCCGTTACGCCGTAGGCGCCGTAGGGCCCTTCATTGGTGAAAACCACTGGCCAAGCAAGTTCGTGATCCTTCTTGAAGTCGCGCATTTTCTCGATCTCGTCGTCCACCGAAATGCCTCGGGTTTGGGCGAAGAAGCCGTACGGGCGAGTTACGTGGACGATCTGAAAGCCGCGATCAGCAAATTCCTTATGGAGGTCTCGCAATGCGGGGAACGAAGCCACGCAAGGGCCACACCAGTGAGCAAAGAAGTCGACCAAAACCACCTTGCCCTTCAAGTCTTCAAGGCTAGTGAACTCACCAAGAACGTGCTCGACGGGGATCTCTGGAGCCTGGGTACCGATGATCTTCGCCTGAGCGACCTTGGCATTGAGAGAGCGTCGTGCACTGGCATCCAGCGACTCGTCCTCGGCTGTTGCCTGAAGAAGAGCAATCGCCTCGTCATTCTTGCCTTCCTTCTCCAAGATTTCTGCGCGACCTTCCACCAGTTGAATTCGGTAGGTCGAGTTCATCTTGGCTCTGGCCGCCTGCTCGGTCTCATTTGAGCCACCATCAGACTCCAGCTGTGCCTTGAGCATGTTCTCTGCTCGATCAAGCAAAGTTCGTGCGTGGCCTACCTGGTCCGCCTCAATCAGCGTCGGGACAGCGAAACGAGCAACAAACGAAACATATTGCCCAGCCTGCATAAAGTTCTCGGGTGTGATCGTCTGGGCGGTCTCCATCATGCCTGCAGCATCGCCAGTGAAGGCCTGAAGCCGTCCTAGATTCATCTTCGCCGTGAACAGCTCGGCACCTGAAGCGCCGCTGCCAATAAAGACCTGGTAAAGCTTGATCGCCAACGGATAGTCGTCCGCTACTTGAGCAACAGTCGCCCACTTAACGGCGTCTGACGGGTTAACGGTCTCGACGGAGAACCCTTGTAGGGCGGTCTTGGCGATGCGCTGCTGCTCTGCTTGAACCGAGTCAAAATCGACGGGTTTGTTTTCTGCTCGGGCTGCTGCTACGGCATCTTGCTGAACTTTCTGGATCGAGGAAAGAACCTGATCGACGTCAGCCGCTAGCGCAGCACTAAGCAAGGCAATCGAACCGATTGCCATTACCAAAAATTTTCTCATTCTGTTTGCCTCCCTTCTCGAAGGAAAGGATATGCCGATAGTATAGCGGCACTATCAGTACGCGCGATAGGGTAGCCACGATTCCTCGGATTGGAACAGACCAGTCAATGGTCCTGAAAGGGATCTAATCAGCTCCGCTGGAAAGCTCGTGGTTCATTTCAGCGACCTTCAGCCGCATCCGCTCCTGGTAGCTCTCCAGTGCAACCGCCAGCTTCAGATCGGAGACTGCCAAGATCTTCACCGCAAGCAGAGCAGCGTTGGCAGCATTTCCGATAGCAACTGTGGCTACGGGCACGCCCTGCGGCATCTGTACGATAGAAAGCAACGAGTCCATCCCCTTCAGCTGCTTGGTTTCGATGGGCACACCGATGACCGGCAAGATGGTGAGCGAGGCGACCATTCCCGGTAGGTGTGCGGCTCCTCCTGCACCAGCGATAATGACTTTCAGTCCGCGATCGGTAGCGGAGCGGGCGTATTCAAACATCCTTTCCGGAGTCCGATGCGCGCTTACGACTTCGACCTCGAAGTCAACGTCGAACTCGTTCAGCATCAGCTCAGCTCCTTTCATGGTCTGATGGTCGCTGATGCTGCCCATGATTAGCCCCACTTGCGCGCTCATGGTTTTACGGTACCTCTCGGAAACTCCCGTTGGAATTCTTCATATTGCTGCGCGATGGCTTCTGCGTAGCGACGAGCGGCGCCACGGTTCAGCTCTGCCAGCTTTCTTGCATGTTCTCTCATTTCATTTCGAAGATTCGAGTCGCTCAGCAACCTTGCCAGTTTTTCGCCGAGGTCGCCGGCGTCACACTCCATCGCTGCGCCGTGGTCGTCTGCCATCTGGATGACGTCGGCGAAGTTGTACATGTGCCGGCCGTGAAGCACAGGCACGCCATGCAAGATTGGCTGAATCGGGCTTTGTCCTCCAAATTCACCAAACCCGCCACCAACAATAGCAACGTCGGCAGCGGAGTAGACGTTGGAGAGCTCGCCGATGGTGTCTAGGAGGACCACCGTTCCCTGCTCCTTCTTGGAGCGAAACGCTGGTGCCTTTCCACCGGATGTGAGCATTCGCGCGATTGGCTCAGCGCGATCTAGGTGTCTCGGTGCCCACACAAGGTTGAATCCGGTCCTCTGCTGGGCCAGGGCTCGCCAAACGAGTTCTTCTTCTAGGTCGCCCCTAGTGGAGCCCACAACCACAGTGGGCAGTTTGGCGTCCAGTCCCAGTTCCTTGATCCAATACGTCCTATCGTGCGCCTCATCAACCGGCTCGTCGAACTTTGTGTTCCCCACCGCAATCGGATTCTTGGCTCCTAGCTGTTTGATCAACTTGACGTCCCGATCGGATTGCATCAGCGCAACATCGACCATACTGAAGAGCCATCGATAGAACCACCTGAGCTTCAACTTTCTGAGATAGCTGCGCGGGTTAACCCTCCCATTCAACACCATTGTCCGAGATTCTAGAGTCTTGGCAGTCCACAGGTAGTTGGGCCACAGCTCGGTTTCCATCACTGCGGCGACTGCTGGACGAACCCGCGAAAACGCCGCAAGCTGAAACCGAACGACATCGAGCGGAAAGTACACGAGGTGGTCGCACCACTCGGAAGCCCGCTTTCGCGCGGTTTCCATGCCCGTCGTCGTGGTCGTGCTCAGAACGATTTCAACTTCAGGCAGCTTTTTCTTGAGCTCGATGAGAATAGGAACGGCAGCGACTACCTCTCCGACGGAAACTGCGTGGATCCAGATCCGTTCGTAGTTCTTGCTAATGGGAATGGAGTAGTCCCCGCCTCGCTCCTTCCAGTTCGGCTTCTCCCCTCTTCGCCAATGCTTGATGAGCATCGCCGGCACCCAGATCACCGCCAGTATGGTGAGAAGAAAGTTGTAGATCCAAATCATGCGATAGTAGGCAGCGCTTTACCCGTTATCTTTTCGAACACGGTCTGGTAGCGCCTTGCGGTGTCTGTGACAACGGATTCGGGAAGATCGGGCGCGGGCGGCTGCTTGTTCCACCCTACATTTTCAAGATAGTCACGTACGGGCTGTTTGTCGTAGCCCGCAGGAACAGTGCCTGTCTCAATCTCAGCGGGGTCCCAGTACCGACTACTATCCGGAGTGAGTGCTTCGTCGATCCAAACGACTTCTCCATCTAGCAAACCGAATTCGAACTTGGTGTCCACCAGAATGAGCCCCCGATCATGACAATGACGCTCGGCAGCCTCAAAAATTTGAAGGGTCAATGCCTTAAGTTGGTCTGCCAGTGCGGCACCGCAACGATTGCTCATCTCCTCGAACGAGATGTTCTCGTCGTGTCCCTCGGCGGCCTTGGTCGCCGGAGTGAAGATGGCATCCGGCAGTTTGTCGCCTGCTGAGAGCCCATCCGGAAGACTCAGACCATATAGATTAGAACCTACAGACTTATACTCTTTGTAAATAGAGCCCATCATGTACCGGCGAGCTACGCACTCGAACGGAATCGGCTCCGCCCGGCGGCAAATCATCACTCTGCCTCGGAGCCAGGCGTCGTTGATGCCCGTCCTATGAGCGATTTCATCCGGGTCCACCGTAATCATGTGGTTCGGGCAGACCGACTGAAAGTAATTGAACCAGTAGGCGCTCAGCAGGTTTAAGACTTCCCCTTTTCTTGGGACAGGTGTCGGGAGGATCACGTCGAACGCGGATATCCGGTCCGAGCAGACCAGGAGCAAATCTTCGCCCAACTCGTAAACATCGCGAACCTTGCCGCTGCAAAGTTTC
This sequence comes from Fimbriimonadaceae bacterium, assembly GCA_046314495.1. Classification (GTDB taxonomy): domain Bacteria; phylum Armatimonadota; class Fimbriimonadia; order Fimbriimonadales; family Fimbriimonadaceae; genus JBKBWO01. The sequence continues at coordinate 28,917 of JBKBWO010000001.1, forward strand.
TTCAGGGGTAGATCGACCGGAGAGAAATGAGCGCTAGACATGGAACTTCGAGCCTATTATGAAGAAGCGGCAGGTTCCGCTGAAGCTGGCACTCTGTCAGCGAACATCTCCGGACCAAACTCCCCGATCCCGTGCTCCTGCAAAAACTCAATAAGAGCCCGCTCGTAGCCCGCAGGGTCATTTAGCCTCGCTTCAGAGTGACGGGAGTTCGGAAACCAGACAATCTTCTTCCTGCCCTCGAAGTGCGCGAAGTTCCGCTCTGCCTCCTTCGGCTCTGCAATCAGATCAGCATCTCCATGAAGAAACAGCACTGGCTTATCGGGCAGCCTTCGCAATATTTGCGCAACGTCAGCCTTCCAGGGGTTGACCTTGGCGATGGGCCAGGCGAAAAAGCGAACCGGCCACAAAATGACCCTCATTCGCTCGCCCCCGAAGGTACGCCACCAGCCGTCTATCGCGTTGTTCATTCGGCTGTAGGCACTGTCCAGCACCAATGCGTCAGCGAGGTCTGGCTCTTGCGAGAGCGCATAAGCTGCGGCAACCGCCCCCATCGATCCTCCGATGATCACGGTAGGTACATCGGGCTCCGCCTCGTTGAGCAGTCTGGCGCACGCGATAACGTCTGGCGCTTCATGAAAGCCGATTCCCGAGCACTTTCCCCCACTGTTTCCGTGGCATCGAAAATCGGGAATCAGCATCGTAATGCCATGGCGGTAGAGGCTGTTTGCCAGCGGAACCATCTCGCAGCGATTCATGGCAAACCCATGGAGTAGCAAGATCGAGACCTTCGACTCCGGGTTTTTCACCAGCCAGGCATTGATCGTAATTCCGTCACTGGTGCTTAACCGAACGGTCTCTTCGGGCAAGCCGAGCGACTTGGGTGTGAGGAACACCGGGATTCGCGGGGGTCTCAGGCACATGATGCCGACGAAACCTATGAAAATCAGATACAGAATCGCTGCGCCGATCAATACGCCAGCGACAACTGAAAGCACTCCGAATTCCATCGACTCTACTTTAGAACGAAACTTGGATCAACTTTGGACACATTCGGGTTCAAAGGACCGCCCTCCAGCCTGCCATAAAGTACTCTTTCCATCTTCCCATGTTCGCGCTCAATTTCTATTCGGAAATTTACAGTGAAGTCTTGCTGACCAACCGAAAGACAGTAACCATCCGGCTCGGAGACAAGTCGGATAAGTACCAGTCGGGCATGGTTGTTTGGGTCACTTTAGGACCGCGATTCCACCGCCGGCAGAAACTGTTTTGCGCGATCATCGACAGAGTTGAGGTAAAGCCGATTTCAGAGCTTTCCCCACGAGATATCGAACGGGAAAATCCAGAGTTTCGATCTCATGACGATGTGATACAGTTGCTGGAGCGAATCTATGGTGACGTAATCACTCCACTTCACATGGTCACCGTCATCTACTTCAGCCGGCTGGATGAGTAGGGCCGCTTTCAGGAATCCTTGCACCGCTCTGGAGCGTTCAAACAAAGGAACCCGTATCTTGCGAGTTCAAACTTCTTGCGTCCTATGAACTTGTTTTCCATCGCTGCGCTGGCGGTATCGGTACAGTCCGCCCCGAAACCTGATTATCGCGCCGAGCTCCCCCCAGGCTCAAGCGAACTCGCCTATAGACTTATCGAGCGGATTCAGGAGCAGACCGCCGAAGGAAACCAGAAGACCGCACTGCAGATTGCCGCGCGACTCCCATCGAACAGGCTCACGTACAGCTGGGACGACTCTGCCTTGACCGACGCCCAGAAGAGAGATGCACAGCGGGCAATGGACGAGGTCTCGAAAACCCTGCAAACGATTCTCTACAACTTCACCATCGAGCGTGCGGAAAAAGGATTGATTCACGTTGAGTGGGTTGAGAAGGTCCAAGAAGGAGGCGAAGACACCTGGAAACCACAGGTCATCTTCACCTCCACCGCGCTCGATGAGCCGGTGGTAGAAGCGGTTATCTCTTTCCAGACTGCGGGTGGCATTGGTCGAAGCCAGCGCCAGCTGGAAGATTCCCTCTACTCTGCTGCGAAGGAGTTTTTCCTGCTGAACCCAGAGCTCATTTACCGCAATGTCGATCCGGCGGTTCAAGTGAACTTACCGATCAATCAGTTTGAGGTCGCTTTCATCCGCAACTCCCTCGTCATTGGTGATTCCATTAGGGCAGCACTTCAAAACGAACAAAAGATTGTTATTGACCGGCCTGAGCCTGTTCTGGACGTCAGGGCGCTTGAGCTCGGTTCTGCCAGACAAGGTGATTCTCTCTGGTTCGAGATACAGGTAACGAACCTCGGTAAAGGTGCGCTTCAGTCGAGAGTTCGGCCCGACTGCGGCTGCTTGCTGGTCACTGACGCCCTACGGGTTGAACCGGGCGGTACCTTCGTGCTTGCTGGTCAACTAGATACCGTTGAGTTTGTCGGCTCGCTCACCAAGAACATTGAGTTCTTGACCAACGACCCGGGCCGACCCTTCCTATCCGTCGATGTTATGGCCCAGGTTGAGCCGCTGTTCCGGCTCCTCGGCATCCCCCAGCGCCCAATTGTCGTTGAGGCCCCGGGTGCGGTGCACGAAATCTTCTTCGAGCCCCAGCAGGGCGAGTCAATCGAAGTAACCGCCGCATCTCTTGCAGGGTCACCCGCCGAGGTCACGGTTACGGCCGGAGAGCGAGAGCTGGACGACCCCCTCATGGGCGAGCCGAGCAAAAGCCGCAAGGGCTACATAATTCAAATCCGCTTTACCGAGGAGCCGTTCGTGCCCCGCTCCGTGGTCACCCTCAATCTAGCCACCTCACATCCAAGATTCCGCACTCTGGCAACCAACTTCATGGTCCAGCAAAGCATGTTCGTCGAGCCCGTGAGTGCCTTCTGGGGACGGATCAGCTCACCATCCGAGCTCCGCATCACCCTGGAAAGCCCAGGGCAACCGATCTCGATTACCAAGATTGAGATCCCGAACACCTCGTTCCGCGCCAAAGACCTTTCCTCTGCCCCAGCGGAGCGCCATCAGATCGTTCTGGAGTATCTCGGAGACGGGGTGCCAGGTCCAGTTCAGGAAACCATTCGAATCCACACGAGCAACCCGAAACGCCCTATAGTCGAGGTTCCGATGAGCGCGATCATCGAATGAAAGTCCTAGCGTTCGTCCTCCTTTGTGCACTCGGCTTGTACGGGTTCATCGCCATGGGAGGTTCGAGCGACGAGTCGACGTTTCTCATCATCGGAGGCGATACCCGGGGCTACCTAAGCCCCTGCGGCTGCACCAAGCCAATGTCCGGCGGAATTCTGCGGAAAGCGCGAGTTGTGCGCGCACTGGTCCAATCCGAAAACGGCTACTTCATAGAGAATGGCGGACTGGTTAAAGGGCCACTGAGGCAAGATGAACTGAAAGCAGAGACTCTCGCCGAGATTCTCGGCACCCTGCGAGTAACGGCGGTGAACGTTGGTGCTAGCGACGCTCAGCTCGGGCGCGCCAACTTGGAGAGAGTCAACAAACTTACGAATGGCGCGCTGGTCAGCACGCAGTTGGAGAACTCTGAACTAACTTCCCCCTGGCGGGAAGCCGGAAACCTGCTCATCGGGGGCGCTTCAGTGGCAAACGTCGGGAGCCTTCTTTCCGAACCTGCATCCGACGCTAAGGCCGCAGCCGAGAGACTCGTTAAGGAGGCTGCAGCAAAGAACTTGGTGCCCGTCTTGATGTTTCAAGGTGACCGAGAACAAGCAAGCGCACTTGCGGAACAAGTACCGGGGCTCCGGCTTATCGTGTTTCGCTCCCAAGGGACCCCCGCTGCCGCACCCAGCAGGGTCGGCAACACCTATTTAGTCTCTCCAGGAGACCAGACCCGATACGTCCTCAGCCTCAACTTGGGCGCAAAGTCGCTGAATCGGTATCAAATTCACGACCTCGGTCCAGAGGTGGAAGAAGACGAAAAGGCATCGGAGAGCTTCCAACTGTATCTCTCAAGAGTCAAGAACGAAAGGCTTCTTGAGCAAATGCCCAGAGGGAACGCAGAAGGGTTCGTGGGCAGCAAGGCCTGCTTCCCCTGCCATGCCACTGCCGCGCATGTTTGGGAAAACAGTGCCCATGCGATGGCGCTGAAGACTCTCGAAGACATCAACCACGATAGGGACCCTGATTGCGTTGGCTGCCACGTGGTGGGACTTCCTGCAGCCGATGGGTTCCGAGATCGAAAGCTAACGCCGGATCTGACCGACGTGGGCTGTGAGAGCTGCCACGGGCCCGGCGCCAAACATGTCTTCGACCCGCTGGAGCACCCGATGCCTAAAGTCGGTGAAAACTCTTGCATCAGCTGCCACAACACCCAGCATAGCCCCAAGTTTGACTTTGCATCTTATTGGATGAAGATCAAACACTGAGATTCGATCCCTAATTTCTTAACGTGCACAACCACACACACTGTGGATAAGGTGTGCAAATTCGAAACTCAAAATTTTTATCTTTCGTGCAAAACACAGCCATAACACGCGAAAACGAATGAAATTGCGAGCTTTGCGTAACGAATGACTGATTCAGCCCTTTGACGGCAGCGCCTGCCAATCCTTAACATAGTTGAGCAGTGGGGATCTAGGTCTCCGCAAACTCTTGAGAAATTCACATCGATGGAATTCAGTGTTGAAACGCGTGCTAGCACTTACCGGCGAAACAACTTGCCTAAGCTGTCCGACGTGGTCTTTCCGAAGGTCGGTCAGGCGTTCTCTAAGTTTGCTGTTCTGCCTTCCAATAAAGACGCCATTCAGGCGTGTTCCATGTTCGCCGAGGGCACTTGCCTCTTCGTCGGATTGACTGGCCCAAGTGGTTGGGGGAAAACACTGCTGCTGGAAGCTACAGTCGATCGGCTGCATTACAACCGGCGCAGAAATGACGCGATCCTTTGCAGTGCTTACGACTGGGTGTACGGGCTGCCCTCAAGTGACGTAGAGTGCCCGCTGCTGATTGACAATGCCCAAGAGGCACTTTCATCAGCAAGGCGAAGGGATGCGCTCAGACACGGTCTAGAGCGGAGGCTTCGCTTGGGTTTGCCTACCCTGATCGCCTTTACTTCTCCTCGTTCGTTCCGAGAGATGAAGTCCACTCTGCCGGACATTCGCCTGTGGCGAATGGCGAGTATCGAGGAGCCTTCAACGGGGGAGCGTTCCAAGCTGATCCGAGACGTCGCGATCAAGGACGGAGTTCTGCTGTCTCAGAAGCTTGCCTGGACCCTTGCAAAGAATCTGCAAGGCGACGGCCGAACCCTCCAGGGTGCAATCAACCGCCTCAAACTGAGCGGTGAGCGGTGGCTAGACAGTGCCGCGTATCTTCGTGCCCTTGGCTTGCTGGACATTTTCTTTGCCCACCGCGCTAGTTGGGACCTCCGAGAGGAAGTCTGGGGGGCGTGCAAGTCGCTGGGAATTTCAGAGTCAGAAGCCCGATCACTGGCAATATTCTCTCTAGTTGAAGTGGCTGAGGTCGGAGAGTACGAGGTCGCAACGTTCTTCGACGTGTCGCAGGGGGTGGTTTACGAGACCTGCAATGACCTCAACATGCGTTGCCGGCTTAACGACCGGCAGCGATCCCGATTGAAGCTTCAGATCAGTCGGATGGTTGAGCGTCTGGATCCGTAGATTCGACTTCCTCTAGCTCGTCGATTCGCACGATCATCACCGTGCAGTTGTCCGAGCCGCCATCCGCCAGAGCCATATCCACGAGCCGGTTGCATGCCTTTGAGGGAGGGTTGCCCTGGAGGGTGTCCAAGATTTGCTCATCGGTGACATGGTTGGTCAGACCGTCAGAGCACAGCAAGTACTGGTCGCCGACTCGCACTTCCCAATGATCTACATCGACTTCCACATCAGCTTCTGTTCCTATCGCCCGAGTGAGCACGTGCTTGTACGGGCTGTTCTCCGCTTCGGTTCGGTCCATGCCGTTGCGGATGAGCTCTTCGACATAGCTATGGTCCTTCGTTAGCATCTGAAGGATTCCATCGCGAATTCTGTAAACCCGCGAATCACCTACTTGAACAGTGATCGACTGATTCTGCAGCACGATCAAGGCAGAAAACGTAGTGCCCATTCCGCGACGTGCGGGGATCGTCTGGGCACCATCGTATACAAATCGGTTGGCAGCCTCGAGGGCGGTTCGGGCAGCTACCCTTGAGTCCGCCGAAGGATGCTTCAGATAGTTTTCGATGAACAGGTTTGAAGCGAGTTCGCTGGCAATTTGCCCGGCAGCGTGTCCACCCATCCCATCGCAAACAACGAAGATCGAGCCCTTAGAAACGACTTCGTCGTCCAACTCGGCAAGATAGAACTCAAATTTGTCCTCGTTGTTCTCTCGAATGCGACCGAGGTGAGTCTTCGCCGCTACAGTAAAGTGGGGCCGAACGCGCAGTTCCTCTGGCTGAACCAGTTCCGCCGTTTCGTACGGGGCTGTCGGGTCTTCTATCGTCTGAGGTTCGTTATTCATCGGTTTCTGGTGAGCTTATCGCCAAAACGATGGAACCGATAGTGATTTCGTCTTTAGGAGTCACTTGCACCCGCTCCCCAACCTCAAGCTTTGTGCCGTTGACATGCGTTCCATTGGTGCTGCCTACATCGGTAACCACGATCTCACCTCCATTTAGTTCAATGTGACAATGGCGGCCACTCACGTAGGGATCAGGGATGCAAACATCGCTATCCGACTTTCTGCCCAAGGTGTTGACTCCTTCAACCAGTGGGAAGCTCTTCCCTGCCCAGACAATGCTGTAGCCGGAGCTCGGTGCGCTCTCGTCACTTGCCGAAGGCAGGGAGGAAGACTCTGGAGCCTCGCAGGTGGGCCCCGCAGACATCATCTCTGTCCGCTCGCCGGTGATTTGTTGCGTCCGCGCTGGGTCGCTGCCCGGAACGGAAACGATGTATTCGGTTGTGGCAAAGCTAATCCGGTCGCCGGTCTTGAGCTCCGTCCAAACGTTCGGCTGGAGCGCGGTTCCGTTCACCAGTGTCCCATTAGTGCTTCCATGATCTTGAACCCGAACGGTGCTGCCTTCAAGAAGTATCTCGGCATGTTTTCGACTAACCATCGGGTCGGAAACCACTAGGTCGCCCCCCTCTCGACCGACCCAGTTGGTGCCTGGCCGAATCTTGTGTTCTCTGCCCGCCGAATCCACCAAAATTGGTAACCGAACCTCAGGAGCGCCAAACGCATCAGGAGGAAGAGCGCGGTCGAAAATCAGCCCGCAGTCAATGCAAAAGATGACCCCGGCTGGATTGAACGCCTTGCAGACAGGACACTGCACCGGCTTGACAATTTGGGTGGCGTCGAGGGTAGGTGATCCCCCTAAAACTGTTCGATTGGGGTCGGCAAGACCAGCACCGAGTTGAGTCCGGTTCGGGTCCATCACCGGTGCGCCGAATTGAGTCTTCAGGGGATCGTGTGTATTCATGTTCGATCTAGCTGTCGGACTGAGAGTGGGCTTCGACGAACCAGGTGTATTTGTCGACATCACGAGAGATCTGGGTAAAGAGGTCAGCGGTGTCTGCGTCGCCCAGCCGGTCTGCTTCCTCAATGGCGTCTCGAACGATTCCACCGAACTTGCCTAAAGCTGCCGAAAAGTACTTCACGTGCTCTTTGCCAGAGAAGATGCTGGTCGGATATTTGTCCAGCTCGGTCTTGTCTGCTACATGCTGAACAGTCCCGTCCACGGCTCCACCAAGCATAACGGCTCTCTCAGCGATCGCATCCGCCCAGTCTTCGCTATCCTCCACGACCTTGTCAAAGAGCTCATGGAGAGAGATGAAGCTCGGACCTTTGACGTTCCAGTGCGCTTGCTTGCCTTGCAGCATCAAGTCGATGGAGCTGGGAAGAACTTTGTTGAGCAGTTGAACGACCTTGACCCGCGTTTCTTCGGGCATCGAATTTTGAGATTTGAAAAGCATAGGTTTTTCTTTCGTTTCGATCATGTCTAGAGACCTGTACAATCTTACGTCATAGCCGCCAAGCAGGTTTAGGGGTGACCAGAAACGCCGGGACCTGCCATGACGTTAAGGCTAAGGCAACCTCATGATCGTCCGATACGATACACCTTTTGAACTGAATCCTGACTTCACTCCACGGGGCGATCAAGAAATGGCGATCCGTGAGCTTTGCGATGGCTTGGCTTCTGGCTATCGCTTCCAGACGCTCCTGGGTGCTACGGGGACCGGCAAGACCTACACGATGGCGAGCGTTATCGCTCAGTCCCAGCGACCAGCCCTCATCATTGCCCACAACAAAACGCTGGCAGCCCAGCTGTGCCAAGAGTTTCGGGCGTTCTTTCCGCACAACTCGGTTCAGTATTTCATCAGCTACTACGACTACTACCAGCCTGAAGCTTATGTGCCGCAGTCTGACCTGTATATCGAAAAAGATTCCAGCGTGAACGAGGAGATCGAGCGACTTCGCCACTCTGCCACGCAGTCCCTGCTCGAGCGCAAGGATGTGATCGTAGTCGCCAGCGTTTCCTGCATTTATGGGCTCGGTTCTCCCGATACCTATGCGGAATCGGTCGTGACTTTTGAAGTGGGTCAGCAAATCGACCTTCAAGAGGTGATCCAGCACCTGATTCGCCTTCAATTCACCCGAAACGACTATACGCTTGAACGAGGAACCTTCAGACTCAAAGGGGACACGCTCGACATCCAACCAAAGGACGAGGAGATCGTCACCCGAATCGAGTTTTTCGGCGACATCGTTGAGAGAATTCGGTTGATCGACCCGCTGACGGCCGAGGCGCTCGACCAGCCGACAAAGGTCAGCGTCTTCCCGGCAACCCACTATGTGACTCCATGGGAGCAGATGGATGCCGTCATTGTGAAGATTGAAGAAGAGCGGGACATGCAGGTGCAGCTGTTCATCGATCAGGGCAAGCTGCTGGAGGCACAGCGACTGAAGCAGCGAGTCGACTTCGACCTGGAGATGATGCGGGAAGTCGGTTTTTGCAACGGCATCGAAAACTACTCGCGATACTTCGATGGCCGTAAGCCTGGCGATCCTCCCTACACCCTGCTCGACTTCCTACCTTCCGACGCGGTGGTGTTTATCGACGAGAGCCATCAGACTCTGCCTCAGGTTCGGGCAATGTACAACGGTGACCGGCAACGAAAGTCGATTCTGGTTGATCACGGCTTCAGGCTGCCTTCTGCGCTGGACAATCGGCCGCTTCAGTTCGATGAGTTTCTGCAACGGGTTCCCCAGGTGGTGTTCGTAAGCGCAACTCCTGGACCGTTCGAGTCTGAGAACGAAAACCAGCGAGTCCAGCAAGTCATTCGGCCGACCTATATCATCGATCCTGAAATCGACATTCGACCGACCAAGAATCAAATCGACGACTTGATCGGTGAAATCCAGAAGCGGGTTTCGCTGAAGCAGCGCACGCTGGTGACTACCCTCACCAAAAGGACTGCAGAAGACCTGACGACCTATCTGCAAGACCTCGACGTCAAGGTGCAATACATCCACTCAGAGGTCCACAGCCTTGATCGGCCGGAAATCCTTCGTGACCTGCGATTGGGTCTATATGACGTCGTTGTAGGCGTCAACCTGTTGCGTGAAGGGCTCGACCTTCCGGAGGTGACCCTTGTGGCGATCCTCGACGCCGACAAGGAAGGCTTTTTGCGGTCAGATACCTCTCTGATTCAAACCATTGGGCGCGCAGCAAGAAACGTCGAAGGCCGCGTGATCATGTACGCCGACTTCATTACCGGGTCGATGCAGCGAGCGATTGAAGAGACCAATCGAAGGCGAGAGATTCAACGGAAATACAACGAGAAGCACGGTACGGAGCCAGTGACGGTAGCAAAGGCAGTTAGAGAAACGGTGCGGTCATACGACGCGGTGAACGAGATTTCGGCGCAGTATGGAGATGGCACCAAGGCAGCTCTAGAGAAGGAAGGTGCCCCGATCAGGCTGGAAGAGGTACCGGTACTGATTGCTGCCCTAGAAAAAGATATGAAGGACTACGCCAAGGCGATGGAGTTCGAGCGAGCTGCCGAGGTGCGAGACCAAATTACGGCCCTTAGAGAACTCGCAGGAATCTCATCTGATCGGAAGATCACAAGGACTGGCAGGCGAAAGATGCGCAGCAGGTCAAGCTAACCGAGACCCAAGCCAGAGACCCAGGGCGCAAGCCCCAATCGAGAAAATCACGTTTCCGAGTACTCCGATCAGCGCCAAACCTACTGCCCCGTTGCGAAACAGAACCAGGGCGTCTAGGGAGAAGGTCGAGAACGTGGTAAATCCGCCCAAAACTCCCACAGTAAGAAACAGCACCCAAGCCGAGTCGACGTTCTTCTGCATCACCACGCCGGAAATGAGCCCGATTACGAGCGAGCCTGAGACGTTAACCACCATCAGCGGCCAGGGCGCGGTTAGCGCAAACCGCGATAGTAAGCCCAACAGTCCGAACCGTAAAACCCCGCCGAAACCTGCGCCGACGAAGACCAATAGAACGTTCTGCCACGTGAACATCTCGGTATCAGAGTATCCCGTTGTGAATTGTTCGGAGTTCGGGCACTATCGGGATTCGTCATAATGGGGAAAGCCCCGTGAACAACGACTTCGTACAGCGCTACAACTCCAACACTCCCTGGGAACCCATAGCCGGCTATTGCCGCGCGCTCCGCGTCGGCAATCACATATACGTCTCTGGCACCACGGCAACGGATGAGCGAGGGGGCATCATTGGAATTGGGAACCACAAGGCACAGGCAGAGCAATCGCTGAAGAACATTCAGCGAGCCATCGAAGCTCTTGGAGGGACCCTCGCTGACGTGGTTCGAACCCGCATTTACATTGTCGATGCAAGCAAGTCCACAGAGGTCATGCAGGTTCATGGCGAGTTCTTTCGGAGTATTTTGCCCACAACGGTCATCGTAGGCGTATCCGCACTCGTTATAAAAGAGATGCTGGTGGAAATCGAGGCAGAAGCAGTTCTTCGATAGAAGCCGCTCGGCGCCATGAGCCAATCTCCATCACTGGGCAAATACGAAATACTTCGCGAAATCGCGCGCTCAAACGACATCGTTTGGGAGGCGTACGACCCGGTCATGAATCGGCGCATAGCGCTGAAGGAGCTCAACTTCCCTCACGGTCTCTCCGAATCTGATCGAGAGATGCGCATCGAGCGGTTTACACGGGAAGCAAGGGCGGGCGGAAAAATGAACCACCCGAACATCGTGACGGTGTACGACACGGGTCAGCTCGAAGGTCGCCACTACATTGCCATGGAACTCTTGGATGGCAACACCCTACAGCAAGAGATCAAAAAGGTTGGAAAACTCGACCCCAATCGCGCACTAGAAATCGCCATCGCAGCGGCAAGCGCCCTACAGTACACCCACAGCCAGGGCGTAGTCCACCGAGACATCAAACCCGCCAATATCCAGCTCATGAAGGATGGTCGAGTCAAGCTGACTGACTTCGGAATCGCGCTGGACCAGGCTAACCCTCAGATCACCCGTCAAGGGGAACAGTGGGGCACGCCAAGCTACATGTCTCCCGAGCAAGTGAAAGGCGTTAAGGCAGACCACCGAAGCGACATCTTTTCTTTGGGAAGTGTGATCTACGAAATGTTCCTTGGAGAAAAGGCATTTCCCGGAGAGGTCTATGAGGCTGCCGCCGCGATCACATCAAAAGAGCCTACGAGGATGGCCGAACTACCTCCTGCGGTCGGGCAAGTAGTTGCAAAGGCGCTAAGCAAGATTCCCGATCATCGATATAGCTCCATGAAGGAGATGGAGAGCGCTCTGGTCGAGGTGAAGAACAACCCGTATGCCGGAATGGCTTCTTTTGATCTGGGAACCCAACAGCCTTTCGGTCAATACCCTGCACCTCCGCCTCAACCCGGGTGGGCACAGCCGCCGCCTCCCCCTACGGGCTACCCCTCAAACCCTCAGGTTTTCAACACACCTCCGCCGGTCCAGCCCCCCGCCTATCCGGGGCAGCCGCCGCAGGGCAACTATACGATGCCCGGGACCCAGTACACGGGAACGCAGATTCCTTATGTTCCAAGGCAAAAGACAAACTCTGCTTTGGACAAGACGAGCGAAGGGTGTACCACCGGCTGCATTTGGGCGGCGATCCTTTCTGCCTTGGTTGTTGGCGTGATCATCTTCATCAACACCAGCGCCATGTGCGTAGGTGCTGCCACAGCTGGGGCCAGCGAGCAACAGGCAGAACAGGCGCTTTCAAGGGCGCGTGCAGCCTCTACACCAGAAGATCAAATCGCCTACCTTGCAACTGCTGCCGGAAAATTTCAGGCTGCGGCAGAAGGCTCATCGGGTGAGCAGCGAACAGAACTTGAGGCGAAAGCATTTGAAACCTACATCCAGATGGGTCGGCTTCAGATGCAGATGGGCGACCTTATCGGTGCAGACCTGACGTACCAAAATGCTGAGCGGTTTGTAGGGAACCATCCCGACCGTGCAAAGCAGGTGCAGAATCTTCGGAATCGGGTCGGCAGCGGCTTGCGCTAGGGTGAATTTCCCTCGGCTTGGTACAATTTTGCATCCTCGGAGAGGTGGCAGAGTGGTCGATCGCACCGGTCTTGAAAACCGGAGACCTGAAAGGGTCCGTGGGTTCGAATCCCACCCTCTCCGCCATGACCGCTTTATAAAGTGCGCAATCAGTTGTTGCGAACGCGAACTCAGGCTTTGAGAGGAAATCTGAATTGGGTGTGCCGAAGGCCGGACTCGAACCGGCGACCCAAGCATTTTCAGTGCTTTGCTCTACCAACTGAGCTACCTCGGCACGCAGTGTTTGCGCCAACCCACAGGCTTTGTGGCGCGGATGACGGGACTCGAACCCGCGACCTCCTGCGTGACAGGCAGGCGCTCTAACCAACTGAGCTACACCCGCAAATTGGCGAGAGAGAAGAATACCACACGGTCTATCCGAAAGCCGCATCAAGTTAGCCGTGTCCCGCAAATATGGGACGTTACTTTCGCCTCAGAGGTCGATTCTGACTATATAACTTAAGTACACTATTTGCGACAATGTCAAGAATCAGAAATATAAAAGGAGTGGTTGTCATAGGAGCTCTCGCGGTAGCAACTGTGTTTGCCTCTGCACAATCGCAGACAGTCATCGTGACTCCTGAAAGCATGAACGGCTGGCAACAGTTCACCTGGAGCCCCAATGGTCAGACTATTGCCAGTTCAAAGGTCGGTGAATTCCAAAACTTCCCTAATTTTGGATCCGGAACCGGCGCAGCTTGGATCGTGGCAAACTTCGGCGATGGGATCGCCCAGTTCCAATACAACCTCCCTGGCACTCGAACGCTTGCTAATTTGCAACATCTAACCTACTGGACTTACACCCCCCAAATGCCCGCCGGCACCAATGATTCGGCTCCTGTTCTCATCCTTCGAATCGCCAGTCAAGGCGACACGGATGTTGACGTGACGCTCCAGTACGAGCCAAGAAACAATGGCGCGGTCGACCTGAATGTCTGGAGAGAATCGAATGCAGCTACCGGTCAGTGGACCCAGTGGTTCGACAACACCAATACGTTGCGAACACTGTCAGGATGGATCAACCATCTCAACATGCCCAACGCACGGGTTATCTCAGTCAATGTCCAATATGGAACACCTGAGCAGAGCCAAATTTTCTCGTTCAACGCAGCACCAGTCGGGTTTGACATGCTGCGAATTGCCTTCCCCTCGTGGGATCGCACATTTGACTTCGAGCGATTCGCAGCCAACCCGAATTCGACCATTTTCTGGCAGGGACCCGACACTGGACCTCTACCTCGCCTTTTGGTTGCTTGGCGCACAGATCTCGGAGTCGTCACGATGCCGTCTATCCTCATCGACGTTACCCCTCCGGGCTGGGATGTGGAGACTGTCGGAAATGTCGTAGCTACAGGCCCAAGCGGTCTCGTGTTCCAGAGAACGGAGAACCCGCAGGTTGGGCTTACAGGCTTCTGGACCCTCGATGAGAACGGTGTTCCGTTCCCGGCAGGCAGCGTTGGCGCTCCACCCAGTGCAAACTGGCGAGTCAAGGCGCTGTGCGATGTAAACGGCGACGGCGTGGCTGACCTCATCTGGTACAACCCCTCGAACCGAAACATGGTCATCTGGTTCCGAGATCAGTTCAACCAAGTCCTCGGCACAATCCTTATCGCAGTTCTTCCAGCAGGCTTTGAAGTAGTCGGCGCAGTGACTTCCGAATCAGGAATCGGTGCGAACATCTACGTTCAGAACCCGGCGACCGGGGTGTTTGCCTACTACAGAACCAACTCCTTCGGCAACATTTTCCAAACCATGTACCCGCCAACACCGGGCGCAGATTGGAGAGTTGTTGGAATTGGCCAACTGTACAACAACTTCACCACGATCCTGTTCCGAAACCAGACCACCAACCTCTTGGCAGCCTGGAACATGAATAGCCAAGCGCAGGTGGTCTCCACGAACATCATTGCCGAAGCACCAGCTGAGTGGCGCGTGCTGGGAATGGGCAGACTGTAAGAATCAGCTATAGCCTTTACTGGAAGCAGTGCCCCGCCTGAATGAAGGCGGGGCATTGCTTTTTGAGGTACTCCCTGCCATGAATGAGCGAGTACAAGTTTGAAACATTGGCGGTTCAGGGCGGCTACCAACCCACTGCGCCAGATTTCGCGATAACTCCACCCATACATCCGAGTTCGACCTACGGGTGGAGTTCCTTAGAGGAGCCGCCACTGCATCGATACTCGCGGATCAGTAACCCGACTCGCTCCGTCTTTGAGTCGCTCGTCGGTGAACTGGAAGGTGCCGAACATTGCATAGCGTTCAGCTCGGGGATTGCGGCGATGACCGCCGCCCTCGGGATTCTGAAACCAGGCGACACCGCACTTTTCACAGAGGACATTTATGGCGGAACTCGATGGCTCTTTGATGAGTATCTGAACGAGCTGGGAATCAAGAAGGTGGAGTTCGATAGCAGACATCTTTCGAGCTTGCAAGAGGCATTTGAGCGCCACTCAGACATTCGGGTAGTCGTATTCGAATCTCCGAGCAACCCGAACCTCCGCATCGCCGACATCGAGGCGATCTGCCAAGAGGCGAAGAAGCACGAAGCACTGACGGTGTTCGACAACACCTTTGCAAGCCCCGCGCTGCAAAACCCTCTCATGCTCGGAGCGGACACGGTCATCCACTCTGGCACGAAATACTTGGGAGGCCACAGCGACTTGGTCATCGGCGCTGCCTGCACCAACAACGATGGCTTAGCACAGAAGCTGAAGCACACAGTCGAAACCACCGGGGCGGCACCTTCGCCCTTTGATTGCTGGCTGGCAGCAAGAGGCATTCGCACATTAGCAATCAGGATGAGACAACACTGCGAGAACGCCGGCCAGATCGCAGCATTCCTCTCAACCAACCCAGCAGTCTCAAGGGTCCACTATCCAGGATTGCCTAGGCATGAAGGTCACGAGATTGCCAAGCGGCAAATGAAGGGCTTCGGAGGCATGGTAACCGCCGACTTGAGAGATGGCAGACCGGCGGTTCACCGGTTCTTGGAAAAGGCGAAACTATTCCACCTCGCCGACAGCCTCGGCGGGATCGAGTCACTGGTTTCCTACCCAACCATGCTTTCCCATGCTAGCTTGCCGGATGAAACCAAACGCAGACTTGGAATTACGGATGGGCTGCTGCGCTTCAGCGTCGGAATCGAAAACTGCGACGACCTGATCGAAGACCTCGACCAAGCACTGAAGGCATAGCTTTAGCGGTCTCGGCGGCCCTAAACCACCAAGACCGCCTAACTTCTATAATCGTTCCAGGTACTTCTGGTACAGCCTGGTGAACTTGGTTTCCAAGCTCACTGGCTTGCCGTCGATGAATGCGTAGCGCACCATCGATGTTTGCTCGAACGGGTCACCATCAGTGACGATGAACGTTGCCCGCTTTCCAGCTTCCAGGCTGCCAAGTTCGTCGGCTACTCCGAGAATCTCAGCTGCAGACAAAGTAAGTGCCCTGACCGCAGCTTCTTGAGGAAGACCGAAGCCCACCGACATCCCGACTCTTGTCGGAAGGGTCATTGCCATAGCCGCGCCTGCACTCTGGAAGCTGAACTTCACTCCTGCCCGTCGTAGAAGTTCTGCTGTGGCGTAGGGAGTGTCGTACGGGTCCCACGGCGACACAGTGTTGTTCGCGGAGAGCACGCTTAGGCCTGCAGGCACCAAGATGACCGGTAGCCCAGTTTCTGCGATCTCGTCGGCGACTTTCCACGCATCGGGTGCGCCAACCAAAACGATGTTCGCCTTGGAGCTCCGCGCGTACTGAAGCACTGAGCGGATTCCCGTGACCGTTCGAACTCTAGCGAAGATCGGACGCTCGCCGTTCAGATAGGGTCGCATCGCTTCCTTCTTCAGGTCGTAATCGCGATCGCCAGGCTGAACGTTTCTTTCCAGGTACTCCTGCGACTCAGTGAAGAAGTTCAGAAGGTCCCCAAGCCTCCCTTGGGCTTGTCCGCCTTGTCCACGAGGCTGAGCCGCCATAGGGCCGTGGTCGTGGTCTGGGTCGTCACAGTCATGGTCATGATCATGGTCGTGATCATGGCTGTGCGCCCCTTTCTGGCTCTCGAAGAACTGATCGCCAATGAACTGCTCTGGCAACAAGTCAAACACCGATCCGCTACCGCAGCAAACAGAGTGCAGCAGTGGATCACCTGGTGGAGGTGGAGGTGGTGCGCCGGTCTCGGGCCAAGTTACGTAAAGCCCTGAATCTGGGACAACCACCAATTCCTCTGTAGTGAACCCAGCGAGCCGAATAACGGCTCCCTGACCGCCTACCAGTTGAACAACTGGTGAACTCATCGCCGTCAAAATCCCTGCGGCGCGGGCAACGGGGATCAACTCGCTCTCCACGTTGTACGCCATCGCCGTGCGGATGTCGGGCTGAATCAACCCAATCTCGCGGTTATCGATCATCGTGGCAACCGAGTCGATTTCGACCATGCCCATACTTCCACCGGAATCGATAAACCCAGGATAGATTTGCTTGCCACTGACGTCGATGACCGTGTATCCGGAAGGAGCGTGCCACCCAGACCGAACGGCTTCAATTCTTCCGTTCCGAACCAGCAGGGTTCCATTTGAAATGGTCGGTGAGCTGACCGGGAAGATTTCCGCACCAACCAGCGCATACCGTCCGTTCGGGGAGACAGGTGCTTTGGCGCCGATGAACGCCCGCCCAGGCGTCGCGATTACCTCAGGTGGCGCAGAAGAGTAACGGTCGACATCGAAAGCGTCTCTTCGCTGGAAGTAGACCTCTCCCTCGACCATCGTAAGGATTGGCTTGCTGTAAACGGAAAGCGGATGGCCCGACCACAAAACAATGTCTGCGTCTTTCCCAACCTCTAATGAGCCGGTGCGGTGATCGATTCCGAGTTGGCGAGCCGGATTGATGGTGATCGTCTTCAAGACTTCATTTACATCCGAAACGCCGAACCGGAGCAACTTGGCCGCATCGATGTTTAGCGCCGCAGTTCCGCTCACTCCATCCGTGTTCACGCTGACTTCCACGCCAGCCGCCATGCAGATCGCAGAGTTGTAGGGGATCGCGTCATACGACTCAACCTTGAACGCCCAGTTATCCGCAAACACAGAAACGCCAATTCCGGCTCTCGCCAGTTCAGGAGCAATCTTGTATGCCTCCAATGCATGTTGCATCGCGCCGATCTTGAAGCCGTATTCCTGGCTCAATCGAACCAACATTAGCATCTCATCGGCTCGGTAGCAGTGGCTATGAACCCAGATCTTCTGGTCAAGAATGTCTGCCAGGGTCTCAAGCCGGAGATCTTTTCGCGGCGGAATGCCCCTTATTCCTGCTCTTTGCTGCGCTTCGTATACACGCCACTCGGTACGATACTTCTTGGCTTCTTCAAAGCCGCGTCTCAGCATCGCTTCAACGCCCATTCTAGAGCCAGGGAACCGAGTCTGCGCACCGCCCTTCCGGGTCACGTTTTCGCCAAGAGCGAACTTGATGATCCGAGGAGCATCCTCAATCACCAAGTCGCCCTCGGTTTTTCCGACCTTGTACTTGATGACCTGGCTCTGGCCACCAACGGTGTTTGCGCTGCCATGCAGCACCAAAGCGCTTGTGTGCCCGGAAGCCAGCGCCTGCCAAATATTTCGGGCGCGGGGATTGAGCACATCGAATATGCGAACCTCGGCGGTAATTGAGTCGCTGCCCTCGTTGGTGCTGTCGCTTGCACGGTGCACGTGGGCGTCGACGATGCCGGGCATAGCCACCCGACCTCTGGCATCGATCACTTCGAAGCCTTGCGGCGCCTGAAGGTTCGGGCCGATCGCGGCGATTTTGCCGTCCTGAACGAGGATATCGGCAGTCGAATAGGTCTGCCCCGTAATGGTAATTACCCGGGCACCGCGGATCAAAGCGTTACCACCAGTCTTGATCGCCGGCTGACGATCGACATCAAGCTCGATCGGAACTACAGGCTCAGCCTGGCAAAAGGCGATGCTTGCTGTGAGGATTATCGAAAGCGGCATCAGCCCGGAGAGGGCCGCTCTTTTTTGTTTCATTAATTCTTCACCTCGATCAACTTGCCGTCGATCACGACTGCCGATACTTTTGCGTCGGCTTCTTGGAATGGCTTATCGAAGACCACAAACGTTGCCTTCTTGCCTGCATCCAAAGTGCCGTAGTCACTGTCGATTCCAAACATCTTTGCTGCGTTAAGGGTCAATCCTTTCAAAGCCGTTTCGGCTGGGAGACCGAACTGAATAGCTTCTCGAAGCCTCCGCAGAGCATCGGGATAACCAGTGTCTCGACTGCAGAAGCTGAATTCCACCCCTGCAGCCGCCATAGCTGCCGGGCCTCGTGCCAGATCCTCCCATTGTTCCACTCGTTCTCGTTGCACAGCAGCAGGAGTTCCGGCCTGCGGTCGATCGCTCGGACGGCTTTGGAGCGCCAGTTCGTAAATGACGCGGCCGGAGTGCGGCTGAACGACATCAAGTCGCAAGTGCCCTTCACGGCATCCAGCAAGCCAACCCACCAATCCAAACTCTTCAATCAGATTCTGTGCGCGCTGAAGTTCGACAAAAGTATTCGCCTGAATCATCGCCGCTTTCTCCCTTCTAACCACAGGGACCAGCGCTGCCAGGTTGTCGTCTTCCTCAAAGCGGAGCCCCTTGCCGACGAGGCCCATGTCAACCAACGTTCCATATCGCTGAGCGTCATACAGCGTTTGCCGAGTAAGAGCGATAACGCCGAGCAAGCTGCCCGGGTAGCCGGCACCCGGTCCAGGGGTGAACCCCATGGACATCACGCTGTTGGAGACCACGATCTCGGGTTTTTCGGCTTCGGGCTGAAGGAGCAAGAGGGCTCCCCGACCTCGAATGGAGCCGGAGCCGGGAGCGAAGTTGACTAGCGCAAATCCGTTTTGCAGGGCTCGCATCTTCCAAGTCTCGTCAATATCCAGATAGGCATCTGCACTTAGCCCAGCGCGGATTCCCTTTCGGTTATCTGGGTCCATGTTCGCAGGCGCAGTTTGGGTAACGTCCCTGAGCTGCCGATCGGGCGGACGCGTAATGTCAAGCCCCTCAATAGTCCAGCTGTCAATGAAGGCCGGATAGACATGACCTCCCTGGAGCTTTACGACATTCGCGTTAGCTGCACCTGTAGAGGCCGCAATCGACTGAATTCGTCCTCCTTCAACGACAATCGTGGAACGAGAAGGCTCAGCCGAAACCGGATATACGGTGGCACCTTCAAAAGTGGTGATTTGGGCGGGCAGGTTTCCTGCAAGGAAAATGATCCCTGCAGCGACCCCAAGTCCCTGTAGAAACCTACAATGGCGTTTCATCTGCATAGTTGCGCTTGACTGAATCTATCAGTTGCGCTTGCAGATTACACCTATTGGATAGTCAGTTTGCCTTCCAAATAGGTCGAAGTACGCCCCGAAATGAAAACTTGACCGTTGAGAAGCCTGCAATGGATCGTTCCGCCTCGCGGCGAAAGCTGCCGAGCAATGAGGTCCGTCTTGCCTAAGTGGTTCGCCCAGTAGGGCACAAGTGTCCGATGCGCTGAGCAGCTCACCGCATCTTCAGGCACCCCTACCCGAGGCGCAAAAAACCGAGAGACAAAGTCCACATCTTCTTCCCCTGGCGCGGTCGCAATGACCCCAAAGGTCTCCAGCTTCTCGATTCTTTCCAGGTCGGGTCGCAACGTCGCCACCTGTTCTTGCTTGTCGAACACAGCCATTAGGTCCCGGGTCTGATATGCCTTGGAAGGCGGCCGTCTCAAGGCATGAGACAGCGCCGGAGGGACTTCCAGCTCAGTCGCGCTCCACGGGTTCAGGGGCAGCGATAACTCCTCTCCGTGTTGGTTGACCACATAAACCCCCTTGCGGGTCAGAAGCCGTACAGCATCGCCTTGAAATCCCAGGTGCCGAATGGCCACGTGCGCGACACCTAGAGCGGCGTGGCCGCACATGTCCAATTCAACATCGCGCAGGTACCAACGAACGGCGTAGTCTGCTTCGGTCGACTCACTCGGGAAGACGACAGCGGTCTCGGTCCCTTGGTTTTCGCGAGCCACTTTGGAGGCGATATCGTCCCCAGGCCACTCGTCAAAGACAGCCACCATGGTCGGATTCCCCTCGAATGATCGAGAGGCGAACGCATCGACTACGAAAATGTTCGCTTTCACTTTAGTCCTCGCACCACCGGGTAGCTGTTTGGAATGGCTAACCGACTCGGTGCTTGTATGTTCTTATCTTACAACTTTGGGCGAAATCTAGATGCCGCTTGGCGGTTGCTCCCCTTCGTGCACAATCGGCTCTGGAGAGAGCTCTTCGTCTAGCAGGCTGGGCACTCCCACCTGAAAGAGGAACTGGGCGTTCCCGAGAGCAATGAGATCTCCATCGTGAATCACGGCAAACTCAACTTTCTCAAACTCGTTGGTCTTGGGTCTGAAAATGTAGGTGCCGTTAGATGAGCCTAGGTCCTCCAGCCGCCATTCACCGTTATCGTGGGTGATCTTGGCGTGGCTACGGCTTACGAACCGTCCTTCATCGAGACTGCCAAGATCGACTTCGATGGGCTCTCGAGCTGGATCAAACCGACCAATTGTCGCAGGAGGAGCGAAGGGAAACTTGATGTCGGAAATAACCCCCGCACGCTTCAAGGTCAAGGTGGCTGTCGGCATTGAGTCGCCAACAGGGGCGCCTTCACTGATCATTTCCCCGACTTCTTCGCCGAGAGTGTCGTCGGTAGCGATCATGTCTGCGGCGAACTCGATAGGTTCTGGCGTGGGCTGGGCTTGTGACTCAGGGTGCCCGAAGCCTCCTGCCTCGCTGCCTTCACCTTCTGGATAGTTGCTGTAAATCATCGTTCTGTATCCGTATTACGCCGAACAAATGGCGCAAGTATCAGTCCTGAAATCAAGAGTCCCGGAATCAACGTTCCCAGACTGACTTCCTGATCATTCCAAAGTTTAACACTTAAGTATTCGTTGCCTTGCGATCTGGCGTAAATCAACCAGATGAACGAGGCGATTGCGGCAACTCCCATTGACGAAAGAACCGCTTTCGGCGGGACCTTGAGACCTTTCTCCAGGTACGCCAAGAGAACGGGAAAGAAGAGAGCACCGACACTGATTCCAGCCCACGCGTACCATAGCGCCACCACGCTCTGGATGTTGATTGCCAGCAAAACCGAGATTACGATTGCAACGATTAGCCCGGTTCTAACCCAGAACGTCCCGCCATCGTCAGATTCGCTTCCCTTAAGCCGCGCAATGATATCCCTTCCAACAGTCGATCCGCTTACCAGTGTATAGCCGACCATCGCCGAGACAACCACCCCAATCAATCCGCATAGAAACACGGCGCGCAGCCCAGGCGGAAGCACTTCTGCCCCAAACACGGGAAAAAGGTTGAGACCTACAGGTGGCTCCGCCATCGTGGAGAGCGCGTACATCCCCGTTGTCACCATCAATACGTCGAATAGCATCCAGAAGCCGACGCTGATGAAAATTCCGCGCTGCGCCGTTTTCGGGTTGATCGCGCTTGCGGATCGTTGGTGGAACGCAGGGTCCACCATGGTCCACGCCCCGAGGAAGAAGAACGAAATGACAAACGGAACCCCCATTCCGCCGTCCCACGTGAAGAGACTGGAGTTGTCGAGCGTCGACCAAGTTTCAACGATCGGGTAGCGAACCAAGCAGAAAATCACGATGATCAGAAACCCGAGATACATTGAGATGAACGCCAGGAGGCTGATTCGGGCATCGGAAACCAAGCCGCCACGAAAGAGCAGAACTACCCCTACAACAGCCGCTACCAGGATGCAGGTCACGAGCGGAAGGTTGGTGAGAAGCGAGATCATGGTTCCAAGCATCAGAACGTGCGCCGCAGGAACCGCCAGCAGGAAGATGAGAACCGCGGCGAGAACGCCGGCTGGCTTGCCGAACTGGCTGTGAATGCGCTCTGGGATGCTCAGCTGCGAATCCTGGCGAACCTTCTTTGCCAGAAATATGGCATAGAGCAACCCGAAAACATAGAACGGCACTCCCATCAGCACCAATGTCCCTAATCCGAAGAAAGAAACGGACTCTCCGATTCCCAAGACCCCTCCGTACCAAGTGGAAACCAGTGTTGCCACGAAAATCGGAAGTGTAAGCGCACGACCAGCGACCAGGTACTGCAGAACCGTGGAGTTCCGCAGCTTGGCAGAAAGCGCCAGGTAGAACAGCGCCACCACGAAGGCAACGATGATGACCCAGTCGATGGCAACGAGATTGAGCAACGGATAAGGACTACCAGATAGGGAGCTGATCCGTAGGGATTTCCACTATCAAGAGGGCGGCCCCAGACTCGATTCTTGCCCTGACTGTCTCTCTTTCTGCGCGGTTTGAAACCGAAACCAGTCCGTCCACACTCATCTCCGCGTTGCTGAGCTTCCATGCAACCCCATCGAGGACAACTCCACGCGAAGGCATCATGGGCAGGAGCGCTACACCCGAACCAGGCTCTGTCGGAACCTCTATGGCTTGGTTTGGCCTCAAGACCCACCCAACTCCCTGCCGCAGGGCAAGTCGAACATTTAGATGGCTCTTTATTGCGCTCGCTACGGTTCCGATCATGTGGTCGAATCGATCGCCTTCAACATTGGCCAGGGTTATGGAATCTACACCTAATTCGCCGGCTAGCGAAAGAAGCTTGTCGCAATCGGTTGTGTCTTGATCCGGGTCTCGAATGACCCTTGAGTGGGCGTCGATTGCTTCCTGGCTGATCGAATCGAGGTCGCCAACCACAAAGTCCGCCAGCTTGTTTGCGCTCATCACCACATCTGCACCTGAATCTGCCGCGAGCACAATTGAGGCAGATTTGAGCCAGATTTGAAGCAATTCGGGGGACATATCTTGCCCGCCAAGCACTCCCAGAACCCGGGATATATCGAATTTCGAATCTGGGGAATCGGCAGAGGAAGTCATGTGTATTCTAGACGCCGGGAGGCGTATACTTCCGACCACTTTCCCGCGAATCGTACAAATGCCCGACCAGTATTCTCTCGACCAATCCGAATCTGAAATCCAATTTCAAGAGATTTGGAAGTCGGTTGTTGACCGGTCGGAAGACGCGTACACGGCGTACCAACACCGTTATTACATCCAAAACATCCAGCCTCTGGGCTTTGAAGACGGAGTCGCCAAACTGGGTGTTCCCGGGCAGTTCGCCGCTCAATGGGTCAAGCGTAACTTCGTTGAGCAGGCTCAAGAGATGCTCGCAGAATTGCTGGGAGCGCCGGTTAAGCTTGAAATAAGGACACTTCCGAATCCAAAGAAAGCAGGCGAAAGGAAGGTCTCGGCAAACGCCGTAGAGGACCGGCTGCCGAACGGATTCGGCACGTTCCAACCGAACCCGAATTACAGCTTCGAAAAATTCATCGTCGGAGATTCGAACCGAATGGCAGCGGCTGGCGCCAGGGCGGTGGCCACACAGCCAGGCAAGGTTTATAATCCACTGTTCATCTACGGCTCGAGCGGACTGGGCAAGACTCACCTCCTCCACGCCATTGCACTCGCAGCCCTGCGCATTGACCCGAATATGCCGATCGTGTACGTAACTGCCCAGCAGTTCGCGGAAGAGTTCGTAAAGGCAGTCCAGACCAATACCATCGACAAGTTCCGAAAAAGCCAGCGCTCAGGCGCCCTTTGGCTGATTGACGACGTGCAGTTCATCGTCGGGAAAACGAAGACCCAAGAAGAGATATTCCACACGTACAACCACCTGTTCTCGATGGGCAGGCAGATCGTGCTGACCTCGGACAAACCGCCGAAAGAGCTGTTCACCGTTGACGAGAGGCTCCGTTCGAGATTCGAAATGGGCTTGGTTGTTGACGTTCAGCAACCCGATGTTGAGCTCCGTTGCGCCATCATCCGAGACAAGGCGCAGGACAAAGGCATCCCCATCGACGACGAAGTGGCAATGCTGCTGGCAGAAGAAGTCCGGGGAAACATTCGAGTACTGGAAGGTGCTCTTGCCAAGTTGGCTATCCAGTCTTCTCTCCTGGACGTGCCCATTTCGATGGAGCTAGCGACTTCTGTGATCGAGCGGGATTACGGCGTCAGCTCCAGCGCAAAACCCTCATTCTCCGCCATCGTGAAGGAAGTCGCACGGCGATACCAAGTCCGGCCAGATGAAATCGTCGGGAGTTCCAGGAAGGCACCCATTGCCTTCGCCCGCCACGTTGCAATTTATGTCGCCCGAGAGCTGACCCACGACAGCTGGAAGCATTTGGGCAACCAGTTTGGGAACCGAGACCACACATCGATGATGCACGGCTATCGCAAGATCTCCGAGCTGATCGGCACAGACAAAGACGTGGCCGCGGCTGTTCAATCGATCATGCGCAACATCTATCCCGAGCCATGATTCTCGCTCACCTAACCTCGCCTGATGTTGAGAACCTAGACCGCGATTCCGTGGTTTTGATTCCCACTGGAAGCCTGGAGCAGCACGGAGAACATTTGCCTCTCGGCACAGATTCCCTTTTGGTTACTGCGGTAGCAGAAGCGGCAGAACGTAAGGTTTCCGAAATCTGCCTGATGACACCGTGCCTTTGGCTCGGCGCCTCTGGTCATCACTTTCCGTTCCCTGGCACCTGTTCAAACACCTTCGAGGGGTACATCCAATCGCTCCAGTCGGTCGTTCTGTCCCTCAACCGCCACGGGTTTTATCGGATCTTCGTGGTGAACGGTCATGGCGGAAACACAGACCTCAACAGCCTCGCACTGCGCGACCTGAAAGAGGTTCACCCTGAGCTGTTCCTTACCCACAGTGGCTACTTTGAGTTTTGCCGCGATCTTTGCCGAGACGTGCTTCAAGGACCACTTAAGGAGATCAAGCACGCGTGCGAAGCCGAGACAAGCCTGATGCTGCATGTGCGGCCCGAATTGGTTCGAAAGGACAAGACCACTGTTGATGGTCTGGTGGCACAGCCAGCAATAACGGGTCTCGTTGCAGGGTTCGACGAGATCACCGCAAAGGGCTCCTTCGGCTATTCGAAGCTGGGCAACGCTGAGACGGGAAAGGTGCTGTTTGAGGCAGCGGTTGATGGCGTCGCTGAGCAGATTAGAAGGATGTATGAAGGCATAACCTTTGCAGCGTTTGCAGATAACGGATAAAATGCCCGCAGTGAAGTTTTCTAAGTTCGTTTGTTTTGGACTGGTGAGCGGGTGCCTTGCTGTTGCAGCGACCAGCGCCCATGCGCAGTCTGATTTCCCGGAAATTGGCATAGCCGGTGGCGTGGGCATCTTTATTCCTACGGATTCGGAAGTCAGGAACCTGGTCGGAAACTCGTTTATCCGATTCTCGGTATCTCCTCGGCGCATGCAGTCGGTCTCGAATCAACCTCGGTTTACGCTGGATTTCGACATCATTTCGGCAAACCGCAATGGCAACCGGATCCTTGTCGTGCCGATCACTGGCGGAATCACCCAGTTCTTCGGCGGAGACGAGGACATCGCCCGACCGTATGGCACCATTCGTGCTGGACTTGCCTACATGGATTACGGCATCACACGGCCGTACTTCTCGTCTAACGGTCCTCCCGGACGGTACTCCTCCAGAACCGTAGGATTTGCCGCGAGCGCAGAACTAGGTCTTCAGATTTCGGACCGCGCAAGAGTCTCCGCAACGTACTCGATCTTCTCGCCTTCGAGCGGGTTCCGCTTCGACGGCCTTTCCTTTGAGGCAAGCTACGTTCTCTTCCGGCTGTAGGCTGGTTCAAATTGGCGCAAGGGAAGCCGCGCTTGTAACCGAATGAGTAAAGCGGAACAAGAAGAGCTTCCTAGGGCGCTACTGGTCTTCGTCAATCCAGAAGAGGAAGACGACGAATTCACCGAGGAAGAATTAGAAGGGCTCTGCGCAGCCGCCAACGTTGAGGCCGCCGGATACATTCGGCAACGGGTCTCAAAACCCACAACCGCCACCTATCTTGGCAGCGGCAAGACCATCGAGGTCGCTGCCGCCGCCAAGGAGATGAAGGTGGATTACATCATTGTCGATGAAGAGCTGACGGGGATTCAGACTCGAAACGTTCAAGATGAAGCTGGAATACCGGTAATAGACCGCACCCAGCTGATCCTCGATATCTTTGCGCGCCGCGCACGCACCAAAGAAGGCATGTTGCAGGTGGAGCTGGCTCAATTGAGCTACATGTTGCCGAAGCTCATGTCGGTGTACACCAAATTCGAGAGGCAGAAGGGCGGTATCGGTATGAGGGGTCCTGGCGAAACCAAGCTGGAGACGGACCGACGAATGGTGCGAGACCGGATCGCGCGCTTGATGACCGAGATCGAGGAAGTTCGAAAGCACCGAGACCAACAGCGTTCTGGTCGAAGGAAATACCCCTTTCCGTTCGCCTCAATGGTCGGCTACACCAGCGCCGGAAAGTCGACCCTGATGAACCGTTTGGCAGGGACCGATCTTTTGGCGGACGCAATGCCCTTTGCCACCCTTGACCCGACCACGCGCAAGCTGGATATGGACGAGGGCTACAGCCTCTTTCTCACCGACACGGTTGGATTCATCAGCCGGCTTCCTACCCAGTTGGTAGCAGCATTCCGCGCAACCTTGGAAGAGATCGTGGTCTCCGACTTCTTGATCCACGTTGTTGACGTAAGCCACCCAAACTGGCAGGTGCAACACGACGCCGTTTTGGAAACCCTAGCGGAGCTTGGCTCTGACCAGAAACCGATGATTACGGTGCTCAACAAGATCGACCGTCTACCAAGCACACTCGAGTTAGAGGCCATTCGGCAGGAGATGCCTGATGCTGTGGCGATTAGCGCACTTGACGGAGCCGGTTTGCCTGACCTGATGGAAGCCATCGTGTCTCAAGTCAAGTCTATGCTGCAGCTTCTTGAAGTTGTCATCCCCTACTCAGAGTCCGGGCTAGTTCAGGAGTGCTACGAGTACGGCAGAGTGCACCAGGTTGATTACGAAGAAGAAGGGATTCGGGTGCGGGCAGAGCTTGTGGCGCACATGCGCAACAAGTTGGCGCCTTATTCGGTGTAAATGAAGCTTGCCGAGTGGTTGCCGCTGGCGGCACAGCATCTTCGTTCCGCCGGGATAGAAAGTCCCGAGCTGGAAGCCCAGTTGCTGGCGGCAGCTTCCTTGAATGTGCGACGGCTCGATGTTTTGACGGGCGCAAGATTGATGGTGCCGTACACAGCGAATGCGCTGCTTCGTCGACGGTTAGGCGGCGAGCCGCTACCCTATCTGACTCGTCGTAAGGAGTTTTACGGGCTGGAGTTCGAGGTCGGTCCCGGAGTTTTGATTCCGCGACCCGAAACGGAAACTCTGGTTGAGTTGGCTTTGGAGTTAGAAGGCGAGGCGCTGAAGGTGCTGGATATTTGTACCGGCAGCGGGATTCTCGCGATCGTGCTTAAGGTACATCGCCCACGTTGGAGCGTTTGCGCAGCAGATATCTCGGAGGAAGCCCTCCGCTTCGCGCGGTCAAACGCTGAGAAGCTTGGAGCGGACGTTGCCGTTGTCCAGAGCGACTGGTTTGAGGCACTGGAGGGAGAGTTGTTCGATCTGATTGTATGTAATCCGCCCTATGTCGCCAGCTCAGATGTGATTGACGAAAGCGTTGCCCGATTTGAACCCGAGGTAGCCCTGTATGCGGAAGATAGTGGGATGAGTTGTTTTGTCGTCCTAGCAGACTTGGCGCGCGATTACTTGAATCCAGATGGGCAGTTGATCGTAGAAATTGGGGCCGGGAGAGAAGCAGAGGTTCGGCAATTGTTTGAAACCCGTGGATGGAAGCAGGGTCGAGATAAGCGGGACCTATTGGGCCACGTACGGGGCATTCAATTCTCGTTGACTTCATAATCTTAGTTGAATGAACGTTGTTGTGCCCGAAGAATATCGGTACCTATACGAGGCAGATTACGCCGCGCCGATCTTGGTCATACCCAATGCTAAGCTCCGTGAAACCGCGACTCCGGTCAAGAAAGTCACGAAAAATGTTCAACAATTGATGTCAAGCATGGTACAAATCATGCGCAAAGCTAACGGCGTCGGGTTAGCGGCGCCACAGCTTGGCATCCTGCAGCGAGTAATCGTAATGGAGCCGGAAGAAGATCGAGTGTTGGCTTTAGCAAACCCTGTCATCACACACCGCGAAGGGGTTCAAATCAGTGAAGAAGGGTGCTTGAGCATTCCCGGACTTTACGGCGATGTTCAGCGTGCTGCGTCCGTGATCCTCGTAGGGCTGGATCGCAAGGGTCGTGAGATCGAAGTCGAGCTGGAAGGTCGACCAGCGGTCATCGCCCAGCACGAACTAGACCACCTTGACGGAAAATTGTTCATCGACCTGGTCGACCCGACCACACTCCGCTGGCAACACCCGCTGACTCGTGACGAATCGACGGTATGAGCCGAGTCGTTTTCTTTGGATCTGGACAGTTTGCCACTAGAATCCTTGAACAGATTCACCCCGAAGTAGCGCTTGTAGTGAGCCAGCCGCCTAAGCCCAAAGGGCGAAAGGGAGAGCCCGCCATGACCCCGGTTCACGAGCTCGCAGTGAAACTTGGGTTGGAAGTGCGAACTCCGTGGAAAGCGACGGAGCCTGAGTTCCTAGCAGAGCTTGAGGCAGGACGATTCTCGGTGGGCGTGGTTGCCTCGTACGGCAAGATCTTGCGCAAGAAACTTCTCGATTTGTTTAGTATTGGATGCTTTAACCTGCATGGTTCGATCCTGCCACAATACAGAGGTGCAGCGCCAATCCAGCGAGCGATCATGGACGGACAAACCAAAACCGGAGTAACCCTCATTGAAATGGATGAAGGGATGGACACCGGCGATATCGTCGCCATCGCAGAGACCCCAATTGGAGCCGACGAGACTTACGGGCAATTGGAAGACCGGCTGGGAGAAATCGCCGGATATCTGACCGCACATTGGCTTCCCAGGCTTTTAGAAAGCGACTACCCAGTCATCCACCAAGCCCATGAGGTAGCAACCTATGCCCCCAAAATCGAGCCTGAAGAGAGAATTTTGAACCTAGAGATCAGTGCCGAACTTGCGTACAACCGCTATCGCGCTCTCCACCCCTCACCTGCAACAGAAATGCGCTTCCAAGACCGATCAATCAAGGTCTTGAAAGCAGGCTATGACCCCAAGAGTGGGCCAAACGGCGAATGCCACATCACGGGGAACGCCCTGAAGGTGTTCTTTCATACGGGAACTTTGATACTCTATGAGGTGACCCCAGCAGGATCAAGGCCGATGTCCGGCGCCGAATTTGCCAGAGGGTCGCGCCTGGTAAGCGGCGATCAATGGCTCCAGTAAAGAAGATTTCATGACGAAACAGGTTCTCATTCGGTTCTTGGTGTGCGCAGCACTTCTCGTGTTGCTCATCGTTGGGTTCAACTGCGTTCGCGGAATGGCAGATTGGGACTTCGGCTCCGTTGATTCGACCAACTGGATTGCCGCGCTCCAAGAGACACCAACCGGCAATCAGGTTGTGGTTTTCCTACCCGATGGCGAGGTACGCGGAGTCCCAGATCATGAACAGGGTGAGCGCGACTCGAAGCCTTCCTGGCGACCCGATGGCAACCGAATTTTCTTCTCTTCCAATCGTGGCGAAGAGGCATTCAACATCTACCGTTGGAACCTAAGCAATAACAGGGTTGAGCGCAGAAGTACAGGGTCGCGCGCAAAAGGTGTGCCCTCCTTCGGCTTTCCTGCAAGCCCAGATGCCAACGACCTTGCCCTAATCACCACTGGCGGATTCGTCATGGAGTTCGAACCGTCGACGGGAAGCATCCGGCAGATCCTTCCCCCTGTACCCCGTTCCCCAGCGGCAACGGCGACCAGTGATGAAGATGGCGGTGGCGCTGTCGGCCAGTTTGACCAACTCTACAACCAGTTCGGCAACACCTTCAAAGAGGCGCGCTGGAACGACAACAAGACTGTAGTCTACGCCGTTATGGCAAGGGACAACGAAGATGTCTTGATCGTTCAGAACGTTGTAGACTCAAACGCTCCACCCATGCCGATCGCTGCAGGAGATCGAATCGACTTCGACGTGAGCCCTGTTGATGGCTCACTGATTTTCGCCGTTCGTAACTTCCGCTTCCCGTTGCTTGAGTTGGTACCCGAGCAGTTCATCGTGGACAACCGAGTAGTGGTGCCGTTCCGCAACGCCTTGGCCATTCTAAACCCGAAGCAAAACGAGCCATTCAAGCTTGTCGCTGCCAGCGAAAACGATGAGGTCGCGTTCGCATCACCAGCAATCTCCCCGGATGGCAAGTCTGTCGTCGTTGTAGTAGGAGAGGCCGGAGACGACTTTGCATTCACGCCACAAGCACTCGTGCTTCTGCCAGCAACGGAACTTGCAGCGCCGCAGGCACAACCGTTGCTAGAAGGCTCCGTTTACGAGCCGGCTTGGTCCCCTGACGGAACCCGAATCGTGTTCGCCCTGGCCGAAGGCGCCAACCGAAACATCTACACCATCTCCAGCAGCGGCACAAATCGTCGCAAGGTGTCGCCGGACGGAGTTTTTTCTTTCCCGTCATTCAGTCCGCAGCGCTGAACTCCACCGTACTTCCGTCCGTATCTCCGGTTGGCATGTAAACTGCTTCCCAGAAAGCGGAATGGCGAAATTCATCTTTGTAACTGGCGGTGTAGTGAGTTCCATCGGGAAAGGCATCGCTACCGCCAGCCTTGGACGGCTGCTCCGGAGCCACGGATTCACAGTCGCCCCGATGAAGCTTGACCCGTATATCAACGTTGATGCAGGGACCATGAACCCCTTTCAGCACGGCGAGGTTTTCGTTACTGAGGATGGAGCCGAAACCGACCTGGATCTGGGTCACTACGAGCGGTTTATCGATGTCAACTGTGCCAAAGGCAGCAGCGTCACTACGGGCAGGGTCTATTCTCACGTAATCGAGGCGGAACGGCGAGGCGAATACCTCGGGCAGACTGTACAGGTCATCCCGCACGTCACCAACGAGATCAAGCGCGCGATCTTGGACCTCGCCCGAGAGCAAGCGGCTGACGTCGTGCTGGCCGAAATCGGCGGAACCGTGGGTGACATCGAAAGCCTTCCATTTTTGGAGGCCATCCGCCAGCTGAGAAAAGACCTCGGGTTTGAAAACACCCTTTTTGTGCATGTGACGCTGGTTCCGCAAGTTGGTCCCTGGGGTGAAGTCAAGACTAAGCCCACCCAGCACAGCGTGTACAAGCTGCGCGAAATCGGTATCACTCCGGACGTCCTCATTTGCCGCTCGGACCTGCCGCTGAGCGAAGAAGTGAAGGAGAAGATCAGTCTCTTCTGCGACGTTCCGACCAAAGCGGTCATAGAATCGCTGAACGTCTCGACAATTTACGAGGTGCCGCTTCGCTACGCCGAGTCTCATTTGGATCAGATCGTCTTGTCCCGCCTTCAGCTGATCTCCCAAGCTGCGGATTACAGCGAATGGGAACAGCTCGTCAAAGCCATAAAGGAGCCTTCTGAGACGTGCACCGTGGCCATCGTCGGCAAATACACCGATAACGGCGACGCCTATAAGTCCATCGCCGAGGCGTTGATCCACGCGGGTATCCCCAACAACTGCCAGGTGGAGCTCAAATGGATTGATAGCGACGCCCTATCTGATTCGGGTTCGGTGGAGAGCCATCTGCGGGACGTTCATGCCCTGATCATCGCGCCCGGGTTCGGAGCGAGAGGGCTAGAAGGAAAGATCGAGGCGGTAAAGTACGCCCGCACAGCAGGGCTGCCTTTCTTGGGTATCTGCCTCGGAATGCAGGTTGCCGTAATCGAGTTTGCCCGCAACGTCTGCGATCTTGAAGGGGCGAACTCGGAGGAAGTGAGCGATGCAAACGCCGGTCAACGAACGCCCGCCCATCCGGTCATTCACCTCTTGCCTGAGCAGCGGAAAATTATCGACAAGGGCGCAACCATGAGGCTCGGATCGTATCCGTGCAACATCGTCACCGGCTCTCTGGCTCATCGGCTTTACGATAGTTCTCGTGTGGTAGAGCGGCACCGGCACCGATATGAGCTAAACAACGATTACCGAGAGGTCCTAGAGTCCAGTGGAATGAAGATCTCCGGGGTTTCCCCAGACTATCGGCTGGTTGAGATGGTCGAGATTCCAGCCCATCCGTTCTTTATCGCAACTCAAGCCCATCCAGAGTTTAAGTCCCGGCCGAACCGACCTCACCCGTTGTTCCGAGGGCTGCTCGGCGCCGCATTGGAGTTCAAGCAGAAGAGCCCGAGCGAGCACCAGATCGAAGCATGAGCCGCTCGATTCTCCCCGACGGAATCGCCTGAAAGATCCTGTCGATATAGATGCCCGGAACCTCAACACAGTCCGGGTCAATCTCTCCGGGGGGCACAATTCGTTGAACCTCGACCACGGTCGTCTTGGCGGCTGCGCACATCACAGAATTGAAGTTCGCGGTTACCTTCCGGAAGTGCAAGTTGCCCATAGTGTCTGCGGTCGTTGCGCGGACGATCGCAAGATCAGCGGACAAGGCTGTCTCGAGGTGGTAATCGATACCGTCGAACGTACGGAGTTCCTTTCCTTCCGCAGCGAGGGTGCCGACGCCAGTTCGCGTAAAGAAGCCGCCAATTCCCGCTCCGGCTGAGCGGATCTTCTCAACGAGGTTGCCCATCGGGCAGAGCTCCAGTTCGATTTCCCCAGCCAGATACTGCTCGGTGAAAACGCGGTTGTCCCCCACATAGGCAGCGGTCAGCTTTCTCACGCGTTTCTCTGCGATCAGCCGCCCAACACCAAAGTCTGCCGCGCCACAGTCGCAGCTGATCACGAAGAGCTCGCGAACTCCAGATTCCAGTACCGACTCAATGGAAGCTTCGGGAATGCCGCACGGCCCGAAACCGCCGACCATGAGCGTGAGTCCATCGTGCAGAACGCCCGAGAGAGCCTCGCCTGCGCTGCCGAAAACCTTGTTCAATTCAAGTGGCTCAGTTCTTTAGGGCAACCTGAACAGGTGGCTCCGTTTTCGATTGAATCTCTTCAACAGTTACGCCGGGGGCAAGTTCGATGAGAGTCAGTCCGTCATGCCCGACTTCTAGAACGCCCAAGTCGGTGATGATCAAGTCCACGACACCCTTGCCAGTCAGCGGCAGAGAGCACTCGTTCAAGATCTTTGGTTGACCCGCCTTGTTTGTGTGCTCCATCACGATGACTACGCGCTTCACGCCAGCGACCAGGTCCATCGCGCCGCCCATACCCTTGACCATCTTGCCGGGAATCATCCAGTTGGCGAGATCGCCGTCCTTTGAAACTTCCATCGCGCCAAGAATCGACAGATCGATGTGACCACCTCGAATCATCGCAAACGATGCTGCAGAATCGAAATAGGCGGTACCTGGGATCTCCGTGATCGTCTGCTTGCCAGCATTGATCAAGTCGGGGTCTTCTTCTCCCGGGTAGGGGAACGGTCCCATGCCCAACATGCCGTTTTCCGACTGAAGAACAATGTCCATTCCGTCGGGAATGAAGTTGGCAACCAGCGTCGGGATTCCGATTCCCAGGTTCACATAAAAGCCGTCTTCCAGCTCCTTAGCCGCTCGCTGCGCGAGTTCGTCTCTTGTCCAAGCCATGATCTTTACTGACCTCCCTCCGCTCGCTCGCGGGTAGTCAATCGTTCGATTCTCTTCTCAAAGGTTCCCTTCAAAATTCGGTCCACATAGATGCTGGGCGTGTCGATACAATCGGGGTCGAGCTCGCCTACTGGCACCAAGTGCTCCACTTCGGCCACCGTAACCTTACCGGCGCTTGCCATCATCGGGTTGAAGTTTCTCGCCGTTCTTCTGTAAATCAGGTTGCCCATCTCATCTCCCTTGTATGCCTTCACGATCGAGAGATCAGCAAAGAGCCCGGTCTCCATCACGTACCACTTGCCGTCGAACTCTCTTGTTTCCTTCCCTTCCGCTACCAGAGTTCCGTAACCGGTCCGGGTGTAGAAAGCCGGGATGCCAGCGCCACCAGCACGCACCCTTTCTGCCAGCGTTCCTTGCGGGTTGAACTCAAGCTCCAATTCACCGCTGAGGTACTGCCTTTCAAACTCGGCATTCTCACCCACGTAGGAGCTGACCATCTTTTTGATCTGGCGGGTCTGCAACAGCAACCCCAAGCCGAAGTCGTCAACTCCACAGTTATTGCTGATAATCGTGAGATCTCTTACACCAGAGTCTCGAAGAGCGAGAATCAGGTTTTCCGGGATTCCGCAGAGCCCGAATCCGCCTGCCATGATGGTCATTCCATCGAAGAGCAGGCCGTCCAGAGCTTGCTTGGCATCTGCATAGACCTTGTTCATAGATTTGGCTGTATCACCGATACGAGTCAGGAAGCCAGAGTCTACTTGAGCAGAAGTTGGTCTAGTTTGTAGGTGACCTCGGAGTTTGAAGCCACCCTGTCACAGTCGAGTTGTTTGCCAAGATCCAGCAACTGGCTCTCTTTGTGACCTGCGTGGGCGATTACGTAAATCCCCTGCTGTTTCGCGACGGGCACGATCTCCGCTGCCTTGAAGAAATCACTGGCAAGATTGACGATCGCTACGTCGGCGCCTTCCCAATCTGCCGCACACTTGGGCACTACCGGTTGGTGCCCAAGCTTGCGAAGCGACTGCAGGAATCTTGCGCTCCACACTAAATTGTCTTCAAATACCAAAACCTTCATGGTTCGCATTACCTTACGAAATCATCGTCGTAAGTCTCGGCGAATAAACTCAACGGAATGCCCGTGCAAACGATTCAATGGGATGATGACCGGTTCCTTCTGAGGTTGATCGACCAGAACGCCATCCCCCACCAGGTCTCGTTTGCCGAATGTACGACAGCACAAGAAGTTGCTCAGGCGATCTCAGAGATGACGGTTCGGGGTGCGCCAGCCATAGGCGTTACAGCCGCTTACGGAATCGTGCTAGGAGCGCGAGGTGGGATGTCAATTCGAGATGCCCACAGCCTCCTCTTGGCAACCCGCCCCACAGCGGTTAATCTTCGGTGGGCTCTAGAACGGATGGTGTCGATAGGTAACGATCCCGCCGCCCTGTTAGAAGAAGCGAAGGCGATCCACGACGAGGACCGGCGGCTATGCGACGCGATTAGTGCCAGCGCCCAAGAGCTGATTCCGAGCGGAGCGACGATCATGACCGTTTGCAACACAGGCGCTTTAGCAACTGCCGGCATTGGCACAGCCTACGGAGCGATCCTTCGGGCTCACAAAATGGGAAGGGTTCGAGAGGTGCTGGCGTGCGAGACCCGGCCTCGGATGCAAGGCCTAAGACTGACCGCGTTCGAACTTGCCTCCGACTCCATCCCGTTTCGCATTATTCCCGACGGCGCGGCGGCCTCGGCAATGCGGAACTTTTCCGTTGACCTTGTTATTGCCGGCGCGGACCGGATTGCCGCAAACGGCGACACCGCTAATAAGATCGGCACATTCAACCTGGCTGTTCTCGCCCACCACTTCGGGATCCCCTTCTACATCGCTGCTCCCAGTTCAACAGTTGACCCGCGAACTACAAATGGCAGCGAGATCCCAATCGAAGAGCGATCATCGGAAGAAATACTTAGAGTCGGCAACGGCTGGGTTGCGCCCGAGACCACGCCCGTGTGGAACCCGGCGTTCGACGTCACCCCGGCAGAACTGATTTCGGGAATCATCACCGAGCTAGGCGTTCACCGCGCACCCTACAGTTTCAAATGAAGTTCGAGAGTGTTATCAGAACTAAGCGAGACGGTCACCAGAACACAGCGGAGCAGCTGAAGGTGGTAGCCGACGGTGCGGCTACTGGCAAGGTTAAAGACGGACCACTAGCGGCTTGGCTTATGGCAGCCAGGATCCGTGGACTTTCCGATGAAGAGGCGTCACACCTGACGCAGGCGATGGCAGCCAGCGGTTCGGTACTTGACCTTAGTTCGCTCCCCGAAACGACGCTGGATAAGCACAGCACCGGCGGCGTTGGTGACAAAACCACCCTGATTCTATTGCCGCTTTGGGCTGCAGCGGGTCTGACTATCGTCAAGCTCAGCGGCGCAGGGCTGGGGATCACCGGTGGCACCATCGACAAATGCCATTCGATCCCGGGATTTCGAACCGATCTCACAGAACAGGAGATGATCGAGCAAGCGCGAAAGATTGGCATCTCTCTTGCCGCCGCTTCTGCCAACCTAGCACCGGCTGATAAGAAACTTTATGCATTGCGGGACGTAACGGCAACCGTCGACGAACTAGGACTCATCACATCCTCGATCCTCAGCAAGAAGCTCGCTGCCGGTTGCAAGAACCTCGTTCTGGATGTGAAATCAGGATCGGGTGGGTTCATGCGAGACGACGAAAGCGCAAAACGCCTAGCTAAGACTATGGTCCATACCGGAAGGGCTGCCGGCATGAGAGTTGAAGCAGTGATTACCGACATGGACTACCCGCTCGGTAAAGCCGTAGGCAACGCGCTCGAAGTTCGGGAAGCAATCCAATTCCTCCACCCAGACGGGGCGAACCTGAGGGACCCCCGATTGACCGCTGTAGTGTTTGCGCTTTGGAAGAGCGGGCTCAGACTGTTCGGCAGAGACGCAACCGAGGAGAGCTTCAAGCAGCAGCTCGACAGCGGTCAGGCGCTGGAAAAGTTCTATGAGTGGGCGGCGGCTCAAGGTGCCTCGCCGGAAATCAAGGTGGGTTTCGACTGGCTGCCCACCGCTCCCATTCAAGCTCCGGTCTTGTCCGAGGCGGAGGGGTACCTGGAGCCCGGTTACGCAGACGTGCTCGGCGAAATCGTGAGAGACCTTGGCGGAGGCCGGCTGCAGCCTGGCGCAGAGGTGGACCTGGCCGTCGGAGTCGAACTCGCAATCAAGCCAGGCGAGCGAATCGAAAGGGGCCAGCCTATTTGTACCGTCCACGCCAGGTCGGAAGAGCAGGTGAAGCTTTCCGCCATTCATCTTCACGAAAGACTGCGGTTTACCCAGCAGAAGCCAGTTGAAAGGCAGCCTGTCTTAGGCGAGATCGATTAGGTGCTGATCTGCTTCAGCAGCGAGACCATTTCCAGCGCGGCATTCGCAGCTTCCCTACCCTTATTGCCCATTTTCATCCCTGCGCGGTCTAGTGCGTCTTCGGCAGTATTGGCGGTGATGATCCCATAGCCAACCGGGATTTGGCGCTGAAGCTGAATCGCCATCAAGGAACCAGTGACTTCTTTGCCCAGGAGCTCGGCATGGCGGGTTTGACCTTCCATGATGCACCCGAGCGCTACCACGCAATCAGCTGAGTCTGCGTGATCGAGATACTTTTCGATGGCGAGGGGTAACTCCCAAGTCCCTGGCACTGAGAGAACCGTAACGTCGTTCCCTTCAAGTTCCTCTAGGGCGCCAGCCAGAAGTCGTTCACATACGAGTTCGTTCCACTGACTGACTACGATCAGTACTTGGTAGCCCGATCCACGTTCACCACTGATTTTTCTCACGGGCACCATTATGAAGCATGGCTGGTACTAGCTAACGTTGCCGAGGAGGTGCAGCGGCGTCCCTCACGCTCACTACGATTTCGCGCAGGTTCTCTAGTGGCCGGCGACCATCGATGCCGATGAACAGCTGATACAGGGTCCCATCGGGCGAGACAACCCACCACTGCGGAGTGCCGATTTGCTCCAACATCTGCGCATCTTCGGAACCAAGCAAGAAGCTTCCAACCCCTTCGATCGGTGCCAGTTTTGCTGGCTTGCTGAGGTGAAGATCGAGCACCGTTACTTTGTCCTTCGCCAGCTCCCTTTTCAGCGCAGATTGGAGGTCAGTGCTCGGCTTGGCAAGATCGGACTGCGGGTCAAACACTCGAATCAGCGTTACCTCTCCCGTACTCAACCTCAGCCTCGTGGGCATCGAGGTTCGCAGGTTGTCGACCGTGCCCAGCATCAGTGGCTGGCCTGTTCGAGGAGGCTCTACTTGCAAGGGTAGCTGCTGGGGCGAAAAACCTGCCGGGAGTGCAGACGTCCATCGGGAGTCCTCGAACTTCGCCGGGTAGCGGTATGGCCCGAAGTCCCAAGTCATCAACCCAATTGCCTCAACGGTTCTCGGCGCGCCATCCGGGTAGAGCCGCACTCTTGCCTGATATGATCGCTCAAAGAGCGTCAATGTTGCCTGGTGCCAGTCTGCTTTGGAATCTGACGGTTGAATCACCAAGCCCTCGGGCCGAACAAGAAAGTCCGGGAACGAGAACTGGAGCTCGGTGTAGGCAGATTCAAATGGGAAAATGGCGTAGCCCTGGCGGGGAGTTGGTGTGACAAAGTAATGCCTCGCTAACCTGTCAATCTCGATCCAGGTCTTGCCGTCGCTATAGAGTTCGTGGACGTCCCCCCGAAGGCCCAGCCGGTACGCGACTTTGTCTGGCCTCTCGAAAGCGATAAAGCCGGTCGGTCGATCAGACGGCCTGCGCTGAAATTGGTCGAGAATGGTTACGCTCAGTTCAGTCTCAAACCTGGGAGTCGCCGAAACCCACTTCATGTAAGAGTCAGCGCTAGTCTCAGCCGGAACAATGCCCGCAGAACTGAGGATGGCAAAGGCGGTGAGAATCTGCATCATCATCGAGCGGCTGGTGCGCGGCGTTCCTCTAGCTTTACTTTGCAAAGCTCAGCAACATCGTCGAGGGGCATAGAGGCGTCTACGACGACCCACCGGTTCGGGTCTCTTCGGGCTTCAGTTAGGAACCCCTCTCGAACTTTTTGGTGAAACTCCAACGGCTCACGGTCCATTCTATCCATTGCAGTCAGCCTCTTCAGACTGGTCTCAGGGGAGATGTCGAGCAGGAAAGTAAGGTCCGGTTCCAGTCCGCCGCATGCCATTCGGTTCAGCTCTCGCAGCATCTGCAAATCGAGTCCCCTTCCATAACCCTGATAAACGACGGTGGAATCCGAGAAGCGATCACAAAGAACAACTTTCCCTTCTTCAAGCCACGGTCGAATCAATTTGCTCACGTGCTCCGCACGGTCCGCCAGAAACAAGAACAACTCCGCCTCAGCGGATAGCTCATCTTCCTCTAACAGAATGCTGCGCACCTTGGGACCAAAGTGCGAACCCCCAGGCTCGCGAGTGGTGGCAACCTCCTGACCGCTTCCACGAAGCCAATGAGCGAGAATGTTGGCTACGCTGGACTTTCCTGCGCCTTCGGGCCCTTCGAAGGTG
Organism: Fimbriimonadaceae bacterium; assembly: GCA_046314495.1. GTDB lineage: Bacteria > Armatimonadota > Fimbriimonadia > Fimbriimonadales > Fimbriimonadaceae > JBKBWO01. The sequence goes on from JBKBWO010000001.1 coordinate 68,606, forward strand.
ATGAACACTTAGAGGAGAATACACGCTAGGTTCTGAAACAAATCACGGCGTATCTCGTAAGTACGGCTAGAGATGAAATGGAACAGTCCGAATGCGGGCGTTGCCGCCCCTGCGGCAAACTCTAACGAGGCTGAGAAGTCGGTTATGAGCCTGGCAGACATTCAAAACACTCCAGACGAGCGGAACATCCCCATCGACCGTGTGGGAGTTCGAAACGTGCGATTCCCCATCCGCGTGAAGGACCGCAGCAACGTTTCCCAACCCACTGTGGGCACCTTTACCCTCACCGTTGACCTTCCGAAGCACTTCAAAGGCACGCACATGAGCCGTTTCCTGGAAGTGCTACACGACTACGGTCATCAGATCGACGGAGAGAGCCTTCCGATGATCTTGGAAGAGCTCCGAGGTCGCTTGAACTCACAGACCGCTCACCTCGATGTCGAATTTCCCTACTTCATGGCGAAGCCTGCGCCGGTTACAGGCAACATCGGCCTGATGGAGTACGACTGCGGGTTCAGTTTTTCTCGCGGCGATACCGAATACGCGAAAGTCATCGCCAAGGTGCCTGTGGCAACCCTGTGTCCTTGCTCGAAGGAAATCAGCGAAAGAGGGGCGCACAACCAGCGCGGCCTCGTGACCGCCGTCATCGAGCCATTCGAATTCGTCTGGCTGGAAGAGATCATCGAGATGATTGAGGACAGCGCCTCATGCAGTCTATACTCTGTGCTGAAGAGACCGGATGAGAAGTTTGTTACCGAGCACGCTTACGATAATCCTCGATTCGTTGAGGACGTCGTTCGAGAAGTTTCTATTCGGTTTGATGCCGATAACAGAATCGAAGCCTACACAGTTGAAGTCGAGAACTTCGAATCGATCCACGCTCATAACGCCTATGCGATGATAGAGCGCCGGAAGTCTAGCTAAGGAACTTCGTGGAAGTCGCTTGATCCTTGCTCAAATGCAGTAAGGTTCTGAACCGTGACCGAGGCGATGTTTCGCATGGCCTCATCGGTAAAGAACGCCTGGTGCGAAGTAATCAGTACATTCGGAAAGGTGAGCAGCCTGCTGAACGTGTCGTCCGTAATGATGTGCGCAGAGTGATCTTCGAAGAACAGGTTCTCTTCTTCCTCGTACACGTCGATAGCAAGTGACCCAAGATGACCCGACTTGAGTGACTTGATTACAGCCCGGGTGTCCACGAGTCCCCCTCGGCTGGTGTTCACTAGCATGGCACCAGGTTTCATCCTCGCCAGCCGCTCATCGTTGATCATATGAAAGGTGTCAGTGGTGAGTGGGCAATGAAGCGCGACTACGTCCGACGCTGGTAACGCCTCTTCCAGGCTGGTGTATTCGACTACCGAGCTCAAACCGTCGCTAGGGTACGGATCGACTGCGAGTATCCGGCAACCAAAGCCCTGGAGAATCTTGCAGAATACGGTCCCGATTTTGCCGGTACCCACGCAGCAGACCGTTTTGCCGTGAAGATCGAAACCCAACAGGCCATCGATGGAAAAGTTGCCGTCTCGCACGCGGTTGTACGCCCTGTGAGTCTTCCGGTTCAGCGTCAAGATGAGCGCCATGGCATGCTCTGCCACGGCGTATGGGGAGTAAGCTGGCACCCGGGCGACCTTGATACCAAGTTGCTTCGCCGCTTTGGTATCCAGATTGTTGAAGCCGGCACACCGGAGGGCGATGTACCGTAACCCATGGTGGTGCAGTGAGTGAAGCACCTCTTGATGAAGCGTATCGTTAACGAAGCAGCAGATCGCCTCGTAACCGAACCCGAGAGAGACCGTCTCCGAACTCAGTCTTGGCTCGAAGTAGGAAAACTGGTGCCCTGCCTCTTGGTTGGCTTTCTCCAGAAAGTGACGGTCGTAAGGTTTAGTGCTAAAGACGGCTACTTTCATCGGACGGTTAGCTTGTCTTGAAGGTCCATTGACCGTTCGAGTAGTCCACTGTCACATGCTCTCCGTCTTTCACTTTTCCGGTTAAAATCTCTTGCGCCAACGGGTTGAGAATCTCCCGCTGCACCACCCTTCGGAGTGGCCTGGCACCGTAAACCGGATCGAACCCCGCAGCGGCGATCTGATCAAGCGCTGCCTGACTGAGTTCGAGCGTAATCCGGCGATCTTCGAGCCTCTTGGCGAGGTCGTCCACCTGAATCCTTGCAATCTCTTTGATCTGCTGGCTTCCAAGGGGTCGGAAAACGACGATGTCGTCCATTCGGTTGATGAATTCGGGTCGGAGGTAGTTCCGAACGTCGTCAAGAATTCTGGACTTCACTTCCTCGAAGTCCTTGCCGTCGGTCGGGTCTCCGTAGTGTTGTGAACCGATGTTGGAGGTCATGATGATCACTGCATTCCGGAAGTCCACGGTTCGGCCCTGACCGTCGGTCAACCGCCCATCGTCCAGCACCTGCAACAGAACGTTGAAGATCTCCGGATGAGCCTTTTCGATTTCGTCGAGGAGGATCACGGCATAAGGTCTGCGGCGAATGGCTTCGGTAAGCTGCCCGCCCTCTTCATAGCCTACGTATCCCGGAGGCGCCCCGATGAGCCGTGCCACCGAGTGTTTCTCGCTGTACTCGCTCATGTCGATTCTCACTAAAGCCTTTTCGTCGTTGAACAAAAATTCTGCCAGTGCTTTGGCTGTCTCGGTCTTTCCAACACCGGTCGGACCGAGGAAGAGAAAAGAACCAATCGGACGGTTGGGGTCGGAAAGTCCGCTGCGTGAGCGACGAACCGCATCGGAAACGATTTGAAGCGCCTCGTCCTGGCCCACCACCCGCTTTTGCAGGTAGCTCTCCATTTCGATCAACTTCTGCATTTCTCCCTGCAGCAGCCGGCTTACCGGGATGCCGGTCCACCGAGCCACCACCTCGGCGATGTCTTCAGCATCGACTTCTTCCTTCAGCATCATCCCCGAGCCAAGTTTTGCGTTCAGCTTTTCGGTCTCTTCGTCCATCTCAGCACGCAGCTTGGGCAGCTGACCGTGCTGAATCTCAGCAGCCTTCGCCCAGTCCGCTTCTCTTTCTGCTTGTTGCAGTTGCGCGCCAAGAGCATCGATCTCTGACTTAATGGAGCGCACTCGCTCAATCATCGCCTTCTCTTCCTGCCAGCGAGCACGCAGAGATTGCGCCTTTTCTTGTAAGTCTGCCAGCTTCTTTTCGGTTTCCTTCAGCCGCTCCTTGCTGGCGTCGTCCTGTTCCTTCTTCAGCGCCTCGCGATCGATCTCCAGTTGGCGAATCTGTCTCTCCACCTCGTCGATATCGGCAGGGACGGAGTCGATCTGAATCTTGAGCCGGCTAGCCGCCTCGTCCATAAGGTCGATGGCTTTGTCCGGCAAAAACCTGTCGGTGATATAGCGGTTGCTCAGCGTTGCGGCAGCGACAATTGCCGAGTCGGTAATCCGGACACCATGGTGAATCTCGTACCGCTCCTTCAGCCCTCTCAGAATCGAAATCGTATCTTGAACCGACGGTTCGCCTACGATGACAGGCTGGAACCTGCGCTCCAGTGCCTTGTCCTTTTCGATGTACTGGCGGTACTCGTTCAGCGTAGTCGCCCCGATACACCGAAGCTCCCCACGGGCAAGCATGGGCTTCAGCATATTTGCTGCATCCATACTTCCCTCAGCCTTACCGGCGCCGACCAACGTATGCAGCTCGTCGATGAACAGAATCACCGAGCCATCGCTGTTCTTGATGTCATCCAGCAGTGCCTTCAACCGCTCTTCAAATTCACCTCTGTACTTGGCACCTGCGACCAGGGCTCCCAGGTCCAAAGCCACCAACTTCTTGTGCCGCAAACCTTCCGGAACGTCTCCCGCAACGATCCGCTGCGCCAACCCCTCTACAACCGCGGTCTTGCCCACCCCAGGCTCACCGATCAGTACCGGGTTGTTCTTGGTTCGGCGGCTCAAGACCTGAACACACCGTCGAATCTCCTCGTCTCGACCAATCACGGGGTCCAGCTTTCCGCTCTTCGCCTTCTCGGTCAGGTCGACCCCGTACTTTTCTAGCGCTTGGTACTTGTCTTCTGCGTTTGGATCATTCACTGTTCGGTTACCTCGGAGCTCCTTGATCGCCTCCATTAGCTTCTGGCGCGTAACGCCGTTCTCTCGAAGCAGCTGACCAACGGGGGTCTTCGCTTCGGACATCGCTACTAGAATCGGCTCACCGGAGACGTATTCGTCGCCAAGTTCTTTAGCAACTTTGAAGGCGTCTGTAAGCACCGTCTGAAGCTCTCCACTTGCCGAATGACCGTAAGCAGAGGCACCCTCCACCTTCGCCCGGCGGTCTAGAGCTGCTTCAACAGACTGCTCCAGTTTCTTCGTGTTGATGCTCATTTTGTCCAGCAAAGCCCTTACGACTCCGCCGTCTTGCCGAAGCAGAGCGAGTAAGAAATGCTCAGTGTCCAGTTGAGTGTGCCGACCGGCTGCTGCCAGTAGTTGCGCTTGCTGTAGCGCTTCCTGAGACTTGACTGTGAGCTTGTCGAGTTGCATGGCGAGATCCCGCTGATAGAAGTGCTTCTGCCGGAACTCAGAGTGAGACCGGAGCTCTTTGAGGAGAGTTTAACCCCTCGAAGGGCTTGGTCAGGGCGTTAAGCTCTGGAGACGGGGTGCGCATTTCGTTCGCAATCTGGGCGAGCCGCTCTTTCGCCTCAGCCACAAGCTTCTTCGCTTCCTTGTTGGAAACAGACTCCTTCGGAAACTCGTTCGGCGTCAGCGCGGCGATCACTTCCATCGCGTAGTTTGCTGCGTCAGCAAGCTCCGCTCTCTCTGTCTTCGGGATGGAATCTGCATGGCTCTCCAAGAACGTCCTGACCCTCAGCCAAACCTCTGCGTCGGGCTCCCATTTTTCAAAAGTCTCTTTGGCGATATCTTTGGAGTGGTAGCACCGCCTTAGCGCCTGCCATCGAAGACGGTTCGTTAAATCCGGCGGCCCGCTCTTCGTCCACTTCCACCATTTGAAGTACACGATAAAGCACCAAATCAGCAGTGCGAGCGCAGTGGTGCTCATAGCGAACCGAAGGGTCTCGATCTCCTGGGCTCTCTGGGAGAGACTATATCCGCCAAGAAGGAATAGCACGGCGAATGATATGCGCACCATGCCCCAGGTCTTCGGACCGTCTCCCGAAGCATAACGCAGCCCGGAATCTTTCGCAAAATACTGCGCGTCAGTTTCATTTGGGTGCCGCATCGGTAGTTTCATCATGGAGCTACTTCCCTATACAAAAGTCTGCGAAAATCCTGTCAAGAATGTCGGGCGTCGCCGTCTCTCCCGTAATCATTCCGAGGTTATAAATCGCTTCCCGCAACTGGATGGCGACAATATCCAGTGGAAGCATCCCTTTCAGCGATGCCACAGCCCCATCGGTCGCTTGAAGAGTTCTCGCCAGTATCGGTGCGTGCCGCTCGGCGAGAGGCTCCAATTTCGCCTCAACCTCTAGTTCCAGGGTAGACACCGTTGTGTCCACGAGGCTCCACAGGCCGTCACCCGTCTTTGCGCTCACCTGACACGTTGCCGGTGAACCATCAGCAAGATCGCACTTGTTGGCAACCAAAATTTTTGGTCTGTCGATCATTTCATAGGCAAAGCGGTCTTCTGGCCTGTACCCTTGGCTGGCATCAAATATGAACAAAACGAGGTCAGCGTTCTCCATCCAGTGCCTCGTTCGGTTGACCCCTTCGGATTCCACAGCGTCTTCCGATTCGCGCAAGCCAGCGGTATCGACTAAAGTCACTTTAAACCCTCGGAAGTCTGCTGGCACTTCGATGAAGTCTCGAGTTGTCCCGGGGATCTCAGAGACAATCGCTCGGTCGGAGCGGAGCAGCGCGTTTAATAGACTCGACTTGCCCACGTTTGGCGCCCCAGCCAGCACTACAGTCACGCCGCCCCCGATTGCTCGAGCTGCCTCGGCTCGGCGGAGCATAAAGGTCAGGATTTCAGATTGGTTTTGGATCCGCTTGATCAGTCGCTCACGAAGTTCGTCGAAGTCACCGTCCCCGATCTCCTCACCAAAATCGGTGTTCGCCTCAATTTCAGCCACATAACCGACCAGGACAGAGCGAGTTACCTCGATTTCTTCTCTGACTAAACCGTGGCGCAGCAAGTTCGCCGCCCGAAATTGCTGCTCAGTCTCGGCCGCCACGGTCGCCAACACGCCTTCTGCCTGCGTCAGGTCGATCTTCCCGTTCATAAACGCGCGGAGCGTGAACTCGCCTGGTTCTGCCATGCGCGCCCCGTGGTTGATGAGCTCATCAAGCACTGCTTCGATGGAATAGGTCGAGCCATGCATCATCAATTCAACGGTCTCGTCTCCCGTATAGCTTCTGCCCGTTTCAAAGAAGATGGCGTAACCTTCATCGCCGTGAAAAAACCGCCCAAAATATGCCCTCGCATGTTGAGGCGACTCAGGCAAAAAAGGAGCGGCCGCCCTAGCAATATCCAGCACGGTGTAGCCCGAAACGCGAACTATACCTATCGCCCCAGAAGCTACTTCAGCACATATAGTATCTTCGCGTAAATGAAATTCCATCAGTTGTCGAGCGGTAGCATTTTATAGCGATGCGGTTTCAGCAGCAGGTAGTAAAGAGTACGCAGAAAGCCCTCGAAGATGTAATTCGAGCAGCTGAAGCGGTGCCGGCTGACAAAGCCGACTGGACCCCCGGAGGAGAGGCGAGAAGCGCTCTCAGCCAGATGCAGGAGATCGCTGCCAGCCCGATGTGGTTCTCAACCATCTTTCGCGAGTTCAAGGTTCCCGAATTCAACGAGCACGCGAGGCGAGAGTACGTGCGCCTACGCGACGCTAATACAACTTTAGAAGAGTGCATTGAGACTGCACGAGCTTCGGTGGGAGAGATGTGCCAGGCGATCTTAGAATTTCCAGATGAGAAGCTGGAGCTGGAGATTCTCGTTCCATTTGGAGGAGGGCAGCGAATGACAATGGCAGATGCTATGATGCTGCCGCTCTGGAATCTGAATTACCACCACGGTCAGATCAACTATATTCAGTTGATTCTCGGCGACCGAGAGATGCACTAACGGAGTTCTTCGCGGCTCAGCACCCGTCCGTCCGTATCCAATTCATAAAGAATCGGCACTCCGGTAGCCAGTTCTAGTTTCAGGACCTCTTCTTCAGAAAGACCATCGAGCACCATGGCAATCGACCGGTTTGAGTTGCCATGCGCAACCACCAGCACATCCTGGCCCTGTGCGATGTCTCCTAAAATGCACCGCTCGAAAAAGGGCACACTGCGCGCGGCGGTGTCCTTGAGCGATTCGCCGTTCGGGGGCGCGATGTCATAGCTTCTGCGCCATAGGTGCACTTGTTCTTCCCCGTACTTTTTTCGCATCTCGTCTTTGTTCATTCCTTGAAGGTCGCCATAGTGGCGCTCGTTCAACGCCTGATCTCGGATCACAGGCATCGGGGCTCCCATGGTCTCAAGCATAATGCGCAAAGTATCTTGCGCCCTCGCGAGAGCGCTAGTGTAAGCGACGTCGAAGTGAATGTCGGCAAGCCGTCTGCCAGCTTCAGCAGCTTCCTGCTCTCCCTTCTCTGTTAACGGGACGTCAACCCAGCCGGTGAACCGGTTTTGCTTGTTCCAGAGAGATTGACCGTGACGAACGAGTGCGAGTTTTGGCATTGCAGTTAGATTGAGGCTTGGTCGAGCTGGCGGAAGTACCGAATGAGGTCCGTTTCGGGAAACTCGATCCCCTCGGCACCAGCAATTGCGCGAAGTTGACCCCGATGATACGTTCCGTGGTTGACCACATGGAGCGCGATTTGCTGGACCGATGTGAAGAACTGAGTGCCTTCCTGGTTCTGGTAACTCATGTAGGCGGTCGGGTCCGAAATGTCGATCAACGCAGTCCAGAGTCGGTACAGTTGGTGGTTCGCAGCTGAGAAGTCGGTGTCCCTAGGCGGAGTGAGCTCCTCCCCTTGGCATCGCGCGAGCCAGCTATATCGAGCATTCAAGATGTGATCCATGATCCGCAGCGGCTCTTCTGGTTCCGGGAATCGCCCAAGCACGTTGATCCAGGCTTCGTTCGCCCATTGATCGTAAGCCATCGCCTCCATCAGCCAACTTTTCATCGATTCCACTCCGTAAAGGATATCTGCTTTCCCCGCTTTTCCAGAGCGATCTCACCATCTTCCAGGGCAACCTCCCCGCCGAGTACAACATGCACCGGCCAACCGGTCAGCTCCTGCCCTTCGAACGGGCTCCAGCCGCACTTGTATTGCAGCCAAGACGCCTCCACAGGCCTCTTTGCGTTTAAATCAACTGCGGTGATGTCGGCAATCATTCCAGGAGCAATCTTCCCGCGATCGATGACCCCGAAGATACTCGCGGGGTTTTCACACAGCAGCTGAACGAGTTGGGTCAGTTCCAGCACGCCTTGGTTCACGAAGTCCAGCATTACAGGTAGGAGGGTCTGAACCCCCGGCATTCCACTGGGGCTCGAAGGAAACGGCTTCACCTTTTCTTCTAAGGTGTGCGGCGCGTGGTCAGATCCGATCGTACAGAAGAGTCCTTCCTTGAGCGCACAACGAATGCGGTCTCGGTGTTCTGCGCTTCGGATCGGCGGGTTCATCTGCACAAGAGTTCCCCAACGGTCATAGGCTTCCGGAGCTGCGAAGGTCAAGTGTTGAGGCGTTACCTCGCAAGTTACATTCAAGCCCCTCCGCTTTGCATCCCATAGGATTTCACACTCCTCAGCAGTGCTGATGTGAAGAATGTGAAGCGGTCTGGCGGTTTCGGCGCACAGCGCCAGAAGCCGGCGGGTACTTTCAACCGCTGCCTGGGGGTCTCGCCAAACCGGGTGCCAGTGAACATCCGCATCTTCAGGGATCTCTCGCTTTCGCTGAACCAACCTGAAGTGATCCTCAGAATGCACGGTGATTCGCTTATGACCAGAAAGCATCGCCCTCTTCACCGATGCATCATCAGCAACCAGCAGCGATCCGGTGCTGCTGCCAACAAACATCTTCACCCCTGGCGTTCCGGGAAGCCGCTCCAACCGCGCCAGGTCCGAGGCGTTTTCTGGGGAAGCACCAACGAAGAAGCCGTAGTTGCAGCTTGCAGTTTCAGCTGCTCTGTCCAGCTTGTCCTGTAGCGCTTCTGCCGTGACGGTAGGCGGCGAAGTATTGGGCATCTCGAAGATGGTGGTGACGCCGCCCGCCAGCGCAGCCCGCGTTCCACTCTCGATGTCTTCCTTGTGCTCCATCCCAGGCTCACGGAAGTGGACTTGCGAGTCGATGGGCCCCGGAAGAAGCATCAGACCCCGCACATCAATCTTTCGTCGGGCTTTTCTTGCGCCAAGAGACCCCAACTCGGCAATCCGATCACCCACGATGCCGACATCAGCTTGAGTGACCCCCTCGCTGCTGGCAACTGTGCCTCCTTCCAAAACCAGGTCAAAAACCATCGACTTAGAAGTATGATGGAGTCGTGGTTCGGTTGTTCAGCTTTCTTGCCTTGTTGGCTGGGGTCGCCTGCCTCGCATCCGCCGCACCTAGGGTTCCAAAAGAGATCGGGGCAGCGTATCGCGGTTTGAGCGAAGCCATTCTGGCAAAGGACTACAGGGCGATCGAACAGTTCTACAATGGCGCGGTCTGGATCGCGCCGGACGGCACGCGGTTAAGACCGCGCCAGATGAGAACGCTCTACGAGGCGAACTTCAAGGCCATTACGAGGATCAGCCGCCAGGAGATCCGAATCAAAAACGTTCGCGAGCCGGAGCGAGGTCAGTTGGAAATGGAAGTCGAATATGTCTACGAATTCTCGATGTTCGAACCCTCTTCCCGAAGAGTTCAGCAGTTCGAGCTCATCGAACTATCCAGCGACCTTTGGCGGCGACAAGGCAATTCGTGGAGGCTCTCTACCAGCACCGTTAGTCAGCAGCGGACGCTGCGCAACGGGGTTGAGGTGTTCAGGACCCCGGCAAAGGAAGACCAATGAAGATTGCTACTTACAACGCCAACTCGATCCGTGTTAGGCTGCCAGCCGTTCTGGAGTGGTTGGCAGAGAATGAGCCCGACCTGCTGGCAATCCAGGAAACAAAAGTCGAGGACGACAAATTCCCAGAAGAAGAGTTTCTTGATGCTGGGTGGCAAGTTTGCTTCCATGGTCAGAAGTCTTACAACGGCGTCGCGATGGTCACCAAAGGACCACTATCGGATGTCCGCTTCGGGTTTGAAGATCCGTTGTTTCCCGAAGACCGTAGGATCATCCGGGCAAAATACGAAGGGATCGAGTTCATCAACACGTATGTGCCAAACGGAACAAAGGTCGGAACCGAGAAATTTGACTATAAGCTTCAATGGCTTGAGCGATTCCACCAGATGCTCGAGACGCAATACAAGCCCGGCACTCCCTTCATCTGGCTCGGCGACATCAACATCGCCCCAAAACCCGAAGACGTATTTGAGAGTGCAAAGAAACTCGGCGGAGTGGGTCACCACCCAAAGGAATTCGAAGTGCTGAACGCGATCATAGATCCCGGACTGGTTGATCTCTTCCGAAAGTTCCACCAAGGTGAGGGTCACTACACCTTCTGGGAATTTTTCATTCCGAAAGCGTTCGAGCGCAATCTGGGATGGAGGATCGACCACATCTATGCCACTCCAGACCTGGCGGACCGCTGCACGAATTGTTGGATCGACCGAGAGCCGCGAAGCTGGGAACGACCCAGTGACCACACGTACGTCATCGCCGAACTGAGTTAGGGCACCGGTGGCGCCGATTCAAGTAACGTATTTATAGACACGAGTCTGCCAATGTTGATCTTGTACATAGCTTCTTTGATCGTTGGGGGAGTCTTGGTCCTGCTTGGCGCCTTCGGCGTCACCAAAGAAGGGGATGCCAGTGTCGACAGCGAAACCGGTTTCGACAAGGACTTCACGATCGATAAGGAGATCGACAAGGACTTCAACTTTGCAAAAGACTTTGCAGTTGGGAAAGGAGGCGAAGGGTTCTCGAAGATCGCAGAAGCTGCCGACAAGGAACTCTGGATTCCGTTCCTCAGCCTTCGTTTCTGGACTTATCTGGCAGCTGGATTTGGCCTTGTCGGAACGCTCGGAACCATGATGGGGGGCAACCCGCTTATCACGACGATCTCGGCGATAACGGTGGGTCTGATCGCAGGCCTCGCTATCAGCTACGCCAGCTATAAGATTCGGCGGTCGGAAACCTCCAGCAACGTTAGCGAACAGGAGCTGCTTGGCAAAGAGGCTCAGGTTCTCGTTAGAATCTCTGGGGCGAACCCCGGAAGAGTTCGGCTAGTGGCTATGGACGATATCATCGACATGCTTGCTGTCAGCGAAGACGGAAGGGAGTTTGCCGTTGGAGATTCCGTTGTGGTAGTCGGAGTCGAGAACGGGCGGCTACAAGTCCTCCACAAGGACATCCTTTTTGAAGATCAGGCCGTAATAGAGGAGAAGACATAGGAATGCAACTGATTGAACTGATAGTTTGGGGAGCCGCCATCGGCATTGGCGTTCTCATTCTCATCTTTTTCTTGATTTGGATCGTCAAGTCGTTTCTTTACATCTGCCCGCCGAACGAAGTCTTGATCTTCTCCGGCGGCCGATCAAAAACGAGGGACGGAAAAGTCAGGGGATACCGTGAGGTTTTTGGCGGAAGAGCGTTCAAGATTCCGGTTTTCGAAAAGGTAGACCGGATGAGCTTGAACACCATGGAGGTTCCGATTTCGGTCCGCCATGCGTACTCTCAAGGCGGTGTTCCGCTTAATGTGGATGCGATTGCCAATGTAAAGATTTCTAGCGATCCGCAGCTGATCGGCAACGCAATCGAGCGATTCCTCGGTCGAGACCCGAGTGAGATCAGGCGAGTCGCGAAGGAAACGTTGGAAGGTCACCTGAGAGGCGTACTGGCAAGGCTTACGCCCGAAGAGGTAAACGAGGACCGACTCAAGTTTGCTGACGAACTTGGCCGCGAGTCCGAGCTTGACCTCAACAAGTTGGGCATCCACCTCGACACGCTGAAGATTCAGCACGTTTCCGACGAACAGCAGTACCTCAACTCTATCGGCCGTGAGGCGATCGCCAATGTCGTTCGCTCGGCAGAAATTGCCGAGTCGGACGCGCACCGATCGGCTGAACAGTCTGAAGCAGGAAACCAGGCGCGAGGGACGGTTAAGGAAGAAGATGTCGAAGCGCACGTGGCTCAGCGGCGAAATGAGCTCAGAAAAATTCGCGCCGACCTTGAAGCCCAGGTTCGCTCTGAAGAAGAGCAAATGCTGGCTGCGGCGCGTGAGGCAAGGGCGAAAGCAGAGCAGGAGCTACAAAAGCTAAGGGCTGAGCTTGAGCAAATCAGGTTGCAAGTCGACCAGGTTCTTCCCGCGGAGGCTGCGAGACAAGCGGAGGAGTACCTGGCGCGAGGCGAGGCAGCGATCGTCAGAGAGCGAGGTATCGCAGTCAGTCAGGCGCTGACGGAGTTGAACCAGGCTTGGCGAGACGCTGGCGAGAACGCGCTCAGCATCGCGGTCTTGGCAGATTTCGACAAGATCGTGAACAGTAGCGTTGGCGCGCTGAAGAACGTCGACCTCGGCGAAGTGAAGATTATCGATTCCGGCTCAGGAGAGAGCATGGCGAACTTTGTCGCGATGTACCCCGCCATGCTTGGAGCGATCTTTGAATCGGTCAAGACCACAACCGGTATCGATATCCCCAAGGCAATCAGACCTCAAACGGAAGCCGTAGAGGAGACGAAATCATGACAGAAATCTGGGTCGCCTTAGGCGTACTTTTTGTTCTCGGCGTAGCCGGTTTTATTACGTTCACCCGTTTGGTGCGGAAAGGCTCGCCTAACGAACTACTAATCTTTATTGGTCCGCGGCGCCGAGTTGGGAACCGTGTGCTGGGCTATAAGTGGATCCGCGGTGGATTCCGCATGCAAATTCCGCTACTCGAAAAGGTCGATCGAATGGACCTCACGAACATCGTCATCGATGTTTCCGTCCATAACGCCTACTCCAAGGGAGGGATCCCGCTGAGCGTACAAGGGGTGGCAAACGTCAAGATTGCCAGCCATGAGCCGCTGCTCAACAACGCTGTCGAGAGGTTCCTCGGCAAGACCCGCCAGGAGATTATGATGATTGCCAAGGCGAACCTGGAAGGAAGCCTCCGAGGGATTCTCGCTACCATGACGCCGGAAGAGGTGAACGAAGACAAGATCATGTTTGCCGAGCGCCTGGTTCACGATGTTGAGCAGGACATGACCGCGCTAGGACTGGTGGTGGATACGATGAAGATACAGAACGTCTCGGACGAGGTCAAGTATCTGGACTCCATCGGCCGAAAGAAGAACGCCGAGATTGTTGCCAGGGCGCGAATTGCCGAGGCAACTGCACAGGCAGATTCGGTCGTCCGATCCGCAGAAAACCAACTCAAGGAGATGGACGCGAAGATTGATGCCGACATCGACATTGCCCGCGCAGAGGCGCAGCGCCGACTTGCCGATATTCGAACGCAACGAGACGCGCTGATTTCCGAGGAACTCGCCAAGGTCGCGGCAGAAGTTGCCAAATCGAGAGCGGATATCGACGTTCAAAAAGCGAGAGTTGAGCAAGTTCGGCGACGACTAGAGGCGGACGTTATCGCCCCTGCCCGCGCGACAGCGGAGGCTATGGAAAACAAGGCGAAAGCAGACGTTGTTAGCATCTTGCAAGACGGTAAGGCGCGAGCGGACGCCCTTCGAAGCGTTGCTGCAAGTTGGGAAGAGGCGGGCGAAAATGCCCGAACGGCGATGCTCGTTCAGAAGCTGGACACGGTTACCAGCCTGGTTGGCGATCTGATCGCCAGCAACCAGATCAAGGACTTCACCATGATCCCGGTTACTGGCACACCGCAAGCTTCGAACCCCGCTTCGTGGCTTCCGGTTTTGGAACAGATCAAGCAGGTTTACGGAATCGATGTTGTGCAAAAGGCGAAGGAGATGGCGAACTCTGGTGACAAGGTCGTGGATACCTCTGGAGAACCAGATGGGAAGCCAGGCTCGTCTGTATCTGTGCCTCCGGTCATTGATCAGAGCCGGTAGCTACTAGACCTTTGCAAACCCTGAACCAGCTCACAAACAGGTGGCTGCTGAGCGCCGCCCTGGCGCTGTTTGCCCTGCTCCTCGTGGGAGTCGGGCAAACACAGCCGTATTCCATCGAATCCTTCGATAGTGAAATCCAGCTCGAACCATCGAGTCGGTTTTCGGTGTCCGAGAGCCTGAACGTAACGTTTACCGAGCCGCGCAGGGGGATTTTCCGCAGCATTCCGATTCACTATCAGACCCGAACCGGGGTCACCCGGAGCATCTTCATCTCAAACGTGAAGGTCACCAATGCCGATGGTGAAAACTTGGAGTTCAAAACCAGTCGCCAGGGTTCGAATCTAGTCATCCGGATTGGTAACGAAGATGTATTCCTCGATCCTGGCACCAACATCACCTACGTGATCTCTTATGATGTCGAGAATGCCATCAATTGGTTCGAAGAAGGGCAAGACTGGATCGCAGTTGCCGAACTTTACTGGAACATTACCGGCAATGAATGGGATGTGCCCATCCAGCAAACCAGGTTCAGAATCACTTTTCCAGAAGCGGCTCAAGGAGAGGGCCTGCGCGCCCGTGTGTTTACGGGCGTTCAAGGGAGCACCGAGTCCGACTCTGTAATCGGACTTCAGAGCAGCACGCTCGGGCGCCGCACCCAAACCACATTGAGCATGACCGAGACCAGCTTCTCGGGTGAACGCTTGGTGCCACTTGGCGCAGGCGAGGGTTTGACTGTAGTGCTTCAAGTCCCTGAACCATTGGTGCCCAAGCCCCCGTTCTGGGTGGGGTTGATGAACGTGCTGAGGTCGAACCTGGGGTTCACGATCCCCATCTGGATCTTCCTTGGCTTCTTCATCCTATGGCTCCGGTTCGGCCGTGACCCAAAGGTGCCACGGCTATACGTTCGTTTCGAACCACCGGACGGTCTTTCGGGAGCAGAATGCGGGACGCTGATCGACGAAAGGGTGGACCGGCGCGATGTCGTCGCTTCAATTTTCGCGCTCGCAGTAAAGGGCTATCTCAAGATTCACCCCAAAGAGACAGGGTGGCTTTTCAAGACTCGTTCGTGCGACATCGAACTCACCGGCAAGCGCATCAAAGACGACCTGACTTCGCTGGAGGAGTTCATCCTCGGTCTTCTGACAGCCAAGCAGAAGGACATGTTGGATCAGGAAGATCTTCGAGCTCAGCTTGCTCCAAAGATCGACCAAATCAACAGCCGGCTATACAAGATGCTGGTGCAAAAGCACTACTTCCGCCGGTCCCCACAAGAAGATCGGACTTTCTGGGGCTTTGTGGGAATCACGTCGGTCATCGGATTGGGGGTGCTCTTCGTAATCCTCCATCCTTATCACGAGGTTCTTCCCAGCATCGTTGGAGGCGTAATCGGGCTGATTGTCGTCGGTGCATTCGTGCCAAGAATGCCCAGCAAAACCCACCAGGGAGCGATGGCAGCAGCAGAAGTTCGCGCCTTCGAGGAGTTCATCAAGAAAGGCGGAGATAGAACCGAATGGCTGGCGAAAAAGCACCCGGATGCGGCTATGTTTGAGGAGTATCTCCCTCACGCAATCGCCTTCGGTCTGGTGCAAGAATGGACGAAGATGTTTGACGGCATCCTGACGGCTCCGCCGGATTGGTACGAAGGACCACGAACGGGTTTTGCTCCTGCTTTGCTGGCTGCAGATCTCGCCATTCTGAACAGCTCACTGCAAACCGCAACCATCCCACCGAGAACCAGTGGATCCTCTGGTGCTGGCGGCGGGTTCTCTGGCTTCAGCGGTGGCGGTGGATTCTCTGGTGGAGGATTCGGCGGCGGCGGCGGCGGCAGCTGGTAACGACTACGGCAATGGCTGACCCAACGAGACTCGACTCTCGCAAGCAGATGATCCTGAAAGTGGTCATCGAAGAGTACGTTGCTGATGCCGAACCCATCGCCAGCGAGGCGATTGCCAAGAAGTACGCCCTCGGGGTGAAGTCCGCCACGATCCGCAATGAATTCGCGGAGATGAGCGAAATGGGACTCCTCGAACAGCCCCATACGAGCGCGGGAAGAGTGCCTAGCGACCTCGGCTACCGCTACTTCGTGGATCACCTAGTCGAACCAAAAAAGCCGAGTCGGCAGACCGTGGAGAGCATCTCAGCCGCTACCGGTGAACCTCAAGCGATACAGCTGCTGCTGATGGATACCACCAGAACGCTAAGCCAGCTGAGCCAGCTACTGACCATTGCATACTTGGTTCGAGACCTCTCATTGACCATCAAGCACGCCGCCTTGGCACCTCTCTCCTCAACCAGCGCCATGATGGTGATTGTGCTGACCAACGGTGAGGTGGTGAACAAGTTAGTTCCAATTCCAGCTGCGCTCAAGCCAGAGGAGTTGGGGCAATTGAACGATCAGTTGGCGCAAGAGGTAGCCGGGAAAAAGGTTGGTGCCGTGCCGCGCCTGCGACTTAGCACCACAAAGGTACCGCCGCACCTCCAGCCTGTGATCTCAACGATCCAGAGTTTGTTAAAGTCTTCTGGAAAAGAGTTAAACAAAAAAGAATCCTACATGGCTGGAGAGGAGTATCTTCTGGCGCAGCCGGAGTTTCGCCAACGGGTGGATGCGCTTCTTCAGCTGCTTGAGATTTTCCAGGACCCTGAGGGGATAGCGGGAGACTTGACGAACCAGATTCAGCAGGTGACAGTTTCGATCGGAAAGGAGCACAGCAACGAGGCACTAACCGAGCTCTCTATCGTCAGGCGGGCATTCTATGCTGGCGAGAACGAGGCCGGGACGATTGCAATAGTCGGGCCTCGGCGGATGAGCTACAGAGAAGCGATGACCATGGTCAACTTGACCGCCAAATCGCTCACCGAGTCGATCAACCGGATTCTCGGCATCGAACCTCAGCTTTCCAGATAGATGTCGATTGCCTGCGGTGCTAGGCAGTGGGTTTCGGTGCAGGCTTGGTACTCGAAGCGCAAACTTCTCGCTGGCGAGACTTCCACTTGAATTGTCGTTGCACCAGCTAGCTCTTCCACCGTAGGACTTACTCTAATCTCGGCGCCACCCGCCGTAAAGAAATTCCCTCCTTCGATTGGCTTTGCGTGCCACCCATCAGGCACTGCTACCCGAAGGGAGACGACGAGCCTTTCCCCGTAAACTTGCTTTTCAACGACTTCCACCCTTACCTTGGGCGCGGTGCTTTCTCCCCCTTCGCTCAACCAGCTCAGCGCAGCGCGGAGAAGGGTTTCACAGCTCGTGGGAATCGCTTGCATCCAGCCGCTGAGTGTCAAGAGCCCCCTTTCGGCAGCTTCCAGGTCACCTACCCCTAGCAGCGCCAAGAACACCATGCCGTTTGCGCTTGGGGTCGGTTGGTCGAACACCGGCACGGAAGACGAGTATCCGAACCCCTGATCCGTCGTCGAGAACCGAAAGACACCATCTCCAGAAACTTCGAATCTACTCTGACATTCTTCGATGAGCCCCATTGCGCGGTAGCGGTAACGGTTCTCGCCGGTGACTTCTGCCAGCACCGATTCCGCATACGCCATCCCGCCATAGCCGTCGAGAAAAGCTTCGCCCTTGGAAGAGCCGCCGACAACCTGATGGGGCAGGTATCCCAATTCTGAGTACAGCCCCCACATTCGCTCTTCAAGGTCGGTCGAATGCTCTACAAACCCGGCATTTGCGAAACCAACCACCAACAACGCGTTCCAGGCGATCAGGCACTTAACATCTGTTTCGGGCCTCACCCGCTGAGAGCGAAGAGCCAACAGCTCCGCCAGCTCTTTTTGAAAGCTGCCGGCCTCAACCGAAGCGCGGTGCAAGACGTTTTCGCCCGTGACCATCTGGGTTGCTTCATCGCGAAAGTTACCAGCGTCAGCAACCCCATAAGCTTCAATGAACGGCTCAGCGCGCTCCCCCAGCGCTTCCCTGATTTCGTATGCTTTCCAGACGTAAAACTTGCCTTCTTCCCCCTCCGAATCCGCATCGAGCGCGCTGTAGTAGAGACCTTCCGGAGAATACATCTCCCGATCGAGCCATCGTACGATCCCCTCCGCGACTTCTTGGAAGTACCTCGTTGTTTGAAAATCGAAGAGACCAGAGGCAGCGGCTCTACCGTAGCAGGAGAGCAGCGCAGCGTTATCGTACAGCATCTTCTCAAAGTGCGGAAGGTGCCATTGTCGGTCAGTCGAGTAACGATGGAACCCGCCACCAACCTGGTCGTGAATGCCACCTAACGCCATCTCCGAGAGGGTCTTCTCCAAGAACTGAAGGCTCTCCGCTTTCACAGAGCTTGGTACCTGCAAAACCTCGTGTACATCTAGCGCTAGTTCTAGTGCGGAGTAAGGCGGGAACTTGGGCGCCGTGCCGAACCCTCCAAACTTTCCGTCCCAATCCCCGTACAAGGTCTCAAGAACTGAGCTGAGCCCTACCCAAGTAAGCACTTCACCTACTGTGTCAGCACGTCGCGTCAGAACCTGTTCGATTCCCCGTTGAAGCTGGTCTGCCGCGTCAAGTAGCTTCTCTCGGTCGGTCGCCCATGCGGTCGAGAGCCTTTGGCAAATGGTCAGGAACCCAGGATAGTTGCCTCGATCTTGAAGCGGAAAGTAGGTGCCTGCGAAGATGGGCTTGAGATCAGGTGTGAGCCACGCGCTAAGAGGCCACCCACCGCTGCCCATGAGAAGTTGGACCGCCGCCATGTAGACCTCATCAACATCCGGGCGCTCCTCCCGATCGACCTTAATGCTCACGAATTCTCGGTTCATGAGTTCCGCAGCTACCTCGTTCTCGAACACCTCGTGCTCCATCACGTGGCACCAGTGACAGCTCGAGTATCCGATACTCAGGAAAATGGGTATGCCTCTTTTGCGAGCCGCTTCAAACGCTTCGTCGCCCCACGGATACCAATCAACCGGGTTGTTTTGATGCTGGAGGAGATAAGGCGAGGTCTCGCTGGCAAGTCGATTGGGCATGGCAGTTACCCTACCTCCTACGATTTCTGCGGTTAACGGTTTGGTCGCCCGTTCCAGTACTGATCGATATCGGCGGGTGTCGATCCTGCTCCCCGCAATCTTTCGATCGGCCAAACCTTGACGTGACCGTCGAGCCAGCCAACGAGAACCGACTTCGAATCAAACCGACCCCAAAGCTGACCCTGTGACCGAGCATCGGGAAACTCAACCGAGCTCGGCCAGCGGCTTGGAGGGTCGATTCTTTCGTAACCGATCGTCGAGGCAATCCTTCCTGCTGGAGGCGGTGCCACCAAATCTTTCATGGTCGACTCCGCAATCAACACGGTGGCAGACGGGGCTTCTACGCTGGCTAGAGAGTTGCCGACGAAGTAGAACGGCCGGGTGTTTTGCCCGTTCGGATCTTGGGTGTTGATCTGTGTGTTAAGGTAGACCCAGTTGTAGCCGTAGCTCGGATTCGATCCAAGAACATAATCTGCGTAGGTATTCAATGGATTGAATCGCCCCCTTCCTTCTGAATCCGCCGTAAAGGGCTCGTCGGACCGGTCGAGAGGACAAACGAAGACATCTCTCGACTTTGCGAACGGTTCTAGGAGGTTCGCCCAATAGATAACTCCTCGATTCGGTGGAAGAAACGGGGTGTTTTGAAACACATAGTATCGGGGCGGCATGACTTGGTCGCTGGTATCGACGTACAACTGACTCGCCAGTGCAATCTGTCGAAGCTGAGAGCTGCTGCTTGTCTTGAACGCTTGGTTTCGTGCTTGAGCGAATACGGGAAACAGAATGGCGGCAAGGATTGCGATGAGGGCGATAACGACTAGGAGCTCAGTGAGTGTAAATGCTCTTTGATTACTCACATCTGAAGTCTAGGCAGATTCGCCATTGCCCGTTATTTGCAATTTTGCTGAAATTACGATGGATCTGCTACCCCTTTACATGCCGACGCCGGTATAGTGCTTGAGTCCCTTCTTCCAGAACCACTTTGCCAGGAAGAAGAGCCCTACAACCCAGACCACCTGCAGACCCAGCATCGGCAGAGCCGCCGCCCCGCTCATCCTGCCCACCAGAATCTCCACTGGCAGCGCGGTGGTGTAATAGAACGGAAACAGCAAGGAGGCATACTGCGCCCAGTTTGGGAGTAGCGCGATCGGGAACAACTGGCCCGAGAGGAAGAGCATCGGTACGTAGTAAAGTTCGAAAATCGACTGAGCTTCTTGGGTGAAGAGCGCGATCATGGACATTGCGATCACGAAGAAGAAGCTCACCATGTGGCCCAGCAACAACGCCACCCAGAACTCCCAGCCAAGATAGACCGATGCGCCCTGTAGCCACCCGCTGTACGCCCATAGAAGCAAAAGAAATATCGGTGTGAACAGCACTGTTCGAGTAATCCTCATGCTGAGGTTTCGGAAGAATGAAAAGCTAAAGAACCCTATGGGTCTCAGCAGCTGAACCGAAAAATTTCCCTCCTTAATCTCCATCGCGATCTCCCACATCAAGTGACTGGTGACAAAGGAGTTCACTAGTAGCATGCAGAGGTAGTACAGAACGAAATCGGAGGAAGTGAATCCGGCGATTTCCCCGGAGCTTGCCGCGCTCGCCCACACGAGAGGCATGGTAACGGCAGTAACGACATCCGTCATGATCCAGATGTACCAACTCGCCTGATAGGCGAGGTTGTCCTGGAAGTAGATGGCGAGCACCGCCTTCCATTTCGTCAGCGTGACCTGAGCGTTTGCGAGCATTCGTAATTGGAAAAGTATCGGACGCGACTAGTTGAACAGAGCGCTGACCGATTCGCCACAGTGAATCCGGCGAATCGCCTCAGCAATCATCGGAGCAGCAGACAAAACCTTTAACTTCTCTGTGCCGGGCCCGGAAGGTTGAGGCACGGTGTTGGTCGAGACGATCTCGTCGACATCTTCCAAGTCACTCAACCTTGCGAGCGCATTTCGGGTGAACAGGCCGTGTGTGCAGGCGATTCGAAACCGTGTCGCACCCAGTTCTCGAAGGCGCTCCATAAGCATAACGATGCTTCCACCTGTTGCGATTTCGTCGTCCATGATCAAGCAGCGCTTGCCCTCCACGTTGCCCACGATCGTGTCAATCTCGACGGAGTCGTCGCTGTGCCGCTGCTTTCTGCCCGCGGCAACGGGCAAATCCAATAGCCGTGCAAAGGCAGATGCCGCTCTGGCGTTTCCCAGGTCGGGCGAAACCACTACGGTATCGGTTAAGTCTTGCTCGGAGTAGTGTTCTGCCAACACCTTCAGGGCATTCAAGTGATCAACGGGAACGGAGAAGAATCCGTGGACCTGGTCCGAGTGCAGAGCTACCGTTAGTATTCGGTGCGCACCTGCGGTTGCGAGCAAATCGGCGACGAGGCGAGCAGCGATGCTGACTCTCGGCGCATCTTTTTTGTCTGACCGCGCATACGCATAGTGCGGGATGACGGCGGTGATGCGCTTTGAACTCGCGCCACGGGCAGCGTCCATCATGAGCATCAGCTGGACTAGGTTGGTTTGCGTCGGTGGCGAAATCGGCTGGATGATGAAAACGTCTTGCTCTCGGCAGTTGGCGTTCAATTGAACAAACAGGCAGTCGTTGCTGAACGTGCTGAACGTGCACGGGCTGAGTGGCACGTCGAGATGTCCGCAAATCTCTGCGGCTAGAGAAGGATGACCTTGACCGGAAAAGATGGCGATGCTGCTCATGGTTACATTCGAAAGACACCGAACTGCGGTTTGCCGACAGGTGCGTTACGGGCAGCTTCAATGCCCAGCGCCAGTACCCGGCGGGTGTCAACGGGATCGATGATGCCATCGTCCCAGATTCTTGCTGTGGAGAAGTACGCGCTCGATTCGTCCTCGTACTTCTTGAGGGTCGGCGCCTTGAATGCCGCTTGCTCCTCCGGGGTCATCTGCTCGCCCTTCGCTGCCATCTGGTCCATCTTGACCGTTAGCAGTACGTTCGCTGCCTGTTCCCCTCCCATAACGCTGATGCGTGCATTCGGCCACATCCACAGCTGGCGAGGACCATAGGCGCGCCCGCACATTCCGTAATTGCCCGCACCGTACGACCCACCAACAACAACAGTGAACTTCGGCACGTTCGCCGTTGAAACCGCCGTAACCAGCTTCGCCCCGTTCTTGGCGATCCCCTCGTTCTCGTATCGCTTGCCGACCATAAACCCGGTGATGTTCTGCAGGAAGACCAGGGGGATTCCTCGCTGGCAGCAAAGCTCAATAAAGTGAGCTCCTTTCTGGGCACTCTCGCTGAACAAAATTCCATCGTTCGCAAGAACCCCAACCAAGTGACCGTAAATTCTGCCGAAACCGCAGATGAGGGTCTTGCCATAGTTTGCCTTGAACTCTTGGAACCCCGAGCCGTCCAGCACTCTGGCAAGAACTTCTCGCATCGCCATAGGCTGCTTTGAATCTGAAGGGACCAGTGAATACAGGTCTTCGGGGTTGTAGTTCGGTTCAACCGGGTCGACCGGGTCAAAGCCGGACTTGGGACTTTGTGGTCCGAGAGACTCCACGATGTTGCGAAGAATCTGGATCGCGTGAGGGTCGTCTTCGGCAAAGTGGTCGGCAACTCCGCTCAGGCGAGTGTGAACGTCTGCTCCTCCCAGCTCTTCTGCCGTTACGACCTCACCCGTCGCCGCTTTGACTAAAGGGGGACCACCAAGAAAAATGGTGCCATTGCCCTTTACGATGACGGCTTCATCGCTCATGGCAGGAACGTAGGCACCTCCGGCAGTGCAGGACCCCATCACCGCTGAAACTTGTGCAATGCCCAAAGAGGACATCGTTGCCTGGTTGAAAAATATCCGACCAAAGTGCTCCTTGTCCGGAAACACATCGCTCTGCAGGGGAAGGTACGCGCCACCGCTATCCACCAGATAGATGCACGGAAGGCGGTTCTCCAGCGCGATCTCCTGTGCCCGCAAGTGCTTCTTTACGGTCATCGGATAGTAGGTGCCGCCCTTTACGGTTGCGTCGTTAGCAACGATTACCACCTCTCTGCCGTTCACCCTTCCAATTCCGGTCACTACACCGGCGCTGGGAGCATCGTCGTTGTACATGCCGTTTGCCGCCAACGTGCTGAATTCCAGGAACGGAGCACCTGGATCCACCAAGGCTTCAATTCGCTCTCGCGCCAGCATCTTCTTTCTGGAGCGGTGTTTTGCGATGGCATCTTCGCCGCCCCCTTGAAGGGCTTTGGCGGTTCTCTCGTGGAACTCTGCCATCTGCTCCATCATCGCCTCACGGTTGCGGCGATGTTCCTCGTCATGAACATTTACGCCAGAGGGGATGACTTCCATAAGCCTATGGATGCTACCCGTAGCCGCCATGCTGATGCGAACTCAAAACTTGACCCGTCTATCTCAGACCGTATAATAAGGCTCACTGGCTTTCAGCCCAACAGATGTCGGATTCGCACGCTCCCTCAAACCCGCCAAACGGGGCACCAAGAACGCTTGCCGCTATCGTATTCACCGATGCGGTGGGTTTCAGCGCCAAAATGCAGCGCGACGAAATCAAGGCGCTTGAGATCTTGCGCGAGGACATCGACTATATGATTGTCATGTGCGAGAAGCACGGCGGGATAGTGTTGAAAACCATGGGCGACAGCGTGATGATGCGCTTTTCAAGCGCGATCCACGCCGTCAACTGTGCAATCGAGATTCAGCGGGCTCTTTTCGACCGAAATCGAATGCGTCCGCTTCAAGACCGGATGCTGCACCGAATCGGCATCCATCTGGGTGACGTGATCGAAACAGGCAACGACGTTATGGGCGACGGTGTCAACATCGCCTCTCGCCTCGAAACTCTCGCAGCCCCGGGCGGTATCGCCATGTCCCAAACCGTGTACGATGTCGTGCGCCAGCACATCCCGGTGCGTGCCTGGGACGACGGGCTGAAAAAGCTGAAGAACATCGAGCAACCGGTCAACGTTTTCCAAATTTATCCTCCGAACCCAACGGGTGCGAAGAGCACGAAGGGTGGAGCGGACTCGGTGATCATCCATGGAGACTCCGGCAACCGTGGATGGCTCATCTTCGGCGGAATATCCGCTGCCATCCTCCTGATCGTGGTCGGCTTTACGATTATGGCGACCATAATGCGTGACCGAGGTGGCGTGCAGGGGCCGCCTGAGGGGACCATCGACACAGGTCCCGTAGCAACACAGCCGACTCCGGCTGAAACAGGTGGAACGGTCGTCCCAGAAAACCCTGGCACACCGACAGAACCTGCGCCACCTGCCACCACGACAGTTGCCGTGTTCGGCCCGTTCAGCGTCCCGAGGTTCCCTCTCGATATTCCTGACCTCAGCGATCTAGACATTGAAGAGCTCGATCAAGTCCGCCGCAGCGCGCTCCAGAACTACCAGCCGGATGGCATTTCGCCGTTCATTGCGCAGCAGATTTACTCGACGCTTCCGGTCGGTACCGAACTGAGACGCCGGTACGAAAACATGGCTGAACTGCTTTCGTTTGCGAACGAGCAGATGTCGCTGATCACCGAGCAACGTCCACTTCGAATCACAGTCAATGAAGGGGGCAACAGTCAAGAGATCTTGATCTTCTCTGATTCATCCGGATTGGTTATTGCTCAAATCGGGCAAGACAAACAGACTGGCTCGTTCCTTTCCATTAGGCCCCAAGTAATGGTGCCCTTACTACAAAGCCTGATTGCCGGAAGCCCAACCGCTCCGTCTCACGCCAGAGAATCGATTCGAAATCTGGCGCAAGACTACGGTGTGCCTGGTGGCTAATCCTTAAGCGGCCAGTCCCGAATTCGGATGCTACGGATAACTGCTGGATTGGAGTCTAGTGGGTTATCCCGCTCATCTCGGCGAAGCTGGACGATCTTGTCTACGACGTCCATTCCCTGAATCACCCGACCGAACGCTGTGTATCGGTTATCGAGATGGGGAGCGGCCGCGACCGTGATGAAGAATTGGCTGCCCGCCGAGTCGATGTCCTGACCTCGCGCCATCGAAACAATCCCGCGCTCATGCTTCTGGTCGTTAAACTCCGCCTTGATCGTATAGCCAGGACCACCAAAACCATGCTGGCTTCGATCGCTGAGTTTGGTGTTCGGGTCTCCACCCTGAATCATGAACCCGGGGATCACTCGGTGGAAGAGCGTTCCATCGTAGAACCCTTCTTCCGCCAACTTGATGAAGTTGGCTACGGTGTTTGGCGCTTTGTCCCGAAGGAATTGGATGACGATCATCCCGTGATTGGTATCGATCACGGCGACCTTCTCCTCCGGCTTGGGCGTAGCTGCTGGCGACGTCGGTTGTTGGCCGGCAACCGCAAGCAGTGCCATTGCCAACAGGGTTAAGATGACAAGAATCCTCATAAGTACGTTAAGGTTATACGCGCTTGGGGTCGGCGCGGCATCCCGAAGCCGTTCAGGTCGTGGTGCTGTCTGAATTTGCCGCATCTTCTTCGGCATCTTCATCGGGTTCATATGTTTCCTCAAAAACTTCATCAAGCTTGACAGTCGGAGAGATTTCTCGCTCGCCGCTATAGTCGTCCGCCTTCGCGTTTAGGAACGGCATCGCATCTGAAATCAAAGGCTTCTCTGGGTTCTTCTGTTCCCAGTTGTCGAGATCCTTCAAGTGGGACTCGGCGAGGGCTCTAATCCCTCTCAGATAGCGGTTCTTTTCACTGACCAGCTCGTCGTACTGCCGCTGCAATTCGATCAAGTTTAACTTTGCATCCTTATGCATATCGATCGCAGATTTGCGAGCCTCTGCAAGGATAGTGTCAGCCTGTCGATGTGCTGACGCGCGGGTTTCATCTGCAGCCTTCTGCGCTAGAATCAGGGCTTCTTTCAGTGCTGATTCCTGAGCTTGATACTGCTCAACCTGAGAGTGAAGCCGACGATTGTCTTCGGACAGCTGCTTGATTTCTGCCAATAAGGCAGTCATCTCAACTGCCGCTCGATCAACAAGCTGCTTGACCTGTGCGGGGTCACAGCCCCGCAAGGTCATCTTGAATTCAAAGCGTTCCAGGTCTAGCGGAGTTAAGCGCTCCATCTTCTATGAAGCGTAATGCTTCGGTCGTTAAGACGGCTGGGTGGGGTGGTTTGCTCCTTGCGTTCTTCGAGCTTCTGGCGAACCCTCGCCCGATTGTTGACCGCCGCTCCGTCCTCCATGAACGAGAGCATGAGGTCCCAAACCTTGATCGCTTCTTCCAATCTGCCCAGTCGCTCATACGCCAAGGCAAGTGTTCTGAAGGTGTTTGGGTGCGGCCTGGGCGTCATCCGAATCGAAGGTGCCAGGTACCGGACAGTTTCAGCGTAGTTGTTTCTCCTGAAGTGGAAGTGCGCAATAGGGAAACTGGCATCTGGCATTGTCGGGTTTTGGCGGTAAAACTCGGTCAGCACCGCCTCGGTTTGGTCGGTCATTTCCATGCTTTCCAGCAGCCAGGCAAGGTTCGTGACCTCCTCATAGTTGTCAGGGAACAGTGCAACTCTAAACTCAAGAAGCTGCACAGATCGAGGAAAATCACCTCTCTTAAACCAGGCGTCAGTTTGCGGGGCTGTCCTTCGCTCAAACGCCCTCCAGATTCGGCTCTGTACATCGGTTCCCTGCGTCGCAGCAGACTGCGCCAACACAAAGCCGGCAGAACCTACAAGTAGCAACATGACAAGAAGGACTCTCATCGCTTCAGCTTCTCCCGTAGCAACTGCTGCACCAGTTTGGGGTTAGCGGAACCCATCGACTCCTTCATAACGGCTCCGGTAAGGAAGCCGATTATGCCGTCCTGACCGCTCATGTACTTCTCTACGGCATCTGGGTTCTTATCAATGACCAACTGTACCATCGGCTCCAGAACACCAGCGTCGCTAACCTGGGCCCCTCCGCGTGCTTCCACCCATGCCTTCGGCAATGCACCCTCTCGGAACATCGCTTCAAACGCCTCCTTGGCAATCTTGCTGCTGATCTCGTCCGTCGCCTGCATCTTCGTGAGCTCGACGAGCGCTGCAGGGGTTACCTTCGAGCCCCAGGCATCTTGACCGGTCTCGTTCAACAGTCGCGCAAAGTCGGAGTTCATCCAATTGCACACCAACTTGGAGTCACCACCTGCCTCAACCGCTGCTTCAAACCACCTTGCCCACTCTGGGCTGGCAATCAAAAGACCGGCATCGTACTCGCTTAAACCGAACTCAGACCGGTACCTGCGAAACTTGATGTGTGGCAGCTCAGGCTGCGAGGTTTTCGTTTCCTCGATTACCGCCTCCGAGAACTCCATTGCCACAAGGTCTGGATCGGGGAAGTAACGATAGTCGTTTTCCTCTTCCTTCACCCGCATGAGGTAACTGGTCTCGGTCTGCTCGTCCCAGCCTCGAGTCTCTTGGGCAATCTTTCCACCTTCAGCTAACACCGCCTCTTGGCGTTCAACCTCATGATCGATTCCCAGTTGCACCGCCTTGAATGAACCCAAGTTCTTCAGTTCGGTCTTTGTTCCGTACTCCGATGAGCCCTCTGGACGAATCGAGATGTTGGGCTCGCAGCGCAGGGAGCCTTGCTCCATGCGACCATCGCAGACCCCAAGATAAATCAACAGCAAACGAAGCTGAGACAGATACTCCTTTGCCTCTTCTGCGGTTTGGATGTCTGGTGGGAAATCCGTGACGATCTCCATCAGCGGCACCCCGGCGCGGTTGAAATCAACCCCTTGCCCGCCCGATGGCAATCTCAAGATCTTCGCCGTGTCCTCTTCTAAATGAACCCTGCGAATTTTGATCCGTTTGGTTCGGTCGCCAGGAAGATTGATGTCCAGGTATCCGCCGTAGCCAATCGGGTTGGTCTCGCCATACTGAGAAACTTGGTAGCCCTTGGGCAGGTCGGGATAGAAGTAGTTCTTTCTGTGGAAAATCGAGCGTCGGGCGATGTTGCAGTTCAGCGCCAACGCGGTCTTTAGCACCATTTGAACGGCATCGCGATTGGCCACCGGCAAAGATCCAGGCAACCCGAGACAAACCGGGCACGTTCGGGTGTTGACCTCTCCGCCAAAGCCGACCTCGCATCGGCAAAACATCTTCGAACGGGTTGCCAACTCAGCATGCACCTCCATGCCAACGCTCGCAACGTAAGAAGCCATCGTTAAAAGTCTACCAACGGCCTCAGGGCCGCATCAAATGAGGGCTCCAGCGGGCGCTGGCGGTATGGGTGAACTCCGAAAGTCGGGCGACAAAGAGACCCAGCGCGTCGCCAAACTGCTCCGGGGTCAACCCAGGCCTTGAATTGGTAATCACAGGTCCGATTGGGGCAACCAAACCGAGTCGAACAAGCTCGCGCGCCTTGACTCGGGCGGCAACAGGCAGCCCCTTGTCGATCGCAGATTGGTTGACAGCCTGTAGGGCGAAATTTTGGCGGAAAGCGGGACGGCTCATCTGGTAAAGGTCGTACAGCTGGTCAATCACTTCAGCACGGGTCACAGCTGTTGAACCGGTCAACGGTTTCGCCGGCTTTGCTGGCACGTTAAGCACTTGCCTCACGGCACCCCGAAGTCTTTGGAGCGCGATCTCGGCATCCTGCCGGCTCAGATCAGCTGACTGGGCAAACGATCCGCCTGAAACCAGAACGAGTGCCAATGTGGCGACCGACTTAAATGGTAGAGACCGCGCCGGTTCGTTTAATCGCATCGAAATCTTCCAAGGCCCTGCCGGTGCCCAACGCTACACAGTCTAACGCGTTGTCGGCCACGCGCACAGGGATGTCAGTCACTTCTTCCAGCAGCAGGTCAAGACCTCTAAGCAGCGCACCGCCACCAGTAAGGGTGATTCCCGTCTCAATTACGTCTGCGGATAGCTCGGGCGGAGTGTTCTCTAGCACGTTGTGCAGTTTCTTAGTGATCTGGTTGATCGGCTCAGACAAAGCTTGCCGAACTTCGGTGCTTGTGACCTGCACCGTACGGGGCAAACCGCTCACCAGGTCTCGCCCCCTTACATCGGTGATTACCTCTTCTTCCAGCGGGTACGCCGATGCAATCCTGAACTTGATCTGCTCGGCTGTGTTGTCTCCAACCAGTAGACCATGAGCATTCTTCATGTGGCGGGCAATGGCTTCATCAAATTTGTCTCCGCCAACCCGAATGCTTTCAGAAACAACTAAACCCCCAAGGCTGATGACAGCGATGTCGGTGGTCCCTCCTCCAATATCGACAACCATGTTCCCTGAGGCGCTGGCAATGGGCAAGCCCGCGCCGATTGCCGCTGCCATGGGCTCTTCAATGGTCATCGCCTCGCTCGCACCAGCATCTCTAGAAGCTTGCAGAACCGCTCGCCTTTCGACGTTGGTCACTCCGCTAGGCACGCAAACCAAAACGCGCGGTCGAAACCCGATCAGCCGCCGGCCACAAACCTTTTCAAGGATCCTCCGCAGCAGATGGCGAGTGGTCGTGTAATCGGCGATTACTCCGTCTCTCAGCGGTCTCTTGGCAACGATATTGCCCGGGGTCTTGCCCAGCATCTCTCTTGCTTCGTTTCCGATAGCAAGCAACTCGCCCGTCTTCACATTTTGGGCGACCACCGTTGGCTCCATGAGCACGATGCCTTTTCCTCTCCGGTACACCAGCACGTTCGCGGTGCCCAGATCGATTCCGATTTCAGGGACGAGTTTCAATAGTTAAACAACGTCTGCGGACCGCGCAGTCTTCGTATCACTGATCCGGATTCGGGTGATATCGGCGCCGAGCGACGAGAGTTTTCCTTCAATATCTTGATAACCACGATCGACGAAGTGAAGGTTTCCAACGATCGTCTCGCCTTCTGCAGCGCAGCCTGCTAAACAAAGGGCAGCACCGGCACGCAGATCGGTTGCATCCACTCTTGCGCCTTTCAATGACCGAACACCGGTGATGACCATGGAACGTCCTTCGACCCGGATCTTGGCGCCCATTCGAACGAGCTCTGGCACCTGACCAATTCGGCTCTCATAGATGGTTTCCTCGATCACGCTTGTCCCATCAGCGGTCGTCAGCAAGGCGCACATTGGCTGCTGAAGGTCTGTATGGAAGCCTGGGTGAGGCATTGTTTTGACGCGAATCGGCTTGAGCCGCTGCGAGGCGGATACCCGAACCCAATCTGAGCCCTCTTGCACATCCGCACCTGCTTCCCTCAGTTTGTTCATTAAGGCGATTTGCTCTTCTGGCAAGATCCCTTGAACTGTCACGTCACCTTGTGTCATGGCGGCGCCCAGCAAGTATGTGCCTGCTTGAAGCCTGTCTGCCGGGATTCTAAATTCTGTACCTTCGAGCCGAGTGACCCCGACGACTGTGATCGTGGGCGTGCCAGCTCCCTCGATGCGTGCGCCCATGGCGTTCAAGAATCTTGCCAACGCGCAGACTTCAGGTTCGCACGCTGCGTTCTGGATCACAGTGATGCCGTCTGCCAACGTTGCAGTTGACATCAGATGCTGCGTGGCACCTGCACTAGGGAAATCCAGATAAATCTCTGCTCCCTTCAACCCGTCGGTTCGCGCCACATAGAAGCCGTTCTCGAGCTCGATGCTCGCGCCCATCATCTCTAGGCCACGGAGGTGGAAGTCTAGGGGTCGGGCGCCAATCTTGCAGCCGCCTGGAGCAGGCATTCGGGCGTAGCCGATGCGAGCAAGAAGCGGGCCGAGCATGTAGAAACTGGTTCGGATCAGCCGAAAGCGATCGTCGGCTTCGGCATGGCGAATCTTGCTGGGGTCGACGAGAACATGGTCGCCCTCAACCTGCACGTCGGCGCCAAATCGCTCCAGAAGATGCGCCTTGACCTCCACGTCGGTGATCTCCGGAAGGTTTGTCAGCCGAGACGGCTTGGAACCTAAGAGGATCGCCGAAAGAAGAGCCAACGAGGCATTTTTACTTCCTGGAATCTCTACCGAACCTGTAAGTGGTCGGCCTCCTCGAATTCGTAATACGCTTACGGCACCCTCCAAAAACCCTGCTCAAATAGCGATGTGGGATTCAATTTCGGAACCTATGAGGTTACCCGAGGATCCCTATAATCCAGACGCAACTCCGGGTTCGGAGGATGCACTCAGCCGCGCTGGGCGTACAGCGTCATCGGCTCTACCGTAAATTCCTCGAATATCGGGAGGTACATCATCCACTCCTCGCAGTTTCGCGCCCTAAGGTACATCGGCAGGGAAAGATAAGGCACGTAGTGTGGCCTTTTCGGCTTCTTTCTGAGCTTCATATTCGCCTGCTGTGGGGTTTTGTCACCTTTCTTCAGGTTGCATTTGCGGCAACAGGCAACTAGGTTGTCCCACGTGTGCGGTCCCCCTGCCCACCGAGGCACGACGTGGTCAATCGTCAGCTCTCTTCCCTTCACTCCGCAGTACTGGCAGGTGTAATGGTCTCGGGCTAGCACCGAGTGCCGGCTGAGCCTCAACTCGGGCATCGGTCTTCGGACCTGATAGCGCATCCGCAAAACCGAAGGGGCGGGAACGGGACCGCCTACCGTTCGGATCGGGCGTTCGTGGTGGTGCAGGATCTCTGCCTTTCCGAGGAAGAGCAGGCTCAAAGCGCGGCGAATGCCGCACACGTTGAGAGGCTCGTAATTGCTGTTTAATACCAGTACTTCTTGCATGTTCATGTCAGGAACTCCTCTCTGAGATGAAGTGGGGCTCGGTTAAGAAAAAAGCCTGCATGCTCACACATGCAGGCTCCCATTCCGACGCGGACCGCTATCGGTATTATCGTGTCCACCCATGCTGTCGGGTGCGCCAAATAGGTGCTTCTAACCAGTTCTCCAGCCATCGCAGAGTGCTATAGAGAGAGACGCCGTTTCGGGAAGCGAAGAAGCGTTCTCTACCCGTATTCTACAGATTTTATCTCACGATTGACAACGGATCTCGGACTTTTGTTTAAGGTTTGATTAAGAGACCTGTAAAGTTGGGCGCCGAATCTCGAAGGCGTTCCGTGCGGTCTCGAACAGCCGAACGGCTTCAAGCCGCGCTGGAAGGTTCCCGTCCAGCAACTCCCAGATTGCCTCGGCAACCACTTCGGAGGTCGCCACTTTCCCTTGCAACTCGGGAATCTCAAGGCTGAGGTTGTGATGGTCATATCGGTCTATCACCAGTGCATGCACCACCTTGTCGAGTTCGCCGATGCCCACCAGCATTCCCGTTTCCGGATCAGGGTCGCCTCCAACCGTTACCTCCAGCACGTAGTTGTGTCCATGACCGTGTTCGTTGCTACATTTGCCGTAGAGTGCCTCGTTTTCGACCTGTGAGAGAACAGGAGAGTGAAGGCGGTGAGACGCTGCAAACTCGTAAACCCGCGTCAGGGTCACTCTCGGGCTAGTGGTATTCATGTCGATTTCTACGAAGAGCAGCGGGTTCTCTTCCAGTTTCAAATAAGTCAGCCGCCCGCCTAACGACTGACGCGCAAGCCCTTGCGCGATGTACAGTGCCAGATTCTCTGTAGAAGGCACGACCGATGCAAAGTGGGCCACCTCGTCGTTCAAACTCTTCTGGTCCAGTTCCTTGAGCAGTGTGTCGCGCACCGTTCGGTCGATGTCCTTAATGTTCACCACCATGCCCGTGGTCTCATCGGTTGACCCATCTACCCCAACCCACAGTACGTAGTTGTGACCGTGATTGTAGGGGGATGCCCACTTTCCGAAGAGCTCCTTGTTCTCTGCTTCTGAGAGCTCCTGGCGCCAGTACCGGTGGCCACTAGAGAAGCTCACTTTCCGTAAAAGTCTCACGCTATCTTTCATACGGCTTTCCGAGCGCACTTGGCATAAGCGTGCCCCTACCGGCAAGCACGAGCACTACCAGCGCAATCACGTAAGGGAACGCGACGAGAAGCTGATAAGGGATCGCCACGAGCTGAGCCTGGAAGAAGAACTGAAGCGATTCTGCAGCACCGATGAGCAGCGAGGCGCCCAGTACGAGGATCGGATTCCAGCGTCCGAAGGTAACCATCGCTATCGCCACAAACCCTCTTGCAGCGGTCATGCCCTCGGCAAACGATCCGGTAACCCCGACAGCGAGATACGCGCCGCCGAGCCCCCCAAGCAACCCGGCGATGAGCAAAGCACGCCACCGGACTACCGAAACACGGCTACCAGCCGCTTCAACGGCTGGCGGATAGTTGCCTGCCGCCCTTACCAGCAACCCGAAGCCTGTGCGGTGAAGCATCCACCATAGCAAGATCGCAACAGGCACGAGAAGTAGAGAAACGATCTCGAAGCCACCGAATCGCGGCAGCGACTCCACGCTGACCAACTGCCCGCTCTGCCCGAACTGGATTCGGAACAGAGTGGCGGTCAGCCCGAACGCAAGTAGGTTGATCGCCATTCCGGTTACGATCTGATCGGTACGGAGAGAGATGGAAAACACTCCCAAAAGGGTTGCCACCAGCACCCCACAGGTGGCTCCCGCCGCCAGGCCAATCCAGGGATTGCCCGTCAGCATCGCAACCAGAAATCCGAAGAACGCCGAGAGCAACATGTTGCCTTCTAAGCCAATGTTCAGCATTCCGGCGCGTTGCAATACCGTCTCCCCGAGCGCTGCGTAAGCAACCGGAGCGGAAAAAATCAGAAGCTGAGCCAGCCAAATCAAGAGACGGCTTCCCTCCTGAGCAGTCTTCGGTTCCACGCCCAAAAAGCCGCATAACCGAGAACCGCAATTCCTTGCACCACATAGACAATCGTCTGACCGCCCTGCTGGAACCGCGCGAGGTTATCCGAGCCTGCATAAAGCGAGGCGAAAAAGAGGCTGGAAAAGGCCGTACCAAGCGGTTGGAGCCCGCCGATGATCGCTACCGGAATGGCGATGAACCCCCAATCTTGCGCGGAGCTAGTCCCAATCTGGCCGGTGACTCCCAGATAGCTCATTGCCCCGGCCAACCCGCAGAGCGCTCCTGAAATCGCCATTACGGAGATCTGCACTTTCGGAGGTGAGAATTTGGCGATGGGGGCGAGTTTGGGGTTCTGCCCGAACAACCGGAACTGAAAGCCCCAGGTGGTTCGGTACAG
The DNA here is from genome assembly GCA_046314495.1 of Fimbriimonadaceae bacterium. GTDB lineage: Bacteria > Armatimonadota > Fimbriimonadia > Fimbriimonadales > Fimbriimonadaceae > JBKBWO01. The sequence continues at coordinate 102,628 of JBKBWO010000001.1, forward strand.
GATGAACCAAACCGCAGGGATCAGCAGCAAGCAGAGGATCAACCCAGCATGAAGGTCCATCTGCGGGTTCCATCGGTAGAACATCACTTCCCGAGGAAGTCGATCAGAGAGAGGAAGCTGACCATTTGCCTGTTGCAGCGGACCGCTTACCGCCCAGCCGAGCAGCTGAAGCGCTGTGAAGTTCATCAGGATGGTCGAGATCACCACCTGAACGCCCCGATACGCTTGTAGCGCGCCAGCTATGGCACCCCAGAAAGCCCCTCCGAGCGCACAAAAGACCAATATGCCGAAGGTAACAAGAGCCGGGGGCAAGAACCCGAGGAATTTGTAGAATGCAGCGCCGAACATTAGGCCCACAATCAGCTGGCCCTCACCTCCAATATTGAACATCGAAGCTCGCCAGGCGATCATTATCCCTAGAGCGGCAAGCAGTATTGGCATAAACCGCACAAAGGTTCTGGAAACCGCAGATGGCGAGCCGAACGCCCCGTCCCAGAGAATGACCAAGGACGGTCCAACGGGAAACCCGAACGCAAGAAGCACCAGTGCGATGACGAGGACGAGCCCTAAAGCGCTGGCTGCAATGAAAGCGGCAGTCCGGGTCACCCGCCCACCCCCAAAAACTCTCCGGGATCGGCTCCTTCAAGCAGCTGGCCCTTGCTGATGATCAGGATTCGATCGGAGATTTCCTTGAGTTCATCCCAATCGGAACTGAACAGCACCACCATAGCTCCTTCGTTTGCTGCCTCTCTCAGCTTCCTTCGCACGTAATGGGCTGAGCCAAAGTCCAACCCCCTCGTCGGTTGGCAAGCGATAACCGCTACCGGATTTTCCGCTAGGGCCCTTGCAACAACTACTTTTTGCTGGTTGCCGCCGCTCAGCATCCCTACCGGTTGCCTGAGAGAGTTGGTCTTGATCGAAAACTGATCGACTAGCGCGTCAGCGCGGTTTCTCAGAGCGGAGACCTTCAGAATCGGGCCGTTCTTGAACAACGGGTTCTGGTACCCCTCGATACTGAGGTTCTCTCCGACCCCCATTTCCAGCGCAAGGCCTTCCGCGCGCCGGTCAGGTGGAATGTAGGTCACTCTTCCCTTCGGAAACGTGATGCGTCCAGCCTTAAGCGGTCGCACTCCGGCAAGCGCTTCGGCGAGTTCGACTTGCCCGTTGCCATCAACTCCACCGATGCCCAAAACTTCACCCGCTCGAACGGTAAAGCTCAAGTCTCGAATGATGGCGAATCCTCGGTCAGTTTCAACGCAGATTCGATCAACTACCGCCTCTGGCGCATTCTCCAATATCGGTCCCGCTCCGTAGGCTTCGAAGAGGGACTCTCTGCCACTCATTGCCTCTGCCAACCGTTTCGCATCAACCTCGCCTCGCTCCGCCGATAGCGTTAGCTGACCCTTACGCAGCACAAAGAAGTGATCGGCAACGGATAACGTTTCCCTTAGCTTGTGGGCAATCAAGACGATGGTAACGCCACGTTCGCGCAGCTGGCGCAGAATTCGGAATAGCTCAGCGACCTCTGATTCGTTAAGCACCGCCGTGGGCTCATCCAGGATGAGAATTTTCGGGTTTCTGGCAAGCGCTTTCGCGATTTCAACCCGTTGCTGCGATGAGACCGATAACGCCCGGACCGGAGTGTTTAGGTCGATCTGCCAACCGAGGCTCTCGCAGACTTGTTGGGCACCCTTGGCAAGCTCCTCAATTCGGATGCGCCCTTGGCGGCCATCAAGCGCGCCGAGGGCGAAATTATCGGCAACGGATAACTCGGGCACCAACATAAAGTGCTGGTGGACCATCTCGATGCCCAGGTGCGAAATGAGATCGGGACGGCCTAGCGGCAGCGGCTTGTCGAACAAGGAAATCTCGCCTTTGTCGGGCTCGGTAAAACCAGAAATGATGCTGACGAGAGTGGACTTTCCGGCGCCGTTCTCCCCTAGCAGGGCATAGATACGCGCAGTTTCAAGGCTGAGGCTGACGTCATCTACTGCTTGAACCACGCCGAACGCTTTTGAAACTCCCTGTACTTGCAGTGCGGTTTCGCCCATTGCCCTAACAGTCTTGCAGACGTTATGGAAGGTCTACGCGAAGCATGCGACAAAGTTAGGTGGCTCGGGTGCCTAGAAGTTGTCCGTGGGGACGTCAAGCTCGCCAAGTTCGATGGCTTTCTGCGTGTTTTGAATCGTCTCCACCACGTTTGCCGGTATCTTGTCGGCTAGCGCTGGATTGACGACAAAAAGGATCGCCTCGTCTGACATTCCAACTACCTCGATCCCAGGTTGGAACGCTCCATCCTTGACCGCCTTGGCGATATTGAGGAAAACGGGCGGCATGTTGATAACCGCGCTCGCCAAAACTACGCCGGAAGGGTTGTCGTTCTGGTTCATGTTGGCTCCAAACGCCATGACTCCGCGCTCTCGGCAAGCATCGAAGACCCCTTGCGCCGCATTGTTTGCCTGGTGAATCACAAAGTCTGCTCCACGGTCGATCGCCTGAAGCGTGGCTTGTTTCGCTCTTGCGACATCAGTTCCGCTGCCGGTAAAGATCTCGATCACCTCAATTTCAGGGTTGGCATCTTTGGCGCCGGCCGCAAAAGCTCGAAACGTGGACTTAATGCTAGGCACTTCGTCGCCACCGATCATCGCCACCTTGCCTGTGTCGGACATCAGCGCTGCCATCTTGCCCGCCAAGTAGAAGCCCTCTTCCAGTTTGAAACGGATTGCGCCGGAATTGGGAGTCGTTAGCCCCCCGCTGCTACTGATGAAAATTGTCTCCGGAAAGTCGGGCGCTACTTCGGATTGAGGCTCATTGTATTCAAACCCATGCCCAAAGATCAGGTTGTAGCCTTGCTGGGCGTATGCGCGCATTGACTCCGTAATCTGCGGTCCTGTCGCAACCTGGGTGTTCACCTCTGCGCCGAGCTCCGACTCAATCTGCATTAGCCCTTCAAAAGCTGCGGCGTTCCAACCAGAATCGCTTACCGGACCCGGGGTCAACAGAGCCACTTTGAAGTCACTGGTTTGGCCTGAAGATGTGGGTTCACCAGAAGCTTGCTGATCGGGCGAGCAACCGATCAGCGCTACGCCTATGATAAGAGCGAAGAGTAAGAATGTCCAAACCCTCATAGATTTGATTATGGGTTGTTTGCGCTTGCAGGCATCGGGTCGAGGAGCCGTTCCTTCGTGTAGATGAAGCTCTCTCGGGTGTAGTCAGCAAGCTCGAAGTTCTGTTCCAATACGATCGCCCCCGTTGGGCACGCTTCCTGGCAGAATCCACAGAAGATGCAGCGGATCATATTGATCTCGTAGCGGATGGCGTAGCGCTCACCTGGCGAATAACGCTCCACATCGGTGTTCGGTGCGGCTTCCACGAAGATGCACTTTGCTGGGCAGGCACCGGCACACAGGCTGCAGCCAATGCACTTCTCCAATCCTGAGTCATATCGCTTCAAGGCATGGCGCCAACGAGTTCTCGGGTAGTGCTCTCTCCGCTGCTCAGGGTACTGAACCGTTACCTTCTTGTTCGCCAGCCTTCGGGCTGTTATCCCGAATCCGGAAACGATGGGTTTGACGACGCTATCGAGTAGGGTTACGCTCATTTGAATGCCTCAATTTGGGGGACTTCGACTTCCACCAATCGCAAGTCTTTCAGGGACTTCGCCTTGCTCTGCCGGATCTTCTCCTGTAGCTTCATCACGCCGTAAATCAGCGCGTCGGGCGATGGAGGGCAGCCGGGAACATAAACGTCTACCGGCACGACCTGGTCGGCTCCTTGTACGATCGCGTAATTGTTGTAGACCCCTCCGGAGCTCGCGCACGCTCCCATGGAGATGACCCACTTCGGCTCGGGCATCTGGTCGTAAATCTGCCGAAGGACCGGTGCCATTTTCTTGCTCAGTCGGCCCGCGATGATCATCACATCCGCCTGTCTGGGCGTGGCTCGGAACGCTTCCGATCCGAAACGAGAGATGTCGAACCGAGCGGCAACGGTGCCCATCATCTCGATCGCGCAGCATGCGAGGCCGAAGGTGAGCGGCCACAGCGAGTTGGACCGAGCTTGCGCAATCAGGTACTCAGCCGTAGTCACCACCACGTTTCCGCCTTTTTGTGCGTCGCCGATTACCGGTGTTGAGCTGTCGTGCAGCACCAATGTCTCCACTCTTGTTGGCATGGTTATTCCTACGCTGATTCTACCGGTCTTCGCAGCTAGAATCGAACGTTTGACGCATCGGAACTCGCTTGTCTGCCAGATATGACCGCGGCTCACACCGTAAACTCTTCCCATTGCCCGTTCGGGTGCCCCATCCAATGTCAATGTCTGAGTCGCGCCGTACGTTATGAGCCTAAAGCTAGCGGACTGGCTGAAGCACCTCGCCACTAGTCCTTCGTTCGAAGTTATCCGAGAGGAGCTCGCGCCAGGAGTTTGCCTTACCGATATTTGCTTCGAGGCACGTCCTCCGCTGCTGGCAACCAACTGGTTGGCACATCCCAAGACGCTCCTCATACTGACCAGGAGCTACGAAACTTGCCTGCAATGGCAAGCGAAACTTTCCATCTGCGGTCTGCCGCGGGAGTCGATCTTCGTGCTCCCATCTGGCGTTTCCTCTCTCTTCGAAGATGCTGCACCCGAAACTCTTGCGTTGTCGGACCGAGCCGCTGCATTGCGAGGACTAAGCAGTGGCGAAGACAAGCCCGTCGTTGTGATTTCCACACTTGCGGCTGCTCTTGAGCGGACCCTACCGAAGGAAGACATCGACCGAGACTGCCTGACATTAAAGATAGGTAACGAGTTCTCGATGGACAACCTGCTGCGGAGCCTGGCGTCGCTGAGCTACGAGAGAGAGGAGCCGGTTTTGGCACCAACTCACTACAGCCAGCGGGGTGGAATCGTCGACGTATGGATTGCCGGTCAAGAGCTACCGGTCCGAATCGAGTTCTTTGGCGATCAGATCGAGACGATCCGAGCCGTTGACCCCGAGACGCAGCGCTCACTTCGTTCGCTCGACTTCGTTGAGATTCTGCCCGCGCGGGAAACTCTGTTTCACTTCGACTCCCAAGAAAACGCCGACCAATTGGCACAACTTCTTCGAGATACAGCGGCTCAAGAAGCGATGGATCTTGACGAGGCTGCGCATGATCGACTTCTGGCGCTCATCGACCAAGACGCGGAACACATTGCCAGGCAAAGTTCGTTTGACAGAATCGATCTCTACCGGCCGTTGCTGCACCCAGACGCACCGAGCGCACTGGACCTTGTGCCACAAAGCGGCTTGATTGTTTTGGATGAACCCCAGCCCATCTTGAGTGCAACCGAACGGGCTGAGCAAGACTTGGGTGAGGCTTTACGTCACAGAGCGGCGCGTGGCGAGATCCTCTCCGCTCCCGTGAATGACTTTTTGGTCGGCTCGGATGCGGTCGGGCACTACGATAATCTGCTGGTGTTCACGATGCAGCCGGACGCCCCTGGTTGGCTGTCTCACCTGGAAAATGTGTCACTGGAAGCCAAGGCGCTAGAAGCGCTGAAACAGCGACCGCAAGTGGTTCCGGATTCGATTCGAAACTGGAACAGCGAAAAGGTGCAGGTGGTGATCTGCACAGACCAACCCTCCCGAACTGTAAATCTTCTCGCAGCGCAGAACATTGGCGTCCTTACCGATCAGACTGAAGGAAGCCCCATCCTGCTGCAGGGAAATCTGGGCGGCGGGTTCGAACTCCTAGCTGCAGGTCTAGTGTTCTTGACCGACGCCGAGATGTATGGTGTCGCCCGACTTCGCCTTCCCCAGCGCCGATTCCGCGAGGGAGTCACCATCGCCACACTTCTCGATCTAAAGGCAGGCGACTTCATCGTTCACATTAACTTTGGCATCGGGCGGTTCGTGGGCCTCGAATCTAAGGTCATCGACGGGATCGAAAAGGAGTACCTAGTCATTGAGTATCAAGCACCAGACCGGCTCTACGTACCCACGGACCAACTTGACCGGATTCAGAAGTATCTGAACCCGAGCGACGGCGACCCCAAGCTGAACAAGATCGGGGGCTCGGAGTGGCAGAAAACCGTCTCTGCCGCAAAGGTCGATGCTCGCGCATTTGCAGCCGAGCTGGTCAAGCTCTATGCGGAAAGGCACACCAGCGAGATCCGCCCGTTCGACCCCGATTCCCCATTCCAGAAGGAAATGGAAGACACGTTTCCGTGGGTCGAGACGAAGGCACAGCTTTCAGCCATTGCCGATGTTAAAGCGGACCTACAATCCGGCATCCCTATGGACCGTCTTATCTGCGGAGACGTAGGGTTCGGAAAGACCGAGGTAGCGATTCGCGCCGCGTTCAAGACCATCTTGGAAGGGATGCAGGTCGCCATCCTGTGCCCCACCACGATCTTGGCAGAGCAGCATTACCGGAACTTCAAGGAGCGGCTCACCGGCTTCGATCTTAACCTGCAACTGCTGAACCGGTTCACTTCAGATCGAGACCGAAAGGAAATCTTGAAAGGAATCGAATCCGGTGGAGTGCAGATCGTCATTGGCACTCACGCGCTTCTGGCAAAGTCGATCCAGTTTCACAATTTGGGGCTCATTGTGGTCGACGAAGAGCAACGATTCGGGGTCAAGCAGAAAGAGGCGCTGAAGCGGTTGCGCAAGAACGTGCACGTCCTCTCCATGAGCGCAACACCGATTCCAAGAACCCTCAGCATGGCTCTCATGGATTTGCGGAAAATGTCGCTGATCGACGATCCTCCACCAGGTCGCTTGCCGATTCGCTCCTACGTGCGAGGCTACGACGAAGGGGTCGTTCGAGAGGCGATTTTCCGCGAGTTGGCACGGGGTGGTCAAGTTTTCTACATCCACAACCGAGTCGATACGATCGAGCTTGCTGCCAACCGTCTGGCAAAGGTGGTTCCCCATGCTCGAATCGGCGTTGGCCACGGTCAAATGGATAAAGCCCATCTAGAAAAGGTCATGATGGACTTCGTCCACGGAGAAGTCGACGTTCTGCTCGCCACGACCATCATCGAAAATGGAATCGACATTCCCAACGCAAACACGCTCATCGTAGAAGATGCCCACCACCTAGGTCTTGCCCAACTCTATCAGCTGAGAGGGAGGGTCGGCCGCTCTGACCGGCAAGCCTATTCGTACTTCCTTTATCCGGTCAACATGGTAATGACCGAGAACGCGGAGCACAGGCTGGAGGCGCTGCAAGAGTTCGGTGCCTTGGGAAGCGGCTACTCACTGGCATACCGCGACCTTCAGATTCGTGGTGCAGGCGAACTTCTCGGGGCCAAACAGCACGGTCCGATGGCGAACGTCGGCTACGAGATGTACTCGCAGCTCATCCAGGAAGCGATTGAGGAGATCAAGCTCGAGGACGAGGACGGCCTTGAAAAGCGCAGAGCGGAAAAGCACGCAAAGGCATCGTTTGCACCGCTACCTGCGGTGGATTTACCCGTTGAGGCGTACCTGCCGGATTCATACATCCCGCAACAGTCGCACCGGCTGTACTACTATAAACAGATCTCCATGGCAAGAACGAGGGACGACTTGCATGAGGTCGAGGAGGCGCTGGTTGACCGGTACGGCAGGCTGCCAGAGCCAGCAAAACGGGTGCTCGACATCATGGCGTTCCGAATTTCGCTCGTCGATGGCCCCGTATTCGAGATTGCTGCAAAAGGTCCGAACCTCATCGTTTCCTTCGTCGACGAGTTCAAGCTCCCGACAGCGGTTCTGCGCAGCATCAACAGCAGATTCCAGAAAGTGGTGTTCCAGGACAACGAGTTCCGGATTGCCATGAGCGGTGACCCGTTCCTGTTTGCCGTTCGGTTCGACGAAATCCTGAGAGAACAATTAGTAGCGCACGAGGCTGCTCTTGCGCGTTTGGGAATTTAGGTAGCATCCCTTCTGACTTCTGAGAGGGATGAAACGTCCTGAACTTCGGAGTTTCCTTGGAAGGAACCAAACCACGGATATGCGGAACATTAAAATCGGATTAGCAGCGGCTGCTCTCGGCTGCTCCCTTCTTGCTGTTGGGTGCGCTGGCGGCAGCAGCAGTTCTCTCACCCCAACTTTGCCGAATGGATGCGGCGGAGGCTCGCTCTCTCTGGTGTTCCAGCCGCTTTTCCCCGGCTCGGCAGATACCAGTTCGTTTATCGCGACTCGCATAATCAGCTCGCTCACTTCAGAGCGCTTCACCGCTCGGGCATCTTTCTGCCCCGAGCCATCGGATAGGACCCGAGAAGTCGACTTCACCATCATGGGCGAAGTCGTACAAGGTCGTTCTTATCTTGTTGGTACCGACGGGAACACAATGTTCTACACAGAGCGAAACCTTCAGTTCCCGGGCGAACTGGAATCGACCTGGCAGGGCTCCGGCACGGTGGTCATCGCTAACATTGCGAACAACGGCGATGTGACTCTGAGCTTCGACGTGACATTCACCCCCCGCCCGGACATCATCGGCGACCCAGCAACCGGAAGCTTCCAGATTCAAGGCACTGGCACTATCGAAGGCGCGTTTACGCCTCGCTAGATTCGGCTCCAGCACCTGAAAAGGAACCCCATCCCCAGCCGCATTCGGCTGGGGATTATAATTTGCGAACATGCAACTGCACGAAGAACTGGGGACCTACGAGGAAGTCTTTTCCGCGGCACCCGAAAGTGTAAGGCAACTAGCGGATTCCATCAACGAGTTCATCATCTCGTTCGACCCGGATGTCCACATTGTTCCAAGGACAGGAGAGAAGTCCGTATCATACGGGATCGGCCCTAAGAAGATGAGCGAAGCTTACTGCTACCTGATGCCTCAGAAGGACTATGTGAACCTCGGGTTCTTTTGCGGTACGTCTCTACCTGACCCTGAGAATATCCTTGAAGGAACAGGCAAGAAGCTTAGGCACATCAAGGTTCGCACCCTGGAATCCGCCCAGAGAAGTGCCCTTCTGGACCTCATTCGGGAAGCCAGAAAAGAACGAGTCGCCGCTGCAGGTTAGCCCGTGCCTTAACGACCGAAGCCGATCACGCCAAACGTGTTTTTCGCCCCTAGGCCGGTACCGATCGACTGCCACATCTTCGACTGAGTGCTGAAATACTCAATGATTTCGGGCTCGAACCCAAGCTCCTTCAGCTCTCGCCCGATAGCCTCTTGATCCACTCCGTTTCTCACGCAGTGATACTCGGCGTTGTCGTGCATGCTGTTTTCGTCCAGCACCCCTTTCGACCTTCTTGCCAGCCTCTGGGCACCCCCCATCAAATCGCCCTTAGTAACACGCCAACTGAGATAGGCGAGCCTCGAAATCGAGTGGTTCTTTTTTCCCAGCGTGTCGTAGCGCATCGGGTCTTGAAAGGCAAAGAACGCACCCGGGCGGTCCAAAACCTTGCAGCTCTGCCTGATGAGCTCCAAGTAATCGGGGATGTGGTGTAGGAACGAGTTACACACCACCACATCGAACTTGCGATAGCCCTCGGCAAACCCTTGAAGCGACTTGTGGATGTCTTCGCACGTCGGCTCGAGCCGGTCCTTGTACTCCGCACAAGCTTCGCTTAGCCGGTCCAGCATCGGCTGCGAAATGTCGACCGCGGTTACGTGCGCCCCTTGCTGAAGGAACGGAAGAGTGACCGAACCTTCACCGCTGCCAAGGTCAAGCACTCGCACGGTCTTGCCGGGAGCGCTGACGAAATCGAGGATCCTCACCACCTGCTCTGCGTAAAGTCGCCGCAGGGATTCGTGCTTGATGTGTGGGCTGCCGTCGATGTACTCCTGCACATGGTCTGAGTTGTAGGCAGCTTTATTGGCTAGTGCTGCGATTTCGCTTACGCGGTCCACAACGTGAAGGTACCCCGGATCGAACGATCCTAAGATCTCGCAACATAGTTAAACCGAAACCAGTTGGTTCAGCCGTACGTTCGCCACCGGCTTGTGTTCCTGGGACTGGTGGGAATCGAAAAGCGACAAAAAGAAATTCTACAATGGACTTAGGACAGGCAACTCTCGCCGGTCTCAGGGTAGCGCCTTGCCTCCGATAAGGCTAGAACCAGATATTCGAGAACGCAGACAGAAGGCATCTATTCGCAAGCCATATTTTTCAGTTCCTGGTGGACCCGGAAGTAGAAGCGCAGGGCGGATCAACGTTTGCTCTAACGAAAAAATGTTCCACGACTGGAACGCGGCACAAAATGGTCCCGTAATGACACGATCATTTTGAAGTTTTTCTCTTTTTGGAGGCAGATTTCCCAAAAGGAAGTGAGTTTGGCAACAAGAGCAAATCGAAAGGAGTCCACCGCCTACTCATGCCGAAGGGCGTCAATTGGGCTCAGCTGGGCTGCCCGAACCGCCGGATAGAAACCGAAAATCATTCCGATCAAAGCGCTAAAGGCGGTCGCGAATAGTGCCTCCACGAGCGGGAACGGCGTCGTCAACCCTCCTTCGTTCGGCCACGCGCGAAGCACCGTAAACAGCGAAAACAGTAGCCCAAAGCCGTAGGCAATCGCCATCCCGATCAATCCGCCCGTCATGCTCAATGTCGCCGCCTCGACCAGAAACTGCGAGAGAATTGCCTTTTTGGTCGCCCCAACGCTCTTGCGAAGCCCGATCTCTTTGGTTCGCTCGGTAACCGAAACGAGCATGATGTTCATGATCCCGATGCCGCCCACTAACAGCGAAAGAGCCGCGATCCCCGCAAGCACAATGCCCGCCACACCAACGATGCCGGTAAAGATCGCCAAAATGCTCTCGTTCGAATCAAGCCGGTACACCGCCTTGTTTCCGCTGCGCGCCATCAGCATTCTCCAAACTTCGTCCATCGCGGCGTTTGGCGTGACCCCGTCTCGCGGCTTGAGAAGAATGATCCCTAGCCCGTCCCCGCCAAGCCACTTTTTCTGGGCGGTACTGATAGGCAGGAACAACTGCTCACTTTCTCGCTGACCAAATGCCTGGTTCCTCTCGGTAATGCCGATTACTTCCAGCGTGATTCCATCCAGGCTAATGGTTCTTCCCAGCGGGTTCACACCGGGGAAGAGCTGATCTGCCAGCGGCTGCGTTATGAGTGCCACATTCGCCATCCGGCGGTCGTCATCTTGGGTGAAACGCCGACCCTCGTTCACCTCGATCCGGTTGATCTCGAAGAAGGCGCTATCAACCGCCTGAACGTCGATCTTGTCCCACTCGCGTTCACCTGCCCGGCCCGCCCTTGCACCCACCGGCAAATAGCCTGAACCCACCGCGATCGATCGCGACCGCTCCATGATGAAATCGAGGTCGTCCGAAGTCAGTCCGGTCAAACCGCCGGCAGTCTCGCCGGGCTCTAACCGGCTGGTATCGAACGTAACGAACAGCGTATTGGCGCCTACTCGCTGGAACTGCTGGTCGATATAGGCGGTGAACCCGTTCGAGACGATGGTGATGAGCGTTACGCTCATCACTCCGATGATCACCCCAAGCATCGTCAGGAATGCCCTCAGCTTGTGCAGCTTCAGCATTCGAAAGGCGATCTGGAAGCTATAGAAAAGGTTCACGAGCCGAACTGGATGAGGCCCTGCCTTGCGGGCCCATCAAACTCTGGTCGGGTGATCCGCTCTCCGGCGTTCAATCCGGTTCGAACCTGTACAAATGCGCCAGAGCTTGGTCCTAACACCACTTCGCGCCGCTCTGGCTCCTCCGCACCTTCGCGAACGATCTTGACGAAGGTCTTGTCTCCGTCTCTGCCCACGTAATCCAGCGGAATCCGGACGATGTTTCGAAGCTCCACCACCCTCATGGTGCACTTCGCCGTCATCCCGCTCATGACTCCATCTGGAACTTCAGCAAACTCGACCTCGACCTCAAACCGCACAACCGGGCTCGCCGCGCCTTGTGCAGGCTCGGTCTTGGTCGAGGCAATTCGAACCACTTCGCCCAAAATGATTTCATCCGGTAGAGCGTCCACTTGAATCTCGGCAGGAGTGCCAACCCGCAGCCGCGCGACGTCGATTTCGTTGATTTGCATTAGCACCCGCATCTTGCTGCGGTCCTCGATTCTGAGAATGGGGGTGCCTGCGCTGAACGAACTGAGCGCAGTGATCAACTCCCCTACCTCGACGAAAATCCTCGTGACGACCCCTGAAAACGGAGCACGCACTCGGGTTTCGCCCAACAGCACGCGGCTGTTTTCTGCGACGCTCCGCAGCTGGCGAACCTGTGCCTGCGCCTGGTTGCGGCTGAATGCCAGGGCATCGGCATCTCGAAGCGCCACTTCCGCTGCGCGCATCGAGGCAAGCGCCTGTTCGTACTGCCGCTTCTTTATGTCGTCCTGAACCGCATTGACGCGGGCTCGGTCAAGAGAGGCCCTGGCGCTTCGTACCGATTCATCTGCCTTTGCCAGCTCTGCGCTTTGCTGGGCTTCCAGCCGGGCAAGGTTCTCGCGTGCGGTGGCTAACCGCGCCTCGGCGAGGTCAAGATTCAGCTTCGCAGTCTCCACATCGCGCATGGCGATAAACCCCTTTTGCACGAGAGACTCTCTCCGGTCCAACTCCTGGCGAGCATTGGTCCGGCTTGCTTCTGCCTCGCGCACCTGGTTCTCTGCGCTAACTCGGGCGGCAGGAAAGATGGATTCCACCAGCCGGCGCCTGTCCGCCTCAGCCGAAGCGACTTGGGTCTCCGCGGCTCGAATCTCTGCCGAACTGAGCTTGGGTTGCGCGGCAAGCTCCAACTCAATCTGGCGAACCCTGGCCTGGGACTCATCAAAAGCTGCTCGGGAAGAGCGACGCCGCTGTTCCACTTCTAAGGCGGACCTCTTGACTCCTTCTGAAGCTCCATCGAGCTGGGCTCGGTCTTGCTCGTATCTCAGTCGGGGCTCTTCGGGGTCGATCAGCGCCACTTCCTGGTTGGCGGTAACCGTCCCGCCCTCGGCTACAAACAGGGTTTGAAGCCGGCCAGACGCGCGGCTGCGAACGTCCACTGAGCGAACCGCTTCAACCGTACCCGTGTCGGTCACTTCGACGATGATGTCGCCTAACTCGACCTCGATTTCTGTTGGGTCGGCCTGTGCACTTCGCGCCCCTTGAAACTGGATGAAGCTGAAGGCAGCGATCCCGCCGATGAGAAGTACAGCACCCAGCAGGATTCCAATGATGATTCGCTTTTTTTTGGGGTTCATTCCGAAACCAGACTGAGTATGGACGATGCGCAACCCTTAAGGCGTTGCAGATGCGCCGCCAACGGACCCAAACGCCGGAACCTGGGGTATACCCCTTGGGGGTATATTTAACAGTAGCGATGAACCGACTCCGCTGGTTGACACTGCTTGCATTAGGTTGCGCTCTCTTTGGCGTGGTGGGCGCGCAGGAACCAGAGGAGCCGGAAGCCAGGCCGCAAGAGCAAACGCCTCAGCTGGTGCCCACCTGACCTGGTTGTGCAGGCGAGAGCCGCGCGCTCGGTCCGGGCGCAGAAATTTCTGATTGGTCGCTGGCAGTTCGCTACCTGGCAACGCCTGAATCGCGGTCTTGGTGGAGGGTCACGCTAGACCGAAAAATCACAAACCGCTTCACTGCTGGCATTGAATACACCCCTACCACCGGCGAGGTCTACCCTCGGTTTTCCTGGTTCGTAACGCCGGAAACCCCGGAACTTCCGGGCATAACGCTGGCTTTGGTTGGCGATCGGCTATCCACTCCTGATGGCACCGCTGCGGTTCTATCCGTGTTCAAGTCCGTTCCTGATACCCCGGTTATGGTTTTTGTCGGTGCCAAGTTCGAAACCGAGTCGAAGCGGCTCTACTTCCCGTTCGGCGCGAACGTTCAACTCGCCGACCGGTTGATGCTACAGGCGATTTACGATTCGAACCACACCCATATGCTCTTGACTTACTTCGATGGACCGGTATCCTATAGCCTGATCGTACCAAGAATGAAGCATATCGGCTTCCAAGTTGGTTACCGATTCTAACCTGTCGTTTTTCCCGACGATCTCAGGTACAATCATATTTTGCGCTCGGGCTTTTCGACGCCTGACGCTTTTACTTTTGCATGGCAACCTATCGAGGACGAAAAACAGATATTTGCAGGAAAGTGGGCCAGAACATCTGGGGCAATCCAAAGTGCCCCAGCAACAAGCGGCCATACCCGGCTGGTCAGCACGGCAAAGCCAGGCTGGATGGTCGTAAATCCGAGTACGCACAGCAGCTTCTTTCGAAGCAGGTGATTCGGCGCTACTACGGAATGTTGGAGAAGCAGTTCCACCGTACATTCGAGCGAGCCCACAGAATGCACGGCAACACGGGTCTGAACTTCCTCCGTCTCCTTGAGCTTCGGCTCCAGACGGCGGTGTACCGACTCGGCTTCGCCAAAACAATTTTCCAGGCACGGCAGATGGTCACTCACTGCCACATCCTGGTAAACGGCAAGGTCGTCAACATCCCCAGCTACACGCTGAAGGTCGGTGACGTGATCGAAGTTCGGGACCGAGAGGTCAGCCGAGACATCGCCCGCCGAAACCACTACGAAGGTGCAAGCGTTCCGCCGTACTACGACGTGGACGCCCCCAACTTCCGTGGAAAAGTGGTTGCCCTGCCAGAGCGCGAAGATTGCCCCAAGTTCTTCCAAGAGCAGCAGGTCATCGAGTTCTACGCTCGCTAAACCAGCATCTCGAACAGAACAATGACCCCGGCATGGCAACCCCACGCCGGGGTTTTTTGTTACGCTATGGGGTCTCACCCAACCACGCATGCCCAAGATCGACCCCTACCAAACTGAAGTTCAAACCCTCAACATGGGCTCCGCCCTGAAGGTGGTGGGTTTGGTCATCCTCGCGTTGGTCATCACCATGATTAGCATCCGCGCCTGCGCAGGGGGCGAGCAGCAAGCCGAAGGCGAGAGAATCGTTGAAGCCAAGGCAACCCGGCTGTACACGCTTGCCATGCAGGGGGACTACGAATTGGCGTTGGCTGAGGGAGTCGCATCGGAGCCAGCAGTAACCGCCCTTAGAAGCTACGACCGCAAATACGGCAGGCTGGAGAGCTTCACCATCACCCGCAGCATCGGCAATATGTTCGGCAGCACCGGGACGGCGATGATTGAAACCGTGCGTGGAGGCCGAACCATCAGGGAAACCGCCCGATGGGAAGCGATCGACGAGGGCGATATCGGTCCCATAGCCGTCATTCACATAGAGCTAGAGTTGGCAGAAGCGTTCGCACCAAGAAACAGACCCGGAAGCCGAACCGCAACGCCGGACGACCAACTGCCAACAGGATTTTAGAATGAACACCGATAGCCCGACCCTCCCGCTTGTACTTGTAGTTATGGCGTTGGTGATTGGGTTGGCGGTCACCGGTGCCGTACTGTGGGTCTATGGCGGTCTAGGTGAGGGCGCAAAGCCACCGATTCAAGCATCCGAACTGGAGGAACTAGAGAACGATGGGTTTCTGCTCGTCGAGGACGATTTCACCAAAACCACTCCGGCGTATCTCAGCAACGGGCTAATCGGCATCCGGTTAAGCCGGTTTAACTCGGGGCTAACGGAGGACGAAGAGACGCAGCCGCTCGGATACTTCCAGATCGAAGAATTTCAACCCGATGGCGAAGAAAAGATCATCCAGCTCGCCAATCCGCTAGCGGTTCGGGTTCTAGTCGGTGGCACTGGCCAGTCACCTCGCATGGTGCGAAACTACCGGCAGGTGCTGGATATGAAAGACGGCACTCTCTCCACGGAATGGACCCAAGGTCGGGTAGCAATCAAAACTGTCTCTGTTGTGCATCCAGACCGCCGCCTGATCGCCCAGAAATGGACGCTAACTGGCTCAGGGCAAATTAATGTGGAAGTCGGCTGCTACGGGGAGGATGGCTGGGTTCAGCCGCTTTCTAAAGCGGGAGACAGTTGGATTTATCCCGTATCCGAGAATGGAGGCACTGTGGTTCAGATCCTGGATGTCTCGGGTGGTGAACCCCAAGACCAAGGCGACAAGCGCACGATTCAGGTGGAGATCAATCCCGAAGAGCCGCTGGAATTTGAGGTGCTGCTTGCCAGCCCCATCAGCCCCAATGCCGAGAACGTCGCCCAGGCGGCCGGCTCTGCTCCCGTTACCTCTTCCACCGAGGAGGTGCCCGAGCCGTTCGATGCCGTTCTCTCAGAGTCTCTGAAGATCTGGAACGAGCGATGGAAGACGGATATCGAAATTGATGGTCCGACAGAAGATCAGCTGGCGGTAAGGTCCTTCCTCTTCTATCTGCGGAGCAGCATCCATCCCGATGGCCAGATGAGCGTCAGCCCGTTCGCGCTCAGCGAGACCATGTACAACGGCCATGTCTTCTGGGACGCAGACGTCTGGGTACTCCCAGCCTTGCTGATGCTCGATCCGCAGCGTGCCCAGACAATCACCCGGTACCGAATCGACCGCTTCCCTGCCGCTGCCGAAAACTTCCAACAGGCGCTGTCCCGATTTCCGCTCGATGGTCCGAACCCGTGGAGGGATCCAAACCCGAGATCTAGGGTTCAGCCCGTTCAATATCCGTGGGAGAGTAGCGTGAGCGGGCTAGAAACTGCACCCGGCAACAGCCGCTCGCAGCATCACATCTCGGGTTCTGTTCTCTGGGGACTTGACCAAGCGGCAGCCCTCGGTCTTGTTGATGAGCGGACGCTTCAACAGGTCGGGCGGAGCGTCGCGGAGTTCTACCGCTTGCGTGCAGAGCGAGGGGAGAGCGGCGCGCTGGAGATTTTGGGCACCATGAGTCCCGACGAATTTAAGATCGCCGACAACGACTTATACACGAACATTTTGGCGGAATGGGCGATTCGAACGTTCGGTCCCGATCCACTCACCACGTTCAAGCTTCCAAGAGACTCGAAGAGCCTGCTCACCTACGAAAACGACGAACTGAGAGGGCACAAACAAGCCGCAGGAATCCTCGCGGTCTACCCATTGCAACACCACGAAGCCGAGCGGGCGGCGAGAACCCTGCTGCAGCGGTTCAAACCAGCAGTAATTGACCAGGGACCTGCCATGACCGACAGCATCCACGCGATCGTCGAAGCGAGGCTAAGAGACCGAGAGCAGGCGTATGCGACCTGGCAAGATTCCTGGAAGCAGTTCGCTCACCACCCGCTCTTGATCTTCAGTGAGAAGAGGGCGAACGACCGCGGCTACTTCACCACTGGCGCGGGAGGGAGTCTGCAGACTGTACTCTACGGTTTCGGCGGAATGAGGATCGACGATTCACCTCTGCTGAGCGCCGGTCTGACACTTCCGCTGAGAAACGGCAAGCACCTGAATGTTCTGCCCTCGCTGCCTCCTGCCTGGAAACGGGTAACTTTCAAAAACCTGATTCTTCCGGACCAACGCCTGACTCTCGAAATGGATCAGAGTGGCGAAGTCCGTCGAATCGCAGAGGAAAATTAGCTTCATGCCCAATGTCGTATTGACCATCGATTGTGAAGGGGCCCACCACGATCGATGCTTCACCAATGAGATCATCAGAGTCCTGGAGGCCAACTTCGTACCCGCAACGTGGCTGATCCACGTTTCCATGAAGGACCCGACCGCCAACACCCAGCTTTATTACCACGAGTTCATCCACAAGATCCCGAGCTGGCACGAAGTCGGCATGAAGGTGAATTTCGAGAACGACCGTGGATATATTGAAGACGAAAAGGAGAGGGGAAACCTGATTTTCGTAGCGAAGGACGCTCTGAAGTCTCACCAGGTGAAGTGCACCGCCTTTCGGGCTGGCGCATTTGCGCTGCAGCCCTCCGACGTGAAGTATCTGGAGGACATCGGAATTATCGTCGATTCGAGTGTCGCGCCAGATGCCGAGTACCGCATGTTCAGAGACTGGGACGGCGCCCCACACGAGCCATATCACAGCGCTTCCGACGATCTGAAGAAAGAAGGCGCGGGCAGGCTTTTGCATGTTCCTGTGGCTACCCACGACGGCAAACTCGGTTACATGGATCGCGAGTTCGATGAGCTTCGACCGCTGATTGACGCGAACTTGGGCAGAGAGGTTCTTTGCCTTGCCCTTCGCGACTACCAAGACTGCGTCGAGACTCTGGACAAGACCGTTCGGTACCTGCGCGAAAAGGGCTCCCACTTCACCACGCTTACCCAAGCGGCGAGCGAGCACTACGAGCACCACGAATCGCTCGCAGAAAGCGCTCAGGCCACATGAGCTTACGCGGTGATTCGTTCTAGGCGTCGGTCGAATCAAGGAAGCTTCCGAAGCGCTAGCGGGTCTTTAGGCAGGTGCTGATGGCATGTAACGGCCTGAGCACCATAGGCCGTCCTTGCTGACTTAAGGCGCACTTAAAGAACGCCTCGCAACGGTTGTTTACATTGGCTACTAGTACTTTGGCCAAGGAGATGAAACTCTGACTAGATTGCAGCCTTTTCGGTATCGGTTTTGCTGAAAGTGCAATGGAGCCTTCTATCCGGATTGTTCTAAGTGCTCTCGTCCTTGCAGGGTTGACTGTTGACCTTCCCTATAGCGAGCGAATCGGAGGAATGCGGTCTCCGGTCGACTTGA
Source organism: Fimbriimonadaceae bacterium (assembly GCA_046314495.1). GTDB lineage: Bacteria > Armatimonadota > Fimbriimonadia > Fimbriimonadales > Fimbriimonadaceae > JBKBWO01. Next base: position 121,112 of record JBKBWO010000001.1, read on the forward strand.
AGCAGTCCGATCTCCTCCACGAACTGTTGTGTACATTCGGAGTGCTCGCCTTTAGGGTGTGCCTCAATCTTGCGCGCGATGCAGTGCGTCCCAGGGGAGTACTTTTGTGGACCGTCTGACTCTCGAACGCAGACAGGTATGGATTTACTTGTTGACCATCGTTATGGGCTTGCTGGTAGGCAGCGCGTGGACCGGCACGGGACGATTCTTCGAGGTGCTGCTTTGGCCGACGCTAATGTTGCTTCTCTATGCAACTTTCATCCAGGTGCCGCTGCTTCATCTGCGCGAGGCCTTCCGCGAGCATCGATTCGTCGCGGCCGTGTTGATCGGAAACTTCGTCGTCTTGCCTGCCGTAGCCTGGATTCTCATTCAATGGCTTCCCCCTGACCCCGCATTGCGTCTGGGCGTTCTGCTCGTCTTGCTGCTGCCTTGTACCGACTGGTTCATCACGTTCAGTCAACTTGGTGGAGGCAATGTGCCTCGCGCGATAGCGGTGACCCCGGTCAACCTGCTGTTGCAGTTGCTTCTCCTACCCTTCTACCTGTGGCTGATGCTAGGAGCCGACTTGTCAGCAGGGCTCACGCCTGCCCATGTCTGGCCTGCTCTGATTGTGGTCCTCCTGCCCCTTGCCGCTGCCGCAATATCAGAACGCTGGATTGAAGCCCGCGCAGAACGTGCCATGCTGCGCAAGCGCCTGGCTTGGTGGCCGGTGCCACTTTTGGCGCTCGTGGTCTTCCTGATCGCGGGCGCGCAAGTCGGTGCCGTACAGGGAGCCCTGCACCTTTTCCCGATAGCCATACCGCTGTTCGTTGCCTTCCTCGTCATCGCCGCATTGATTGCAAAAGGTTTGGCAAAGCTGATGGCGCTGCCAATCGATCAAGGGCGAACCTTGGCCTTTAGCCTCGGTACACGCAATTCCTTCGTTGTCCTGCCCTTCGCTTTGTCACTGCCTGCCGGCTGGGAGGTCGCTGCCGTAGTGATCGTCGTTCAATCGATAGTCGAGCTCTTTGGTATGGTGTGCTACTTGTGGTGGGTGCCGCGATGGCTCTTTCGAACCGCCGCGCGCATCACGGAGGCATCATAGTCGTACTGCACCACCTTCATCCAATTCTGATGCGGGATTCTCGCGGGCCGAAACAGCCTCGGCGTGCTTTGCTGTCCGTTTGCCGGATCTACCCCGAGTCGAAAGGGTTGCCGGGGCCACCGGCAAAACGCAGATCGGTTTTGCCTAGATTCGACCGGCGGCGTCGGGTAAAGTGCCCGCCAGACGATCAATGACCGCAACAGACGCAAACCCCAACGCCGAAGCGAAAGGGTGGAAAGGATTCCGCACTTACCTCGAGATGATCAAGATTGAGCACTCGGTGTTCGCCCTTCCGTTCGCGATGATCGGCATGATGTGGGCGGCGGCAGGCTGGCCCGGTCTCTGGGTCTTTTTCTGGATCGTAGTCGCCATGGTCTCGTGCCGAAGTGCAGCAATGGCGTTCAACCGGATTGTCGACCGAGACATCGACGCCATCAACCCGAGGACCAGAGTCCGTGCCATTCCGGCGGGTTTGCTTTCTCTTCGAACTGCCAATCTGTACTTTCTAGGAAGCTGCGCGATATTTGTACTTGCCGCCGCCATGCTCAATTGGGTTGCGCTCGCCTTGAGCCCGCTCGCCCTGGGAATCACGCTGCTGTACAGCCTGACCAAGCGGTTCACCACGCTCTGCCACTTCGTTCTTGGACTGAGTCTGGGAATCGCGCCCGTTGCCGCCTATATCGCGGTTACTGGCTCGCTGGACGGGCTTGCACCCTACCTCTGGCTCATGGGAGCAGTGACATTCTGGACCGCCGGGTTCGACATCCTGTACTCACTGCAAGATGAAGAGTTCGACCGGGCCAACCGGCTCCGATCGCTGCCTCAAACGTTGGGCAAATCTCGGGCTTTGGCGGTCAGCCGAATCTGCCATGGGCTTACCGTGGCGTTTCTACTCATGGCGGGTTTCAGCTACGGCGCAGGGGTGTTTTGGGTGATCGGCGTCGTACTCGTCGGGCTGCTGCTCGCTTGGGAGCAGTCGCTGGTGAAGCCGAACGACCTATCGAGAATCGACCTCGCTTTCTTCACGCTGAACGGGTTCGTCTCCATCGGGCTATTTGTTTTCGCTCTCATCGATGTTCTGGTTCGCAACCGCTGAGGGTCCCTTCTTGCTCGTTTGAAACCGAAGGTAGCTGGCGGCTGCAACACTGGCGATGACTACCCCCATGCTGAACCACTGGAGTCCGCTCATTGGGGCCTGCAGAAAGATCCAGGCGGAGAGAGCTGCCACAACGGGCACACAGAACTGATACACCATCGCGCCACTGACACCCACCGCCTGCACGCCACGATAGAACAGCAGAAACCCGAACAAACCGCCGAGCAAGATCAGCCAGAGCAGCCCCACCCAACCGCTTGAGGTTAATTCGTCCCAAGGAGCGTTCCAGGTCGCCAGCAGACCATAGGGGATCAGCAGAATCGCCGCTCCAGGGAGGCCGAGAGTGAGCATGTCGAGGGGCGAATAGCGCCTGACCAGCTTTCGGGAAAGGGCTGCCGAATACGCCCAAAGCGCTGCAGAGATGAGAACCAGCAAGTTGCCGAACAGGGTGTTTCCGGTGGCAGAGGTTGCGCCCATTGCCACGCCCGCAACACCTACAAGGGCGAGAACTGCACAAAGGAAGATGGCGAGGTTGAACCGCTCTTCACCCATCGCGGCGGCGATAAACATGCCGAAAATCGGCGCGGTTGCCAGCATGATTGCCGCTTCGCCCGCACCACTCCGATGCACCCCTTCCATGAACACCACGATGTACAGCCCCATGGAGACAAAACCCTGCCAGAGCAGCGGAAAGACGTCCTCCTTTCGGTATCTCAGCCGCCTCCGGGCGATCCACGCCCAGCCCCAAAGCATCAGCAGCATGACTAGGTATCGGCCCAGCATCGAGGCAGAAACGCCGATCTCCGAAAACGCCATTTTCATGGCGACGAAGTTGAACCCCCAGAACAACGTCACCAGCAGCATCGGGCCGTTGAGCCACTGGGGCAGCCGGGAGTTCATGGATACCTGAGTGTAGCCCGATGAGAGCACCTATCGCAGAAGTGACACTGGCTCTGAAAACGACGGATAAGAACATCTTGAATTGAGCCACCAAAATGAAACACTCAGAGCGGAATTCGCTATAATAACGGTGTCGATGGGGAACAGTGCGAGCGACGTCGCGATTGCGGCTTTCCAAGGCTATCAGTTCCCCTTTTTTTTGACCCATGAAGATCAAACCCCTACTTCTCGCCCCCCTAGCTATGCTCGGTGCGGTCGGATTGGTGGCATCTGATGCCGCCACCCAGCAGTACCCTAGCGTGGTTTGGACATCCCACACCAACCAGGAACATGACGGTGTAGCCTGGTTCCCTGATGGTCTACGCGTTGCAACAAGTGTCCGCGCACGAATCCAGGTTCGTGATATGGTCACTGGCACACTGCTGCAGACCTTCGCCATGCCGAACAACGCCAACACCGGCGTTTACTGCCTTGATGTCGACAGCACCGGCACGTTGATCGCCACCGCTTCTGGCGCTAATGCGTTCATTTTTAACGCGCGCACTGGTGAAGTGTTGGCAACCCTTACGCCAGGTCAGGGAACCATCAACCACCTGATGTTCTCGCCGGATGGCACCAAGCTCGGTCTTGCAGTATCCACCCTCGGCCCGGGCGTGCCGGTGTACGAGGTCGGAAACTGGGGTTCGCCCGCCATTCAGCTCACTGACCCTCAAAATGCGCTCAATGGTGCGATACGCCAGATTTCCTGGTCGCCGGACAGCACTGCGCTAGCAACAGCGGACAGCGGAATCACAAACACCCGAGGACCGATCATGAGGAAATGGAATGTGTCCAATGGCACCTTGCTTTGGAGCACCCAATTTGCAGCAAACGGCCACAACACTTGGGGAGTCGCCTACGGCTCCAACAACGAGATTGTCGCCGCCAGCACTACCCCTGCACCGCATCAACTGACACGGTTCAACGGTAACACAGGAGCAATTTTGGGCTCCACTACGGTGCAGGTTAGCCGCAAGCTGGCTTACGCTCCAGACGGGTCTAGCTTCGCGCTGACCCAGACCACGAACCAGCCGATGGCGATCTTCTCGCCTGATTTGGCGACCCGTTTCGATGTCCCGGATGACGGCAGTGCTTTCTACTGGGCACGGTATTCCCCAGATTCCTCGCGAATCCTCGCAGGAAATACCAACCAGCTCCGAATGTACAACGCCCAGAGCCCAGCATACGAAGGCGCAACATTGGCTTGGACCACCTTCGAGCCGCTCACCATCATGCAGCCCGCAGGTGAGGTGAGCGACTTGGTGATGACACCTGATGGAATGGGCGTGATCCTTGGCCTGAGAGGCAATGCACAATTCCGCCGCTACAACGCTATTACCGGTGCGGTTGAGTGGACGCAGAACCTGCTGAGCATCAACTACATCCGCACATTCGACGTTTCTCCGGACGGATCAACGATCGCGGTTTACACTTGGCCCGGTGTTTCTGCAGAAGGCGGTCCCAGAATCCGGTTCTTCGATGCGGCGACGGGCGACGAGTTCCTTGATCGGAGCTACAACCCCGAAGGGGGTTTGCCTGGCGGAGTCAAGTTCTTCCAAAACATGGACCGGTTGGTCTTTGCTAACGGCACAACGCGTATCATTCGCGTCCTGCAGTTGCCCACTAACGTTGGAATTGCTTCCTACACGTTCCCTGAGAGCGTTACGATCCGCTCGATCGACATTAATGCCGCGGGTGACCGAATTGTAGCCGCGTGTAGTGGAGCCGCTGGAATCCAGCGAACCTACGTTTTCAGTTACAACTCCACAACGAATGTCATCACTCGAATCGGCGAGACAGACCCAAGCATCCGACCGCCATACCGCGTTCGATTTTCACCGTCTGGGGCGAAGTTTGGCGTTGCTTACGAGATTCCAAGCGGCGCTCCGACAGGCACGCTCGGCTACGCCTGGGTATTCGACACCGAAAACCCAGCGAACGGAATCGAACTTATGTCGAGCACTTCAACGGTGTTCGATATTTCTATCGATCCAACCGATACCTATGCGATCACTGCCAACCTCAGCGGCGTGCAGTTCCGGAACATTGTTGATGGGTTCATGATCGACTGGGCTGGCGGCATTGGCGGCCAGAACATCGCTCGGTTCATAGATGGAGGCCAGAGAATTCTCTACGCGGAGAACACGAGCCGACTAGGCATCTTCAAGAATCCACAGGTTCCGACATTGCAGGGCAGCACGCTGTACTGGCAGAACCCTACCACCGGTCAGGTCGCCAGCTGGCGCGCTCCAAACGGTGGGGTAACGTCGACAGTTGCGTTTGATCCGCCCGGATCCTCTGAGTGGACCTTGCGCGCAGCAGCCGACCTCAATGGAACCGGCATGGCAGATTTGGTCTGGCAGAACACCAGCACCAATCTACTGGCTTACTGGATCCTCGCACCTACGGGCGAGGTGGAAGAAGTTGGAACGTTGGGCGTAGTTGCTCCGGTCTGGCAACTGGTTGGCGCAGCCGACCTGAACGACGATGGCAAAGCGGACTTCCTGTGGCGCAACACCTCCGATAACTCGGTGATTGTTTGGATCAACAACGGTCCTAACGCCATCATCGAGCGCAGGTTGATTGCAGTTGCCCCGACAGACTGGACTTTGGTTGGTCTCGGTGATATCGACAACGATGGCCGCGCTAACGTGCTTTGGCAGAACACGACGACCGGAGCGATCGCGGTCTGGACCCTGGACACAGAGTTCAATCCGGTCAGCTCTCAAGTCATTGGCTCTGTTGGTGCTTCCAGCTGGCAGCTCCGTGGCGTCGCTCGTTTCGGTAATGAAGCGAGCTTCGTGTTTATCGACGACTCGGGTCTGGTTGCTTACTGGCGCCTTGATGAAAATGGAAACGTGACCGGGACAGGTCTGGTCGGTCAAGCTTCGACCGATTGGTCGCTGCGCAGCGTCTCCGTTCCCTAGAGCAAGAAGCTACCGAAAGATGAAGGGCCCCGAGAGGAAACTCTCGGGGCGCTTTCTTGTGCTTCGGAGGGCAGATGTGGACATGATTTGATCTGGACCTGCCCCATTCTCTAAGTCAGTTTGGGAGTAGCCCTCAGATCTACACAGGATGGCTTTGTTTAGAGAGTGTTCTTGGCACGGCGGTTGCGTCAGTTCCCGCTAGCGGGGGGGGCAAGATGAGGTCTAGGCGGCGCGAAAGACGAATACGGCTTTGCACTCTTTCAAGGCTGTTTCGTTGCCTGTAAAGCCATTATAACCAAATCTTTCACGAGGTTTCGTCAAATTTCTGTAAACCCGCCAAAAGCCTAAAAAAAAACCGCCAGACCCATCGCAAGACCTCTTGCACTGTCTCCAGTCGCGGCGGTCAGGAAGCTTATAGAACCCCTCCGAGGTGCGCAAAAGCGTGATCGATGTCTCCGGAACAAACGGTAACCCATGTGTCCAGTATGGACAGGCGAAAAGAGTAAGCCGACAGCCGGATTCGAACCGGCGACCTGCTGTTTACGAAACAGCTGCTCTACCACTGAGCTATGTCGGCGCGCGCACAGTTTCCGCGCTCAATATTATGGCCGATGCCGCTGCCAATGGAGCCGGAGAGTGAACGAGAATCAGCCTCGCGCCAGTATAATCTCAGGAAGGTAACGACGGCATGCAAGACATATTCCCAATTCGAAGAATAGACCATGTGCGATTCCTGGTAGGCAACGCCAAACAAGCCGCCTACTTCTATCGCAACGCGCTTGGATTCAGCGTGAAAGCCTACAGAGGGCTTGAAACAGGATCGAGAAACGAAGTCGAATACCTGCTGGAGCAGGGCAACATCAAGTTCAGATTTACGGGTCTTCTGCGCCCAAACTTGCCGGAGGCCGCGATGCTAGCGCAGTCCGGTGACGGGGTTACCGACATCTGCTTTGAGGTTGACGATGTCAAGACCTCGTACGAAACCGCCATCAGCCGGGGCGCGTGCCCCTACATGGAGCCAACAACCATCTCCGACGAGCACGGAGAGATCGATCTCGCCGCCATCAAGATTTACGGAAACACCATCCACTCGCTGATCAACCGAGACCGCTACAACGGTGTTTTCCTTCCCCAGTTCCGAGAGCACATTGAGCCAGGCGTTCCGATTGGGCTGGAAGAAGTCGACCACATGGTCGCCAATGTCGAACTCGGCAGAATGAACGAGTGGGTCGGCTTCTACGCCAAGGTTCTCGGCTTCTCGCAGTTGGTCAGTTTCGACGATAAGGACATTTCCACCGACTACACCGCACTGATGTCGAAGGTCATGCAGAACGGAAACGGCCGAGTGAAGTTCCCCATCAACGAACCCGCGGAAGGCAAGAAGAAGTCGCAGATCGACGAGTATCTCGAGTTCTATGGCGGGCCGGGCGTGCAGCACATCGCAATGGAGACCCATGACATCCTGGGCACAATTCGAGAGATGCGAAACCGAGGAATCGAGTTTCTGCGAGTGCCGCGAACCTATTACGACACAGTGCCCGAGCGAGTGGGACAGATCGCCGAATCCATCGAAGACCTGGCAGAGCTTGGCATCCTCGTTGACCGAGATGATGAAGGCTACTTGCTCCAGATTTTTACCAAGCCCATCGGCGACCGACCCACAGTGTTCTTTGAAATCATTGAGCGACACGGTGCCAAGTCGTTCGGAAAAGGCAACTTCAAGGCACTCTTCGAAGCGATCGAACGAGAGCAAGAGCTGCGCGGAACCCTTTAGGCAAGCGGTAAAGCACTCAGAACGCCTCCGCAGAAACGGTTTCTGCGGAGGCGTTTCGCTTTTTCAGCGTCAAGATGGCGCGCCCAGTGCGTCTGTTTCCTTCGAGCGAGCTTGCTCGGTGCGTTTCTATGCTGAGGATCACCGGCGTCAACCGACACGCCAACCCGCGAAAGGAGTTCATTGCCCTGAAGAACCAGGGCTCTGTTCGAGTCACATTTTCAGGTCATGCGATAGCCGCGCGAAATGCCTACGATGGCAGCCCTGTTGTGCACCTATTGACAGACGACGTCATGATCCCTTCCCGAGGTCACGTAATCATCTTTTCCGGCTGTGGGGACCCGCGATGGATGAAGGATGAGGACGGCGTTCCCATCTACGTGACCTTCTTGGGAACGCTTCAAAGCATCTGGGAGGAGTGTGACGCCTGCTTCCATGTGCTCTCCATCAGCCACGTTTTCGAGGAAGTCGTTCACCACGAGTACGTGGGCGCAATCTAGTTTGCGCTAGTCAAGAGTCGCTCCGCCTTTGGACAAGGCTGACTGCATCCCTTCCGCGCAGATTCGTTTAACTATCGATACTGCTCTTTGTACAGATTCATCCACTTCCGCCCGTTGATTAGCCGAAAACGGGGAGAGAACGTAGTCCACTTGCGAGCCCTTTGGCTTTCCAATACCAATGCGAATCCTGGCGTATTGCTCAGTCTTCAGCGACTCGATGATGGACTTGTGACCGTTGTGCCCTCCACTTCCACCATGAGGTTTCAGCCGCGCCTCACCTACGTCAAAGGCGAGCTCGTCTGCAATAACGACCAAGCGCTCGACTGGCAATTGGTACCGCGAAAGCAACCTACGTACCGACCCGCCGCTGGCGTTCATAAAGGTCAGGGGCTTTGCCAGACATACTGGGACACCTTCAACGGCGCCAATCCCCGTTAGTGCGAAGTCGACCGTCCGGTTCACCTTGATGTCGAACTCCTTTGCCAGGGCGTCAATCACCATGAAGCCGACGTTGTGACGGGTGCCTTCATATTGTGCACCCGGGTTGCCCAATCCAACGATGAGCCACTCCGGTTGGGGTGATTTCTTCCTCTTGAACCAATCGAGCATGGGGGCTATTGGGGAGGGGGACTCATTGGCTGAACGACACTAGGAGGAGGTGGTGGCGCGTCTTCTACCGGCATCCCTTGGAACGGGGTAAGGAACCCAATTTGCAGTAGCACCAGCAACAAGATTCCAAGCAGGACTCGGTAGACGATAAACACGAGCAGTGAGTGTCGTTGAAGGAACGAAATCAGAAAGGCAATGGCGGCATAGCCCGCAAAGAATGAGACGATGTTGGCAACCCAGATGTTGGTCGCCATCGCCGGGTCCACCAACATCGAACTGTGCTCCCGCATAGCGAAGATAGCTGCCGCTGTAATGGCAGGAACTGAGAGCAGAAAGGAAAACCGCGCGGCGGTAGATCGGTCAAAGCCGGCGAACAAAGCGCCAGTAATCGTGCTTCCACTGCGGCTCGCCCCAGGGATCAGTGCGATGCACTGCCAGAGACCCACCCAAAGACCGTCGAGCCACTTGACAGAAGTGAGGCCCCGTTTCTTTTTGCCCATTTGGTCTGCTGCAAGCATCACGCCGCTCATGGCGATGAGCGTCCAGGCAACCACATAAAGCGATCGAAGCTGGTTCTCGATTTGGTCTTTGAACGTGAAACCAAAGATGATGATGGGGATGGTGCCGATGATGATCGCCCAGCCCATCCGAGCATCCGTCGTCTTGGCTGCCTCGCCTCCTCTCAAGCCTTTTATCCAACCCGTGACCGCGTTCCAGAGGTCCTTCCTAAAGTAGATCAGGACCGCCAGGGTTGTGCCCAGCTGAATAACGGCGGTGAACGGCGCCCCGGGGTCTTCCCACCCGAACAGTGCTGGTAGCACTCGGAGGTGACCAGTCGAACTTACTGGCAAAAACTCGGTCAGGCCCTGAATGACCCCTAGCACGATGGCTTGAAATACGTTCATGGGTGGGGAACGGCTATAACCTTACCCACTTGACCGGACCACAACTAGGAGCACACCGGCAAGACAGATGGCTGCGATGTACAGCACCCAGACGACCTGTCGCTGGTTGAGCCCTTGCTTGAGAAGCTCGTGATGAACGTGTCGTTTGTCTGCCTTGGTGATAGGGATTCCCCGAAACGCCCTTCGCAGGGTCACATTGACAGCGTCCATAAGCGGAACGCCAAAGATCAAGATCGGAACCAGGATGGCGACAGTCGCGGCAGTTTTCATCGCGCCCACCAGCGAGAGACAGGCGAGCATGAAGCCCAGCACCTGCGCACCGCCCGTGCCCATGAAAATGGTTGCCGGATGGTAGTTGTATCGAAGAAATCCTAGCGCAGCGCCAGCAATCGCTGCTGCCACCAGCGCAACTTGAGGCTGGCCCGCGCCAACAGCAAGCACACACAGTGTCGCACCGCCAATGGTTGCGATTCCAGCGGTTAATCCATCGATACCATCGATGGTGTCCATAGTCTTCGTGATGACGAAGATGTAGATGGCAGTAATGGGGTACGCCCAGATGCCGAAGCTGACCCATTGAGGCTGGTCTCCAAATGGCCACATAAAGCCCGAGAATTGCACCCGCGTTGTACCGTCGGTGATGAACTGGACAACAAAGGCACAGGCAATGATGATCAGCGCCTGGATTTTCGCGTTGAACGCGTGTAGATCATCAAGGGCTCCTGTAACGAGCAAGATCAGGCTCATCGCCATGATCCCGATCGCATAGACCGGAAAGTAGGGCGGGTTTTGTGTCAGCGGAAAGATGATCAGCACTGCAGCCAAGATGCCGATGACGATGGCTATTCCGCCCCACCTAGGGGTGGGTTTCTTGTGGACTCTTCGATCGTCACTCTTTGGGTCGTCGATGGCGCCAAATCGGAAAGCCAGCTTCTTCACCAGTGGGGTGAGCACCAGAACGACGATCAAGGCGATCGCCATGCTCGCGAGCGGAGCTCGAAAGCCCCTCAGAAAGTCTGGATTCGCTTCTGCGAGTAGCGCTTGGAATACCATAGGCTATAACTGCAGCTTCTTCAACTCTCCATCCCGGAAGGTGAAAACCTCCAGGCCTGACTCCCTGAAGAGTTCGATAGAAAAGTCGTCAGGATAGTCACCTTCATAGACCACCTTCTCAATCCCTGCGTTGATGATCATCTTGGCGCATGTATTGCACGGCTGGCACGTGACATACATGGAAGAGCCTTCGCAGGGGATGCCGATCATCGCTGCCTGAAGAAGAGCGTTTTGCTCGGCATGAAGCGCTCTGATGCAGTGGCCTGCCTTTAGGCAACCCTCGGGCCAATCATGGGTCGGACCGTTCGGCGGGCAATGAGAAAGCCCTCTTGGGGCGCCGTTGTAGCCCGTTGCTAGAATCCGTTTGTTTCGCACGATGACCGCCCCAACTTGCCGCCGAGGGCAGGTCGCACGGGTCTTCACCAAGTGTGCGATCTGCATGAAGTAGGCATCCCAACTGGGTCTCTCGGTCACGTCAATCAGTATGACCCAGCCTCAGCATCTCCAAGAGTCTCAGGGCTAAACTGCCTGATTGTGCCAGCAATTGACTTTTCCCGCTACTACCGATACGACCAACTCTCCGATCTGCTGAAGCAGTTCGCGAGCGAATTCCCGAAGTTGGTATGCCTTGAGCACATCGGGACGAGCCATGAAGGGCGACCGATCTTGATGGCAACAGTCACCAACCAAGAGACCGGAGCCGACCTTGATAAGCCCGCTTTTTGGTGTGATGCGAACATTCACGCAACAGAGCTTTCGGCATCAACCGCCGTGCTCAATATCATCCACAAGCTCTGCACTGAATACGGGAATGACCCCTCTGTTACGCGAGCGGTGGACACCCGAACCTTCTACCTGGTGCCGAGGCTGAACCCAGACGGTGCCGAACTTGCGATGGCAGACCGACCACGGTTTCTCCGCAGCTCAACCCGCCCTTATCCGTTTGACGAGGAAGAACTGGAAGGGCTGGAGCTGATGGACGTCGACGGCGACGGTCGCATCTTGAACATGCGCATCAAGGACCCGAACGGCAGGTGGGCGATTTCTGAAGAGGAGCCGAGGCTCTTGCGAAAGCGACGCCCTGAAGAAACGGGAGGTGAGTACTACCGGCTGTTTTATGAAGGCCTGTTTCACAACTTCGACGGTCTGACCTATAAACCGCGAAGAAACAAGGAGCGGCTCGACCTGAACCGTAACTTTCCATCCGCCTGGCGGCTTGAGCATGAACAATATGGCGCAGGACCGTACCCGACGAGTGAGCCAGAAGTTGCCGCTGCAGTCAAGGCGATCTCAGACCGACCAAACATCTGTGGAGCGATTACTTTCCACACCTTCTCTGGCGTGCACCTTCGGCCACCGAGCCGGTTCGCAGATGATGAGATGCCTTCCGAGGACATCTGGCTGTACAAGGAGATTGGTCAGAAAGGGACCGAGCTGACGGGCTACCCCGCCATAAGCAATTTCCACGAGTTTAAGTACCACCCGAAGGAAGTGATCACCGGAGTGTTTGATGACTGGGTTTACGAGCACCGAGGGGCGTTCGCCTGGACCACCGAAATTTGGTCGCCCCAGAGACAAGCTGGAATCACCGATTACAAGTACATCGAGTGGTGGCGAGACCACCCGTTTGAAGATGACCTCAAGATGCTGAAGTGGAGCGACGAGAAACTCGGAGGTAGAGGCTATATCGACTGGTACCCATTCGAGCATCCGCAGTTGGGGCAGGTCGAGTTGGGCGGCTGGGACAGCATTTACGCGTTCCGAAACCCTCCGTTTGAGTATTTGGAAGCCGAGGTCAAGCCGATGGCGGATTGGGTCATCTGGCAGGCGCTTATCTCTCCAAAACTGGAGATCTTGCGCACCGAAGTGACTCAGTTGGAGCCCGGTCTTGCCAAGATTCGGTTTGCAGTCCAGAACACTGGATTCCTCCCTACTTACGTCACCAAGATTGCAAATGACCGGAAGCTGGTTCGGGGAGTGGTAGCAGAGATCGGACCGGATGGTCCTCCGTCCTCCGAGCCTGGTACCGACGCTCCAGACTGGTTGATTAGCGGAAACCTACGCGAAACAGCCGGACAGCTTGAGGGATGGGCGAACACGCCGAGAGGGTCGCTAGGGATGGCATTTGACGACACCAGCGACATAGCAGTGTTCGAATGGGTGGTTGCTTCGGGTCAGCCCTATCACGTTTCTGCAAAGCACGAACGAGGTGGAAAGGTTGAAACAGTGATCGAAACCTGAGAAAGTCCTATCGATTGTAACTTATGGAGAATTCGAACCTATAAAATTGCGTAGTTTCCAGCGGGCTAACGTATACTTAGCCTCTGGATTGGATCGACCATGAAGAAAACCACAACAGTTCTCACTTCGCTTTTTGCGGTGTCGCTCGTTGCGACACTTGCGTTCTCACAAGGCAGCGTACTGCTCCGCCGCGACATCTCCAAGGAGATGTCTCAAGACTTGACGTTCACCACCAACTCCAAGATGGAAATGGATCTGAGTGAAGTCGGTCAAGGCATGCAAGATATCACCTTCAATACCAGCGCCAAGACCAAGGTTTCCCAGGTTCCGGGTGAAGATGGAAAGGCAAAAGTCACTATCGCTTACTCCGATGTCAGCGTGCGCATGGGTGGCGCTATGGCAGAGCAGGGCATGGGAGATGCGCCTGATGTTCCCCGAAGCTTTACAGCAACTGCGACCATCGATGACCGAAACCGCCTCTCTGGAGTTCAGACTCAGGGCCTGACCCGCCAAGCGGCTTCAATGCTCGGCTCGGCTTCTTCTTACCAGTACTGGTTTATCGAGTTCCCGGAGAACGAGGTCAAGCCAGGTGAATCTTGGAACGTAACGCTTCCTGCCAACCGCGAAATGGGCATGGAGCAAGGCACCATGACCGTTACCTTCGTCGGCACCAAGCAACAGGGTGATCAGGAAGTCAACGAGTTTAGAGTTGAAGGCAGTGTTCCCATGAAGATGGACATTTCCGAAATGGCAGGCTCGCAAGGAATGGATATCACCATCCTAATGTCGGGCACCATGAAGTTTGGCGGCACCACGATCATGGATTCGACGAACACCAAAATCATCAGTTCAACAACGTCGACATCGGGTGATGTCAACATCTCTGCACCGGACATGGGTTTCAGCTTCCGAGGCAAACTTTCTGGATCATCGGAAGTAAAGTAAAGGCAACCTGAGACCGATCAACGGTTAAACTCGCTCCCGGAACCCTAGTTCCGGGAGTTTTTCTTTTGGTAAGGCAGTCATTTCGTTCTATCGGCAACCTCGAATGTGTCGCCATTCATGAGCCTTCTGGCTCGATGCTCACACTCGACGCACCCAGAGACAACCAAGGCAAAGGCGAGAGCTTTTCCCCAACCGATTTGCTACTCACGGGCCTGGCATCGTGTCTATTGATTACTGCCGGAATCAAGGCAAAGTCGCTGGGATTAAGCCTGGAGGGCTCTCGGGCTTTTGGAGAGAAGGTGATGACGACCGAGGCGCCGAGGAGGATCGCAAGGTTAACCGTGGAACTGGAACTCACTGGCTCATGTGACGAGAGCGCGAGAAGGGACATAGAATCTGCGATCCACTCCTGCCCAGTGTCCCGGTCTCTGAATCCGGAAATCGACGTCGAGGTCAAAGTAGAATGGGCGTAAAGATTAGTAGACCGATGAAAATTTTCTCTCTTGCATTGCTCGCCGCTATTGGGTTAGCTCTGGTAGGTTGCCAACAAGCGGATTCCGAGACGGTTTCCGTTCCGGACACAACCGCAGTTGGTGGCGCGCCTTCCCCTGCGGCGGGTGCTGCGGCCGGTGGCGCTGCACCCATGGTGGGTTCAGAATCGCTACAAGGTGGAACTGGTGGCGGACCTGCCCAAGCGGCAATCGAACGCGCTCGAGCAGTTGGGTCTGGACCGGATAAAGCTGCTCCTTCGGAGCCTGTCGAAGCGCAGCCATATGTTGCACCAGCTGACGGTGCATCCGACCACTAAAGAATTAGCCTTCCGAAAGCACTGCCTGGAGCTCGGGCTCGAACTCTTCAAGCATGGGTAAAGGTGCCACTGAGACCCTGATGCAGGAATCGAGCGGTGCACTCCATGGTCTTCGCACAAACACACCTCTCTTCAGGAGCTTCGTTACTACATCTAGGCTTTGAGCGGCGCTTTCCAGCCTGATACAAACAAAGTTTGTGCTTGAGACGATGTGTTCCAGCCCCAATCTTCCTGACATCTGATACAAAAACTCTCGGCCTTCGGCGACCCGCTCCACCACTTGCCGCAAGTACGCCTGATCACAGTACGCAGCGAGCGCTCCAGCTTGAGCGATCCGGTTGAGGTTGAAGTGCATACGCAGCTTCTCAAGGTGCCCGACAAGCCTTGAGTTAGCGATGCCATAGCCCAAACGCGCCCCAGCCATCCCGTACGCCTTAGAAAAGGTTCGCAGCCGTATCAACCTGCCACTAGTTTGGAAAGGCAGCAACTCTTCTGGAGGAGCGAATTCCGAGTACGCCTCGTCAAGAATCAGCATGCAGCCCTCGGGTAAAGCATCATGAAACTGTTTGATCTCTGGCGCGCGGAAAAAGGTGCCTGAGGGGTTGTCTGGATTGGAAAGGTACACCAACTTAGCATCCGACTTATGTGCGGCTTCAACCAGCGCGTCTAAGTCATTTAAGCCATCCTCTCGGTAGGGGACCGTCACCAGTTTTGCGCCTAGAGGTCGCAAGACGAAGGGCACCACGGGATAACCTCCCTGGCTCTGCACCGCAACATCCCCAGCGGAGAGAAGAGACCTACAGATGAGGCTCAGTAAGCCGTCGATTCCGCTCTCGAAAATCAGCTCATCCGGGCTGACTCCCAGTGAAGCAGAGAGCGCTGTCCTTAGCTCCGCCGAACGCGGGTCGCCATAGAGCATCGCTATCTCTGCAGCGTCCTTCATCGCCGCTAGCGCTAGAGGAGAAGGTCCGAACAAGCTTTCATTGGCTCCGAGCCGCAGCCGCAATAGGGTGCCCGCTTCGGCAGCAAGGGTTTCTGGAGCGATGAAGGGGCTGACAAGTTCAGCCTGTTCGACGTAGGGGTTCAATCGCATGGGTCGAGTGTGTTAGTCTATTACAGCCGATGTCGCTGGCAGGCCCCCTCCCAACTCGATTGCACATCGGTCTGACCATCTATTGGTTTGCGATCAACTTTCTTTGGGGTTCGATCACGGTCGTCCTCCTTCCCTTCCAAGTCCAGAAGCTAGCGCCTCAAAACCCAGCCATTGTTCTGGGGCTGATTGGCGGCTTTGCTGCCGTTGGGGCGCTCTTGACTCCGGTTATCGCCGGCGCACTGAGCGACCGCTGTAGAAGCAGGTACGGCAGACGGCGACCCTACATTCTCTTGGGAAGCGTTCTCACGGTTTTCAGCCTGTTTGGCATGCAGGCAGCCTTTGAGACCGGGATTATCTGGCTTTATGCCACCTCGTTCTTTATCCTCAGCGTTTCCAACAACATCGCTACTGGAGCGTTCAGCGGAGTCATGCCTGACCTGGTTCCGCATGCAGAGTACGGCAAAAACAGTGGCTACATGGCGATGATGAGTACGTTGGGTTTGTTGTTTGGAGCCCTGCTAGCAGGTCAAACAGCAGAAATGGCGAACGGCTGGGTCGCCATTTTCGTCATCGCCACAGTTCAAGTGGTAACGATGACCATCACCTGGTTCTCGGTGAAGGAAGAGCGAAACACCCGAGACGTTCCACCCCTTACGATCAAGGTTTTGTTCTCTGCGTTTCTCTTCCAGCCACGCAAACACCCGGACTTCACAAAGGTCTTTATCTCTCGGTTTTCTATTATGCTCGGCTTCTATGCCGTTACTCCTTTTCTCCAGTACTATCTCGGCGACATCCTAGGCGTGCCAGAGCCTGTGCGTGTTGCGGGCTACCTGTTGGCGGTCATTTTGGTCGGAGCGACAGTTAGTGGGTACTTGGGAGGTCAGCGGTCGGATCAGATCGGAAGACGCCCTGTCGTCGCAGTTGCCATGGTGCTGATGTCTCTGTCCAGCCTGACACTGATCCTGGCGAACCAACTCTGGGTTGCGCTAGTGATCACGGTTGTCTTTGGTCTTGGGTTTGGCGCCTACAACTCAGTGGACTGGGCGATCGGCGCCGAAACTCTTCCGGATCGCTCGCAGGCGGCGAGGTACATGGGTATCTGGCAGGTAGGAATAACTGCGGCGCAACTCATTGGCCAGCCTTTTGCTGGTGTTGTCTTGACCATTGGCGGGTCCACGATGATTGAGAGATACGGCGAATCAGTCGCGCAGTACCAACCGCTCGGGTACGCCATGCTGTTCGCGTTTGCGGCGGTTACCTTTTTGGTCGGTTGCACCCTGTTGTTGAAGGTGAGGACACCTGCCGAGAGGGCACGCCTAAACGTACAATAGGTACCGATGGCATTTTCAATTCGTACCGGCGTGTCGCTCTTGGCGATCAGCACCCTCTCGCTAACTGCGCTCAGCAGCGTCGATGCACAAAGCAGCGACAAATTCACCCGCACAAAATCTGGTCTTGAATATCGAGACGTGACCGTTGGTAAGGGCAAGCAGCCCAAGAAGGGCAGCACCGTGACGGTTCACTACACCGGCACTCTGACCAATGGCAAGAAGTTCGATTCCAGCCACGACCGCAAGCAGCCGTTCAAGTTTCAGATTGGCGTTGGGCAGGTCATCCCTGGTTGGGATGAGGGTGTAATGACGATGCGGGAAGGTGGGAAGAGAATCTTGAGGATTCCTGCAAAATTGGCGTACGGCGAGAGAGGGGTTCCTGGCACGATTCCAGCAAACGCGACCTTGATCTTCGAAGTCGACTTGATCAGAGTTGACTAAAGACGACTAACCTCGGCCGACCCCGGACTCGACCTTGGTTTTTCCAAAGGCCAGGTCCATTATCGTGAGCGGTCGGCCGCTACCGACTAAACCTGCCTTGAGCCGCTCCAGCTGCTGCTCAATAGCGTCGCATACGGTCTCTTGGTCTTCTGTAGGAAGCTCCGTCGTTCGGTCGATAAGCTGGCGTAATCTCGGTAGCATTATTAATATATCTAGCCGTTTTTCGTGTCAAGAGATTCTAGGAGGGCCGAAGGTCCTAGCTTCTCGCGAACCGCGCCGCTGTGGCATAAGTAAGTAGATATGAGCGAACGACTTGCAGTTCTGACAGGTGGCGGAGATGTTCCCGGCCTCAATGCGTGCCTCAAAGGCATCGTCAATCACGCTACCGCCCGAGGCATCGAGGTACTTGGCATTCGGCGCGGCTGGCAAGGGTTGGTACAGCTTGACCTTGGGAACCCCGCCACCATTGAGGAGAACGTGTGGGAGCTAAACCCTCGCCGAGTCCGCACGATCGATCGGACGGGAGGAACCTTCCTCCACTCCTCAAGAACCAACCCGTCTCGGATCTTGCGTGACGCTCTCCCTGAACACCTGAAAGGTTGGCCGACCGATGACCTGCTGGTGGACGTAACCCCGCACGTCATTGATGTTCTTTCCAAGATGCGAGTCCGAGCGCTGATCGCGATCGGAGGGGACGACACGCTCAGCTTTGCCGTGAAACTCCACCAGAGTGGCTTCCCGGTTATCGCAATCCCCAAGACGATGGACAACGACGTTCACGGTACCGAATACTGCATTGGCTTCTCTACCGCCGTCACACGTAGCATAGAATTCATCCACAGGCTTCGCACCAACTGTGGCTCCCACGAGCGCATTGGCGTTATTGAGCTATTTGGTCGCTACTGCGGAGAAACCTCCCTCATTGCTTCTTACCTGGCTGGAGTAGACCGAGCCGTGATCTCTGAAGTGCCATTCGACATCGGGCGGCTCTCAGGGTTGCTCAAGGAGGACCGCAGCCAGAACCCCAGCAACTACGCCATCGTTACCGTGAGCGAGGGTGCCATGCCGATTGGGGGTGAGATGCACCTCACCGGCGAGGCGGACCCGTACGGCCATCGAAAGCTTGGGGGAATCAGCCACTTGATCGGCGCAGAAATCCAGGCAAGAACTGGAATCGACGTCATTGTTCAGGTCGTTGCCTACTTGATGCGATCTGGGGCGCCAGATAGCCTTGACCTGATGGTTGCCAACAACTTCGCCAACCTCTCCCTGGAGCTCATTCTCAAGGAAGACTTCGGACGCTTGGTTGCCCTTCGCGGTGGGGTCTACACCTCTGTGCCCATTGAGACGGTTCTGCAAGGAGTCAAGCGGGTGGACGTCAGCGAGCTCTACGACTCGCAGACCTACCGCCCCCTTGTGCGAAACGTCGCCGGAAAACCGATGTTTTTGTACTAGTTTTCGCTGAGCGAATAGAATAGAGGGTTTGGCAGGCGAAGGAAAGACCCCCAAGAAAGTCCCACCAGTAATTCTGCCGGTTGCGCCGGACCGGCTGGTGTACCTCTCCGATGGCATCTATGCCATTGCGATGACGCTGACTGCGGTCCAGATTCAAATTCCGACGGTTGAGCCAGATTCACTGTTTGGAGCGGAGCTGCTTCAGATTCAATCCAACCTGCTCGCCTACGCGCTAAGCTTCTACGTTCTGGCACGGCTGTGGGTGGGTCACCTCTCTCGATTCCGGTTCGTGAAGCAGGCGGACCTGAGTTTCATTTGGCTCAGCCTCATCTCGCTGGGTCTTGTTGCGCTCATTCCTCCTGCAACCAACTTCAGCAATGCCTTTCCCAGCCACCCCGTCGCCGTTGTCTCTTATCTTCTGCTGGTCTTCTGCTTGACCAGCGTCGACTGGATTGCCTATACGTATGCGCTGAAACGAGGGCTCGCAGTTGAATCGAATAACAACCGAATATCGAACTGGAAGCAAAAGGAGCGACTGGTGATTCCTTGCCTTTCTCTGGCGTGCGCCGCCTTAGCGGTGCGCCATCCAGCGGTGGCTCTGCCGGCTTTTGGTGTACTGATCATTCTTTCTGAAGCCGTCGTGATCTCCATTCACAAATCAAAACTGCGACGCGAGATGATGGATGACTCTTCGCCCTAACCTTTTCGATGCGGGTCCCAAACCGGATATCGGTGCCAGTGCTGAATAACCCGTACTGGATATGTTAATAGATTTAAAGGATCTCTAAACATATCCAGCGCCGATTCAATCCACTCTTCCGGGCGTCGCCTCCTCATGACGCACGCGAGATTGTATGAAAGATAAAAGCAAATGACTAACCAGATTGCCACCGGTCCCCATAGGTGCCATCCTAAATCTCCAGTTGTACGCTCCATGAATAGGAAGCAGGCAAGACCAGCACTTAACGAAACCAGGAACTGACCGAGAAAACTGTAGTCCCGACCTGTGAGCTGCGCATAGAGGTAGGCAACGAGCGTTGCGAACAACAGCATCAAGCCGAGAGGCATTCCATCAATCTCCAGCTGCACGAGCAATGAGCCGTAGAGAGGTCCAGCCACAATAAAGATCAACCCTGAGATGACGAGCTTGACCACTGGCTTGCCAGGTGTCAACCGGAGCACGCTCAGAACGACGGAAGCCGCTACTGCCAGGAAGTAGGTCAGTGTGCCCTGGATCATGGGCGGGTTATAGAACACCGCCCAACTGAAAACATAGGCAAGACAGAGCAAGATCATGAGCCAGGTCGTTCGCAAGAACTGAACCTGGACGGCTCTTGAGGCATCAGCGACATTACCAGCTACGGTGGCTGGCTCCGGGAAAACTGGAGGCACCGATAGAGTGCTCATGAATCCATTACTCTCCGTCTGGCTCGAACAGCGATGAGTTCGGCTGCCCCTTTCGCAAAGGAGGTTTCAAGCCTAGATGCTCATACGCCAGTTCGGTTACCGTTCTGCCACGTGGAGTGCGCTGCAATAAGCCCTGCTGCAGCAAAAATGGCTCAATCACTTCTTCGATGGTCCCAGAATCCTCAGACGTGCAGGCTGCGAGAGTATCGAGCCCAACCGGCCCACCTCCAAACATCTCGATCGCTTTGCGCAGCAGGTTTCGGTCGACCCGGTCGAGCCCTCTCGCATCGATCTCCAACGAATCTAGCGCTTTCGAGACCGCATCCTTGCTGATCGTAGTCTCGTTGTCGACTTGAGAGAAGTCTCGCACCCGCTTCAGCAGCCGGTTCGCAATCCTGGGGGTTCCTCTTGACCTTGAGGCGATCTCGTTTGCTGCTGGACGCTCGATCTCATATCCGAGGATGCTTGCAGAGCGCATCACGATCTCTACCAAATCCTCTGGCTCATAGAACTGAAGGTGCTCGATGATCCCGAAGCGGTCTCGCAAAGGCGCGCTCAAAAGCCCTTGGCGGGTCGTGGCGCCGATCATGGTGAACGGAGCCAGGTTGAGCCGAATGCTGCGCGCCGCAGGCCCCTTCCCGATCATGATGTCAATTCTGCCGTCCTCCATCGCGGTATACAAAATCTCCTCGACGGGCTTGCTGAGCCGGTGGATTTCATCGATGAACAACACCGCATTCGGAGTCAGGTTGGTAAGAACACCAGCCAAATCCCCAGCTCGCTCAATCGCGGGGCCGCTAGTCACATAAATCTCTGTCTCTAGCTCGTGCGCCACGATGTGCGCCAAAGTGGTTTTGCCCAAGCCAGGGGGACCGAACAGCAACAAGTGATCCAGTGGCTCTTCCCGCATTCGTGCGGCGCGCAGATAGACATCCAGATTCTCCTTCAGCTTCGCCTGGCCAATGAACTCAGAAATCCGTCTGGGTCTAAGTGAGAGCTCATCTCCGATTTCCTCAGAGTGTTGCGTTGGATCTAGCTCTTCGTTCACGTTTCGACCTTTGCGCCGGAGAGCGCCTCCTTCAGTGCAGCTTCAATGCTCAGGTCCTTACCTGCTACCGTTGTGGCAAGCCGCGCCGCTTCTTGCCGTTTGTAGCCCAATGCCATTAGCGCTTCGATGAGTTCTCCCTGAGCGATTTGTGCCGAACTCGCACCATTTTGCAATGCGGTGATCACCACGCCGTCGAGCTTTCCTCCAAGCTCCAAGAGGATTCGCTGCGCAAGCTTTGGGCCTACCCCAGAAACACGCCGGAGCGTATCTGTATCGCCGCGCAGCACTGCTTCCGTTGTTGTTCGTTCTCCGAGTTCACTCAGAATCGCCATTGCGACTTTCGGGCCGCAGGCATTCACAGAAATTAGCAGGTCGAACAGTTCGCCGGCTTGCTGGTTCTGGAAGCCGAACAGTCTCTGGTCGTCCTCCGAGAAAATCTGACGGGTGTGAAGATCAAGCAAATCGCCTGCTTGGGCTGAAAGCATGGACGCCGGGACGAAAACTCGGTATCCAACGCCAGAAACGTCCAGCACAATGGAGTCGGCAAGAATCTCCCAAACAGTCCCACGCAGCCGCCGAATCACAAGCTAGATTCTACAGGACGCCGGCATTAGGCATCTTTGTTCTTTCGGAATTTCATCCCGATCTTTCGCATTGGGTCAAGAACCCTACGATCGAGAGTGCTGGGCTCAAGCCAGGCGAAAGCCAATAGGCAGCAAATCGAAGAGAGGAAGTAGAAGAGCGCCCAGAAAGCATCCGTCGAAGCCTCGGCAAGGATGGCGTTGGTGAGCGCGAAAGCAGCCGCAAGACCCAGCAACGCCTTGATGGCGAACAGGATCCAATCCTGTGGTGGCGTTGCTGGTCTTGGGTCGTGTTGAGCCATTTGCTACTAGCTCGAACTGTACCCGAGTTCTAGCGAACTGAGACGTTAAGCTGAATGTCGGTAATACCCATAGTTCGGCGGAACTCGCTCGGAGTCAGACCAAACTGGGTCTTGAATACGCGGGAAAAGTGAGCAGGGTCGTAGAATCCGGTTTTCACCGCGATGTTGCTGATCGGCTCTCTCGTTTCCGCGAGCAACTTTCGGGCTCTCTCCAATCGAAGCGACCGGGAAAACTGACCGACGGTTGTTCCGTAGGTCCGCTTGAACTCCTGAGCCAAGTGAACCGGATGGATTTCTACATAGCTGGCAATGTCGGTTAGGCGAGGGTTCTGGCTGTATCTCTCTTCGATGTACTCCTTCGCTTCCACTAACCACCGGCGAATGTTCGCCGAACTGACCACCTCAGACTGTCTGGCGAGTGAGGTCACCATTTGCAGTCCCAACGAATTTAAGGAGATGCTGGAAACTGCATCGTCACGGTCAAGCTCTGCAACCATCTTCTGCATCAGCTCAAAGTAGGGCGAAGTTCGCAGTTCCATCCCTTCCCTCGGCAGCAAATCGAGAACTTCACGGGAGAATTCATCTCGGTTGATCGCAAAGGTGAAAACGAGCAAACCTTCCGAGCCGATCAAGCTGTTGTGCTCTTCATTTTCCGGATGGTAAACCGGAATGCCCACTTCATACACCCTCGTGACCTGCTCTGACATCCTCTCTGTGCAGGCACCTTCAATCGCCATGTTGACGTAGGGATCACCGTGCGTGTGGGTGCGGCGAAACTCGCCTGGATTATGTCGGCAAAGCAGGAAGCGAAAGCCTGGAACTGTACGCTCCTTGATCCTTTCGCCGGTAAATTCAATCTTGGGGAAGGTCGTAGTAGTCATTCGAACACGTTTCGAACTTTAACCTACGTAGGATGAACCTGACAATGTTTCGAGCTTGCGTGTTCTTCTCAAAAAATACCCGTTTAGGTTCAAAATTGCCTAGGCTGAAATCCTTTGAATAGGACATTCGAAGTGTAACCACAGTACAGTTTTTGATGCCCAATGAGTAACAAAATCCACGTCGCCCTCATTTCCAAGGTCTTTACCGGACCTACTGTAGAGCAAGATCTGAAGCAAACCTTGCTACAAGCGCGAGACCTAGGTGCCGAGTGGGCGCTGCTCCCCGAGCTGCCACTCAACGAATGGTCACCAGCAGAGAGAACGCCGCAAGAGGCAGACGCCGAGCCCATCGGTGGCGCGCGGACCCAAATCCAAAGAGAGGCAGCCGCTCAAGCTGGAGTCGGGCTGATCGGAGGAATCTTGTCCAAAGATGACCAAGGTGTGCGGAGAAATACCGCGCTGGTCATCAGCCCCTCTGGCGACCTTCTGGGTACCTTCAGCAAGATCCACCTTCCCGATGAGCCCGGGTTCTGGGAGTGCGACCACTACGTGCCGGGCACAACGCTCTCTCCAATCTTCAATTCCGCCAGCTTTGGCTTTGGGGTCCAGATCTGCTCGGACATAAACCGGATCCAGGGCTCGCAAATCCTGGCGCATCACGGCGCGCTTGCCGTCATGAACCCCCGCGCTACCGAGGCTGCTACGTACGAAAGGTGGCGCCATACCTTTTTCGCCACAGCGCTCACCTGCTGCTGCTATGTGCTCTCTGCAAACCGGCCTGCACCGGAGCAAGGTGTGCTTCTTGGTGGCGCTTCGATTTGTGTTTCGCCTCTCGGAGACGTGCTGGTTGAGGACACCGACGAGATCCTTGTCGCAGAACTCGACCGCGCTGTCGTAGAACAAGCCAAGACCCGGTACCCCGGCTATCTGCCGGTTTTTGCCGAGATGTACGCGCAAGGGTGGCGAGAACAACCTGAAATCATCCCCTAGAGCGCCTTCACGGTCACTACGGAGATGCGAGATGCCGAAATCCTCGAACGTGTCAAGCCATCAGCGATGGTCGAGGTTTCTCGCAACTCACCTAAGGACATCCAGTTCCGAGAGTTGCACGTGTACGTCGATGGCAAACACATCACGAATCTGAAGTTCGGCGAGAAAGTTGAAGTGCCTGTCGAGCTTGGGGTCCACACGCTCAAGGTCACCAACACGGTCTTCTCCCGGGTGATGCAGTTTGAAGCGCAGCCGTGGGAAACGATCTCATTCGTCGGCGGCAACCGTGCCAGCGGCTGCTTCGCGATTCTGCTCGTCGTTTTCGGCGTCGGCCCACCTAGCGTCTTCCTAGAAATGCGGGCTAACGGCTATTGAACTTCCCGGGCGGTTCTGATGGTGTCTCTGGTGAAGTCGTAGCAGTAGTTCAGAACCCGGTCCGAGTCTGCTCGAGAGAGCTTCGCCGCCTGCCTGGCGATCAAGTCGAACGTCCGCTCATTTTCTTTGGCGAAGGTCATCGCATCCGCTCTTGAAATCTCGCTTTCGTACTCGGCTTTGCCGATGTAGTGCTGAATCTCAGGGAACCAATTGGTGATTTGAGATGTGGTCCTCGCCGATGCGCGCTCTCCGCGGCCCGTGATCAGCTGGTAAATCACCTCTTCTGCGCGAAGAGCTGCCGAAGCCGCGAAGATGGAGTACATGGTCCCACCACCAGCCAAGAACCGCTGAATCAGCACCGAGGTCGATCCGTAAATCGGCAAGTGACGCTGAAGGTCTTGAAGAGTCTGGCGGCGCGCCTCGGGCTCTTTGGCGAGCAACCGGTTGTTGCGGTTGCGCAAAGCACGGGTGTACGACTCCTGAGCCTCGATCATGTCGGCGGTCGAAGTCCCGATCCGGTCCGAAAATAGGTCAAGCCAGCGAGTCGAACCCATCGCCAGAATCTGCTCATCGGTAAAGCCCAGATTGCGTTGGGCGTTCGCCGCTGTGACTGTCATCAGCGTAGCAGCCAAAAGAAAAAGTGCAGGAATCCATTTGTTTCGAGCGATCACGATGTTAGGTTACGATATACGTGAATTTCCCGCTCGCTGCCGATATGGAAACCAAAGGGACCACACGGGACTCAATGCAGCAGGTTTCCTGTTAATCTAGTCGCAGGCACTCGACTTTTCGTAGTAATCAATCATGGCAAACCACTCCAAACCCGAACCCACACCAGAACGGTCCAACCCGTTGGGATCGAAGTCGACAGAAGAGCTGGTTCGCCAGGCTGTTGAGCTGGTTCCGCCCGAAAACCGCAAGCTCGCAAACTACATGACTGCCATTGAGAAGGCCGTCGCCAAAGATTCCCGCTCAATGCAGGAGATCGAGGCGCAGATGCAGGCGTTCGAGAAGGCGTACGAGGAACTCACCAAGCCAGCGAGCCGGCTCGGGGTCTTCATCAAGTCGAATCCTGATGGCAGCGCCATCGTTGCAGTTGGCGACTCGGAGTACCTGGCGCAGGTCGATCCCCTTATGGACAAAGACCTGCTGAAGCCCGGGGTCAAGCTGATGCTAAACGAGGCGTACGCCATCCTCGGTGTTATCGACCCCAACATTCATGGCCGGATTACTAAAGTCAACGAGGTGCTGACCGATGGGCGGCTGCGAGTTGGTGGCGACGCACCATCAACCGACGGTGGCTTCCTCGTGTACCGCGCGGAAAGCCTCAAGGACACAGCTTTAAAGTCGGGCGACGAAGTTCGGCTGGACAGCTCTGGTCTCTTCGCCGTTGAGTACATCGCCTCAAAGGAAGCGCGCGACTACTTCATGGAAGAGGTGCCGGAGTTGCCGTGGGAGAGAGTTGGCGGTCAGGAGCAGGCGATCAAGCTCATCCGAGACACCATTGAGCAGCCCCTTCTGTACCCAGAAATTTTCGAGAAATTTGAGAAGAAGCCGATCAAGGGCATCCTGCTTTACGGCCCCCCAGGATGCGGTAAGACCCTGATCGGAAAGGCAACCGCATACAACCTGACCAAGAACTACAGCGCGAGGCTGGGCAGACCGGTTAAGGAGTACTTCATGTACATCAGCGGGCCCAAGATCTTGAACATGTGGCTGGGTGAGACCGAGCGCATGGTCCGCGAGATATTTCAGACAGCCCGAGAAAAGGCGAAAGAGGGGTACCTGGTGTTCATCTTCATGGATGAAGCCGAAAGCCTCTTGCGCCAGCGTTCTGGAGCGCGTTGGCTAAACATCAGCAACACCGTGGTCCCTCAGTTCTGCGCAGAACTGGACGGTATGGTTGCACTAGAAAACGTGGTGTTGATCCTGACCTCGAATCGGCCTGACTATATCGACCCAGCAATTCTTCGGCCGGAGAGAATCGACCGAAAGGTGAAGATCAACCGACCCGACAGAAAATCTGCTGAGCAGATCCTCGGAATCTATCTGCACGCCAAGATTCCACTTGATCCGGAAGAGTTGCGACGATATGATGGTGATGTTGACTGCACCCGAAAGTACTTGATCGAATCGGCGGTCGACTTCCTTTGGGGCACCGGGCAGGAGCAATCGTTCCTTAAGGTCCGGCTCAAATCTGGCTCGTCCGAATCGCTTTACTGGAAGGACCTCGTCAGCGGCGCACTCTTGAAATCCGTCATCGATCGTGCCAAAGACATAGCGATTCAGCGACAGATCCTCGAGCCAAAGAAAGTCCATGGCGTTCGCCTGGACGACCTTCTTGAGGCGATAAAGGGCGAATACAAGGAGAACGAAATCTTCCCGAAGTCCGATACCATGGACGACTGGTTGAAGCTACTTGACTACGAGCCCGAGAACGTCGCCGCTGTGAAGCCAATTGGGCCTTCCAGAGGCGAAGACATCCTCGGAAAGTCGATTCTCTAGAGTTCGCCTTCGCGCTTGTGGCTGCTCTTCACGTTGAACCGGATGGGGGTGCCTTCAAGCGGGAAACTCTTGCGGAGTTGGTTCTCGAGGTACCGGCGGTACGAAAAGTGGAGCAATTCCGGGTTGTTAACAAAGAGCGAAAACGTCGGTGGCCGCGCACCAGTTTGTGTTGAGTAGTACAGCTTGAACGGCCGCCCCTTTGAGGTGTACGGTCGAGTAAAGATCGCATCCTGAAACACTCGGTTGAGGTGACCCGTTGAGATTCGCAGGTTGTAGTTTTCGAGCGCGTGGAACGCTGCCTGCAGCACCCGCTCCAGCCCCTGCCCTTCCTGTGCGCTCAAGAAAACTGCCGGCGCATAACTAATTTCGGGCAGTTCGCCCCGTAGCTGGTCCAAAAAGTCTGCTTTCGGCGCAGAGTTCGGTTTGTGGGTTCTACCGTCGGGCGGTTCAACCAGATCCCACTTGTTGATGGCGAGGACGCACGCCTTTCCAGAGTCGTAACTCATCTTGGCGATTCGCTTGTCACCGTCGGTTAGACCCTCAGCCCCATCGATAACGACCAAAGCGCACTCTGATCGCTCCAATGCTTGCTTGGACCGCATCGCCATGTAGTACTCAATCGACCCCTGAATCTTGCCCTTTCTCCGAAGACCAGCAGTGTCGATCAGCCGTACCCGCTCCCCTTCGAACTCGATCATGGTGTCCACCATGTCTCGGGTGGTGCCCGGGATGTCGCTTACGATCGCGCGTTGCTCGCCCGTAAACGCGTTCAGAAGCGAAGACTTTCCAACATTCGGCCTACCGATTATTGCCAGCCTCACTTCGGGCTCGTCTTCTTTTTCTTCTTCGTCGCCGGGCAACATCTTGACGATTTCATCTAGCAAATCTGCTACGTTGCGGCCGTGAAGTGACGAAATGTTAAAAACTCCGCCGAGGCCGAGAGCATAGAACTCGCTTCCGTCAAAGTCTCGGTTAGGATTGTCCGCCTTGTTGACCACCACCAGGACTTTGTCCGCCTCGGGGCGCAATCGGTTCGCTAAGTCGATATCGGTCGGCAAGAGCCCATCCGCGGCATCGCAGAGAAAGAGGATCAGGTCCGCCTCTGCTAGCGCCACTTCTGCCTGCACCCGAATCTGCTCTACCAGCGGGTCTTCGTCGTTGAAAAGGATTCCGCCGGTATCCACTACGGTGAATTTCACTCCGTTCCAGGTCGTCTCGCCATACAATCGATCTCGGGTGACCCCCGGTGTGTCTTCCACAACGGCAACTCTTGAACCGATGATTCGGTTGAAGAGTGTGCTTTTGCCGGTGTTCGGTCTTCCAACAATAACCACAGTTGGTCTTGAGTTCGTCATGCTTGTTTCCTGGAGTCATTCACCCAGCCTCCCAGGATTCGTGGGCGGAGGTTGGGGTATATCACGGAGGCTTGAAGTCTACATGTATACGCCTGTTCGCCGTAGGTCTCACCCTAACCTTGTCGGCACCTTTTCTCTCCGCTCAAGATCTCGAAGTCCCCAATGGTCCCCGATTTGGCTACTGGAGCGCCCACGGGTATCTCGGCAGCTCGGCAAAAATTCTGGGCACTTCAGACATCCGCCAGGGCGGAGGCCTGGGAATCAGCTTCGCCTACCCTGCTAACTGGTTGCTGATCAAGCCGTACCGTACCGAGGTGGTCTTTGAAGCCTATACGATGTACACCCAGAGCATAGGCGTGGTGAACTTTGGCGCATCACCGACCTGGTCACTTGGTGGATTAGCCTACGCGCGATATAGCGGACCGCACATGGACCACGTTCAGCCGTATGTTGAGATGGGTTGGGGTCTGAACTATTCGACCGCCCGAACCAGAGACCTAGACAGCACCTTCAACTCCACGCCGATGATTGGTGCTGGTATTCGCATCCCGGATAGAAACACCGAGTGGATGATCGGCATACGCCTACTTCACCTATCGAACGGCGGCACCTACGGTTCGAACCGGGGTCAGAATTACCTCCTGTTTCACGCTTCAGTGCGCATCTAATGAGCAGGATTGGGGTCGACGAAAGCGGCAAAGGTGACTACTTCGGGCCATTGGTGGTAGCCGCCTGCTACGTCGACGAAGGCATAGAAAAGAAGCTGGCAGGAGTTCTTGAATCTAAGGAGCTGACAGATGAAAGTGCTCTGAAGTGGGCAGAAAGGATCAAGTCTGTCGCGCCCTACAGTATTCACACGTTGATGCCCGAGAAGTACAATGCAGCGCACGCTCAGCTGAAAAACCTGAACGTGATGCTAGCTTATGGTCACGCTCGGTGCATCGAAGACCTGCTGGATGGTCGGGAAGTAGAAAAAGTGGTTTCCGACCAGTTCGCCAACCCCAAGCTGCTTCGGTCGAAACTGCATGAGAAAGGTAGGCAGACCAACTTCGTTTCTATGGTGCGAGCAGAATCCGACCTCGCTGTAGCGGCTGCATCGGTAATTGCAAGAGCCGAGTTTCTCTTGAAGCTCCGGGAACTCTCGGACAAGTTCGCCATTGAGCTCCCAAAAGGTGCGACGACGGTGATCCCCACGGCGCTGAAGTTTGTGAGAGCCTACGGGGCAGAGAAGCTCGGCGAGGTCGCCAAGACCCACTTTAGGACGACCAAGAAGGTTTTGGACCAACACTAACGACCTAATCGCGCTTGAAGGCAGGTCGGTTCGGCTGGCCGCGCACACCCTGGGCCACATTCTGAGATGACTGTTTTGGGGGCGCGTCTTCACTTGCAGCCCTCTTTCGAGACGCTTCTCTCGCCAGTTCTACAAGGCGGTCGAACTCAGCCGGATCCTTGCTCTTTGCCTTGGCATCTTCGTGAGTCACCAGCCCTCGCTCGGTCAGCATCGCAAGCGACATATCGAGAGTCTGCATGCCATGGCGCACACCCGTCTGCAAAATCGAACCCAACTGGTAGCTCTTGTTCTCTCGAACCAGGTTCCTTACTGCGCCAGTGGCGACCAGAACCTCATAGGCGGCAACGCGTCCCCTGCCATCGGCTCTCTTGACCAGTGCCTGAGCCACAACCCCAAGCAGGTTCACCGAGAGCTGCATTCGTACCTGCTGCTGCTGGTGAGTCGGAAACACGTCGACGATTCGGTCAACGGTCTGAATGGAATCAACCGTATGAAGTGTGCCAAACACCAGGTGGCCCGTTTCGGCCGCAGTGATGGCAAGGTGGATCGTCTCGAGGTCCCGCATTTCTCCGACCAGTATCACGTCCGGGTCTTGTCGCAAAACGTACTTGAGAGCGTTTGCGAAGCTCAGGGTGTCTTGGTCGACTTCACGCTGATTGATGAGCGCTTTCTGGTCGTCGTGAACAAACTCAATCGGGTCTTCGACCGTAACAATGTGCACGTTCTGGGTTCGGTTGATGTGGTCAATCATCGAAGCCTGAGTCGTGCTCTTACCAGAACCTGCAGGCCCTGTTACCAAGACCAACCCTCGAGGTCGCTCCACAAAGTCGTAGCAGGCCTTTGGCACCTGCAGTTCCTGCATGGTCTGAATCTCATAGGGAATCACCCGGAATGCAGCTTGTGTGTGACCGCGCTGCTGATAGGCGTTCCCACGGAACCGCGAAACCCCCTCGATCTCGAATGAAAAGTCGAGTTCCAGTTCTCTCTCGTACTTTTCGATCTGGTCTTCGCGAAGCAGTGCGTACAGGTCTTCCTTGAACTCAGCGCCTGTAAACGGCAACTCAGCGGTTAGTTCTTCCAGATCACCGAACTTCCGGACGTAGACCTTGCCCGTGTCGAGCTTGAAGTGGAGGTCGGAGCCGCCCACGTCAACGCACATCTTGAGGAGGTCGGGAATTCTATGTGACAGAGCCCACCTCGATCAAGCCTGCACCAGAGGCACGGCGGTGAAATTCTGAGGCATTGCTGCTCTTGGCTAGCGCGTGCTCATAGTCAATAACTTTGTTTCGCAGAAGTTCCAGCAGCGCATTGTCTAAGGTCTGCATTCCATACTCTCCACCAGCCTGAATGTACTGATAGAGTTGGTGGGTCTTCCCTTCCCGGATCATCGTCCGAATGGACGGCACCGCCACCATAACTTCAAACGCTGCTACTCGGCCTGGTTCGTCGATTCTGGGCAGAAGAGTTTGTGACACGACTGCTTGCAACGTCACGCTCAGCTGAGTGCGAATCTGCTCTTGCTGCTCTGGCGGAAATACGTCAACGACGCGGTCTATCGTCTGCGCAGCATCAACAGTGTGAAGAGTGGAGAACACCAAGTGCCCGGTTTCAGCGGCGGTTATTGCCAGAGATATGGTCTCCAGGTCTCTCATCTCGCCCACAAGAATAACATCTGGGTTCTGGCGCATGACGTGCTTCAGTGCCTCTGAGAACGAGTGGGTGTCGGTCGCAAGCTCGCGCTGGTTGATCATCGACTGAACGTCGGGATGCACGTACTCAATCGGGTCTTCGATAGTCATCACGTGTAACCGTTTGTTCTGGTTGATGTGGTTGATCATCGCGGCGAGAGAGGTCGACTTTCCCGAACCTGTTGGCCCAGTTACCAGAACGAGCCCCCTGGGACTCAATGAAATTTGCTTGGTGACTTCGGGTAATCCCAATTCATCGATGGTCTTGATCTTGTAGGGGATCACACGGAAAACGGCGCCAATCTTGCCCCGTTGCCAAAACATGTTGACTCGGAATCGTGACACACCCTCCAAATAGTAAGAAAGGTCGACTTCTCGAAACTCGAACAGCCGCTGCCTTTTCTCCTCACTGAGGATGTCGACCAGCATCAGCTGAAGTTTGTCAGCTGAAATCGGTGGAACGTCCTGGTGCACCAACTCTCCACGAATTCGCATAATGGGCGGCTGCCCTGCCTTCAAATGCAGGTCAGACGCGTCCTTGCTTACGAGGTCGCGCAGTAGCGCATCAATTTCCACGCTCGGCTAGGTTCTTGGCTTTGCCAGGTCTCGCCGAAGCATTTGTCGTAGCTCGGAAGCCAAGCCTGCATAGTTGAGCGCAGTCTCTTCCGTAATCTTGCCGTTGACGACGTGGCGCAAAATGCTCTGGTTCATCGTCTGCATGCCCCAAAACTCGCCTTCGTTCATCTGATGGTAGAGATCGCCAAAGTGACCATCTTCAATCAACTTTTGAACTGTCGGGTTAACGATCAAAATTTCGTTGGCCACGACGCGCCCGTACCCATCTGTTGTCGGAACGAGCTTCTGGGCGACAATCGCCTTGAGAGCATTAGCGAGTCGAAGACAGAGGTGGTTCTTCTCGTGCGGAGGGAACATGTTGACGATACGGTCCATGGTCTCATAGGCACTAGAAGTGTGAACGGTAGAGAAAACGAGGTGGCCAGTCTCACCGGCCTGCATCGCAACGTTCATCGTTTTGACGTCGCGCATCTCGCCGATAAGAATGACGTCAGGAGCTTCACGAACAACAGCTCGCAGCGCCGGCTCGAAGTCCTCTGTGTCGATTCCAATTTCTCGTTGGCTCAGGTATGCCTGCTTATCTTGGTGAACGAACTCCAGCGGGTCCTCAATGGTAACGATATGGCAGGGTCGGTTATCGTTGATGATGTCAATCAAGGAAGCCAGAGTTGTAGTCTTGCCTGAGCCTGTCGGTCCGGTGACCAGAACAAGCCCTTGGCGAAGCTTGGTCAGCTCTCGGAGAACTGGCGGTAGACCCAGCTCTTCCAGGGTCTTGATGCGTAGTGGGATGATTCGGAAGACCCCGGCAGTACTGCCGCGCTGACGGTACAGGTTTGCCCGGACGCGGCATTTGTCAGCAACGGCGAAAGCAAGATCCATTTCCATATGCTCTTCGAACCGGTGACGCTGCTTGTCAGTCATCAGGTTAACGATCATTCGGTGGGCGTTGCTCTCGTCAATCACGGGCCATTCGCCAGGAAGAGGTTTGACGATACTGTGGAGCCGCATCATCGGTACCCGGTGGGCCTTGATGAAAACGTCCGACGCGTTCAGCTCTTCGCCGATTTCAATTAGTTCACGAATCTCGATGCTAGAAGGATCTCTCATGGCGACCTTGCAATTAGGGCGGCGCAACTGGTGTGCGCTAATGGCAAATGTTACCGCGTGCTGCGGCTAACCAACATGTATACGATAACCCCGATACAGATGGCAAGGGCTGCAATGGCAGAGATGAACAACCAGAGTGGCATGCCCGCAACGCTCGGTTGAACCTGAACTTCGTTCGAAACCTGGGTGTCCTGCATGACCCTATCGGGCACTGAAATCTTCTCTGGGTCTTGGGTCAGGAACCGAACCTGATATTCCAAGCCTTCGGGGAACTGTGAAAACCTGCCTGCAACTCGGATGTTGTCGTCTGCAAACCCTTGCAAGGTGGTTGGGCGGGGCTTTTCGCCCACGAAGATGATGCTGAGGTTCTCGATCGTATGCGGCTCGGGTGCTCCGGCAAATGCGCGGATGATGGGAGTCATCCGTAGCGCCCCAGTACTGCTATCGATCAAGTCGTCCGTCGCAAACTCAGCCGTCAGGACCTCGAACTTGAACTTTTCGGTCGGAATCTCCATTGCGCCGATCCGCAATCCCCGTATGTTGGAGTTGTTCTCGCGCCCGATCGCCTGAATCTGTTGCGCTAGCAACTCTGCGGGATAATCTGGCTTCCGCATCTGGATCGTGACGACCTCCGGCCCAAGGTCATGTTCCTCGACCTGAATGATCGCATCCGGTCGGAACATCTGCCACACCGGCTTCTCTTGACCAAAAGTGCTGGAGTCTTCCTGACCCAAAAGCAGTAGGCAGGCAGCGAGAGAAAGGGAACAAAGAAGAAGCAGTTTATGAAACACGGGCAAATCTGATCCGTAAAGATGTTAACGAATGAGCAACCGATAATTCTTCGGGCTCCCAGAACGTCTGGAAACTTTTAATGAGAAAAACGGTTAAAATAGCCGGTTTCCAGTAAAACAGCAAACCGCGCGCATTCGGTGAACAGACAAAGCATGGCAGATACGATTCGAGACAGTGATCAGGAAAGAGAAATTCTCCTGACAAAGGAAGGTTACGAGCAGCTCAAGGTGGAGCTGGAGCAGCTCCTCGACAAGCGGATTGAGATCGCCGGGGACATCCGAGAAAGTCTCGAGCATGGCGAATTCAGCGAAGACAATCCCGAGCTGGACGAGGTCAAGCAGAGCCAGGCGTTTGTCGAGAGTCGGATCGAGCAGCTCAAGGCCGTGTTTACGCATGCTCGCGCCATTGATCCTTCTGAGATTCCCACCTCCGAGGCAGGCATCGGGTCCTACGTGACTGTGAAGGACTTGGAGTATGGAGACCAGTTTGTCGTCCGGCTTGTTTCGAGCATCGAAGCAGACCCCGACCGAGACTTTTTGAGTGACCAGTCTCCGATGGGTCATTGCCTCTTGGGTGCCAAGAAGGGCGAGGACATCGTGTTTGAAGCCCCTGAGGGCGAGAAACGGTTCCACGTGGTGAAGATTTCCGCCAAACCCTGACCGTTCGTTCGCTCAATGCCGCATGCGCGGCTCGAAACGGTAAACTCTGTGCTTTAGGGCGTATCCCTGTCAATCCATGTCTAAGTCACAACCCGCATCAGCAAAGATCCCGACACCCAAAGTTAAAGCGGGTCCGAGGGTGTTCTTTGCCGAGATCGTGCGAGAAATGAAGAAGGTCAATTGGCCGAAACCAAACGAAACTACCAGGCTGACCGGAGTCGTGGTCGTCGTTATCCTGGCTCTCTCGGCGCTGATCGCGCTTCTATCCTTTGGCTGGGATTTCGTTCTCAACCTACTCATCCCCAGGGCGTAGCGGTACTGCCCTCGTTCCGGGAAAGCTTATCGAATGAAAAAACGCTGGTATGCCGTCAACTCCATCTCAGGTCACGAGAAGAAAGTCCGAGAGTCCATAACGAATCGAGCAAAGCTCGAAGGGCTTTGGGAACAAGAGATCTT
Source organism: Fimbriimonadaceae bacterium (assembly GCA_046314495.1). Lineage (GTDB taxonomy): Bacteria > Armatimonadota > Fimbriimonadia > Fimbriimonadales > Fimbriimonadaceae > JBKBWO01. The sequence continues at coordinate 156,323 of JBKBWO010000001.1, forward strand.
TCAGATACTGATACCGACCCAGCGTGAACTTACGACTCGGGCGGGAAAGAGAGTTGAGGTCGATAAGAAGGTCTTCCCTGGCTACGTATTGGTCCAGATGGTCATGAGTGAAGACTCATACCGGCTGATTCGGGGCACCAGTAGCGTTACCGGGTTCATCACCAGTGGAAACCAGCCCGTTCCTATCGAGGACTCAGAAATCAGCCTCATCATGAAGAAGCTGGAAAGCAGCCAAGAGGTCGCAAAGATCACTTGGGAGCCGGGGGATATCGTGCGAGTAGTGGACGGTCCGTTTAGCGATTACAACGGAAAGGTCGAAGAAGTGGATGAACAGCGCGAGAAACTCCGAGTCCTCATCAACATTTTCGGTCGAGACACACCGGTAGAGCTCGAATACACCCAGGTCGAGAAGATTTAGTCCGAGGTTCGGACTAAACTCTCGCCATGTCCGAAACTGGAGACCTGTTCTCTGAGTTGAGCGAGTACGACCCGCTCTCCAGATGTCTCCAATGGAACCTACCGAAGGACAACTCAGCGCTCGTTGAAGCACTCCTCCAGGAGTGCGCTGTTCATCCAGAGCTCATCCTTAGTCGAACCGCCTGTCAGCTATTGGTGAATCGCGGAATCACCACTGCAGAAGCTGCGAGCCGGTTTCTCTTTCCTTCCCTCACTCACCTGCATCCGCCCGAGCTTCTTCCTGACTTCGAGCCGGCAAACGACTTGCTACAGTTCGCCATCCGAAACAACAGCAAGGTGTACGTTCATGGCGACTTCGACGCAGACGGGATCACCAGTTCAGCCATCATTCACCGCGCGCTGAAGAGCCTGGGCATTGAGAACAAAGTCTTCATTCCTCATCGGTTCGAGGACGGCTACGGTGTCTCGACCCGCGCCATCGAAGAGGCGCGAGATTGGGGCGCTGAGATTTTCTTTACCTGCGACTGCGGCATCACCGCGAATGAAGCGGTGGAGTACGCCAAGAGCCAAGGCATGAAAGTGCTCGTGAGCGACCATCACCAACCTCAAGGGGCGATTCCAGATGCCCTCGCGGTGGTAAATCCTCACCGAGAGGACTCCGAATATCCGTTCAGACAACTGTGCGGCGCTGGTGTTGCCTACAAGTTGCTGCTTGGGGTGGTTCGCCGGTTCGATCCAAGTTACGAGGCTCCATTTCACAAGAATTTCCTTGAGCTGGCAGCGCTGGGGACCATTGCGGATGTGATGCCGCTGATCGATGAAAACCGCGTGATCGTTGCACTCGGGCTTCAACACCTCTCGCAAACACGTCGCCCTGGGTTGCGGGCACTGTTTCGATACTCGGAATTTACTGCGGATCAATTGCGGGACCTTGATGCCGTCGACGTTAGCTTCCGGGTGGTGCCCCGAATCAATGCCGTTGGGCGGCTGGGCGACCCCCACATGGCGTTCCAGCTCCTCACCACATCGAGTGAGACCGAAGCCGATCTGCTCGCGCGGCGGGTAGATGAAATCAACCGACAGCGACGGACGATGACAGAGGAGATATTCAGGGAAGCTGACCAAATGATCGCCGCGCAACCTACTCTCGATCCATTCCTGATTATCAGCAGCAGCACCTGGAGCAAGGGGCTTCTCGGTCTGGTTGCGGGCAGACTTCGCGAGAAGTACGCCAGACCCGCATTTGTAGGTCTCAGTGATGAGATCTCCGGTACAGTCAGCGGCTCGGTTCGATCTATCCCCGGGTTCAACATCGCAGAGGTGATCGAGCGGAATCGTCCTCTCATCGATGGAGGCGGGCATGTAGAGGCGGCAGGACTCAGCTTCTCACTGGATTCCTTCGAAGCCGTCCGAACACTTCTGATTACTGAAGTTATGACAGCAGTGCGGCCGGAAGAACTTGTACCGAGTTGCGAGATCGAAGTCGAGCTCAATCCGGATGACTTTAATTCCGACCTAGTTCAAAATCTTTGGCGCTTCCGTCCGTTCGGCAAGGGTAACGAACCTCCAATCGTCTTGATGAAGTCAATCCAGCTGAGCGGTCTAGCGGCGACCTCGAAGCCAGAGCACTACAAATTCGAGGTGAAAACCCAAGAAAAGCCCATCCGAGGGATCGGGTTTAAGATGGGTCCACGACTGAAGCACTTGCCCCAAGGAACCGCGGTCGACCTGGTGGGAACGTTGACGTTCGACCGCTACAACGGCAACGTCAAGCTACAGTTCGAATTGCTGGATTTCCAGGCTTTGAACTAGCCAGTTCTCGAAACGATAATCGAGGCGGTGAAGGTTCGCGTCCCCCTCTTGAACTCGAATCGCACCATCTCACCCGGGTTGAGAAGCCAGATCGCTCGCGTAAATTCTGTAACGTTAGGGACTGGCACAAGCCCGATTCGGGTTATGATGTCGCCAGGCTGCATCCCGCCGACCCATGCCGGAGACCGTGGCTCAACGGACTGCACCCTAACCCCGACACCCATGTAGTCCGAAGTGAAGAGCCCTACATAGGGATATTCGATCCGAGGCAACTTCGCTTCGAGGCTGCGCAACACGTGCTGCATGATCAAGGGTGAACTAACGAAGCCTACGGCAACTTCTGCCGGTGTGAACTGAGAACCACGAAGCGTGGAGCGCAAGTTAGCCGAGGTCCTAGGTGATGCCGCGACAGCCGTCAGAAAGCCGACCAAGTCTCCGCTGTGGTCGAAGAAAACCGAACCGACGCTCGGCAGAGCCGCATCTGCAAAGTCGACCTGCATCATGGGCAACGCTCGTTTTGAGGTCTCGTTCAACACCAGCATAAGCGGCGAGCTGACTTGCGCCCGTGTTTGACCTGCCTGAGATTCCACGAATAAGATCGAGCCAGCGGCAGGCGTTCGCTGGGAAACCGTTACCGTGCTTGCCGGAGTTGGGGGCGATTGTTCAAAGAACGAAAGCTGAGAAACTGAGTCGCGGAAAAGGAAGCGCAGCTGTTGGCGTTCGCCCTTAGAATTAACCCCTTCGGTTGAATTGGGCGTGACGGCAAAGCTCGAAACCGCGATCACCGAAGGAGTCATCGCCACTCCAGGCGATGCGGATGGTCCGACTCTGACGATAGCCGGCTGGCCCTTGGCCATCTCCGTGGCGACCAATTTGGGAACGTCCTGCGCCAAGGCGCAGGACGCTATCGCCAAAAACAGCAATGCCGTAGAAAACGATTTAGTTGCCAATAATGATGTCACCCTCAAATCTGACTTCAGCAGCCTTCGGCATACCCGTGGTTCGATCAGGCTCGGCGCCAATCACCACTACGCTTCCACCACCCGAAGAAGATCGGGCTGGGCGCGGAGGGGTGCTGTCATCGACTGCCAAAGTCTCGATGACCAAAGCGCTTAGCTCAGCCAGTGGCTCAGCGTTGTAAATCTCCGTTGAAGCCAGCTGCGTGACTCGGTTTCGCTGCGCGACCAGACCCGTGCGGCTCTCTCTCGTCGAACGAGTTCGAGGTACCACAGGCGTGCTGGGAGCACGGACCGTAGCGGGAGCGACCTCAGATGCGATCACTGAGGTGCTAGGCTCTGCTACAGGTGTCTCTATCGCCATAGAAGGAATCTGCAGAGTTGCGACCGAACTGGAGCTAGCGGGAGGGTTCTCAACCAGCTGAACAGGGTTGTTGCTCTGCGAGCGCCAGGGCTGAACAAGAGCCAAAGCGAAAATACCGGCACAAGCGGCTCCTGCCAGCGACAAGCCCCATGCAAAACGTCCGGCTTTGGAATCGGACTTGCGAGTCGCGAGTTCTCGGTCCAGAATACGAACTCTCAAATCTCTAAGAGCATCATCTTCAGCGGACAGCGGAGCGGACTGCTCTTTGAGCATCACCAAGCCGCTGCGCATCTGCTTCAGCTCTTCGAATCGAGCCTTAGCAGCCGGGTCTGAGGCAATCAGAGATTCAAATCTTGCTTTCTCGCTTCCTTCGAGCTCCCCGAAGGCGCCTTCTAGAATCAAATCTTGGTCGATATGGCTCATAGTCCCAACTCCTTTTGCAGTTGTCTCACTTCTTCTTCCAAAGCGCGCCTCGCTCTCAGCACTCTCAATTTTGCGCCGCCGGCAGTGCAGCCGAAGTGCTCTCCAATCTCGTCGTACTCTCTCTCCATCAGGTCTCGGAATACAATCGCCTCTCGGTGGGCTTCACTTAGCCGCCCGAGTGCGGTATGCAAGAGGTTGCGCAGGTCCTGATACTCTGCCTGCGCGGCAGGATCGGCGGTGCTGTTCTCGGTCATCCAAGTAAGCGCACCCGTCGCCTCTCGCTGCTCCAGGCTGGAGCGTCGGCTCAACTTACGCAGATGGTCTCTACACTGGTTCTTGACGATCTGCGTTAACCAGGTGGAGAACTTCGCTTTCGCCTTATACCGATGGATGTTCTCGTACGCCTTCTGGAAACTATCCTGAACCACGTCCTCGACGTCTTCAGGCACGCGCAGCATCTGCAGCGCGTAGCTAGCCATGCGCACGCGGTAGCGCTTCACCAGCTCTTCAAAGGCTGTAAAGTCTCCATTCTGTGCCATTGCGACGAGCGTTTCGTCACGTTGCAAGCTCGGATTCACTGCTCGCTCATTAGAAATTGCCTTGTCGCTTTGTCGCAAGATCCAGTTCTCAGCACGACTGATCATCGAACAATAAACGTTTCAGTCGCAAATTCGCTTCTCCTACCGTTTCCCCACGTTACGCTATACGCCAGAGGTCCTATTCCTTGCTCCTGAAGGCCTCCGATCCGGGCCTATCGGGTGTCCACCAGCAACGTCACAGGTCCGTCGTTCAACAGGCTCACATGCATGTGCGCTCCGAACTCCCCTATCTCCACCGGAACACCCAGATTTCTCAGCTCACTCACCACCTTTTCGAACAAGGCATTCCCCTCTTCGAACGATGCTGATTTCCCGAAGCTAGGCCGACGTTGAGACACATCGCCATAAAGTGTGAAGTTTGGGATCGCCAAGATTGAGCCTTCAACCTGACGGATAGACAGGTTCATCTTCCCGGCATCGTCGGGAAAAATCCTCATCCCGTTTAGCCGGTCAGCCAGCTGTGTAGCGTCTTGCCCTGTATCGTCTCGGTGAACCCCAACCAGCACCATCAGTCCAACCCCGATCTTCCCGATGACCTTGTCCCCTACGGTCACGCTGGCCTCAGACACCCGTTGTACTACCGCCCGCATCGAGGGTCTGGTTTACCGCAACCCTCCCACTAACGGTCCTTCGACTTGCCTGTGCGCAGAACGTTGAAAACGTCCTGAAACTGGGCGATACGTTGCACGACGTCGGTTAGCTTTGCCAGCGAGTCGACGTCAATCGTTATGGCAATCTCCGCCGTGTGCTGCCGAAGACTGCGAAAGCTCCCTTTCGCGATATTCACCTTTTTGTCGCTCAGCACCTGGCTGATGTCTCCCAGTAGCCCCTGGCGGTCAGCCGTTTGAATTAAGAGCGTGACTGGGTACTGTGTGCCGTCCGGCGGCCAGTCAAGGTCAATGAACCGCTCCGGCTCGTCCTCAAAGAGTGCCATGCCGTTCGGGCAAATCTTTCTATGGATCTGGATTCCCCTTCCCCGGGTGACGTAACCAATAACATCTTCGCCGGGCACAGGGTCGCAGCACCGAGCTCGCCGGAGCATGACGTTATCCACACCGTCCGCCCGTAGCTGAACCTTCCCCTCATTGGTTTGCTGAGTCTTGATGGTGCTTCGCTTGGGCTCTGTGGTTTGTCCGCGCAAGCGAGTTGCCACGTTCATCACGCTGATAAGACCGTTTCCGATTCCAGCCAAAACGTCTTGGGCTGTCTTGCACCCTGGGTAGTTATGCGCAATCGCCGAGAGCTTGTCTTCGTTCATCAGCTCTCGCTCGTTCACGTGCTGCCGCTTCAGTTCCTTCTCCAGGATCCCTTTGCCACGCGCAGCATCGTCTTCCTTGTTGATCTTCCGGAAGAACGCCCTGAGCTTGTTGCGAGCGTGCGATGACCGGACGTACTTCAACCAGTCCGGGCTCGGGATCGCATTTTTCTGGGTGATCAGCTCCACGATGTCTCCGTTCTTGAGTTTCGTGCTCAGGGGAGACATGATGCCGTTGATCTTCGCGCCCACCGTGGTGAGGCCCATTTCAGTGTGAACCCGGAAGGCGAAGTCGACTGGAGTAGATCCTTTGGGAAGATCCAGCACCTCACCTTTTGGTGTGAACACGAACACCTGCTCGGTGAACATGTCTGTTGAGATCGACCGAAGGAACTCGCTGCTAGTTGGGCTGTCGCTATCCCAGTCGAATAGCTGCTCCCGCAGCTTCCTGAGCCGCTCGGTTTCGCCGGATTTCGCTCGCCCTTCTTTGTAATCTGCATGGGCTGCCACCCCGTATTCGGCGATCTCATGCATGTCGTGGGTCCGAATTTGGACTTCCAGCGGCTCCTTGTGCGGACCGATCACCTTTGTGTGAATCGACTGATATCCATTGAACTTGGGTTGCCCAATATAGTCGGTGAACATTCCTGCGATAGGCACCCAAAGGTCGTGAACTACGCCCAGCGCCTGGTAGCACTGTTCTTTGGAGTCAACGATAACCCGCAGCGCTAGCAAGTCCATGATTTCCTCGAATTTGAAGCCGTGCTTTGCCATCTTCAGGTAGATGCTGTAAAGGTGTTTGGGACGTCCCTGCACTTCCACCCCCTTCATCCCTCGCTCTTCCAGCCTCTCCTTCACCATAACGATCGCGTTCTGCAGGTCTCGCTCTCGTTGAGATCGGGTCTTGCTAACCAACTCCTTCACCCGCTTATATTCCGCAGGGTGCAAGTGCTGAAACGCCAGATCTTCTAGCTGCCATTTGACTTGCCAAATGCCCAGCCTCGCGGCCAGCGGCGCGTAAATGTCCAATGTCTCGTTCGAGATCCGGATTCTCTTGCGCTCCGGCATCGAGGCGAGCGTGGTCATGTTGTGGAGCCGATCTGCCAGCTTGATGACCATCACTCTATAGTCATTCGCCATGGCGAGCAACATCTTGCGCATGTTTTCGGCCGCCTTCGTGCCTTCGCTTGGCGCCTGATTGATGTCCTGAAACTGTAGCTTGGTGACGCCAGAGACCAGATTAAGCACCTCTTCCCCAAAGCGATCGCTGACAAACTGAGCGGTCATCGTCGGGCAGTCTTCCAGAACGTCATGCAGCAGCGCGGCGCAGAGAACGTCTTCATCCATCCTCATCTCAGCGAGGATCGTCGCAACGGCTAACGGGTGGGTGATGTAAGGTTCGCCCGATTCACGAGACTGCTTCTCATGCGCTTGCTCCGCGACGTAGTAGGCAAAACGAATCTTGGCGATGTTGGCAGTCGGCTGAGTCTCTCTCACGATGTCGAGCATCTTGGTCAGCTCGCCAGGCTCCAACCAGTTCATTGGCACGTCGAAGCCTCTGGAAGAATCTTCCAGCAGTTTCTCCAACGTGTTGGTGACTTGATCGGTGCTCTTCATCGCCTTTTGGCTCGATCTATTCGCGTTTGGCTCGCGCCCTGAGGACTTCCTCAACGAGCCCCACGTGCTCGGGCAGATCAACGGCCGCCTCTGTAGCCGGTCCCGGCATCATCTTCATTCGGTAGCCGTGGTAAAGGAAGCGGAGTTGCTCCAAGCTCTCGGCTAGCTCGATTGCGGGAGGTTCCAGCTCTGCGAACGCCTGGAGAGGTTCTGGCCGATACCCATAAATTCCAACGTGTTTGAGAACGCTCTGGTGCGCAGATCGTGGATACGGCAAAGTGTGTCTGCTAAAGTACAGCGCATAGCCATCCTTGTCCAAAACGACCGAAACGCAGCTCGGGTCTTCCATTTCCTCCCGCGGGACTTCTGCGTAAACGCTGGAAAGCTGGACTTGAGGGTCAAGAAACGCCTCCGCGCAGGCCGTAATAGTGGCAGGTTCGATCAATGGCTCATCTCCTTGCACGTTGATGAAAAAATCTGCCGATCTCGAACGTGCGACCTCTGCTACTCGGGCGGTTCCCGTGGTGTGGCTCTCACTGGTGACCGCTGCTTCCATTCCGTGAGCAGCGCAGAATTCGAGGATCGCGGTATCTGGAGTTGCAACTACCACGTTGTCCGGTCCCATCGCCGCCACTGTGCTTTCGTAGACCCACTGGATCATCGGTTTCCCGCAGATTTGAACCAGAGGTTTGCCAGGAAACCGCGTTGCGCCCATTCGGGCCGGTATGACGACCAATCCATTCATCACTTTCACTCGTGCTGTTTCAGGAACTTTCAGGGTGACTAAAACCAGATCGCTCCGGCTTTTCAGCCAGAGCGACCAGTTTACAATTCAGGGAGGGCAGGTTCATGACGAACCGCTCTGCCTCAAGGAATCAGATCGGGCGCTAAAACCCAAATCCTCCCTGTGATATGTCTGAATTCTTCTTGATGATTCTCACCTCCTAGAGTGGGATACCTATAAAAACGAATCTTAGAGGTCCAGGGTTTCCTGTTTCTGGCCTTCTGGCGATTGAGGTTCGATAGTTGGCGCAATCGGGAACTCCGGTTGAGATGGCGACGCAGGAGACTTTTCCTCTGTAGTCTTGGAATTCTCGCGTATCTTGCGCGCCTCCTCCATGTCCGTCTGAGCATCCTTCACGTTCATGTGCAGGTGATCCATGAGCGTTATGTCGCCGATCGCCCAAGTGACCGAATAGTTGCCATCAGGAAGCCGTACTGCGTTGATCATTACCCGCTGGTTTTCGCGCTCCCAGAAGTAGTAGGAAACCACGCCATCTGAGAGGGTCAGCGGCGGTTCACCGCCAACTGCCTTTCTCTGCGCTTCCAGTGCTGCCGAAACAAAGTTCTTTGGCGCAACTTTGAGCCGGCGAACAGCAAGACCAACTCTCCCATCCACTGAAATCACCCCAAAACCTTGCGAAGTGTTTTGCCAGCCCTTCGCGTTAAACGGAGGATCGGTCAAAGACAGCGGCATCCCGTTAACTGCGGCGGCACTATCAGGTTTCGGGATCTGTCCCATGGCGGCGTCAACGGTCATCCCGACGACGATCCCGCCTTCACCTGTTGGCATCACGATCTGAGGCGCAATCGTCAGCTTCGGGTCGGGCTGTTCAGTGGCGTTGCTCTTGATAACCAGAGGCCGGTCACCGAGCAAACCACACCCAGATAGGGCGACAACGGCCATCGCAGCGGCGGCAAGCCGCCAACCTACTCGTGCGTGATTTCCAGAATTTCGTAGCATAAGTCCCCGGCAGGCGCCTCAACCTCAATATGGTCGCCTACCCCCTTACCCATTAACGCCACACCAAGCGGAGATGTTATCGAAATCTTGTCTTCAATTGGATCTGCCTCGAACGAGCCGACCAAAAGTATTTCCAGGTCATCCCCAAACTCCTTGTCCCGAAGTTTGACTCTTGAACCCAAATGCGCTTCTCCACCGGCTCCTTCGGGACGCTCGACAATCTTCGCCACCTGAAGTGCTCGCTCCAGATCTCCAATGCGACTTTCGTTCCTCTGCTGGTTGAGCTTTGCCTCGTGGTAGGCAGCATTCTCCTTCAAGTCACCATGACTTTTAGCTTCCCGGATCGCCTCAGCGATTCGATGTCGAACCGGACCTCTCAAATCTTCCAGCTCGGCTTTCAACTTCTCGTATCCCTCTTTGGACAAGAGGATGTCGTTACCCATTCAGGGTGAGTGTAGCATGATATACGACCGTGGGAAGCCCAGAACCATCCCAGATCACTGTGATCATCGTCTCGTACGAGTCTGCTCAGTTTCTGTCACGGTGCCTGGCTAGCCTTCCCGAGGACGTGCCTATTTTGGTTGTAGATAACGCCTCAACTGATAACTCTGTCGAGGTTCTGAAAGGCATTGAGCGGCAGTTGGAAGTTATCGAAAGCCCGGTCAATATGGGGCTGTCTCGGGCGGCCAACCTGGCGCTTGACCGATGCGAGACGCCGTGGGTGATGTGGCTGAACCCAGACACTTGCCTTTCACCCGGCGCATTTGAGGCGCTATGGACTACCGCAGGCCAAAAGGGAGTGATAGCGGTAGCGCCACGGCTACAGCACCCAGACGGTTCTTTACAACTTTCTACCGCAAAGCCGTTAACCCTGTGGGCGGTGCTTTGCGAGCAGTTTATGATTGAGCCGCTTTTGCGCCGATCTGCTAGGCACGCTCCATACTGGAACACTCAGTTCCTTGATTCACCCACACGAGTGGATCAGGCGATGGGCGCCTGTCTGCTATTTCCTACAGATTTTCGCCTCGACCCTCAGTTCTTTCTCTATTGCGAAGACACGGACCTGTGCAAGCGGCTAGGCGAGAAGGGCGAGATCTGGTACCAGCCCGAAGCTGTGGTCGAGCACGAGCTCGGCGCAAGTTCTGAAGCTGCCAGGTGGCAGGCGATAGCGCTATATAATTCAGGGAAAGAGCTTTACTTTTCTGTTCATCACGGCGCACTTTCAAGCTTTGCTTGTCTGTTGCTCAATCGAGTTGGAGCGCTCCTGCGAGTGGTACTTGCGCTGCCTTTGATGGTAGTTTCTCCGAAGCGCGCAGCTCGCCGCTTCGGCACCTTCTGGAGGGTTCTCTTCGCGCCGCTCAATCTTCAGAGAAAGAAGCTTCGTATTGTGGAAGAATCACTTCAGGAACGCCGTCGCCGATGATAGTACCTTCTGACAGCCACAGCACCCGATCGGCAACCCTTTTGACGGCATCCAGATCGTGAGACACAAAGAAGATCGTCCCTCCCCCAGCCTGAAACTTTTCGATGGACCTATAGCACTTTTGCTCAAAATCCAAGTCTCCGACAGCAAGAACCTCATCAACCAGCAAAATGTCTGCATCTGCATGAATCGCAACACTAAAGCCAAGCCTTGCCAACATTCCGCTGGAATAGGTTCTCACTGGAACGTCGATCTGCGATTCTAGCTCCGAAAACGCAACGATTGCTTCTAACTTCTCGCTGACTTGTTTGCGTGTTAAGCCCAGCACAATGCCATTGAAAAAGATGTTCTCAATGCCCGTCAGATCAGGGTGGAAACCTGCGCCCAATTCCAAGAGCGGAGCAATACGTCCCCGTATGGTGATCTCTCCCTCAGTAGGGAGATACACCCTAGCAAGAAGGCTGAGCAAGGTGCTCTTGCCAGCACCGTTACGACCGATAACAGCGCAGCATTGACCTGCTGGGACATTCAAATCAATCCCCCGCAGCACCTGCAAGTGCTCGAGACCGCGCCGGTACCTTGGTAGCACTAGCGTCTTGAGAGAAGCACCCCCGGAGTGGTGAATGAGAAACTCCTTCTTCAGACCCGAAATCTCAATCGCGTACTCGCTCATTTAGGGGCGCTCCACAAACTTCCACTTCAAGCGGTTGAACATCCAATATCCGAAGAACAGCAACCCAAATGAGACAGCCGCAGACAGGCCCAGAAAGCCCCACATAAACGGCAAGGGGTCCATCGCCTCTCCTTGAACAAACACCGGTTGAAGCGGCAACAGCGACTTTCTGTACGCTGTACAAAGCGCGGCAATCGGGTTCAGGTTGAACAGGAAGAAAATCAACTCGTGATACGGACCCTGCAGCCGAGGCGCATACCAAACATCTTCTGCAAAGTAGAAAATCGGTGAGAGAAAAAACAGCAAGTAAAGCAGCACAGTTACGATGTACTTGACATCTTCATAGAAGGTGTTCAATGCTGAAACAATGAACCCTACACCGAGCGCTAAAGCCAGGTTAATCACCAGCAGTATAGGAAGGACCCAAAGATACTGAGAAAACGCAAAGTCACTCGGAAACAGGACAGCAATTACCAGCAGGTACACAAAGAAAACTCCCAAAGCAACCAAGAAATGCAAGAAGTTAGCGATGATTGCACTTAATGGAAGCAGTTCTCTAGGAAAGTAAATCTTCTTGATCAAGGGTAGTTGCTGCAGAATCGATTGCGCCGAGTCGAGAACTGCCATCTGAAAGAACATATAAGGAAGATATGCCGCGAGGATGTAGGCCGATAAGTTAGGTGTCTCGTTCCCCTTAAAAAACTTGAACACCAGCGTCAAGACTAGAACCACAATCAACGGGTTCAATAGCGACCAAAATACTCCTATAACACTGTTCTTGTAGCGGATTCGGAGCTCCCGCTCCACCATGCTCAAGAGAAGCTCGCGGAACCGCAAGACTTCCTTCAGGTTGCTACTCATTCTCTCGGCGTTCCCCGTTATTCGGTTCGGGGCGAGCCACCAGCAGAACTTCTATTGAGATGCCCAGATTGGTGCGCGGTCCCACCACCGCTCCAAAGCCAGTAGAACCGTAGAGGTGCTCGTACGAAACAGTTCCCCACCGACGGGTGCCCGCCTTCATGCCCATCAGCATCGCCTGAAATCCGGGAGGCATCGAGTCGTCTCCCACCCGAAATCGGTACGGCATCCCTCTGCGACGGGTGTTCGCCAGCACCCTGCCAGCTTCGGTTCGTGCCTCGAAGTGCAAGGTAACCACGTCGCCAACCTGAATGGGCAGACCGAACCCAGCGCCCGCTTGCTCGAAAACAGGAACGGGAGCAGCCGGCTGGCAGCACAAAGCTGCCGCTAGCCCATAGAGGCCCGCTGTAAGTAGGAAAACTTTTCGAATTGCGCTGTGCACAGATAAGAAACCCGCTCTGCAATGTTTACCGCATGGTCTGCCGCTCGCTCGATGTGTTCGATACAGAGCAACAGCCCTAGCGTCTCCGCAACTTCCTCCGGCTGTGCCTTGAGCCGCTCATGCGCTTGCCACTTCAACTCGTCGTAAGCGCGGTCCACGATGTCGTCGGCGTGACCCACTTGCAACGCCAGCTCGGCGTCTCGGTTGACAAAGCACTGGATCGAATCCCGAATCATCCCTCTTGCCGGGTTCCCGATGAAATGGATGTCGTAGCCGCTCAGGTCTGCCATCTCATGGTCCAGTGAGATCGTGATCCTCGCGAGCGAGACCGCTAGGTCTCCAATTCTCTCGAAGTCGGTAATCACCTTGATGACCGTTCCCACAAACCGCAGGTCAGAAGCAATCGGGTTAAACAGACCGAGCAAGCGGAGACAGTCGGATTCAATTTGCAGGTCGAGCGCGTCTACCTCGGCGTCGCGCGCAATGACCCGGGCCGCCGCATCAGCGTCCAGGCTGGAGAGGGATTCAATCGCCTCGGCAAACATCTGCTCGCTGATGGACGCCATCCGAACGACGTCGGATTCCATCTGTAGCAGTTCCTTGTTCAGTACGAAGCGTTGTTCCTTCATCAGGGTGCCTTCCAGAGAACGCGATAAAGACTAGACGCTTGAGGCAGCGTTACAGCCGCCACTCTGGAAGTTTATTAGTGTATAGGAAAGTGGCACTTGTATACGTGTCCCTTAACATTCTCTTCCGGTGGATCTTCGGTTTCGCACACGGATTGTCGCTTGGGGCACCTAGAAACAAAGATGCAACCGCGCTTATCTACAGACTGCTGGCTCGGCTCTCCGGTGAGCGGCTTGGGGATATGACCCAAGTTCTCAAGAGTGGGAACGGCATCGAGCAGCGCTCTGGTGTACGGGTGCTTGGGTGAATCGAAAACTTGCTCCGAATCTCCGCTCTCAACTACCTCGCCGCTGACCATAACATACACCCGATCGGCCAGAAATCGAACCGAAAGCAGGTCGTGAGAAATGTACAGGAACGCGCAGTCTCGGTGCTGCTGAATGTTCCGAATCAGGTTCAAGATTTGCGCCTGTACGCTCAGGTCGAGCGCGGCGGTAGGTTCGTCGCAAATCACTAGAGGCGGTTCCGTGGAGAGGGCGCGGGCGATCGCAGCGCGCTGCCGCTGGCCGCCGGAAAGCTGGTGGGGATACCGGCTGGCAAGCTCTGGGTTCAAACCTACATCTTCCAAAAGCGGACCAAGCGGCTTCCGTCGGCCAGCAATGGCGAGAGGCTCTTGTACTGATCGCTGGATGCGCCACCTGGGGTCGAGGCTGGCTGTTGGGTCTTGCCAAACCATTCCCACCCTCAAGGCTGCATCTCGCCGGAACCCAGCCACCGGCTCTCCGTCGATCTTGATCGAACCTTGGTCGAATGGCTGAAGACCTAAGGCGCAACGGGCGATAGTGGTCTTTCCGCACCCCGATTCCCCGACAATCGCTACGATCTCCCCTTTCGCTACAGAGAGAGAAACATCGCGCACGGCGACGATTGCCTTGTCGCCGTGCCCGAAGGTGACTCTCACCGAGTCGATTTCGAGTGCAGGATGTGGCTGGCTGCTCACGATAAACCGCCGAGCGGGTGGTGGTGCCACAGCAACCGGTCGCGCAGTTTATAGAGGAAGTCCCGCTCCTCAACGGCAATTAACTTTGTGGCATAAGGTGACCGCTGAACGCGGATGTGATCTCCCGCTGCCAGGTTGATTCGTGCCTGACCATCGGCGGTAATCGTTCCCGTCTCCCACTCGTTGAGGTGCAAATCGATCACCGAGTAAGACTCCAGAACCAGAGGTCTGGCGCTCAGCGTATGGGGTGCGATGGCGCACATCACCATGGCATCCACTTCCGGGTCCAGAATTGGGCCGCCAACAGAAAGGTTATAGCCTGTTGAGCCCGTGGCAGTGGAGATCAGTAGACCATCCGCCGGGTAGGCAGTTACGGCTCTTCCATCGATGGTGATATGCACGGTAATCAGGTTGCCATCCTGCCCCCTATGCAGCGCAATCTCGTTCAAAGCATGGAGGGCTGCAACAGGGGCGCCAGCACGGCTGATGTCTGCCATGATCATCATTCTGGATTGGTACCGGCTTTCGCCCCTAAAGAACTTTTCGAATACTGTTGGCAGATCCTCGAACCTACATTGCGTTACAAAGCCGAATCGACCGAAGTGCACCCCCAGAATCGGCACGCCAGCCTCGCAGCATAGGTTTGCGCAACGAAGCAGAGTTCCATCTCCTCCGAAACTGATCGCCAGGCTCACGCCACTCAGGTCGTCGCCAGAGATTTTGGGAACTCGCAGGTCGTCGGCAACTTCTCCGATTCCAACCCCTTGGGCGTTGTGCTTCGCCAACAGGTCGATCGTCGACACTGCTGCTTCCATCGCCTTCTTTTTGAGAGGGTTGGCGAACAGGAGAACCTTATATTCTATGAACCTTCCTCCTGAAGTCTTCGGAGGTTGTTTCGGGCATCTTCGAAGTCAGGCGCCAGTTTGAGCACATTCTGCAAAACCCGAATCGCCTCCTCTCTTCTGCCCAACTTTTCTAGTGCTGCCGCCAGGTTGTTGTGTGCAGCCAAAAGCTTTGGCTCCAGGCGAATCGCCTCCCTAAACCGCGCCGCTGCTAGCTCGAACCGCCCCTCATCAAACAGTGTCAAACCGAACCCGTTTTGCGCTCTTGCATTCGTTGGCTCTGCCTTTACCGCCCAGTCGTACTCTTTTCTCGCCTCTTCCTTCTCGCCCAGTGCCCAGAGCCCATCCGCAAGCAAGATTCGCACAGAATTTTTGCCCGGGACCAATGCCAGCACTTCGCGCCAGGCAGCAACTGCCCTTTGAAGGTCTCCGCTGCGTGCAAGCGCCGCAGCCAGGTTCAGTCTGGCATCCACGCTGTTGGGATTCAGCCCAGCCGCTCGGTCGAACGAGACCGCTGCTTCTGCGAATTGGCCCTGCGAGAATTGCAGTAGCCCGAGGTTGGACCAAGAGTCGATGTCATCCGGATCAAGCTTGGTTGCCTTTTGGAAGGCGATCAATGCGCCAGGAACGTTGCCTAGGTCGTGCCTGAGGACCCCGGCGGTAAACCAAAGCAAGCTCGAATTTTCGTTGGCTTTGAGCGATTCGTCCACCACGTCAAGCGCCAGCCGAGGTTCATTCTCTTTCCGGTACGCCTCTACCAGCGCAAGTGCCAGCTCGATCGAGCCTGGCTCCAGCTTCAACGCACGTCTCAGCCAGGGCACCGCCCTGGCAGCCTGATCCGCCCTTAGCCAAGCCACGCCGGCGTTCTGGGCGAATACCGCTACTGAAGGCATCAGCTCGCTTGCCCGCTGGTACTGCTCTGCCGCGCGCGCCATCAAACCCTGGCCCTCCAGCGCGGCACCGAGGTTGTTCCGGATGTACGCATCTCGGGGTGCAAGCTCTATCGCGGTTCTATAGGCTTGCTCCGCCGCCTTCCAATCCTTTTTCCCTAGGTGAATGGCACCGAGGTTGTAGAGAGGCTGAACCATCGTGGGCGACTTCTTGTGCAGCTCTTCAAAGTGGCCAATCGCCTCTTCGCTCTTGCCGGAGCCCATGAGCGCCAGACCGTAGTTGTTCAAGACCTCCAGGTCGTTTGGGCGCAGCTCTCTGGCTCTTCCCAGCGACGCTAACGCTTCTGCGGGCTGGTTGTTTCGCAGCAGCAAGAAGCCCAGCCAGCTAAGGGCATCTGCGTCGTCGACGTTATCCTCAATCAGCTTCCTTGCCGCAGCGATTGCTCCGTCGATGTCCCCTTTTCCATAAGGAGACAGGATCGGTCGAAGTCGGAGTTCAACTGTGGGCGGCGTTGCGGAGGTGGGCTGCTCGGCAGCTGCCATAACCGCGCCAGCAAGCACCAGCGACAAAAGAAGAAGCGATCGAAAACCGCGAACCATTTCCAACTCTAACTTATACGGAACAGGGGCACCTATCGATAAATGCCCGAGACTTGGGTTTACCCGCTGGGGCACTTCCGGTGACCGGCCCGCCTGAACGCCCTTCGGGAGAACGGGTTGGCTGAACGGCGATGCGGGGTGGTCGGAACGGCTATCAGCCTTGGCGACCACAAGCGGTGAAGGGCTAGTCTGGACCTCCGCAAACTGGGACGAATCTAGACGTACCTCTGTGGCAAAAAATCTCGAAGTCAGCTCTGCGAGACGCTTTGGATCGCGCTTCTGGAGAAAGCAAGGCTTCTGGGCACGGCGGTAAACGGGTCTTCCATCCCTTCGTACTCCAGGCTCAGCCAGCCTTCAAACCCAGCCTGCTTCAGGTGGTCCAGGCAGGAATAAAGATCGACATCCCCTTCCCCGATTGCCGTCCCCTGATACCGCTTGGCCGATAACGACTCGTAAACTGGGCCACTTGCTTCGGGCTCTGCCAGGCGGAAGTCCTTGAAATGCACCATGTACGCCACCGGAGCCACCAAGGCCAACTGCTCGTGGCTCTCTTGGTCCACCAACAGAAAATTACCTGTATCCGGATTCGCACCCAGCGCATCCGTATCGCTGCGGAACCGAACCTCGTCGATGATCTCTCGCACCTGCGCGCCTCTGCCAGCCAGCTTGCCGTGATTCTCCAGTGCCAGCTTCAACCCGGCCTCGGCAGCTTCTCTTGAAGCAACAGTAAGCCCTTCGAGAATCCATTCTCTTGCAGCATCGAAATCCACGCCAGGCTCCGAGTCGCCGGCAAACACCCGAACTACTTTCGCCCCGAGCTTCTGCGCCTCGATAATGCCAAACCGAATGGCGTTCAACGCCTCTTCGCGCTTTTCTGGGTCAGCCTGGGCAAAGTTGTTGCCCACGGAGAAGATAGGGCACGGAAGACCGGTAGCTTCAAGCGCTTCCAGCGCGGCGCGCCGGTCTGCCTCGATGTCTCGGTAGAAAAAGTCGAGCAGCTCAACGCCGTCTGCGCCGCTGTTCTTTGCTTCGTGAATGAACTGGGAGATACTGAGCCGCCTTTCCTTGAAAGGGTGCACGTAGCTCCACATCGATACGCCTAGGTTCATGTTAAAACGACATCCAGTTGAGAATCGGAGCTTGCAGCAGAATGGCGCCGAATATCCCGATAACGCACAGCGCGCAGGTCGTCACCAGACCGATTCCCATCTTGCCCACGTGCGAAACACTCTTTTGCTCTGGCTCCGGATCTTTGAAAGCGGCGTAGGCGATTCCCATGTAAAAGTACACGCTTACAGCAGAGGTGAGCGCGAGAACCACCGAAAGCATAATGAGCCCGGAGTTGATTGCATCCATGAACACCAGCAACTTGGCAAAGAACCCAGCAGTTGGAGGGATACCGGTTAGCGATGCCATAAAGATAAGCAGCGCGACGGCAGCGAATGGGGAGCGCTTATAGAGCCCGTTGAGGTTGGCAAGCGACGTATCTTCCTGACCCTTGCTGGCGGCGAGAGAGATAACAGCGAACGCACCAACCGTTGCCAGCGTGTACACGGCAAGGTAGTACAGAACGATCTGTCCGCTGCCGCCAAGCGGGTTCTGGAAGTAAGCGATGACCGCAACCAGAATGTAGCCCGCGTGACCGATACTGGAGTAGCCCAGGACTCTTTTGACGTCTTTCTGAAGGCATGCCACTACGTTGCCTACCACCATCGAGAGAACGGCGATCACCGTTAGCGCGGGAAGCCAGAATTCGCTGAGTGGAGCAAACGCTTCCAGCACTCTCCAGAGCGCGGCAAAGCTGGCAATTTTGGTGCCGGCTGACATAAAGGCGCTGATATTGGTTGGCGCGCCCTGGTACACGTCTGGAGTCCACTGGTGGAACGGCACGAGCGCAACCTTAAACGCTAGGCCCATGATCAGCATGGCGGCACCGAAGATCAGCAAAGAAGCTTGGGTGGCATCGCCGAGAACCCATGCCCGGGCAACGGTTTCCAGCTCCAGAGTTCCGGTTGCGCCGTACGTAAGCGCGACCCCGAACAGCAAGAAAGCGGAAGAGAATGCGCCCAAAAGGAAGTACTTGAGCGCCGATTCTTCCGACTTCTGCTCTTTCTTGCTGAGCCCAGCCAGCACATACAGCGAGATGGAAAGCACCTCGATCCCGATGAACAGCATGAGCAGGTTGTTGGTGCTGCACATGATGAGGCCACCAACCGCGCACCAAACCAGCATCGGATAGAACTCCCCAAAGGGGATATGTTTATCCCTGAAGTACTGCTCACTGAACAAAACGGTGAGGAAAGTGGCGAGGAGAACCAGAAGCTGGGCAAAGACCCCGAAGGTATCTCGGAGGACCATGCCGCCGAACGAAGTCATGTTCGGCATCGGCACCTGAAGAACCAGCAGCGCGCCAGCGGCTACGATTCCTGCCAAGGTGACGCCGATGATGGCGTTGTGCGCCTTTTTCGGCCGGATCATCTCGATCAGGAGACCGAGCATTCCGGTGACGACCAGCGCGATTACAGGGGAGATCGAAACCCAGTCGATCGTCGGGTTAGGTACGTGGAAGATCTCCATTACCAGCCGTGTTCCTCCCAAAATTTATACAGACCTACCCAAGGCCCCATTTCACCGGGCTCTTTGGCTACCAGGACCTCAGCTTCCGGCAGCTGGCACCCGAGGGCACCATGGCGAAGCCGGCGAACGGAATGAACGTCTACTCCAGTGGACGCGGCGTCCCAGCAGAAGAGGTTCCCTGGGAGATCACTGAGAAAATCAATGTAGGCGCCTTCTCCAGCCACGACCATTAGCGCGATGAAGTGCTGCTTTCCTATTCGCTCCAAAAGCCGGCGATCGGCTTCGAGGCAGATCCCTCCGTACGCCATTGGCGTGCATAGCTGAGGTTCTGCTCCGTAGATCATGTACGCAATGCCATCTGCCTGCCCTGCCAGTAGGGTCGATTCGATGGTCTTTTCGACCTCTTCGCTAAGCTCGTCGATAAAGTTTCGCGCCGCAACCCCGTCGTCCTTGATCATGTTTCGGAAGTCGGCATTTCGCCTCATTCCCAAGCCAAAGGGGTTGTCTACTCGGGCAAGTACCAGCCGGTTGCCCGCATCTTCAGGCATAAGGAACCCTGTATCAGACTCTCGAACCACCCAGACGTCGGACTGCGGGCTGTGGCCGAACAGGAACATTTTGCCCGGCACATCCGGGATCCCTCCGCGACCGATGATTTGCATTCGTTCCTTTGAGTTCATGGGTTTCTCCCCAGCAGCGGGGCTGCCGTTGTGGAATAGATGTTGGCTGGTGCGATGATGATGGACGGTGTAACGGTGTCCGCTCCACGGTCAGCCGGGTCGACCAGTACGAGATTGCCTTGAGAATCGATCTCCATGTTGGGCTGCGCCCACATCGGCCTCAAACCCACGGGGTTCAGTGCCATCATTCGGGTCGCCTGGATGCTCGCCTGCATGGGCTCGAGGAAGGTCTTGGGATAGAGACCACCCCAGAAAATGAACACTACGAATACCCCGACCAGGGCAATCTCCCACCCCTTCAAATCCTTCAGCCGCAGGTTCTCCGGATTCTCGTTCTTGCCGTAGAAGACCTTCATGAAGAGTGTGAGCAGATAGGCAGCCGCCAGTACCGTACCCAGCGCAGCAACAACGGCGAAGACGATGTTCAGGCCGCCCCAGCCCAGCCAGCTCGCCTGGAACAGCCCCAGAAGCGCCATAAACTCGCCGACAAACCCGTTGGTCGCGGGCAAGCCGACACTCGCCATAACGACGATCAGGAAGAGCGTGGAGAAAATGGGCATTTGCGCCTTGATGCCTCCGTAGTCGGCAAACATTCTGGTGTGGCGCCGTTCGTAGATCAACCCGATCAGTAGGAACAGACCACCGGTGCTGAAACCGTGCGCCAGTTGCTGGAAGGATGCGCCCATCATTCCAACCACCGTGAGCGAGAACACGCCTACAACGATAAAGCCCATGTGCGCGACCGAAGAGTAGGCGACCAGACGCTTCATGTCTGGCTGAACCACTGCCACCAGCGCGCCGTAGATGATGCCGATGACGCCAAGCGTTACCAGCGGCACAACTGCGTGGGGCAGATAGTCAGGGAAAAGCGGGATAAGGAACCGGAAGAACCCGTAGGTTCCCATCTTCAGCAACACGCCGGCGAGGATAATCGACCCGGCTGTGGGTGCCTCGGTGTGAGCGTCGGGCAACCATGTGTGAAGCGGAAACACCGGGCACTTGATGAGCAGGGCAACGGCAAACGCCCAGAACAGAATCGGCTGAAGGTACAGCGCGTTGATCCACATCTGCCCCTGTGCTACCGAAGCCTGCCACTCAATGAGATTGAACGTCGCTATGCCTGTCGCATCCTTGTTGATGAGGTACATCGCCACCAGGCCGATGAGCAAGAAGATCGATCCGCCGAAGGTGTAGATGAAGAACTTGATTGACGCATACGCCCTCTTTGCGCCACCCCAGATGGCGATGAGAAAGAACATCGGAATCAGCGTGGCCTCGAAGAAGATGTAGAAAAGGATCAGATCAAGCGACAGGAACACGCCCAACATCGCTGTCTGCAAGATCAGCATCAAGATGACGTAGGTCTTGATGCGATCCGTGATGTACATGCTGAACCAAAGCGAAAGTACGCTGAGGATGTTGGTGATGAGTACCAGCCAGATCGAGATTCCATCGATTCCCAGACGGTAAGCGATGCCGAGGGACGGGATCCACTCTGCCTGCTCCACCATTTGGAAATGGAAGGTGTTCGGGTTGAACTGAGCGTAAACGAAAATCGAAACGATGAGCGTAAGCCCCGCGCCGATCAGTGCGCCGAGCTTGAAGATCTTGCCGTTGCCTTTTTCGGGCAAGATCATGAGCACCAAAGCGGTGAGGAGCGGCAGGAACGTCATCCAGCCGAGAATGCCGAAGGCGGGAATGCTACCCATTAACCTCTCCACCCCCAGTTAATCATGTAAAACAGCCAACCCAAGAAAGTAACGATGCCCATTAGGGTCACCAAGGCATAAGTTCGAACGAATCCCGTTTGGATTTTGGAGAAGCCGAGACCGATACCGCCAACAAGCTTGGCAGTTCCATTTACAATTCCGTCGATAATCCTGACATCGATGACCTTCCAGGTAAAGCGAGCCAACGCTCCGCCACCTTCGACGCTTGCCTCGGTCATCAGGCGGTCATAGCCAAACTGGTCGTAAGCGGCTCGGCGCCAGGGTCTCCACTTGCTCTCGTCCCATCCTTCACGTTTCGGCAGCCCCTTCCAGTAGGTGATCAGGCCAACAACCACACCGAGGCTCGCAGCCAAAATCGACCAGACCTCGAGCGAGAAGTACGGCATGGACTTTGGCTTGCCGTAGATTTGCTCTTTGGTCAGGTGCATGAGTCCTTCGGGATACAGCCAGTGCTCTAGCAAGTGGTTGCTATAGAGGAAGTAGCCGGTGATGGCGGTGCTTAGCACAGCGAGAATCCCGACCGGTAGCCACATGCTCGGCAGGACCTCTTTCGGCTTCCAGTTTCGGTCGAGATCGTGGTGGTGCTCTTCCGTTGCGGCGATCTGCTCTTGTCGGGCGCGTACTTCGTCGTCGGTGTAGTAGAAGTGGAAAGGATCGTCGTGGTGCGGCTTCTCGCTGGGACCCTCTAGCGCATAGGCGGGAGCAAGTTCCGGCTCACCTTCGTGTGATTCGTGGAGCCCGTGGTCGTGCGCATGAGCGTGACTTGGCTCGATGTCCAGCCACCGTTGCTTATTTCCAAAGAACGTTAGCCAGATGAGCCGCGTGGAGTAGAACGCCGTCAGAACTGCTGCCGCTAGGCCAACCCAGCCAGCAAACGCAGAGAAGTTAACGCCGTCAACAACAGCCAGTTGATTGCCAAACGCCGCCCCAAGCACCGATTCCTTGGACCAGAAGCCCGCCGTAACAAACGGAATCGCCGCGAGCGATGCTGCGCCCACAATCATGGCGGCACAGGTAATGGGCAACGCCTTGCCCAGCTTTCCGTAGTTTCTCAAATCCTGGTTGTGTGCCATCGCGACAATTACCGAACCTGCGCCGAGGAACAAAGTCGCCTTGAAGAAAGCGTGAGTTGTGACGTGGAACATCCCCGCCCAATAGGCACCAGCCCCGCAAGCTATGAACATGAAGCCCAGCTGCGAAACCGTTGAATACGCCAAGACTTTCTTGATGTCGGTTTGGGTAAGGGCGATTACTGCAGCGAACATCGCCGTGAACGCTGCGACGCAGATGACCACGGTGCTTGCCACCGGCGAGAGCGCGAAGAAGATGTAGAGCCGGTTCAGCAGGTAGATTCCCGCCGTTACCATCGTGGCAGCGTGGATTAGTGCCGAAACCGGAGTCGGACCCGCCATGGCATCAGGCAACCAGATGTAGAGCGGGAACTGCGCACTCTTTCCTGCTGCGCCCACGAAGAGCAACAAAGCGATCGCCGTTGCCATCCAGGGCTGGCCCTGCAGCACCGCCATGGCATTCGGGATGATTACATCGAAGCTGAGCCAGCGGTCGGAATCGATCCCTACGGTCTCTCGGCTGGTGGCGAACAGGACGATGATCAAGCCCATCGCCAGGATCAACCCAACGTCGCCGATTCGGTTGACGATGAACGCCTTGTTGGCCGCCAGTGAGTTCGCTTTTTCCTTGTACCAAAAGCCGATGAGCAGGTAGCTTGCCAGACCTACGCCTTCCCACCCGATGAACAGCATGGGCAGATTGTTGCCCAGCACCAGGATGAGCATGAAGGCAATGAACAGGTTCAGGTAGCAGAAAAACCGTGGGTAGTCCGGGTCATCCTTCATGTAGCCCGTGGCGTACAGATGAATGAGCGTGCCGACTCCGGTGATGATGAGAACCATCGTCATCGAGAGCGTATCGACCCGTACCTCGAACGGAATACTGAGTCCGTAAACCCGTATCCACTCGAAGAGCGTAAGCATGTGTGCCTGGCTCGCGCCCCCGACTGCGAGCTGGTAGGTGAGCCAGATCCCGATCAAGAACGGAATCAGCACAAAAACACACGCGAGCGCGCCGACCACACGCCGGCCGCCAGCGATTCCGAGTTTGTCGACGATCGACTTACCGAAAATCGCGCTAACGATCGCCCCGAACAGAGGGATGAACAGAACGAGCCAAATTAGAGAAAAGTTCGTTTCCATCATCCTTTCAGCAAGTTCATCTCATCGATATCGATGGTGTTTCGAATACGGTAAATCGCCATGATGATGCCCAGGCCTACAGCCACCTCTGCAGCTGCCACAGCCATAACAAAGATCACCATCATCTGCCCTGCCATCGCTCCTTGCACCTGATCTGAAGGTAGCCCCATGAAGTAGGGCTGGAACCGAGCGAACGCGACAAATGTCAGGTTAACGGAGTTGAGCATCAGCTCGATGCTCATAAAAATCACGATTGGGTTCCGCCGGATGATAACGCCCACCATGCCCACGCAGAACATGAAAACCGCTAGGCCGATGTATGCCACCAGCGGTGTCCCTTGGGCGGGAATGGTGTAATCGATCGGGGGAATCATATTCTCCTCTTGGCGAGCAAGATCGATCCCACAACACCGATCATGAGCAAGACACTGGTAATCAGAAGCGGATAGGAGTACTGGGTCCAGAGCGTCATTCCGATCGCTTGGGGTGAGCCAAACCCTTCTGGTGCATTCGGCTCGCTAAAGAACCGAAGGGGCCAAACGACTTGAGCCATCAAAACCAGCAATAGCCCAACCCCGAACAACCCTGCCCAAAGCCTTTTCAGGTCTCGCTTCTCCGTAAGGACCTCGTTGGAGCTGAGGTTCAGCAGCATAATCACGAACAGGAAGAGCACCATGATGGCGCCGAGATAGACGAGGATTTGGGTGATGCCCAGCAGCTCGGCGGTCAGCAAGAAGTATAAGCAGGCGAGTACGAAGAAATTGAGAATGAGGCAAAGACCCGAACGAATGGCGTTGTTGAACACGACTACGCCCACCGCCGAAGCGGCGGCGATGACTGCAAGGCCACCAAAAATCGCCAGATCAACGTTCACGCAATCTCATCTCCTTACCTCTAAATGCCTCCTCCAATACAGGCTGTTTCGGCTGGTTCTGTCTTGACGCATGCCAGAACCCACCACAATTCAGGTTACGGGTTGCCTACTCCGCTACCGACTCCGGGGTCAACCATATCGATGCCCCTTCGTGTTTCTTTACCGCTGGTGAGCGAGACGCTGTGGCGCTCCAACGCCGAACCTCTCGCTTGCGAAACTCGCATAAACAGTGCATAGATTCCGATGAGCAGTACCACCAAACCGACGGTGGCAAGAGTCGAAATCAACGGACCCGCCAGGTCGTTCATCAATACCCAGGCTGCAACGATTACCATGTTTGCCGCCGCAACGGGCAACAGGGTCTTCCACCCTAAAGCCATCAACTGATCGTACCGAAGCCTTGGGAGCGTCGCCCGCAACCACACATAGAACGTAATTCCAAGGGCACACTTCCCGATGAACGTCAGCGGCGCCATCCAGTAGTTGATCGCGCCGATGAAACCGAAGAATTCGGAACCACCCGGGAAGTTGCCGGCAAGCCAATCCCAGTTGACAGGGACGATGTTGTATCCACCGAGGAACATAACCGCGACCACTCCGCTGAAAATGAACATGGCGGCATATTCGCCCATGAAGAACACGGCGAACTTCATGGAGCTGTACTCGGTGTGATAGCCCGCGATCAGCTCGTTCTCCGCCTCAGGCAGGTCGAACGGCGCACGGTTGGTCTCGGCAACCATGCAGATGAGAAAAATTACGAAAGCGAGGAACCCGAACGGGGTCAAGATGTACCAGTTCTGCAAGAACGGCAAGAAGCCCCACAACGGACCTTCCTGGGCGACGACGATGTCTGTTAACCGAAGTGAACCCGCCGCAAGAACGATGCACGCTAGCGATACACCCATCGCTAGCTCGTAACTGATCAGCTGGGCTGAAGCCCGCAGGCCGCCCATCAGCGAATACTTGTTGTTGGCAGCGTAGCCCGCCAAAACCACCCCGTAAACGCCGAGCGAGCTCATCGCCAGAATCCAGAGGATCCCGATGTTCGCGTTCGAAATGGGTGTGAGGTAGCCCCAGACGCCTTCCTGAGGTCCAAAGGGCAAAACCCCTGCGAGAACGAACGCCGGGAACAGGGCTACTGCCGGGGCAAGGAAATAGATGAAGCGGTCGATGCTGTTCGGGGTGATGTCTTCCTTGAGGAAGAGCTTTACACCATCAGCGATCGGTTGGAGCAACCCAAACGGCCCTACGCGGTTCGGTCCGATTCGATCTTGCATCCAACTGAGCAGCCTTCGTTCGTACCAAATCAGTCCTGGCACGATGGTCAAAACCAGACCAAGAATGAGCAGCACCCGGATAAGAGCGAGGAGCGTAGGGTCCAGGCTGCTGAGAAACTGCTCCATTTATGCTCCGAAAGTTTTACCCGCTGAGGTTCATTCGATGGCGTCGCGGCTCAGTCAAGCTGCGACAAATTCGACTCCATCTTCCAACATCAGTGCCTTCTTTCTTCGTCAGGAACCTCGGCTGGTTCGCCATGAATTGGTTTTTCGTACCGAACATTGCTGCTGAGAATGTGCGTGTCGGGGTCATATCGGCCTTCGAGCTCGTCGGTTTTTGCCTTCGGCATCATTTTCACTCCTTCGAAGTAAGCCGCTCGAGAAAGCATATGGGTGGCCAGCGGGGTGGTGATGAACACAAAGACGATGATCACGATGGTTTTGGCATCGACGTCTAGCTGGGCAGCAAAAGCAAAGAGGGACAGCATGATGAGACCCACCCCAAAGGTTGCTGCCTTCGAAACGGCCTGCATCCTCATGAACGCATCGGGGAGCCGCACCAGGCCAATGGCGGAGATCAGGCAGAACACGCTGCCCAAAATCATCAGAACTGAGGTGATCCACTCTTGTACCGTCAATGTCGTAACTCCAGATAACGGGCGAATGCAACTGTTCCCAGAAAGGCCAGCAAAGCGAGGACGAGAGCGATGTCGAGGAAGTACCAGACACCGGTAAAGATGCAGTAGACGCCAATGATGCCGACCACCACCATGGCAATGAGGTCCAGGCCGATAACCCTGTCGGGAAGGCTAGGCCCTCGTAGAAGTCGGTAGGAGGCTAAAACCAGTGCCAGTGACAGGATGCTGAGCGCTACGAGTGCGACGGTCTGAAGCGGAGTCATCTCACCGCCTCCAAAAGGCGCCTTTCCAAGCCCTGCTTTATCTCTCTTTCCACAGCCTGCGGATCATTGGGGTCTAGATACATCGCGTGGATGTAGAGCACCTTTCGATCGTCGGACACGTCGATGGTGAGCGTTCCTGGAGTCAGCGAGATCATGGTGGACAGCGTAGTGATTTCGGCATCAGTTCTTGCCTCAGTGTGAACCGCGACGATGCCGGGACGGAAGTGAAACCCGGGCCGAATAACGTCGATCGCAAGACGTATATTGGCGCGGATCATTTCCAGAAGAAAGAAGCCAGTCAGCCGCAAAATTTTAGGAAAACGGGCAGTGTAGTTCTGGCTCCCAGCAAGCCCTCGGTAAGAAAGAAGACCGAGCGCCACGTATCCCAAGATGAACCCGATAATGAGGTTATGAGGAGAGAAATCTCCCAAGAGCGCTGCGTAAATGAGCATCAACATCAGATTCCAGACAAACATGCTTAGCGATACCCCCCAAGAACAGCTTGTACGTATCCCTCTGGGTTGATGAGCTGCTCGCCAGCTCTTTCCGCAATCTCAAAGATGGGCCCGATGGCAAATCCAAACACCAAGATGATCACTGTGAGTCCGACCACGGGGATGACCTGTTTGTAGATCGGCCCGTAGGGTGTTTGTTCCTTTATCGGGCTGTCTTCCGGAGAAGGCTTCCAGAATGCGGCAAGCCAAATCTTGATCATCGAAAACAGCGTTAGGGCACCGACCCCAAGCGCAACTGCAACCGCGATCCACTCCTCAACAGCAACAGCCGATTGAACCAACGTTAGCTTCGCCCAGAATCCGCTAAGTGGCGGTACGCCCGCCAAGCTGAGGGCGCTGATCAGGAACAGCGCTGCAAGCCAGGGAGCCAGCTTTGCCAACCCACCCATTTGCTTTAGCGATAATGTGCCATTCAGCCGCTGCGCCAATCCGGAAACCAGGAACAGGTTGGCCTTGACCAACATGTTATGAACCATGTAAATGATAGTGGCGGCGAGAGCGAACGGGGTGAACAGAGCCAGGCCCAGCACCATGTAGCCGATCTGGCTGATGATATGAACACTGAGAATCTTCCTGAACTCGTCTTGGGCGACAGCACCCAATACTCCGATGAACATCGTTGCCAAGCCCACTGCCAAGAAGATGCTGTGAGTAAAGGTGATCTCGACAGTAAAGACCAGCGTGAACATACGGATCAGGGAGTACACGCCGACCTTCGTTAGTAGGCCCGCGAAGATCGCCGTCACAGCAATTGGTGGAGTGTGATAGCTGGCTGGCAACCAGGAGTACACCGGGAACACGGCAGACTTGATGGCGAACGCCACCATGAGCGGCATGGCGACCATGATGGCGATCGCCTTGTTGGGATATTCGGCAACCGCCACTGAGAGCGCCGCCATGTTGAGGGTGCTGAACACCCCGTAGACCATTCCCACCCCTGCAAGAAAAAATACGGATGCAAGCAGGTTCATCGAGACGTACTTCAGCGCGCCTTCCATTTGCGCTCTTCTGCCGCCCAGTGCCAGCAACACGAAGGACGACATTAGCATCACCTCAAACCAGACAAACAGGTTGAAGAGGTCACCCGTGAGGAAGGCACCGCAAACGCCAGCCAGCATAACCTGCAAAAACACGTGCGAACCGAACACGGTGCGCATGGTGTCGGGCACACCTATGGAATAGAAGATGATGCAGACTGCAAGCAATCCCGTCGTGACAACCATGATCGCGGCGAAGATATCGGCGACGAATACGATGCCAAAGGGGGCTTGCCACCCTCCGATATAAGTCACCAGATAACCGTGCTTCAGCACCGCTGAAAACAGCAGAATCGTGGCGAAGCAGAAAAGGATCGAACCGCCGGCGCTAATGTAGCGCTGAATGTGCGCCCACTTCCCCGTGATGATCAGAAGCGCCGCCGTGAAAATCGGGATCACGACCGGCAGAACCAGCAGAAGGTTCATTCGGGCGAGTTCCCCATCGCGTCAAGATCGTCTGTGCCCATCGCCTGGTAGGTTTTCTTGACCAGTACCGTCGCATAGGCGAGAACTCCGAAGCTGATAACGATTGCCGTCAACACCAGAGCCTGAACCAACGGATCGCTGGCACCATCTGGTGGCTGAGCGGCTCCCTCCGGAGTAATGGGCGGCTCTCCACGGCGGAGGCCAGCCACGGTAAACAGCAGAAGGTTTGCTGCGTTTGAAAGCATCACCAACCCGAAAAGGAGCTTGACGATCGAGCGACGCAGGATCATGTAGACCCCAGCTGCAAACATCGCGCCGATAGCCAAAGCAAATACTAGTTCCATCCGAGTTTCTCCTCTGCCAATGGCAGCAGCACCGCCAGAACGGTGCCCATCGTGACCAGATAAACACCGATGTCGAACGCGGTGATCGTGCCAACTTTCACCCCACCCCACGGCGTCGGAATCTCCACCCACATTCCGAACATGAAAGGCAAGCCGAAGACCAGCGCATACATGCCGCTGACCAACGCAATCGCCAATCCAACACCAACGTAGATTCTTGGGTCGAATTTCAGGGAAGCTCGCAACTTGCTTGGCCCCTCTGCAAGTAGCAGCAAGGATAGCGCGGATGCGGCAACCAATCCCCCGATAAACCCACCTCCAGGAAGGTTGTGTCCCCTGAAAAGTAGGAACACGGAGAAGATGAACAGAAGCGGTAGCAAGAACCGAACCGCTGTAGAAAGAATCAGCGATCTCATTCTTGCTCCTCCAGCACCTCTGCGGGCTTGTTCGCATCCTGTGGCTTGAGCTTCAGCAGGCTGTAAACGCCGATTCCAGCGAGGGCGATAACAATCACCTCGCCGAAGGTATCAAGTCCACGGAAGTCCACCAAAATCACGTTCACCACGTTTGTGCCGTAAGCCTTTGACAACGCGTTCTCCAAGTAGAAGTCGTACACCCCCGGGAGTTGAGGCGAACCCATGATCGTCAGCACGGCGAGGGTCATCACCCCACCAAAGCAAAGAGCAAGTAGCGTGTCTCTGATCCTGGCGAAGGGAGTGGAAAACTTCGAGAACCGTGGAAGGTGATAGAAAACGAGAACGAACAGAATCACGGTCAGCGCCTCGACGAGCAGTTGAGTCATCGAAAGGTCTGGCGCGCCGAAAACCATGTAGATCACAGCGAGTGCGAAACCGGCCACTCCAAGAATAGCCACCGCTGCTAGCCTGGACTTTGAAAAGAGCGCCGTGATGTAGCTGATGACCAGCACAAAGACAAGAGCTGCCTCGTGAGGGAACATCCAGTCCACTTGTCTCGGAACTCCCGCAGCGCCCATGAAGATCAGCGGGTAGCCCACGGCGATGATGAACACCGTGAAGAACATGGCGAAGTAGTGCCTCAGGTACCCGTGCTGGACCACTCCACTGATCTTGCTGCTGGCAGTTACCAAGTTGACAATGCACCAGTCATAGGCGGCATCCAGCGAAGTGATCATGGTTTTCGTCGCTGGCTCGGTGTACTTGAACGCCTTCGCCCACGGTACGAAGAGCAGACAGCCCAACACTATCGCCGAGAAGCTGCCTATCAGAGCGGCGGTTAGGCCATGGAAATAATCCACCTTGACGGGCACGTTTTCGCCTAAGGTCGCCAAGACACTGGGCGCGATCACTTCCCGGACAAATGGGAAAAGGAAGATGAACGAGATTAAACTTGCAGCGCCAAGAGCAATTGGCCCAATCCAGAGTGACGGAGGACCTTCCTTTACTTTGTCTGTTGAGAACTCAGGGCCTGTGCGTCCGTAAAACGGCTGGAACACGCAAATCAGCGCCGCTAGGACACCCGTCACGGCGAAGATGCCGCCGACCAGGAAGAACCACACGTTCATCGTGGTCGTGGTGAACAGCCCTTCCAAAGCGTAGTCCTTACCGGTAAAGCCAAAGACGAAAGGCAGCCCCATCATTCCCGCCATCCCGAACACAGCGCCGACTGAAGTGATCGGCATTTTGCGGGCAAGCTTGCCTAGTTGGAAAACATCCCGACTACCAGTCTGGTGGTCTACGGTTCCGACAACCATAAAGAGGGCGCCCTTATATAGGGCATGGCCGACAACGAAAACGCTGAAACCGATCAGCGCCTCTTCGGTGCCGATACCGATCATGGCGATGCACAAGCCCAGCGCCGAAACGGTGGTGTAGGCGAGCACCCTCTTGGCGTCCGACTGCTGCAATGCCAAGATGCCGCCCCAAATCGCCGTCACACCTCCAAAGATGCCCAGGGTGTAAACCCACGCGGCGGTATCTCCCAGGAACGGGTGCATTCGCGCCAGCAAGAAGACGCCTGCCTTGACCATCGTTGCCGAGTGAAGATAGGCGCTAACAGGTGTCGGTCCCTCCATCGCGTTGGGGAGCCAGAAGTGCAAGGGAAACTGCGCCGACTTTGCGAACGACCCGATGATGATGCACGTGAGGATCGCAGGATAGAGGTAGCCAAGATCGGGCTGCTGGGAAAGCAACTCAGAGAGGCTCAAGGTGCCCGTTTGATGCTGGATCAGCAAGATTCCGGCAAGAACGAAGAGCCCACCAACAAACGTGATCAATAGCGCCTGTTGGGCGGCTCTTCGCGCTGCCGTGCGCTCGTGATAGAAGCCGATCAGCAAGAACGAAGTGATGCTGGTCAGTTCCCAGAAAAGAAACAGCGTGATGAGGTCATCGGCGATGACCAGACCCAACATCGCCCCCATGAACGTGAAGAACGCCGGATAGAAGCGGGTCAGCTTCTCTTTCGAACCGAAGTAGCCGCCGGCATATATAGCGATCATCGCGCCGATGAACGTGATCAAGAGCGCAAACAGGGCGCCTAACCCGTCAACGAAGAAGCTGAAATTGATCCCGACCTGGGGGAGCCAGGGATAAGACTGGTGGATGACGGTGTCGCCGAAGTAAGGAACCCCGGAAAGAACCCAAACAAAGACCGCCAGAGGAGGGATTGCCAGCAGCCATCCGGCATGCTTGCCCATGAAGCGTGCTGCTACCGGTGACAAGGCAGCAGTCACAAAAATCAGGGACAAGGCTAGGATAGGATTGAACATTCCTTTGAAGGCCGGGCGGAAATATAGTTTGTCCCAAACCCGCTTCGGGGTTGGGGACAACACCGTTCTCTACGCATTTGAACCCGAATCTACTGCCCAAAGGGGCCCGATGGGCCGGCTGGTATCCTTTCTGTGGCGAGAGGTTGTGGGGTTCTTCTTGCGTCCGCGCTTCCGTCAATCACCTTTTTTCCCTATGAAAAAGACCTTTGCAATTCTTGGCGCGGGCATGCAGGGCACCGCAGCCGCTTACGACCTAGTGAAGTTT
>JBKBWO010000002.1:0-131546 GCA_046314495.1 Fimbriimonadaceae bacterium
GACGAACGCACCGTAATCAGTCAAACGGCGAACCACGCCCGGCAATCGAGCGCCCGGCTCCAGCTCGGTGAAAATTCTGTCTTTTGCCGCTTGCCTCTCTTGCTCGGCAGCCTTTCGGTTGGAAAGGACAACTTTCTTTCGGTCTCGATCGACTTCAAGAATCTTGAGAGCAAGTTCTGTTCCGACATAACGGTCCAGATTTCCGCCTGGCATGAGCCCAACGTGGGTGCTGGGCACAAATCCTCGAACACCGATATCGACAACCAAGCCACCTTTGACCCGCTCGACGACCATCGCCTGGATCGTCGTCTGGTCGACACTCTGTCGCTCCAATCGATCCCAAAGCTCCTCGAAATCTGCCTGCCGCTTCGAAACCACAGCCTGGCGGTCGCCCGACTCCGGCTTCATCACCACAACCTGAATCTCGTCGCCAACCTTTACGGCATCCGAAGCCTGGCTGATGCTGTGGGCAGTCAGCTCTTCGATGGGCACCACGCCCTCGCTCTTGGTTCCGAGGTCTACGAAAACACGGTCTCGGTCGACTTGAATCACCCGAGCGGTGACTCTCTCGCCCTTGGAGAGCCTGCGAAGTCGAGGATCTTCAGTCGATCCCTCTTCCGACATCGCGAGCGCTTCCATCTCTCGCTCGAACAAGTCCTTGGCGTTGTCATCCTCTACGATCTGGATGCCTTCAGAGCGGGTCTCCGCCACGGGTGGCGTACTTTGCGGCTCAAAGCTTGCAGGTGAAGGAGTTTCGGCGGCTGGTGGTGCCGCTTCTTCGGTGCTCACTGGCTGCGAAGGGACATCAAGGTCCACCCGAGATTCCTGATTTAGCTCAGGAGGGGTCGGAAGGTTTTCAGCAGCTTGATCGGAGGCTTCGGTTGCTGCCGGTGCCTCGGTCGCTGGACCTTCTGGGTGAACGGAGGGGATTTGCTGTGCAGCCTGCTGAGAGGGGGAACCTTCAGCCATTTCGATGGCTACATCAGTGGCGGTGGGTTCCGCCGGGGTTGAATCGCTGACACCAGATTCTGATGTCGGAACTTGCTCGTCGGTGGTCATTAGAACAGAGTGGGCATCAAAAATTGCCCACAAACGCACCCCTAATCGTACCAGACATTCCGATGCTTGCCGGGCAAGATGAATCCTTCAGTCGAACAAGCTCCTCTGCGATGTTCATTGCCGCACATCGTAGTCGCATACCGGTCGGTGAGCTGAGAAGTGGCGTTCTTATGAGCCCATGCAGGTTTCTCCGTTTGATGAGTCCTAAACTCCGCGGTGGGCAACGAACACTTTGCAGCGAACCTTTCCACTTCCCCTTCTTAACCATCCGTTAACCTTCTGAGGTTGCCAGAGGCGTAATACTCCTAGTCATGAACGGTATCTGGAAAATTTCTCTCCTCTCAGCCCTGGTCGCCTCCGTTGGCATGGCTATTGCCAGCCCCTCGATATGGGAGCCCAAGCCAGCCAACCCAGGATTCACCAGAGTGATGACCTACAACATCGAGTGGTTCGGAGAGGACGCCAACCCAGACCGAATCCAGAACCTGTCGCAAATCTTCTCCGATATCCAGCCCCAGGTCGTTGCCCTGCAAGAAATTCAAAGCAAGAAGTCGCTGGAGCAAATCTTCGATGACGAGTGGGAGTTCGTTATGGAGGACAATTCGAATGAGTTCATGGAGCTGGCAGTCGCCGTAAAGAAGCCCTACAAAATCGAGAACTGGGAGATGGTCTTCCCGAACCGAGCACTCAACTATTTCTTCCCGCGCAACCGAGACGTGCTCCGAGCGGTCATCAAGTCCCCGAACGGTGAGACCTTTACTGTCTACTGCCTTCACTCTAAGGCGCGGGTTGGTGGCAGGGCGACGACAAACCCGCAGCGCGAAGGAGCTAAAGCCATGCTGGCAGCCTACATCCGCGCCACCAACGAGCAGAACGTCGTGGTGATGGGCGATTTGAACGACGCTCCGGACGATCGAAGCGTGCAAATCCTGGTAACCGGCAACATGAACGCCCAACCAGGCTTTACCGAACCAGAGAAGTCGTTCTTGGTGAACCTGATGGACAACCTCTGGCGCCAAGACGCAGTTACCTACGGCCTGTACACCAAGTTTGATGGAAAACCGATTCCCCCAGTGGCATCTGGAGCCAGGGCGGACAATGAGCGACTGCGAGACGTCGACTATCGCTACCCGCAAGATGTTGAGGTGACCCAGATCATGTTCGACCAGATCCTGGTCTCCCCGCCGATCTTCCGCCGCGGAGTGGAAGGACCGTGGATCTATTCGCTCCCCCCAGCAGTGCAGGGCAAGCCGGGGCGAACGCGGATCGTGGACGGCCAGGTCCGTAACGAATTTAAAGGGGACCAGGCATCGGACCACCTGCCGGTTTTCGCCGATATTCGTTTGCGCTAAAGGCTAAAGAATCGCGAACGAGGCGATCAACAGCGTTCCGTTCCAGAACGCATGCAGCCAGATCGCTGACCAAATGTTCTTGGTGAACAAGAACACCAGCGCGCACATCGCGCCGAGTGCCGCAAGCGCAGGCCAGGCAACGATACCCGTTGGGTGAATTGCTGCGAACAGCACGCTGCTGACAACGATCGCGAACACCAGCGAACCCTTCACCTTCGCCATTGCTGGTAGCAACGCTCCTCGGAACAGGACCTCTTCTGCGAAGGGCGCGACAATCGCAGCAGTGATGAGCAGCGTCAGGAACATCGGTCCGCTTACGCCTGCCGAGAGTTGCTCCGAAATCGGGTGAGACGGTGTGGGGAAGAACCGCTGCAGTGGAAGCGCGATAAGCAACGCGAGGAAGACCACCGGAAGAGTCATGGTGTAGGCGACGAACCCGAATCCCAGCCCGGGAAAGAAGCCCGAAGCGGTCAATCTCAGTTGCTTGAGATACCCCTTGGTGCCGACTAGCCCCGAGCTAAGCAGCAGGCAAATCGCCGAAATGATGACCAAAGCAGTCATGGCGGCGCGAAGCGGCCCAGGAAGGGACGGCATGGCGACAGCTACCAGGCCGATGGCGCCTACGAAAGTGAACATTCCGAGCAAGAAGAGGCCAGCCAGCCGGTCGGCCTGACCCTTGGTGATCGAACTCGGGACCAGTTCTAGCTTAGGCAATTTCTTCGCCAAACCAAGCGCAACGAACCCGACCCAGCCAATGAAACCGAGGAAACCAACGAACAGCATGTAGCCGACGAAGCCCAGCATCGCCATGGGGCTCCCTCTGGAAGGCGGTTCCCCTTCGCCGTACAGCCGTGCCACTGTCTCAGAAATGAACATGGGCACGTCGGGGCTCTCCTCCAGCACCTCGATCTCTTCGGGAGTTAGTTCCTCCCCCTTCGCAGCTCGAACCAACAGTACCGAAGTGTCCAATTCGTCCTCAGATGCCCCTTCATCGAGGCCTGATCTCGCCTCCTCGATTGCTACAAGCCAGAGATCCAGCAATTCGATGGTCTTCTCGTCGACTTCCCCTTCTGATTCCAAGAGGTACAGGCCGCTGATGACGGAGTAACCCAGTTTCGTTTCGCCGAGGTCATTCCACCGGCTGGGAGAAACATCGGATCCAATCAGGGCACTGCTGTACTGGCTTTGGCCGAACGACTTGGAGAGGTCGTGCACCAGAAGTGCCCGACGCAGTTCGCCGGTCTGGCCGGAGGTTACGGTGAACTTGTCCGTAGTTTCATCTTCTGGCAGGAACTGCCCAGAGTTTTGCGCTACGATCACGAAGACGAAAAACAGTGCCAGCGCCAGCCAGGTCCACGTGTTTCGGCGCTCCGCAGGCTTGGCGGGCTTAACGTCAAATTTGGGCGCATCCCCTTGACCCCAGTCGTAGAGATCGAAGTCAAAGTTCCTCTTGGGCTCTGGCGGCGTGTTCTCGTTCATTTATAGTGCGGGGCGTCTTCTTCTAGCCCAAAGCGAGCCTGGGAGTCACCGATTCAAAGGACGTTTCGCTCAGCCGGCAAACTTCCTCCTCGGTACTTCTTACAAAATAGATAGTATGGCTGTTGCATCAAAGACCCTTTGGCAGCGAATTTCGGAGGACGGAGCTACGAAAGTCGCCTCCGAGCTCTCCGATAGCGAATCGATAGAAATCACCGAGAAATACGGAGCTCACAACTATCACCCCTTACCGGTGAACATCGTCTCTGCTCGAGGCGCTTATGCAATCGACGGATCAGGCAAGGAGTACATCGACTGCGTTGGTGCGTACTCCGCGCTGGCTCATGGTCACCTGGGTGAATCGATCGTCCAAACGATCCAACAGCAGCTAGAGAAGGTCTCGCTCACCAGCCGCGCTTTTTACACTTCCGAAATGGCGCTGTTCCTGAAAGGGCTCGCCGAATTTGCCGAGATGGACATGGTTTGCCCCATGAACACCGGCGCCGAGGCAGTGGAAACCTGCATCAAGCTCGCCAGAAAGTGGGGTTACACCAAGAAGGGTGTGCCCGATGGCAAGGCGGAGATCATCGTTTGTGAAGGCAACTTCCACGGTCGCACCACGACCATCGTAGGGTTCAGTTCAGAGCCTACGTACAAGCAGCACTTCGGACCGTTCACCCCTGGGTTCGTTACGGTTCCGTTCGGTGACGCTGAAGCTCTAGAGCGAGCCGTTACTCCCAACACCGTCGGGTTCCTTTCCGAGCCTATCCAGGCAGAGGCGGGCATCTTGATGCCGCCAGACGGCTACCTGGAGCGTGTGCGCGAGATCACGAACCGAGAGAACGTCTTGCTGATTTGGGATGAAGTCCAGACCGGGTTCTGCCGCACAGGCCGCAAGTTCGCCTGGATGTTTGAAGATTCAAAGCCCGACTTGATGGCGGTTGGCAAGCCGCTAGGTGGCGGAATCATGCCGGTTTCCGCTGCAATCGGCTCCCGGGAAGTGATGAGCGTATTCGAGCCAGGAGATCACGGCTCGACATTCGGCGGCAACTCTCTAAGCTCCGTTGTTGCGCTCGCCGCCTTAGCTGATATGGAAGTCGATCGATTCTGCGAGCGCGCCTCGTCCCTCGGCACGGTCATGATGAGCATGTTCGACAGCCTTCCCAAGTCCCACGTGCACGAAGTGCGGGGCAGAGGGCTGCTGATTGGATTAGAAGTGACTCACCAGGTCGACACTGAAAAACTCACAGAACGGTTCTTGGCGAACGGCTTGCTGACGAAAGAGACTCGGCACCGGACCTTCCGGTTTGCCCCGCCGCTCACGGTAGACGACCGGCTGATTGCCGATATCGTCGACCGTGTGCGGGTGAGCCTCGAAGAAGCCGGCTAAATCACTGGCGGTGGGATGCGTCGTCTGCGGCGGCGCATCCACCAGGCGAACAGGATGATTCCGCCCCAAATCGGGGAGAAGACAGCCAGCCAAACGGCGACCTGAAGCAGCCAGCGCCCAACGGCAAGCAAGCTGACGAACGCGAGTGTGAACGTATCTTGAAGCCACCCTGGGGCTGCCTGGCCAATGCCGGCACCTGGGCGCTCTTCTAGGTAAATCTTCGCTGTTGAGAGGCTTGCCTGACGGGAAAGGTACTTGTACCGAGCCTCCAGCGACTCGATCTGTTGGCGGGTCTCGGTGAGCACCTTGCGCACTTCGATGACTTGCGTAACCGACTTTGCTTGGTCAAGCAGCCTCATCAGCGACTGCTCTTCAGCGCGCAACACCTTAAGGCGTGCCTCGATGTCGATCGCCTCGGTGGTCACGTCGGTGGATTCGAGTGTTCGAGAGCGCACGAACCCGAGATCCTCTACCTTCTCCAGGAAGGCATCGAAAGACTCCACGGGAACGCGCACGACAACCTCGGAACGAGGGACTCCTTGCCGGTATTGAAGCGAACTGGATTCGACGATCCCCTTGAATTCACCCGTCAGTGAGCGCAGCTCGACCTCGGATTCCTCCATGTCTTGAACTACAACCACCATGTTTGCAGTTCGGATGATCATTCTAGGCTCGGCGCCAAGCGGTTCGGTAGCGGTGTCGCCACCTTCGCTCATCGCCATCGTAACGCCAGCAGTGGGTTCCAGGTCTACGTCGGTCTCACATCCGCTGAGGAGCAGAACGGAGAGACCTACTATTGCGAGGAAGAACGCGGCAAGCACTCTTCGAAGAGAGGCAACGGGGCGGCTGGCGGTCGCTGCCGCTTGCCATGGGGGTCCCGATGCCGGAGCAGCACGGCGGGCGCGCTGCACATCACGGTTTAACTTGAACTTCACAGTTTTCACCACCCATTTCTTTGGGTACTGGCTATACGGATTGGAGGGTTCAACGGTTCAAAATTGATCTCGTGGGTCAATTGGAGATGGGGCGAGACGAGCACGCAAAGAAAAAACTGCCCGGATTTCCCCGGGCAATTCTCAAGCTAAGGAAGCCGGTCGAACTACTGGCTTCCAGCGGCACGAACCACGTACCGGTTGGACTGGGCGTTGACGCCGGTCTGGCTTGAAATGGTGTTAGTGTAGGTCACATCGTACAGCTGCACCAGCCCTGTGCGAACATCCACCCGTGCCTGACCCTGAACTCGTGCTTCGGTGACGAAACTCATGCTGGAGAGCAGCGGCTGCCGACCTTCTGCACCGCCAGTGCTGGGCCCTTCGATATCCATCTTGTCGTTCAGTGTGCCCTCGATGTTGATGATCGCCGTGTCGCCTGAGATCTGCCGTACGGAGTAATTCACCATGACCGGCTTCGGCGAGTTGATCGACGAAGGTCCAAAGCTTGTGCCAGAAAACGCTGATCCCGAAACCTCTTCAGACCAGCTTGCGCCTTGTGTCAAGGGCTGTTCCGGAAGTAGGAAGTAGAGGAACCGACCATCTTCACCAGAAAATCGGCCGAGAAGTGATTGCCCAAACTTCGCGCCGCCAGTCGCTTCAAAATCGGATACCTTGCCCCTTGGGCTGACCACGAACGTCGCTTCAAGACCCTCAAACTGCGACTTCATTTGTTCCGCAAGGGTCTTGTTCGTCATGTCGATCTCAGTCGACTCAAACTTGTTGAACTTGGACTGAAGCTTGAATCCCTCTTCTACTTTCTCCAGAACCGTGTAGTCCACACCGGCTTGGGTCGTCACGCGATTGGTGATCCTGCCTTCCTCTCCCGTGGCGTAGGTGGTGGTGAGCTCAAACTCGTAGCTCATTTTCTGACCGGGAGTCAGTTCAATTTGAACGGGTCCACCTTGCGCTAGAACCAACGTTGCAACCGCAACACACCCAACACAGGCAATAAATTTCATTTGCGACATTTTCATTCGTAATCTCAACCCTTCTCGGAGGAGCTTTCACTCTATTCGACGCGGAAATACCCGCTGGCGGTACGGTGCCTACTGGTTCCTTGCCTTAGCTTCTTCGATGTCGAGATTGGTAGGAATGCGGAAGATGAAGTCTGATCCCTTTCCGACCTCGGATTCCGCCCAAATCTTGCCAAGATGGACGTCCTCAACGAGGTGCTTCACCAGGAAGAGACCGAGGCCCGTTCCGTAAATCTTTCGATTGTCTTCGTTGTTCACCCGGTGGAACTTTTCGAAGACTTTTCCGAGATGGTCCTTGGGGATCCCAAGACCCTGGTCTCGCACACCGACAACTAGCTCGTCACCATTCAACTCGCAGTGCAGCGTGATCGTTCCGCCGCCCGGCGAATACTTGATGGCGTTGTTCATCAGGTTGGTGAGAACCTGGTCGAGCTTGTCCTCGTCTCCAACGATTTCCGGCAACGTATCCGGCGCTTCCAGTACCAATTCGTGCTTTGAGGTCGCCTGCTTTTGAATAGAAACGACCTTTTCCATGAGGCTGCGGAAGTCCACCATGGTGTAGCTCGGCTTGAGGCTCTCGCCCGCTTCGATTCTCGCCGTGTTCAGAAGGTCGTTGATCAATCGGGTTAGACGGTCACACTCGGTATCGATGATCATCAAGAACTCGCGCTGCTCTTCCGGCGTGAATGTCGCGTCCAGCAACAGGGTCGAAACGAACCCCTTGATTGCAGTGAGCGGTGTTCTCAGCTCGTGCGATGCCATGGCAACGAACGCACTCTTCATGCGCTCGATGTTCTTGATCTCAGTGATATCCATGAAGATCGCCACAACCCCGAGGCTGCGGTTGTCTTCACCCTTGACTTGGGCACCTTGAACCTGATAGTGGCGCTCAGCATTTGCAATGGTTACCGATATCTCGACTACAGGCACCTCTGCGCCAGTCTGTGCAGAGTGGAACATCTCCAAAAGATTGTCGATATCTGCGACTTGTTCAACTGGTTTGCCGAGCACTTCTGGCCCGACGTTGAATATTGCGCGTGCGGCAGTATTGATCTGACTGACAGTCCCTTCTGGCGAAACCAGCATCAGTCCAGCGGCCAGGCTTTCGAAAGTCTGCAGAAGCTCTTCGCGCTCTTCGATGACCTCTCGGTAAAGCTGCAGGTTCGAAATGATCGAACCAACGTTCTTCGAGAGCCGCTCCAGTAGGCGCACATCCTCGTCGAAGAAGTCGCCGCCGTGGCTCTTGTTGAAGGCGTGCAGTACGCCGATTACGTTCCGCTCGATGACGCGGTTCTCTTCGTCCCGCTTTTCGATGACCAGAGGCACCGTAATTCCGTTTTGAACTCCGAGGATTCCGAAAGGGTCCTTGGCTGTCCTGGCGTCGGTGGCCGCATCGAGGAAGATAGCGGGCCTCATATCTCGGAAAACCTCGCCCGAGAGACCCTGCGTTGCCCTCATGCGGAACATCTTCAGCCGGTCTTCATCCACTCCGTATGAAGGGGGGATCCCTCGAAGTTCGCCCGTTTCGGGATCGTAGAACATGATCACCACTTTCTCCGATTGGAGAATCATGGCGATACGTTGAATGATTCGGCGGAGGGCAGCGTCGGCGTCACTGATCGGGGTGACCTCTGCAGGTTCAACCGCACGTATAGAACGCTCGTCGGGCTCTCCTTCAGGTACGGGGGACTTTGAAGGAACGAGTCGCTGGAGTTCAGCGATCTCGCCTTTGAGGGACTGGTTTTCGCTCCGAAGACGGTCTATCTCTTGCCGTAGGTCAGACTCATTGAATTCGGATGCCATTGTCGAGGAAGTCACAGCTATCGTATGAGGCGGTTAGAATACCCGCAGGGTTCCGCCATCCAAGCCGATGGTCCAGCCTGGATTGCGGCTCGCCCGCGCATAGTTTGCCGTAGAATGTTGTACAGCATTTCGGTGATGGGGAGTTTCCGAGCCCCTCCAGACGTCAAGAATGAGTAAGTGGCAAGAGAACTAGAAGAGATCCCTCTGTTTCCGTTGCACACGGTGATCTTCCCCTATGCAGTGTTGCATCTGCACATCTTTGAAGATCGCTACCTGCAGATGGTGCGCGAGTGCATCGAGTTCGACCGTCCGTTCGGCATCGTCCTCATTCGCCAGGGTCACGAAATTGGGGAGAACCCCGAGCCGTACCTGGTGGGCACTGCAGTTCGCATTACTCAATCCACCAAGCTCGATTCTGGGCAGATGGACATTCAGGTGATGGGCGAGCGCCGATTCAGGATTCGGAAGATCGAGGAAGAATCCAAGCCGTACATGGTCGGCTACATCGAAAACCTGATCGAGACCGAAGACGAGAACAGCGAGCGAATCCGCGCCCTTTCCCACCGGGCCAGGGAGTCCTTTCAACAACTCATCGAAAACTATTTCCGGAACCAGGACTACCGCGTTCAGGTGCGCCTGACCGACGATCCCATTGCCCTGAGCTTCATCATCGCCAACTACTTGAGAATGGAGAACCTTGAAAAGCAGCACCTGCTGGAAATCACCACTACGTCGGATCGGTTCAAGAGCCTGATTCCGATCATAGACGAGGCGCTGGTGATGGACGCGCCCACGCTGCAGCAGCTGACCATGGACGACCTGAGCAGCTGGGTCAGCCGCAACTAGATTTCAGAACATGAACCAGAACCTGCAGAACTGGCTCGGCACAGAACTCGCCGACCTCAAATCGAAAAGCCTCTACAAAATTCCGAAAATTCTTGAGTCTCCCGCCGGAGGTCGGGTGAATATGAACGGCAAAGAGGTCATCAACCTCTCCAGCAACAACTACCTCGGGCTAGCAAATCACCCCAAAGTCAGGCAGGCAGCCCTCAAAGCGATAGAGACTTGGGGGGTTGGTGCTGGTGCGGTGCGCTGGATCGGTGGAACGATGAGCATTCACGACGAGCTAGAGCGAAAGCTGGCAACCTTCAAGCATGTCGATGCGGTTCTGGTCTTCACCAGTGGCTTCACAGCCAACAGCGGCTGCATTCCAGCTGTTCTTGCCAAGAATGATGTGGTCATCAGCGACGAACTGAACCACGCTTCGATCATTGACGGGGTTCGGCTCTCCCCTGCCTCCTACAAGAAGAGCGAGGGCTGGGTGTACCGCCACAAGGACATGGAGCACCTGGAGCAGATTCTCAAGAACGCTCAACACTTCGAAAAGCGGATGATCATTACCGACGGTGTCTTCAGCATGGATGGCGACATCGCGCCACTCCCAGACATCGTCGAACTGGCAGAAAAGTACGACGCCTTTGTTATGGTGGACGACGCCCACGCCAGCGGAGTGCTTGGCAAGAACGGAGCGGGCACTGCCAGCCACTTTAACCTTTACGGGCGGGTGGACATTCAGCTAGGAACACTCTCCAAGGCGCTGGGCGTTGTGGGAGGCTACATCGCCGGCTCGGCAGAGCTAAAGGACTGGCTGATACAGAGAGGCCGGCCCTACCTCTTCTCCACAGCGCACCCGCCAATGGTTGCCGCTGCGCTTATCGCCGCTCTGGAAGTGATGGAAACCGACCCAGAGCCAATGGAAAGACTGTGGAGCAACGCCCGGTACTGGAAAGACGCGTTGCAAGCCGAGGGCTTCGACACCATGGGTAGCGAGACTCCGATTACCCCGGTGTACATCGGCGACGAAGGAGCGGCACAAGAATTTGAGAGGCTTCTTTGGGATGAAGGGATCTACGCGCTGTCTATTGTGTATCCTACAGTCGGCCTGGGCAAGGCGAGAATCCGCACAATGCCAAGCGCCGCCCATACAAAGCAAGATCTGGACGATGCTCTGGCGGCATTTCGCCGAGTTCGAGACCGGGTGCGGCTACCAGACGCAGCTACAGCTTAAGAGAGCTCTTCTTCGAGTTCGAGAAACTGGCGCATTACAGCAAGCGTGGAATCGCTGAGGTGATGCTCGATGCCCTCAGCGTCCAATGCGGCATCTCCAGCGGGCACCCCAAGCTTGAGCAGAAACGCCTCAACTATCCGGTGCCGCTTGTGTGACTCCTTCGCCAAAGCCAACCCTTCTTCGGTCAAGTGGAAATAGCTGTGCGGGTGCCGATGGATCAGCCCCTTTCTCTGAAGCCGTTCTAGCGCTTTCGTCACCGTCGGCTGGCTTACGCCGAAGACTTTGACGAGGTCCCTAGTCCGAAGCCGAGGCTGAACCGCGCAGCCCTGAGAGAAGCAGCGTTCGAACTCGGGGTCGTACTTCACGCTCAGCTCGTATAGCGCCTCGAGGTAGTCCTCTGTGAGTTCGGTTTCATGGTCTGCCCGGACCTTTGCGAACGAGTCTCTCCTGGTCATCAGTCCTAGATTGTGACACAAAGAATATAGCCCGTGCTATAATTCCTCTTGGCATGAACCGAGACACACACAAAACTGGCTTTACATTGATCGAACTACTGGTGGTCATCGCCATAATCGCGATTCTGGCGGCAATTCTTTTTCCTGTGTTTGCCCAAGCCCGCAACGCGGCAAACCGAACCGTTGCAATTAACAACATGCGCCAGATCGGTGTGGCGAACATGATGTACTCGGATAACAACGACGACATGTACGCGAGAACCATGGCGATTGGGCCAACCGGCGCGACCACGATTTCCTGGTGGGCGGTCAACAACTTTCAACGAGCTCTGGACCCGT
Organism: Fimbriimonadaceae bacterium; assembly: GCA_046314495.1. Classification (GTDB taxonomy): domain Bacteria; phylum Armatimonadota; class Fimbriimonadia; order Fimbriimonadales; family Fimbriimonadaceae; genus JBKBWO01. The sequence continues at coordinate 11,909 of JBKBWO010000002.1, forward strand.
ATATCAAGTCCGGCCGTGGCGGCGTCGAATCCAACGGTCTGTCGCCGAACAAAGGGTCGGTTTGGTTTGACCCGGCAGACCCAGACCGGAACCTGGATGTTATGTGGGGCTCGTACCTTCAAAACGGCTTCATGACTGCTATGGATCGAAGCCGCTCCAGCATTTCGGAGCCTTCCGCCACCGTACTTGCTGCCCTTCGCATCGGCGGCTGGCCACGAGCAGTTGGTGAACCAGTACCTCGCCCGCTGCCGCTGAGCAACCCGAACCATCCATTTTGGAGCTCAGAGTTCTTTGACCTTTGCATCGACCCGTGGGATGAAGACACCAACGACCTCAATAGCCCTTACCATTGGTCCAAGGGCAGAGCTGCTCCCCCCTGCTCCCATTTCCCGGCGGCACCTGGTTGTGAGGATTGGAACGACGTAGTTGACGGCGAATGGAACGAAAACTTGGACGGCCTGCCTGTGGAAAAGAAAGGGACGGGTCGGTACGGCAACACGCCACCGTTCATTTTTGCCGATGGAAGTGTTCGAACCATGCCTTTCGCCCGAACCTACCAGTCTCCCGAAAACAACATGTGGAGCGTCACCCGCTAGATGGGTGGCTGATTCGAGCTTTCTGGCGAGCGGTAACTTGTGACCCGCATTCGCCCTTGGCGAAAGCGGGTCTTCGCGGTTGCCCCGTATGCCCTTCGTGCATGGGGACCTCGGGCACCACTCAACTTCACGGGAAAGCCGTGGGCTTCGTAGGTTTCACAATTCTTGGGCAGTTCTGACGAATCAATGTGTGCAGGTTGACAGTTGGGGCGCCGATGAGGTTCAATCATGAGTCGCGCTGACCGCCGGTTTAGGTAGCCAGTGCTACTCCTTCGGGGGCATAGCTCAGTTGGTAGAGCGCTTCCATGGCATGGAAGAGGTCAGGGGTTCGAATCCCCTTGCCTCCACAAATTCAATCTCAAGCCAACTAACGTTATAGTGCGCACACATGCTCGTCGCTGATGCCCAGCCGCTAAGGCAATGATCTATTCGATTTATTCGGTCGAATAGTCTAGTGTCTGCTTCCTCAAATGGGAAGAGAGGTGGCTGAGTGAGCTCTTGACATAGATGCAGACCAGAACGACAGAAAGCCGTGAAAGAGACCCCGTCAGCCCTACACGAACTCTGCTCGAACTTCCCATAGCATGCTTGGAAGCCAAATAGTGTATCGGGTATAGTGTTTGCCGGCCTGCGGCATACTCGCGGCCACGGAAACCACTATGGACGGCAACAGTCGCCCTTTCAGACAGAAAAATTCATCACAAAACCGAAGCGGCTCTCCTGGTACAGCCAAGAAGAGAGCCTGCGGACGAGGGTGCTTCTAGACCAGATCCGAAACTAACGGCCCGGACCCGCGGAAGCAGCCCTTCCGCGGGTCTTTTTTTGCCTGCCAGCATAGCCGCCTCGCAAGGAGAACACAGCTATGCGAATAATGCAAACATATCGCAACTTATCGGTACGCCTGCTGGCAGAGGCCCGCGCATGAGCGGAGGTCCTCATGAACGGCGGCCCGTACCTATTTCACCGCCCAAACCTTAGAACCCGGCTGCTCTCTGCAGATCTTCGGTTTCTTTGTTACGTTTGCGACCCTCCGTAGCGTGCAACTCGACCATGCCCAAGGGCTGATGCCCTCGAATTGTCAACTGCACACTTTTTGCCAAAAAGGAGAACCAATATGCACACAAAAAATCAAAACCCAGGAGGTCTCGAGCGATGACCCTCCAAGAATTCAGAAAAGCACTCAAGAGCTCGAAGCTCGAGCGGGTACGCGGCGAAATCCAGAGGCTGGGCACCTGGGACGCCATCGATCTGATCCGCCAGATGACGCCAAGCGAAGCGCTCGTTCTTTTGCGATTGCTTGGCAAGGACACGGCCCTCGAAGTATTCGAGTCGCTGAATCCATCGGAACAGGCAGAGCTGGTCGAGAGTCTGGAGCCAGGCGAAGTCAACGATATGCTCAACCAGCTCGACCCGGCAGAGGTTGTAGACGTTCTAGACGAACTACCCGCCAAGGTGGTCAAGCGCATCACCAAGGCGTTGCCCAGCGGCACGATGAGCGAGGTCAGCCAGCTTCTCGGGTACCCAGACGGAAGCGCAGGGCGCGACTTGAATCCACGATATCTCGCGGTGCTCGAGGGCACGATAGCCTCCGAAGCGCTGAAGCTGGTCCAAGAGTCTGTGCTCGATGCAGAAGATCTGGAGGTCGTGTTCGTCATCGGCCCGAGCCGGGAGTACAGAGGTTATGTGCCTCTGGCAACTCTGTTCCGCGCCAGTTCTGGAACGAGAATAGAAAATCTGCTCGATGATTCTGCTCCGGCAGTGGTTGCTACTGACCCGATTCGGAACGTAACCCAAATGTTCAAGAAGTATGGGTTCGCGTTGGTGCCCGTTGTCGATAAGGAGCACCGCTTGCTGGGAAGCATCCGTGCGGAGGAGGCAATCGAACTCGTTGACGAAGAAGCCGCCAAGCGACTCGTTCAATTCGGCGGCGCACTTCAAACGGGTCCAGATATCGACCTCAAGCACTCTACGCTTACCAAGATCTATTCCGCAAGAGTGATCTGGCTCGCAATATTGACCGTATTTGGTGTCGTCACGTCTACTTTCGTGGCGAACCAGGAAGAGATGCTGAGCGCGGTCATCGTGCTTGCAGCATTTATCGCCCCAATCGTAGATATGGGCGGTAATACCGGAAGCCAATCTGCGACGTTGGTCATTCGCGGATTGGCGCTGGGTCAGTTCAAGCTGAACTGGTCTGGATTCTGGTTCGTGTTCAAGCGCGACCTCTTCGTGGCGGCTGCATTGGCGGTTACCATCGGCATCCTCGAAATGATACTTGCCTACTTTAGTAAGGGCATCGGATGGGACATCTTGATGGTCGTTGGCATTACGATGTTCGCCGTTACCATACTGGGTAGCTTGATCGGGGTCGCACTTCCGTTCATCGCAAGACGGTTTGGCGCTGACCCAGCAACCCTTTCGGCGCCGGCAATTACTTCCATCATGGACCTGCTCGGTGTATTGATTTACTTCGCCATGGCAGGGTTTTTCCTCTCTCACTACCTCGCGCAATAGGAGCAAACAAAATGAAGAAATCACTGAAATATCTCGGATGGCTATTCGGACTGGTAATGGTCATCGGTCTCAACTCAAATTCCAGCGCAGAACCGCCCTGGGATGTCGACGACCCTGGCGTGACACCTGTTGGGGTTGCCACAATGTACGTCGCCTACACGCTCTCCAGGCTGGGCTCGGAGACCAGTGAGACGCTCCCGGCGATTGCCTTTACCTACGGTCTCGACCGCCGAACAGAACTGGCGATAGGCACTGAGGGGCTTAGGGCGGCTGGCTCCGGGATTCCGACTAGCTACAGCTTCGATGTGCTCTCCTTAGGCATTAAGCACATCGTTGCAGAGCTGGAAGAAGGCCCATTACTGGCAGTCGCCTACGAGGCGACTTTGCCAACAAGGAGTTCCAGAATTGGCACCCGGGCGATCGATCACGCGGCGTACCTGACTGGGCATGCTTTCGGAAACGAAGCAAGGCTAACTTGGAACCTCGGCATCAATTACACGCCCGCAACGGGTCACATAACTCCGGTCTACGGCATCGTGGTGGATCGCGTAATCACCGATCGGCTACTACTCGGAGTTCAACTCCATGGATTCCTTGCGCCAGAGCCTGGCGAGAAGAACGAACTTGCAATTGGATTCGGAGGGTACTACCAGTTCACCGAGTCTCTCCAAGGGCAATTTCTGATCGGGCGAAGCATGACGGGAAGATCCGACCTTAACCTATATATCGGGTTTTCGGCGGACTTCAACACACGATGACCCGGTAGCTCTACTGGGTTCGTGCACGAGCGAGCCGGCGGCGAAGCTGCCGGCTCGCGCCATCCAGCAAGCACACCACCAGAACGATCAGCGCAAGCGCCGCGAAGAGCTCGGGGAACTGCCGCCACTCAATGTAGTACAACAGGCTGGCGCCAATTCCACCGGCACCGACGATTCCCAATACCGTAGCCGCCCGGACGTTGTATTCAAACACAAAGAAGGTCGCTCCCGCGATCCCCGGGGCACTCGGGCGCAAGATCGCCTGAACCAATGCCTGCAGCCGAGACGCGCCAAGTTGGCTCAGCGCCATTGCAGCCTTCTGGTCTGCATTCTCCAGCTCTTCGGTAAACAGCCGTGTGAGGTAGCCGGTGCTATAGGCGGCGAGCGCAGCCACACCCGCTGCCGGACCGATGCCCAACACCGCAACAAATATCAGCGCCCAAAGCAACGGCGGCATAGCGCGTACCACGTTCGCGATCGAACGGGCAACAAAAGTAAGGAAGCCGGCTTTGCCCGGCAAACTGGCTGCCATCGAGAGAGGCAGGCTCACCAAAGCCCCGATGAATGTCCCCACGAAAGCCATCTGCAAAGTCGCCCAAAGTTCAGCCAGCAGGTGCGCCCAGGGGACACCTAGGAGAACGCTCGGGGGCCAGGGGATCAAGTTGCCGAAAAACCGTGCTCCTTCCCGCAGCGCATCGGCAAGCGAAGGCGCATTCTGGAAAAGCGTGAAGCTGAACCAGAGGAACAGCGCAACAAGCGCTAGGGCAACTTGCCAGGGGCGAATCCCAAACCGCTTCGGAGTAGCCGGTGCGCCTGTCATGTTCAGCGGACAGGTTTCGCAGCTGAGCAAACAGACTTCGCGGACCTCAGTGAACAGCCCTGGCACCTTCGAAGGATCGTGAACGCTACAAATGAGCGTAAAGCCGTGCTTCTTCTGGAGCGAAGTTAGGAGCGCGCCGACGCGGTCGGCGGTAAACGGGTCCAGGTTCGCGAACGGCTCGTCTGCCAGCAGCACGTCCGGTTCGCTGGCAAGGGCGCGGGCAATCGCTACACGTTGTTTCTGGCCCCCGCTGAGGGTCGAGACTCGGCTGTCGGTGAAGTGCCTCAGACCGACTTCATCCAACAGCTCGATCGCTCGTTCGCGTGTTTCTTGCGGAAAGCCGGTTAAGCCTTGCATTGGGTGCATGCCTGATAGCATCCCCATGCACACGTTCTCCAGCGCCGTCGCCTCGTCAACGAGCCGCAAATCCTGGTAAATCAGTGCAGTTTTGCCGGTCCGCTCGACAACCGAACCGTGCGATTCAAGCGAGCCTTCTAGCAGTCGCAGCAGGGTTGTTTTTCCGCAGCCTGAGGGCCCGACCAAGGCGATGCGGTCACCCGGATAGGCGCTGAACTCGACGTCGGTAAGTACCGGCCGCTTCCTACCCGGATAGGTGTAGGAGAGTTTCTCGGTCCTGAGTGTCGGTTTCTGTTGCGCCACGGGCATTAGGGGTTACTTTTCAACAACGGCGCTGGAATCCAGCCCAGTGCGTTCGAGAGCGGCTTTTGCGCCGGCGATGTGGTCACCCGCAGGTTCTACGAGAACCGCCGCTCCGTACACGTCCTTCAACCGCTCTGGCTCGTTGGTCGAGAGGTCCAGCAAAGTTCTTTTGATTTGCTCCTTCAGCTCTGCCGGGAGATCAGACCGGATGGCGATGAGGTGGGTAGGCACGTTTGGCACCCGCGCAAGAATTCTCAGTTTCACTCGGTCTTCAGGGGAGAGATAGCGATCTGCGCCCGGACCCTCCATGGTGTAGTCACTTACAGCGGCAACATCTGCTTGGCCTCGCACTACTGCCATTAGCGCCTGGTCGTAGCTGCCGGCGAAGCTCGCCTGACCGAAGAACGAATCAGGCTTGCCGCCCTTTTCAATCAGCCCTTGCTCTACAAAGTAGGCGAAAGGAAACACATAGCCGCTGGCGCTGGTGGGCGAGGTGAAGGCGATCCGCTGACCTCTCAGGTCTTCCAGGGATTGGATGGGGCTATCTGCCGCCACTACTAAAACACTGTCGTAGTCCGGCTTCCCATCTCGCTCTTCTACCAGCAAGATCTCTACCGGTGCCTCCCGGCTCGCCAGCAAGAAAGGGAGCGAGCTAAGGTATGCGACCTGGGCTCGGTTGCTGATGAGCGCTTGTACCGTTGCGCCGTACGACGTGGGTACCAAGACATCGACGGACATCTCGAGCTCCTCTTCTAGCAGGGTGCCGACGAGTTCGGCGTCGTCTTGAAGCTGTGTTGGGTCTTTTTGTCGCTGAAAGGCGAAAACCAGCCGTGTGGGGGTTTGGATGGTTTCCTCGGTGACAACGGTTTCAGTGGTCTCCGCTGGTTGGTTGCAACCGGAAAGCAAGGCTATCCCTACCCCGACCAAGAGCAGAGGCGCAGCAAATCGAATCATTACGAAAAAGTATACATTCCGATGACGCGAAACGTCGGCTCAACGAACGTTGTGCTCTCTCCTCTTTCGAGTTTGGAGAGAGCACGGAAGTCTTTGTTTAGTCGGCTAGCTACTGCCGATAAACAGCGCCGGCGATCGACCAGCCAGCAGGTGCCTGGCCCGGAATCAGACCGGTCGAAACCACCGAGCCAGCGTTATCCAGCGTCCAGGTAGCCAATGCGCCGCTCGATTCGTTTCGCCAAACCAGGCTTACGCCAACAGAAGGAGAAAACCGCCCAGCAGCCTCCAGAACCCAGCCAGAAGTAGCCGCTCCCACCTGAACAGAAGTGGAAGGGTTGCCAGAATTGTCGATGAGCCAAATGGCGACTTCACTAGTCGTCGGGTTGAACCAGACATAGTCGTCGTTCGCATCGCCGTTTACATCGGCAAGGGTCACAAAGCGCCAACCCGGCACACCTTCAGCCAGAAGCCGGGTGCTGTAGACAGTGCCGTTCGGATTGATGCTCCAGCTCACGACATCGAATGTAGTGCTATTCTGCCAGATCAGGTTCGAGCGGAAATCGCCGTCCGTGTCTCCCGCAGCAACCACCTGCCAGTCGGCATTAGGGGCAAAGCCGAGTGTCTCGATCTTCTCGGCACTGTCGCCGATCAACTGCCACATCACCACCTGTCCGGTCTGCGAGTTCTGCCAGAACAGATCAGGCTGGCGCCGCTCGGAAATGTCGCCGACTGCCCTCAAAACCCAGGCACTGTCGTCGGGAACAAACCCGCCTTGAGCGGACTGGAGCTCGCCGCTTGCAAACTGCCAGCTAATGGCAACCCCTGTTCCCGAATTCATCCAGAACAAGGCGTTTGGTTGCGGAGCACGGGGCGACGAGCCCATTCCAAAGTACAGCAATCCAGTGTTTGTGCCCACCAAAGTCGGAACTCCGGAAGTCGTGTTGTGCCGCAGCACCGCTCCTACGCGGTTACTGTTGAGGAAGCTAGCACCGCCGAAGATCGCATCGTATTGACCGTTCCCCGAGGTATCAACTCCCGTCATTGCGGCAAAACCACTATAGCCAGTCGCACCAACCGCGTTATTGGCACCAAACACCGTAGCCACTCCGCTTGTAGCGTTTAGCCCAACGAGGTTCGTTCGGTTTGACTCTATGTTTATGCCGTAAACGGTGTTGCCGATTGAGCCGAGCCCGATGATGAACGGGCTGGTGCTGACCCCAAAATGGTCGTCCAGCTGCGTCTTGATCCCGCCTGATTGGCCGATCACGATCGTGTTGCCTGTAACCGGATCCACTTCGAACAGAGTCGCTGAAGCCCCCGTGGTTGTGCCGACGATCTTGCCCTCAGCCAAGATGTCTAGCCCGGTGCTAGAAAGGCCTGTAATCGTCGTGACGGGGTTGAAAGTGAAGTCGAGCTTGGACAGAATCCCAAGCACCTGGCTGTTGATCGCCACCAGTTGACCGTTTTGGTTTGCGGCAAATGCGGCAAAGGTGGCTGAGACGGGGGCAACTTCGATCGCGACCCCGGTCCTCGCGTTAATGGCATAAAGCCGATTTTGACCGGGAACTTCGTTACCCGTTGCCCAGATGGTCTGGGCGCTTGATCCTGCGGCGACTGCTGTCGCCAAGAAGGCAAGTGACAGTATTCGAAAAGCGTGGGTGTTCATGATGTTTCTCGAGTTGGCAGCTACGGTCTTGGTGACTTCTACTTGCACCTTCCTGGCTGGAGACCGAGGATCAAAATCCGTTTCTGCAACTCTATTGCAATAATACTCGATCTTGCTCCTTGCCCGCAACTTTGTTGCCATTACTGACTTCAGCCCCGATAGAGCGCGAACGGTAAACTCATGGCTCTTCTAGGGCGAGTGGCGGAATTGGTAGACGCGCTGGATTTAGGTTCCAGTGGAGCGATCCGTGTGGGTTCGAGTCCCACCTTGCCCACCAGAGCGGCGGACTCTCTGCTCACAATCTTGATTTGTCCTGGGAGAACCCGCAGCGACTTGACGCACCAACGGCGTAAGTCAATTTTTTTCTTCATGTACGTTCCCCTAGTATAGGGAACTCTGCTGGCTTCACCAGCCCGCTCTCACGGCGGGCTGGTGAGGTGCGGGTACCGAACCCTGATTTGGCAGAACACCAACCCTGGGTGTTCGATCCCTGGTCTTATTGCCTATTGGGGCGTAAGTGAGTCGGGAACACCCAACCCTGCAGACACTGGCGGCGCGCCGCCTAGCTTCGCCTGGCAGGTTCGAGCCTTTACAGCCTGGGATAGCTCGCAGCAAGGTCTCTTCCCGACGCGTTCCGGCGAAGAAAGACCTCACTTACCTAAAGTTGTGACTGTGTGGTAACAGCAACACGTAAAAAAGCTGAAAAAGTCCTATACTTCAACGTATGAGGTTGCTCCAAACCGTTGGCATTCATATCTTTATGTACAATAAAAGGCCTCTTTGTGTATAGTCATAGGCTCAGCTCTGGCTCAGAATTCTGACCCCATTTGGTCGACTAACCCGCAGTTCTCAACAGCTGTCGGTGGAACTTAAAGTGCTCCCGCAAACCGAGTGGTCATTGCTCAACAAACCGGGCTCGTGCTTGTTAATCCCGCGACGAACGCGGTGGTCAAGCATATCGGGCTGCCAGGTTCAGCGAATGTTACTGCAGAGTCGCTCTCGGCTCATCCCTCGTTGCCGATCGTTGCAGTAGGCCAGGGATCGTTCGTAAGCATTGTTGATCTAGTCAGCGGTGGGATCGTGGCTCAGCCCTTCGGAGGGCCAAGTACCATCTCGGCAACAGCATTCAACGCTAACAGGGCCCCGTTAAAGACCTCAAGCGTATTCGTATACACAAACGCGGATCCACCGAAGCCGTATCGGATGTCCTGAGTTCTGTTTACAAGCGTGCCAGGTCCGCCGCCATCGAATCTCTGGATTCGAGATTGACCAGCTGAGACGTTAGTGCCAACATGCGTAAAGCCGGAGTGAACGACCTGAGAGAAGCCCCTCTGGTTGGTGGCACCGAACCGTAAGTTGCTTTGAACAAGACCGTTCCTAGCTGATGAGGACTCGTCTTGGAAGACCGTCGAATTCCGATACAAGAACGGAAAAGACTGATGCATTCGCCGAGATTGAAAGGATGCCTCCTGCCGCGTTGGGCGCCAATCCGGAAACGGTGTGGACAGGTGAAGAAAAGTCATTTGGCGCAAAGCATTCCCGGCATAGGCAACCTAGACTCACGAAGGTTCTAGAGCCGAAAACAAGTGGGGACCTCTGGGTCCCCACTTCTTGGGATCCAAGGTATCGTGATCCCCCCTTTACTCTGGACCTTCAACCTACGGACGGCCGGTGCCGACAAGTCTCCAGTTGTCTCCAGTTTGTGCAAGAGGCACGGCTGTTCCGAGAGTCAGATCAGGCGAGATGGGCAAGGTCCATACCTCGCCGTCCGACATCCGTTGCACAGCAAGATTTTGGGTCGCCCCATTAAGTGAGATCAAGCCTGCAACTCGGGTACCAGCCGGAACCGAGCCCATAGAAACGGTCCCGAGAACCTCACCAGCAAGGTTCGTGCGCCAGGCGGTCACCTCTTGAGTTGTCGGGTTCCAGAAAATGTATTCGGCTCCAGGAACACCATCAATGTTGGCAACGCTCAACAACTCCAGGCCAGCTGAAGCGAAACCAACAACTCGCACCGTCTGCACCTCGGCGTCCTCGTTCATCAACCAGCTCACCACGAGGCCGGTATTCGTGTTCTGCCAGTGCCAGTCGGCATTGCCGCTACCATCAACATCCGAAACTGCGCGCAACCGCCAATCGGGGCTGCCGGAACTGTACACAGGCGGTACTTGAGTTGGCACGCCATTCTGGTCAACCGCCCATCGAGCAACAAGATTGAAAAGCGCGGAATTGCTGTCCCCGTTCTGCCAGTAGATGCCCGAAGAACCCGATAAATTGACCGGGCCGATTGCAGCCGTTTCCCACTCTGGTGAAGCAACGTCGATGACTACTCCAGGCAGGGAGACCACTCCACCGGAGACTCTCCACGCCACGACCAAGCCTGGAATCGGAGCAGACGGATCTGCACGGAAATATAAGCCGTTGTTGACCGGAGTTTCCAGGTCAATCGCGTAGCTGGCGACCTGTCCGTTAGTGCGCGTCAGATAAACGAATGCACCATCAGAAGAAAAGGCAGCCGAAGAGATTCCACCGGCTGGTTCAAAGGATGTAAGCAGCTCCATTGAGGGATAGCCATAAAGCCGCACACTTGTGGTTGTAGCAACCGCAATTCGGTCTCCGTGACCAACTACCCTAACAGCTATGATATTGCCAAGGTTGAGAATACTGATCGGGGCACCTTGTGGAAACGTCCGCGTCTTCAAGCCACTGTCATCGGAAAACAGTATTTTGTTCTGGTTCGGGAAGAAGTCACTGTAGGCGCCAACTAGCGTAGCAATCAAGCTTCCAGGGTTGGTGGTCACCAAAAAAAGATGAGTGGCGGTGCCGACTACAATCGCGTGTTGCCCATCTGAAGAGGCTGAACCAGGAACGTTCAAGCGATAATGGCTGGATTCGTGAGCGTGAAAGCGATCGCCCGTGGGGGTACTCGTCGTGCCAGTTACGATGGAAGTCCACTGAAACAGACCGGGAGCACCTCGCGAGGAACAAGCCATAAATCCTGTATCGGAGAAGAACACGGGGTTTCTAGCCAAGAAATTGACCGTTGATGTAATTTCGTTGTCTACATAGGTTACCGGCGAACCTATTGCATAGGACTCAAACCGGAAGAAATGGGTGCTTTCTCTTGGTTGGTTTCCGACCACCCCTTGGCTGGCAACGGTCAGCTTCTGACCATCGGGTGAGAGAGCAAATCCTCCTACAGTGTAGCCTGCAATTAATCCGGTTTGGTACGAAGTACCGGAGACCAAACTTCCATCTGATGCATTAAAGATGCCGATATTGTGATCACCACTAGCGCCTACAACCGCACCATTTCGAGACAACTGTAAAAAGGTGAAGTTAAATGGCAACAACTTTTGCCAAAGCGGCCAAGCGTAATTCGGGCCAGAAGGTGCGAACGGATAGACCCCATGAAAATGCTCACCCTCAACATAAACCCGCGTGTAATCTCCGTTGATAGAGAAGTTGCGAATCTGCCCGGGAAAGTGAATCCTGGCGGAATTGTGAGTAAAGAGTGTTCTTCCGTCTACGATAGAGGCGGTAGCCACACCATCTCGGGTACGGACTCTACCCATCTTGTTCAAGGTTCCGACAGACAGATTTCCCATGTTGGCGGAGAGTCCGTTTCTTACCCCCTCAGTCGTAATGGTGAATCCGCATTGAGCGGCGAATCTTGCGTCTTGAGGCCCCAAAAGCACAGTTTCTGTGCTAGCTGCCTGAACATCTACGCGGCGAATTCCGTTGCGCCAAGCACTCATCCCCGGCATGAAGAACTCGACCGCCCCACCGAAGTGGGTTGGGCTGTACCAATAGTGATTGACGTCGGTCAAAAAACTCGTCGGCCAGGAAATCGTCCTGAAGTTGACCGTTAGGTCTGAAACCTGCCTGACGTTCACGGAGCCTGTCGTTCGAAACGAGATCATCGCGCCGTCTGGAGAAATCTCGAACTGCTGCCCCGATGGCCGAGGGCCGGACCCCACCAGAATGCCATTTGCAGTCTCATAGATTTGGACCTGAGTACTCGTCAGACCCAGAACATGAGTTCCGTACATTGAGAGCCGCCGGTCAGTGAGCTCAACTGGCAACGATAGCGATCGGAGCAAGTCACCTGTGGTGGCGCTCAAAACTTCGATTCCATTTGGCATAAGGCGAACAATCTCCTCGCCGTTCGAGTGGTAGGCGACATCGAGTGATTTTGGAGCCGGTGCTGGCAACTGCCAGCGGAGGGTTTGCGAGAATCCGGCCGCAAAGGGGGAAAGCGCTACCAGGATAAGGGTCATCTTCGAAAAAAGTTGCTTCATTGGGAGGCTGTCTATGTTATACTGCAAAGTGAGCAGCAAAGGAAACCCAGAGGAGACTTTGCTACCCGATTTTGCAAAAAGCATCGCGATGAAAGTTATCGCTGGGATAAGGAATCCATTGCTGGTGAAACGGGCTCCGGCTCCGATACAGTTGCCGTGGTTGCCTTGAGCTGCAAAAAGATCGTCACAATTTACGTATACTCGTTACCGATGAGTAACACAATCACGAAGCTCTGCTTGTTGGGTGCGGGGCTTTCTCTAGGGGTTGCCTCGTTCGCGCAGGTGGTTCAACCCAACTGGTCCACGCCTCCAAACTACTCCTTGACGAGGGCCGGCGTATTCAGCACTCATAACGGAAACATCGTCGTAGCTGCAAGCAACGGCCTTTTCTTGGTAGATCCCCTAAACGGCAACATTATCAGGCGGATCGGGCTGCCAGGAAACGATCCTGTAAACGCACGGTCGCTTTCGGTCCATCCGGACTTCAACATCGTCGCTGTTGGTAGGGGACCGTTGGTACAGGTAATTGATATCATCACCGGTGGCGTTCTGGCGAGCGCGAACCCAGGGGTGGGGAATGTGACTTCCACAGCATTTTTGCCGAATGGATCGCTGGGCGTAGTCGGAAGCAATGCCTCCGCGGGGCTAAGGATTTACACAGAAGGCACTTACTCTTTTGTGGCGCACATCTACGACAACTTTGCGCCTGCCGCAACAGGAAGCATTGAGAGCCTCACGACGATTGGCACGAACTTCTGCCTTCTTGTGAACTCGAGCGGCAACCAGCCAAGAGCGTATGTTGTGAACGGCATCGGTCTGCAGCAAGCGTCGTTTCCGTTCGGCGTGGTCAACCAACACGGCTTGAGTCTAGCCAGTCATGGAGCCTATGCCCATATCGGTACAAACAACGTAGCGGGCAACTCGAGGATCCAGGTCTTGACCGGAGGCGGTGCCGGAGGGTTCATCAACAGGGTGGGGAATGTCACCGATGCCGCCCCGATTGCTTTCGGGGGATCCGCATTCCTAGTGGGCAACAATCTCGAAATTGCAAATATAGATCTCTCCGAGTCCAGCAGTGTTGGCTCGGTATCTCCAAGATTTGTCACGTTCGCTGGGAACAGGATCTTCACGACCACTGCCAGCTTTCTGAGCGCTTACACGCACACCAACAACTTCAACACACCTCCGGCTTTATCTGCTAACTATGGTGGAAATCATATTCAGTCGCTTGCACGAATCTCTGTCTCCCCCGATGGTCAGCGTGTCGCTGCTTCAAGCTTCACCGGCCGGTTTCAGGCGGTCTACACCTCCAGTACTGGGTCAACAAGCTGGACGCTAAGCCTCGCCCAAGCAGGTGACCCCTGGATTAGGCAGGTTCGCTTCTCACCGGACAGCACCCGGCTTGCCGCAGGCGTTTGGCCGCTTTCCGGACCCAGCTACCTACGCATCACAGATACGAGCGGGAACAATCCAGCGACCTTTGATCTGCCTGCAAACCTCAACATCCGGGACATCCAGTATCGGAACAACTCTGAAGTTGGCGTAGCCGCTGGAGACCGTGTCTACATCCACAATGTTGATGGAACTCCCCTCTCGCAAACTCCTCCGATAACGTCCCTACACTTCGGGCTCTCCTTCAGTCCTGACGCCTCTCGGTTCGCTGTAGCTGCACAAGACGCGCTAACCGTGAACCTGTACCAAGCTGGCACGTCCCCTGTTCAACAATCGGTCGTTGCGGTGTTCGGAACGAAACCGATCTGGCGGAACGACAACAGGATCTTTGTTGGCTCTGGAAACCAGCTTCGATCTTACGATGCGAACAACCTGGCAGCCGGGGCAACCATCCACTTCGTGGCGCAGTCCGACATCACTTCGATTGCGGCTTCCATTTTTCAAGACTACTTCTATGTTGCGAGCGGAAATCGCGTGGAGAAGATCTATATACCGACGGGTCGATTGGTTGGCGTGTACAACGCTATATTTGAAATCAATGATATTGAGGAAGTTCCTAACGAACAGAGACTGATTGTTGGCCTTGCCGATGGCTCAGTTCAGTCGGTTCAGGCCTTCAATCGCAATGTAGGCGACAGCATCTATTGGGAGGGTCCGAACTCCGGTCCGCTTCCCCGGCTCATGGTGATCTGGCAGATACGAAACAGCTCCGTTGTGCTGCCAAGCATCGTCATTGACGTCGCCCCGGCTGATTGGCAAGTTCGCGCAGTTGGCAACATTACAAATATAACTGCGGACGGTCTGGTCTGGCAGAACACCAACCCGGGATTCTCAATCCCTGGCCTTATCGCCTTCTGGGGAGTCTCCGTTAGCGGAACACCCTTCCCGCTGGGCACTGGCGGCGCTCCTCCTAGTTTCGATTGGCAGATCCGCGCGTTCACTGACATGAACGGCGACGCAATCCCAGACTTCGTGTGGGTGAACGTTGCATCCGGTGAAGTTGCGATTTGGTACCGAAACCTGGCTGGAAACATTCTAAGCACCAAGGTGGTGGGAGTTACACCCGCTGGCTGGAGAGTCGTCACTGCCATGGACGTGGCAGGAGCTGGCGTTCCAGCAGTTTGGTTCCAAAACAACACGACATCCCAGGTTGCCTACTGGCAGCTAAATGGCGCTGGCAACATCCAGTCCACCAAAACCATCGGCACCCCAGGCGCTCAATGGCAAATGGAAGGAATTGGGCGGTTCAACCTCAATGCTCCTGCCATTCTGTTCCGTAACACATCCACGAATCAGCTCGCGTACTGGAACTTCTCCTGGCAAGGGTTGGTAACGTCGACCGGAACGATTGGATTTGCCCCGGCTGACTGGAAAATCATCGGAATCGGCAATCTAGACTAATCCAGATCCTGCCGCCTCACAAGATTGGTCACCGGCCTTCCGGTGGCCGATCTTGCTCTTTTCTGCCAAGATCACCTCAGCTACGTCGACTTACTTACGCTTAGTCAAATCGCCCGAATGCACGGAAAGCGGCTCTTCCACTCAAGTGGCGAATACCGGCGTGGGGATAGTTGTTCTTCACCAACCGGTTGACGCACTAGAACCTCGTAACCGATGGGGCATTTGACTACGACCTGGGCTACATCGACCTGGAGGAACGGTCACTACAGCCTCTGGAGAACCCATTCGAAGTGCACAAAGTGTAACCTATGTCTCAGGAACAAACTGTTACCCATGTGTCCGACATGGATACAGGGAGAATCTGGAGCCTTCGACGGGAATTGAACCCGTGACCTCTTCTTTACCAAAGAAGTGCTCTACCCCTGAGCTACGAAGGCAATCACATACAGAATACCTCTGACGATTGCCAGGAGGGAACCAAGTAAACAACAAAACGGGCGGCGCATCGAAATGCGCCGCCAGCCAGCAACTAACCCTAGCAACGACTACTCGTTCGGGACGGTCGCAACCCGGTCAGATTCCAGGACCGACTCTCCCTCAATCATCCGATCGTCTGGGTTCAAGAAGTTGAACACGAAGGCAGCTACAGCGGCACCCAAAGTCGGTCCGATGAGATAGACCCACACATCACCCAACTCCCCTTGACCGAACAACATGTTCATGAGATTCGGGGATAGCCCAATCGCTGGGTTAAGTGCCCCCCCTGTCACAGGTCCGATGATCGTCGCCCCTACAAAAACTGCCATTCCGATGGCAAGCCCGAAGTAGCTATTTCCCGCGGTACGTTTCGAAGCGGCAACATTCAAGATAGTGAAAACGAGCAAGAAGGTGAATACAGCCTCAAGCCAAATGCCCTGCATTGGCGGCACTTGCGCGCCCATCTGAGGTCCAAACCCTTGACCAAAGCTTACGAAAACGATGAGCCAGCCCAGCGCCGCGCCAATCAATTGAGCGACGATATAAGGCAGCACCTCCGAACCTTTGCATGCACCCCGAACCCAGAGCGCCAGAGTCACCGCCGGATTATAGTGAGCGCCAGAAATTGCCCCTCCCGCATAAACCACAACCATGAGCGCGAAGCCGATGGTCAGTGCCGCCAACTCCACGTTCTGCGTCACTGCGAAGCCAATAGCGGCCGCCAGAAACATCGTGCCGACAACTTCGGTGACCAGCTTTCTTAAGAGTTCCATATCCCCAAAGCCAAAGACGCGCCGCATGGGCGCCAGGCACCACCATTCACCATGTAAACTTCATGCCCAATGGCAAATCCCTTCGAGATCGCTCAGGAACAGCTGGATACCGTTGCCAAGCTAGTAGAGCTCGATCCCAATGTTCATCAATTTTTGCGAGAGCCCATGTTTGAGGCCCATGTCAATTTCCCAGTTCGAATGGACGACGGCTCCGTTCGCACGTTCAAAGGCTTCAGGGTTCAGTACAACAGCGCTCGAGGACCCTGCAAAGGCGGCTTGCGCTTCCATCCGCACGAGACCATCGACACCGTCCGGGCCCTAGCTGCATGGATGACCTGGAAGACGGCTGTGGTCGATATCCCTCTCGGCGGCGGCAAGGGAGGCGTAATCTGCAACCCCAAGGAACTCTCTGAAGGAGAGCTTGAGCGGGTTAGCCGTGGGTTCATTCGTGCGGTCGGCAGAGTTCTGGGTGACAATATCGACGTTCCCGCACCCGACGTCTACACCAACTCTCAAGTGATGTCCTGGATGCTGGATGAGTACGAAGCCATGAAGGGTATCAAGGAGCCAGGCGTTATCACCGGAAAGCCACTAGCTCTCGGGGGCTCCCCAGGGCGTGACGACGCTACCGCTCGCGGCGGAATGTTCACTATTCGAGAAGCTGCAAACGTCCAGGGAATCGACCTGGCGGACGCAACCGTCGCCATTCAGGGCTACGGCAACGCCGGATACCACGCCCACAGGTTATTAGTTGAGCTTTTTGGCTGCCGGGTGGTTGCTGCAAGTGACTCTCGAGGTGCCGTCTTCAACCCAGATGGACTGGAGTTCGGAGCTCTTCACAAGCACAAGATGGAGACCGGCTCTGTGGTCGGTTTCGAAGGTGCCAAGTCGATTTCGAACGAAGAGCTGCTGGAGCTGGATGTCACAATTCTCATCCCTTCGGCTCTGGAGAACGTCATTACCAAACAGAACGCTGCCAAGGTCAAGGCGAAGATCGTCGCCGAACTGGCAAACGGACCGACAACTCCAGAAGCCGACCGAATTTTGTACAAGAACGGCAACTTCGTTATCCCCGACTTTCTGTGCAACGCCGGGGGCGTAACCGTGAGCTACTTCGAGCAAGTTCAGAACCTGAACCTGGATCGGTGGAAGCTCTCTCACGTTCACGAGAAGCTGAACGAGATCATGACCGCAGCATTTTCTGACGTGTACCGAATGTCGCAGCGCCACCAGTGCGATATGCGCACGGCTGCCTATGCTGTGTCCGTCGAGCGTGTTGCCGAGGCATGCCGCCTTCGCGGCTGGGTCGGCAGAAAGCAGTAAGAGTTTTTCCCCAGCGCTATCGGTTTCGATCAGAACCGGTAGCCGTTTCTTCTACCGCCGCGCTCTCGAATCTAACGACCTGGCTTCCGCCAGGGCGTTATTCTCAACCGAAGCGTAGCGTTGCCGTCGATTTCAAAATGCTCTACACGGATTCGGCTGCCGGGGTGAAGTTGCACCTGGGCGGTGAACCGAGTCGGACCTTGATACTGCCACTCGTCGATCACTATTTTTCCGTCGACATAAACCCGTACTCCGTCATCGGCGAAAACCTCTAGTTCAGCTTCGCCTTCGAAGTTACGGACCACCCCTTCGGCCACCGTGGCAAAGTAGTCCGGCAAAAGCGTAGTGTGCGGCGCCCTAGAGCCCCAGTTGAAGTCGATTTTCCGGCTTTGAAGTTGGTGCAGCGGCGGGGTTTGCAGGAGTTCTCGGAATTGCTCACGGTTTTGACGGGGGTCTTGCGTCTTTCGGTCCCACTGCCAGAAAGAGACCTCCCACTCAGTTTCCAGCTCGAACTCGCTGTACACGAATTCGATGGGCTTGCCCTCAAGGTAGTAGAGCCCTTTGTGGTCCCATGCCTCTTCTCCGACAAACTCGAAAACCACCTCACGGTCCGCCTCAGCTGGGTCGAACTGTATCTCCACCAATTGCGGAACTGTTCCCGACTCTGGCGAGATGGACTTAACCCCTTTCGTCCGCAAAACCCGCCACTTTCCTTCTGGTCCAACCACCTGGAAAGTCGTCGTGCTCTTTGCGTCGAGTTGCGCCTGATAAGCCGGTGTTGTCCTCATCCCCATGATCTGGCGCTTCCAAAGCACCGGAAACTTAAAGTCGACTGGACCCCACTCGTCGATCAACAGGAACCGCCGTCCCCAGTATCTGCCCCTATCGGTAAAGGGGTTCATTCCCCCGTCTAATGGCTTCGGGGCGTAACGAGCCATTTCTTGTACAGCGCGATCATGCTGGTTGTAACCGAACAAGAACGGGCTCCAGCGAAACGGCATGAATCGGGTTCTGTACCGAACCGGGTCCCAGACCCCGTCGATCATCACTTCGCCCCGGGCATTCATGTGCGCACTCGCCCGCACGTCTCGGGCAACCCCTTCCCGCCCGGAGGTCCACGTAGCCCAGTTCGCGATTTCTGCTCCTGCGGGTACCGCATTACCTGTAGCCCGTATTTGAACGTCCTCCGGCTTTGCATCTCCCCTGAGAGCAAAAACCGTGTTGGCAGAAATGATTCGGTTATTGCGAAAGTCCACAGGGCCAGTTCGCGCCGTAAGCAGCACGCAATTGTGAACGTCTTCAAACACGTTGCCTTCGATCAGCCAATCTCGGCTACGGGTGTCTCGCAGCCGCGCATAGGGCCAGTCAGGCTCTGAGGCGTTTGCCCAAATGGCGAGCGCGTTCCAGTCTCCATGAAAACGGTTGTACAACACTCGGTTGCCTTGCCCATGCTCCCAGGCGATTCCATCACCGTTCAGACCGAAAACGTTGCCCAGCACCAGGCTATCGAAGCTGTATCCACCCCAGATTCCATGCCAATTCTCAATAAGTAAGTTGTTAATGAAGTTGTTTCTGCTGAAGGTCGCCTCAATCCCGTTCGTCGGCGAGTGGCTAAAGTCGTTACCGAAGAGAAGGTTGTCGTTGGAGCCCCCTTCGCCGGTGTCCATCGTCGAGTGCCCTGCCCACAAAAACCAGCCGTCGCCGCCGTGGGTCACGCTGTTGTAAGCGATCACATTCTCGTTGCACTGCTCGAACGCCAGAATCCCCGCCGAGTCCTGCCCTCGGTTGTAGACCCCATGGCTGTAGCCACGAACGCAAAAGTCGATCCGGTTATGCATGATGCGGTTCCTCGAGCTGCGGTACATCGCAATGCCCACGGCACTATGGAAGCTAAAGTCGCTGTTCCAAATCAGCCCGCCCGTACTGCGGTTCATCATCAGCCCGTTCAAGCCACGGTTCGCCTTCACGTTCTTGATCTCGAAGTCGTGAGAGTCGTACAGGTAGATGCCCGAGCCGAACTGCATCCATTCATCTTTGTCGTTCCGGTGATAGAACATCCAGTCCGAGAGGTTTTCTGCCACCTGGTCGCTGCTGAGCCGTGGCCGATAGTTGTCAGAAAACTCACTGTCGGTGATTTTCAGCCCAACGGTGTTCTGCGCTCGGAGACCGACCCGGTAGCCCCGAACGCTCAGGTTTCTGATCTCAATGTTGCGCCCTTCAACCAACAGCCCAAGACCCTTTCGCTGGTCGGGATCTGCCATAACGTCACTACCCATCAAGGTTGACGATGCAAAGTCGACGACCAGGTTGTCGCCCCGAATTACCAACGCTGGTTGATCAAGCGAAGCAGAGGACAGAAAGTAAGCACCCGGTTTGATCGTGGTTGAGCGGGTGATGACCATACCGGCAGCCGGCACAGTAGCGCTCCCCAGAACACTGGCGGCAAGCAGCAGCGCAAACATGAAAACGTTTTACCGCCGACCGGCTACTCATTGAAAGATAACTAGAATCTGCCGCAGGCGATCAGACCCCAGCCGGGTGCAGATTCGCCCAAGACGCCGAAGCGAACAGGCATCGCGCCATCCAGCCCCCAGAAAGCGACCAAACCATTGGCGCTGTTCTGAAACAGCAGGGTCGTCTGCCCGAAAACACCATCGGTTGAAATCGTGCCTCCTGCGGCCAGCCGCCAATCAGGCGAACCAGGATTGCCGATGAAGACGTTGTCGAGGGAACCGCCTAGGTTGGTCGTCCAGGCGCGAATCTCGCCCGTTGTTTCGTTTTGGAAAATAATGTCGGAGAACCCGTCGCCGTTTATATCAACAAGCGCGCCAACCCGCCAGCCCGCAGGCGCCGTGCCGTAGCTAATCACCTGACCGACAGAGTCGGGACCGTTGTACGCCCACCCAACCAGCGCTCCGGTAACCACGTTTTGCCAAAGGAGACCGTTCCACGCGTTGGTCGCTGGGTTGAGAATGGTGCCGGAGGCAACAACTCTCCAGTCCACTCCGGGGCTGGCAAACACGGTCGCCGTCGAAGGCGCGCCGTCGGCTGCTAGAGTCCAGTAGACCGCCAGTCCGGTAGATTCGTTCTGCCAGATCAGGTCGTCAACGCCATCCTGATTGATGTCTGCTACAGTTCGTAGTGCCCAGCCGGCCGGAGCGACGTCCACGGACTTGAATGCATTAACGGATCCAAGAGGCGCCTGCCAGATAGCAACAAAGTTTGGTGGGGTACCTGCACCAGATGACCTCCAGAGCAAAGAAGACCCAAGCCGGGGATTCTGCGCGATGTTGCCACCCTGGCCCACGTAATTCGGCTGCAGGTTGATCGTGATGGGGAAAATGGTAGCGACGGTACCGGTGATAACAATCTGGTTCGTTTGGGTCGTGTCCTTGGTAATGTCGACCGTGCGAAGTACAGTCGTCGCCTCATCAGGCTCTGGGCTCGCGAGGTTAGCCATGTTGGTGTTGAGTTGGCCGCTTACACCCGTGATTCGCATGGTAACTGGAGTGCCGTTGATCGTAAACGTAACATTCTGGTTGATCAGACTCGGAGCACTAACGGCGAATCGAAGCTTGTTCGGGGCTGTTTGCGTACCGGTGAAAATAATATTGCCGGTGTTTCCGCTCCCTGGCGCGAGAATAGCGATTGGTGCGGAGGCATTGAGGCTTCCGTACGCTTTCTGAAGCGGGGTGGGAATACTGGGGTCGATGCTTCCTGATTGCGTGACAAAACCAGTTGTGGAATACGTTCCGCCGGTTATGCGCAGCATCGCACCAAGACCGGTCTGGAAGTTGTTGACCTGAGAAAACGCCGCCAAAGGAATTGCGCAGGCAACTAGAACCGTTAGAACCCTTTTCATCACCCTTAGAATTGTACGCAATTATCCAGCGGTGAACGGCACCGGCAAAGTCAGAGCGCAGTATCGTTCACAATATGCTCGTCGGCTATGAAAGTGTTGGTTACAGGAGGAGCGGGGTTTATTGGCTCGAATGTGGTGGAACTGCTACTTGAGAGAGGTCACGAGCCTACGGTCTTGGACAATCTCTCAACTGGCTACGCGACCAATTTGCGGGAGGGCGTCCCGTTCATCGAGGCGGACGTGCGGGACTCAGGAAAAGTAGACCAGGCCTGTGACGGCACGGAGGTGGTCTTCCACCTCGCAGCGAGCGTAGGCAACCGCCGAAGCATCCGCGATCCACGGGAAGACGCTGAAATCAACATGTTCGGCACGATCAACGTGCTTGACGCCGCTCGCAAGAACGGCGTTCGCAAAGTCGTCTACTCTTCTTCTGCAGGCATATTCGGGGAGCTCAAGCAGTTGCCGATTGACGAATCTCACCCCATCGACCCCGATACTCCATACGGCGCCAGCAAGCTGGCGGGCGAGAAGGAGTGTCTGGCATATGCCAAGTGCTTTGAGCTTGAGGCGGTATGCCTGCGCTATTTCAACGTCTATGGAGTGAATCAGCGCTACGACGAGTACGGCAACGTCATGCCGATCTTCCTTCAGAGACTGCTGGAAGACCGGCCACTAACGATCTATGGGGACGGCATGCAAACTCGTGACTTCATCAATGTGAAGGACGTGGCACTCGCAAACGTTCTGGCAGGGGAAAACCAGGGCACCAGTGGGGCCTTCAATCTCGGTTGCGGATCAAGCATCACCATCAATTACCTTGCCGAACTCTGCTTTGAGGCGTTCGGCAAGAACACCGGAGTCGACTACCAGCCCCCACGGCTGGGGGAAGTCCTCCACTCCGAGGCCGATATCTCCGCCATCAACAAGGCTCTTGGGTTCGCTCCTGGAATCCCTATGCGAGAGGGTGTCCAGGAGTACGTCGACTGGGCAAAGACCGCGTTCCAGACAGCATGAGCCAAAAGCCGGTGGTTTTGGTCTCCACCACTCACTACCTCCCGGGGTTTCGTGCAGGTGGGCCGATCAAGAGCATGCAGGCGATCGTCGAGCAACTCGGTTCCGAGTTTGATTTTCGCATCGTCACCGAAGATCGCGATCTCAAAGTAGACCAGCCGTATGAGGGGATCGAACAGAATCGTTGGAACCCCGGAGACGGGTGCTCGATCTTCTATCGAAGCCCGGAGGGTCCACCGCTTCAAGGAATTCTCAGCCAGGTCGAGTACGACCTGCTCTACATCAATTCGTTCTTCTCTCCGGTCTTTTCGGTCTCGGCGCTGAGAGCTCACCGCGATTTGGGCAAGAAGGCTCCGGTTCTCATTGCTCCTCGGGGGGAGTTTCAGACGGATGCGCTTGCTCAGAAACGGATGCGCAAGAAGGTCTATTTGAGCGTCACCAAGTCCCTCGGCTGGTACCGCGATGTCATGTGGCACGCTGCGAGCGAGCAGGAGAAGTCGGAGATCATCAGAGTCTGGGGTAGCTCAGCCCGAATCTTCACGGCGCTGGATGCGATGCCTGCTATCGTTGAGGAGTCATTACCGGATTGGTGCCCCAGGCAACCAGAAGAGCCGTTTCGAGTGGTGTTTCTCGGCAGAATTGCGCCAGTGAAAAACCTACTTGGGGCGATCGAAGCTTTCTCGCGCCTTTCGTGCCCAGCAACGATGACCGTGTACGGTCCGGAAGAGGATCTTGAGTATGCGAAAGCGTGCCGAGACGCTGCCAGTCGGCTCACTTCGCACCTCAAAGTGGAGTTTGCCGGCATAATTGCTCCGGATAGGGTCCTTCAATCCCTAGTGGAACATCAAGCGATGCTGTTTCCGTCTACAGGAGAAAGCTTCGGTCATGTGATCGGAGAAGGTTTGCTAGCTGGACTGCCCGTGGTGATCTCTGACCGAACACCTTGGAATTGGGTCCAAAACGAGAAGGCGGGGTTTGTGTTTCCGTTAGAAGACACCACCGGTATGAGCGCCGCTCTAACACAGCTAAGCAAACTCTCTCCTGATCGATTCGAGGAGCTTCGGCACCACTGTCGAACTACCGGAATAGCATCGATGACGAACGCAACAGGAATAGCTGATACGAAACAAATGTTTTTGGAAATACTAAAGGATCTAGTTAAGGGGTAATGGTAAACTAGCTTTCTGAGCGTGGGGCTAAGAGAGGGCTGGAGGAAAACATGCGAGTTTTAGTGCTCTCCCAGACTTACATGCCTGAGCCGAATGACATCCGGATTCATTCGCTTGCGGCTGGCTTGGTTATGCGCGGGCATGAAGTCGTCTCCGTTGCGCCCTACCCGAGCTATCCTACGGGGCGCATCTACCCAGAATATAAGCAGAAAATCTATGAGTGGGAAGTGATCGACGGAGTCAAAATCCTCCGCGTTCCCGTAAGCCCAGATCACCGAAATTCCAAGCGCGCCAGAGCAAAAATGTACGCTTCGTTCATGGCGTCAGCCACCATCATGGGCACCATGTTGGGCGGAAAGGCAGACGCCATTTGGGCATACCAACCCCCCTTGACCATAGCGATTCCCGCACTAACTCTGAAGCAGTTCAAGCGGGCTCCGTTGATGTATCACATTGACGACCTCTGGCCAGAAAATATGCGACAGGCTGGCCTGCCCGAAGGACACTTCCTCTACCGTGGACTCGATCGCCTAGCAAACCACGTGTACCGAAAGGCGGACTTCTTTACCGTACAAAGCCCAGGTATGAGGCAAGCGCTGATTGAGGAAAAGGGGGTTCACGAGGCTCGGGTAGAGACCATTCCCACGTGGGCCGATGAAGACGTGTACCGTCAGGATGAACCTGATGCCGAATTCGGGCACATCAATGGCCTTCACAACAAGTTCAACATCGTTTGGACTGGCAATATCGGAAATTTTCAGGCGCTGGACGTGGTACTTCGCTGCGCAAGGCGGCTGAAGGAGTTACCGGACGTTCAATTCGTTTTCGTCGGTGAAGGGGTGCAAGCCGAGCCGCTGAGAGAGCAAGCTGAGGCGATGAACCTGACCAACGTGGTTTTCAAAGGGCTGAGACCCAAGTCAGAAATGCCGCAGTTCCTCGCCTGGGCTGGGGCATCTCTGGTTCACCTAGAGAAGAACCCACTGTTCGAAATCACCATCCCCGGCAAAACCTACGGCTACATGGCGGCTGGCAGGCCTATCCTCTGCGGAGTCGAAGGAAACGCGGCAGACCTCATCGAAGGCGCCGGATGCGGACTCACGTTCGAATCCGAGAATGATTTACAGATGAGCGAGTGCATCCTGCAGCTCCTCAACATGAGCTCGGAGCACCGGCTACAGATGGGCGAGCGCGGTCGCCAGCTCTTCCTCCAACGGTTCACCAAAGCCGCCAGCATTCAGAAAACGGCTGAGATTCTTGAGCGCCTGGGTCAGAGAAAGCTGGAATCCTCTCGACGGGGTCAGGAAACCGTCGGCTCGCAAGCCCTTCCTCGCTAAGTACACTTTTAACCTATGCAGCTGAACGAATTCGCTGCCTCCAGACGCATGGCGATATACGAGAGTCTGCGCGCGGGGCAACCACCAACCGAGGGAGACTTCAATGCTCAGGCGCTGAAAGACGCAATGATGCTCGGTGCGCCCCAAATGGGGGCGACCAATTATTCCCCCGAAACGATCGAATTCCAGTTCATCTATCCCGATCCGAACTCAGCCCCGGTTGTTTTTTCCGTGACCATTCCTAGTCCTCAGCGAATCGTGTTCATGCCTGTACCCAATTGGGTCATCGAATCGATCTGGCAAGGGGAGATCGATGGCAGCTATCAATTTGAGAGCGACGCCCAAAACCTTCTCTCCCAGTTCACTGCCCAACTGGAACCTGAGGCGAACAAGCAGTTGTTTGGCAAGAAGAGGCCTACCAGGAGAGAATGAGCGCACCAGTCTTTCTCGCCACCTGGCGCGAGCCAGGGAAGGTCGCTATCGATGCTGCTGTAGATTTCTGGGATCAGGGCCACAGCTTGCTGGATAGCCTGGAGCATGCCTTGGTCGCCTGTGAGTTCGACACTGAGTTGATGGCTATCGGCAAAGGCTCATTGCCGAACAGTGAAGGAGAGCTTGAACTCGACGCGGTCATTATGGATGGTGCCGACATGAGCTCCGGAGCGGTTTGCGCTTTGAAAGGCATCCTTCCCGCGATCTCCGTAGCCCGCCTCGTTAAGGAAGAAACCCCGCACATGATGCTCGCAGGAGACCAGGCCCGCGCATTCGCCCTTCGCTATGGATTCCAGCCGAGAAACCTCCTCACAGCAGCATGCATAGAGCGATACGAGCAGTGGCGAGACAACCCCGAGCTTTACTCGAAGACCTATGTTCACACCGCCGGAGAGCACTACGGCGATACCGTAACCGTACTCGGCCGCGAGGCCGATGGTCATGTTGCGGCGGCAAGCTCAACCAGCGGCACCCAGTTCAAGATGCCCGGACGGGTAGGCGATTCACCCATTGTAGGCGCGGGAGTCTTCGCAGATAACGAAGTAGGCTGTGCAGGAGCAACCGGTTTGGGCGAAGAACTATGGCGCGCATTGGCGTCATTCCGCGCTGTCGAGTTCATGCGGCAGGGCCGAACCGCCCAAGAGGCGTGCGAAGCGGTTGTGGAGATCATGCGCCATCGGCAGCCACGGTCCTTAGAGATGAAATGTGCCGTGATGGCGGTGCGTAACGACGGTGATTTCGGTGCCGCGTGTACGGTGCAGGAGTTTCCTTACTGGGTATCCGACAGCGAAGGAATCCGAATGAACCTATTCAAGGCGCAGAACTAGATTGGCACACCTCATTGGAACAGCAGGTCATGTAGACCACGGCAAAACAGCGCTGATTCAGGCGCTCACGGGGATCGACACCGACCGGCTCCCAGAGGAGAAAGAACGAGGGCTGACCATTGACCTCGGCTTTGCCCACCTGGACCTTCCGAACGGTGAGAGGGTCTCTATCGTCGACGTCCCCGGTCACGCAAAATTCACTGCAAACATGCTCATTGGCGCGATGGGTATGGATATGGCGCTGCTGTGTATCGCAGCAGATGAAGGCATCTCGGAGCAAACAAAGGAGCACGCAGAAATCATTCGCTTGCTCGCAGTGCCGAAGCTGATCATCGTCATCACGAAAGCCGATCTCCTAGATTCAACAGAGCTGCTAGAAAGAACCCGGGAAATCGAAGAGTGGCTCGCGGAAATCGGGCTCGGATGCGACAAGATCGTGGCGACTAGTGCCCGCGAAGGTGACGGAATCGAAAACCTAAAGCTCGTTATCGCCGAACAGCTGCCAGATGTAAAGCCAGAAGACAGCGAGAACTGGCTGTTGCCGATCGACCGAAGTTTCCAGGTTGACGGAGTAGGGACCGTAGTTACTGGCACTCTCCTCCGCGGCAAGGTCAGTAAAGACGATGAGGTTCAAATCGAACCAGGAGAGATCACCACGAGGGTCCGCTCATTGGAATCCCATGGGGAAAAGGTGGATTCTTCCAACGCCCGGGCCAGAACCGCAATGAACCTCGCGGGCGTTAGCGTGGACGACGCAGCAAGAGGCAAACTTGCCGGCACACCCGGCACCGTTTTCGCCTCGAACACGTTTGACGTCCGGTTGCGCCTTGCCGAGCCAATCACCCATGGACAGCGAGTCCGTATCTCAATCGGAGCGGAAGAGATTGTCGGTTCGGCGTTCCAGAACGAGCACGACCCCAACCTCTTCCAGATCCACATCAAAGACCCGATCGGGTGCGCCAGAGGCATGCCGGTCATCATTCGCAACGCCAGCCCGCAAGAGCTCCTCGCAGGTGGCAAGGTGGAGGTCCCGCTGGCGGAGCGGCGCAGAAAGGGCGCCCGGGTGGTCTCCATCGAACCCGACCTCTCGCCCGAAGAAACCGCTCTTGCCTATATCGGCCAGTCTGAGGGCGGGGCGTATACCTTCCGGGTTGCCAAGACGATGGGACTAACCGAATTTGCCGCGAAGCAGGTTCTTGGCGAATTGGTGCGCTCGAAGCAGCTCATTGGCTTTGGTGACCTCTGGTTCACCGGCGAGACGCTGAAGACATCGATCAAGCAGTTCGTTTCAACTCTTCAGGAGATGCACACCGCTAGGCCCGACCAGCTTTGGATCTCCCGAGCAGACGTCATGAAGAACGCCGAATTAGGTTGGAAGGACCGAAGCTATGACAAGCTTCTCGAGCTCATGGTGAAGAAAGAGTGGGTGGTGGTCAAAGGTACTTTCGTGCGGCTGGCTACGCACCAGCTTCAACTCAACACCAAGCAACAGGACCTTCTCAACCGGCTGATGGAGACAATGACCACCTCTGGGCTCACGTCTCTTTCGAAAACGGACCTCGCCCACGAGCTTAAGGTGCCGCCGCAGGCGATCGATGAAGTGTTGCGCCTCGGTCTTGAATCTGGCTTGATTCTGCATATCGGAAGCGGCATCTACTATCCCGTCCAAGTCGTCGAGCAAGCCAAAGAAAAGCTTCTCGAGAAGTTCAGCTACGAGCCCTTCACCACTGCTCAGGCGAAGGAAGTGCTGGGCACCTCCAGAAAGCACCTGATCCCGCTACTGGAGTATTTCGATTCGATTCGATACACGTTCCGCAACGTAGACGAGCGCAGGATCTCAAGACCTTCTACCGCCCGAACGGGCAAGTTTGACCCACGAAGAAAGGGTCGACCTCGTTAGAATATTCAGACTTTTTCAATGGATCAAGCGCACATTCGCAACTTCTGCATCATCGCACACATCGATCACGGCAAATCCACATTGGCAGACCGGTTGATTGAGACCTGTGGCGCTGTGCGCGGTCAGGTCAAGCAAGAGCAGATGCTCGATACCATGGACATCGAGCGGGAACGCGGAATTACCATCAAAATGACCGCTGTCCGGCTCAACTACGTGGCGAAGGACGGTCAGGAGTATCAGCTGAACCTGATCGATACGCCAGGTCACGTCGACTTCACTTACGAGGTCAGCCGTTCATTGGCAGCATGCGAAGGCGCGATATTGGTGGTTGACGCCAGCCAGGGGGTTGAGGCACAAACGATTGCCAACGCGGCGATGGCGATGAACCAGAACCTGGAAATCGTTCCCGTCATCAACAAGATCGACCTCCCACACGCAGACGTCGAGCGCGCCAAAGAAGAGATCGAGGGTGCGGTTGCCATTGACGCCAGTGACGCCATCCTTGCCAGCGGGAAAACCGGTCTGGGAGTGGTCGACGTGCTTGAAGCGGTCGCCCAGCGAATGCCGGCACCAGCCGGCGACCCGAACAAGCCACTGAGGGCTCTCATTTTCGACTCGCACTTTGACAGCTACCAAGGAGCCGTTGCCTATATTCGAGTTATCGATGGGGAGGTGAAACCCGGAGACACCATCGAGATGATGTCGACAGGCACCAAGTTCGAGGTCGATACCGTAGGCGTCTTCAGACCGGCGTTAGAACGAACTCAAGTACTGCGCACTGGCGAGGTGGGCTTTCTTACCGCCGCAATGAAGAACATCGGCGACGCGAGCGTGGGCGACACCATTACCCATGCCAACAACCCTGCACCCAAAGAGACCGCCCTCCCCGGATACAGAGAGGCGAAACCGATGGTTTTCTGCGGTCTATATCCCTCGGATTCCGACCAGTATCAGGACCTGCGAGAGGCTATCGAGAAGCTTAGGCTGAACGACGCCGCGCTCCACTTCGAACCGGAGACCTCGGCAGCGCTCGGGTTCGGCTTCCGGTGTGGCTTCCTTGGACTTCTCCATATGGAGATTGCGCGGGAGAGGCTTGAACGAGAGTTCGGACTCGACCTGCTGCTCACTGCCCCCAGCGTAGACTACATGGTGCACAGAACCGACAAGACGATTGAACACGTCAGCAATCCGGCTTCGATGCCCTCACCGACCGAGATCGAGTTCGTCGAGGAGCCGACCGTAACGGCTACCATCATGGTCCCAACCGAGTACGTCGGCGCCGTAATGAACCTGTGCCAGGAGCGGCGCGGGGTGTTCGTTCGTACCGAGTACCCATCCCAGAACCGAGTGATGATCTACTACATCCTCCCGCTAGGCGAAATTTTGCTCGATTTCTTCGATAAGCTCAAATCGTCTACTAAAGGCTACGCTTCATTCGACTACGACTTATCCGACTATATGCGCTCTGACTTGGTTAAGGTCGACGTGTTGCTGAACGGAGATGCAGTAGACGCGCTCAGCTTTATTGTTCACCGCTCGTTTGCCTACAACAGAGGCAGGGCGATCGTTGAGCAGCTAAGGAAGGTCGTGCCCCGACAGCAGTACGAGGTCCGCGTGCAGGCTGCGATCGGAGCGAAGGTCATCGCTGCAGACTCCATCAAGCCGTTCCGAAAGAATGTCATCGCCAAGTGCTACGGTGGTGACATCACCCGAAAGCGCAAGCTCTTGGAAAAGCAGAAAGAAGGAAAGAAGCGCATGAAGCAGATCGGCTCGATCGAGCTTCCCCAAGAGGCATTCCTGAGCGTGCTCAAGGTGGCAGAGTAGCTTTTGTTGCCTGCCCCGACGCCAAATCGTCCAAAATAGTGTTCATGAGGAGGGCAAACTGGATTTTGGTTCTTGCTGTGATGGCGTCGCTTCCAGCGATCGCCGTTTCGCAAGCTCTCCCTGACTATCTCCAGCTCCGCGAGAAACACGGAGTGCTCGACCCAGCAGGCGTGGAGGCCCTGGAAACCCTGATCGGCGAGCGCATTCTGGAAGTAACCGCCACTTTGAAGGGCAAAGTCGGCGGAGTAAACCGAGGGGTTCTCATTCTATCCGCTAGCGATCAGAGCGACATCATGGTCCACTACGAGGGCGTCAGCCTGCCGATGGTCATGGCAGAGCCCTTCCGCCTTCTCATTTCGGCGAAACGGGAGCATGAGACTGCCCTTCCGGAATTTCGGCTTCTCGCCGCCATCTCAGAAGAAGAGATCGCACCCTGGGAGACGCAAGAGCTGGCAAAGCGCCGTGCAGAAGCAGAGGCCCGCGCCAAGCAAGACAGCCGAGCGAACTCGACTCTCAGTGGCCAAATCACCCCGCGGGGAGTCCAGAATCCTTCCCGAAGCGGTCCCGCCGCCAGAGCCCCGGGAGCCGAGCCCCCGCCACTATACATGAGCGCCCGCGAAGCGCTCCCCTATTACGCCGCCTTTATCGCCAACCACAATAAGAAGTTGCCTGCCGGAGAGCCAGAACGAATCGCACAAGCGATCCTCGGTTTCAGCCAGCGCTACGGAGTCGATGCTCGGCTGGTGATGGCTATGGTCATCGCCGAGAGCGACTTCCGGCCTCAGTTAGTCAGCAGTGCTGGCGCCATGGGAATTGCTCAGCTGATGCCCGCTACCGTCCGCAATATGGGCGTAAGAGACCCGTTCGACAGTGTCGAAAATCTCGGAGCAGCGGTCCGCATCATCCGGGGCCACTTAGAGCGATACGGGAAGCAAACAGGCAACGACTTTGAAGCGTTGGTACTGACCCTGGCGGCATACAATGCCGGAAGCGGCGCGGTGCGCCGCCACGGTGGGGTACCCCCGTTCAAAGAGACACAGAACTACATCCGGCGGGTGACTACTTGGTATCGCCGCCTTAGCGGGCAAGAATAGGCGCTTCTTAGAAATCGAGCAGCCCGCGTTGCAGCTCTACCGACAGCTTCTCGATCGCCTCCGACATCACCTGATCTCCGTTCATCAGCGGAACAACCCTTCGAACCCGCTTGACCGCCTCTTGAATCGGTTTGCTGGGCTTCAGCGGCTCCCTAAAGCTAATCGCCTGAGAAGCGGCAATGGCCTCCACCGCGAGAATCCAGGAAAGGTTCTGCACCGCCTGCCTCAAATGGAGCGCGGCATTCATCCCCATCGAAACATGGTCTTCCTTGCCTCCGGAGGTCGGCACGCTGTCGACTGAAGATGGGTGGGACAGAGTTTTCATCTCACTCAGTAGCGCGGCGGCAGTTACATGCGAGATCATCTGCCCGCTATCCAGCCCAGGGGTGGTTGCCAGAAACGGTGGTAACCCCTCGCTCGAACTTGGATTGAGCAGCCTGTCGGTTCGACGCTCTGAAATCGAGGCAAGCGCGGTGAGCCCGACCTTGGCATAGTCGAGAGCAGCAGCGACGGGTGCCCCATGGAAGTTGCCGCCCGAGATCACATCTCCAGAGTCGGAAAAGACCAGCGGGTTGTCCGTCGCGCTTCCGGTTTCTATCTCCAGAACCGACCTTACGTGGTTCAAAACCCCTCGCGCCATTCCGTGGACCTGCGGCATGCACCGAAGTGAATAGGCATCCTGTACCCGTGGGTCATTCTCTCTATGAGACTCTCGGATCTGGCTTTCGGTGCAGAGCTCGTCCAGGTGGCGGGCAGCGGCAATCTGTCCAGGATGCGGACGGTTTTCGGAGATTCTCGGGTCGAACGCTGCCGGCGTACCCAAAAGGGACTCAAGAGTGATCACTCCGATAACGTCCGCCTGGCGCACCAGCCTTTCGGCTCGCGCCAGTGCCAAGGTTCCGACGGCGCACATCGACTGCGTACCGTTTAACAGCGCCAGCCCCTCCTTAGGGCCCAGCTCAACCGGCTTGAGATTTGCAGAAGCTAGTGCCTCAGCAGCCGGCATCCGCCGTCCCTGGTAGACCGCCTCGCCCTCGCCCACTAGACACAAAGCCAGATGCGCCAACGGAGCCAAATCACCGCTCGCGCCGACCGAACCCCGCTCGGGCACTACCGGAACCAACCCTCGGTTGAGCATTAGAATCAGCTGCTCCAGCGTTTCCAGCCGCGCACCGCTAAACCCTTTAGCGATCACGTTCGCGCGAAGCAGCATCAGAACCCGTGTTTCTTGCTCACTAAGCGGCGCCCCAACACCGCAGCAATGAGACCGCACCAGATTTAGCTGAAGCTGCCCTAACTGCTCATTGGAAATCTTGACATCGGAAAGAAGCCCGAACCCCGTGTTGACCCCGTAAACAGTCCGACCCTCCCGGATGATTTGGGCGATGATTTCGCTGGATTCGATACACCTGCGCGCAGCATCCGCGTTTAGCCCAACCTCTCCTCCGTTGGCGACCGCCTCGATCTGTTCCAGGGTCAGCGAATCTCCGGTCAACTCAAGCATGGCATCTAGTCTACAGTTCGACTGGCAGGACTCATGGCGCACCCCGTGGGCTTCATCTTCGCCGTTCATGCGTTAAAACATTAAAAGCGATGAAAAAAGTTGGCGCAGCACTGTCGATTTTTCTGCTGGGCTTTGGTGGCGCAGCAGCAGGCTACTGGGTAATGAACCGGTTTGATCCTCAGCCCGCACCGTTGGCGCAGGCGACCCCGAGCGTGCTCTTGGATGAAGGCGAGGACTCTGGTGCAACGGTCCAAAGGGCAACATTTAGCCTCAACCAACTACCGACCGGTGCAGTCGATTTCAGAACGCCCAGTCGTGCGATTATGGACGCCGTGGTTAGCATCGATCGGATTCAGGCGGTCCGCCGGAACCTGTTTGATGACAGCACCACCTTGCGTCCCACGGGCTCCGGCTCAGGAGTGATCATTTCGAATGACGGCCTGATTGTGACAAACCATCACGTGATTCAAGGCGCCCAGGCAATCAACGTGCGGCTGAAGGACGGCAGAGTGCTTCAGGCGCAGATCGTGGGCACCGACCCCCGAAGTGATATTGCTTTGTTGCGCGTGAGCGCGAACAACCTCCGGCCAGCAAAGATCGGCACCAGCAAGGGCCTGGAAGTCGGCGAGTGGGTGCTTGCCGTCGGGAACCCTCTGGGTTATTCCCATACGGTTAGTGTTGGTGTAGTCAGCTCTCTGGGAAGAACACTGGCAGCCGACCGATTTTCGCTTCTCGTCGACGCCATCCAAACGGATGCCGCCATCAACCAGGGCAATTCTGGGGGCGCTCTTGCCAACAGCAAGGGTGAGCTCATTGGGATCAACACCGCGATCGCTAGCACCACCGGCGGTTCAATTGGAATTGGCTTTGCCATCCCGATCGACCGCGTTCAACGGGTGGTAAGAGACTTGCAGCGAGATGGCCGCGTCCGATACGGCTCGCTAGGTGAATTGCTTTATGCGGTTACGCTGGATTCCGATCCGGTACGGCAAGAGCTCTCCACGCTTACCAAGGCACAGCCTCCGAGCCGAGGTGTCATCCTCCGGGGCGTGGTGCCAGGTTCGCCGCTGGGCAACCTGGGGCTTGAGCGATTTGACGTGATCACCTCGATTGACGGCCGAGACGTCTCCAATCCCATGGATCTCGAGATCGCTCTCACCGACAAGCGAGCGGGCGACAGAATCAAGCTGAGTTACTGGAGAAAGGGCGAAGCGCGCACCGCTGAAGTCACTCTCGCGGAACTCGGCGGCTCAGGCAGAAGAGCAGAATTTCTTCAGGAAGACATTTTCTGACGAACTTTTGACTCGCATATACGTTTATTCCATTACAGACCCACGGTCTGCTGACAAACGTATATGCTTGAAGGCGCAGTCGAACAGAAGCGACCCCGAGGGATCTCTCGGTCAAAACTACTCGATGTTGGACTGGTCGAGTTCGCGAGGCACGGATTCCGGGGTGCGCGAATTGATGACATCGCCAAAAAGGCAGAAGTCAACATCCGGATGGTCTATCACTTCTTCCATAACAAGGAAGGATTGTATGAGGCGGTGCTTGCCCGAGAGATCGAAAGAGCGAACGAAGCCGCACCAGTTCTGGATGGATTAACCGCCGAACCCGCCCTGTGGGAGTGCTTGACCTGCTTTGGTCGGTACTGCTCTCAACATCCCCAGTACGTCTCGCTTCTGCTTTATGAAGCCTTGGACGACTTTAAGATTTTCAACCGAGTTGCCGGCCAGGATTCCCCGCTGGTTCCGGGCATGTTAGGCGCACTCGAGCGCGCTCGGGTAGCCGGAATCGTGCGCCGAGACGTCGACTTTGGTGTAGTGATTACCGCCTGCATCTCGACGATCCTTCTCTACTTCAGGATCAATCCGAGCATCGCGCCGGAAGAAGTGGAGGATGCCGTGACCCAAATCGCCAAAATCCAAATCGAAGGCTTCCTCGCTCACTAGCTTCCTTTCACTCCAAAGTCCGTGAATTCAAGATAAACTAGTGGGGTTAAGGAAATCTTTTAACAAAAGACAATCTATATGCCCATTGGTTTATTTGTCGATGGCCAGTATGCCTACAAAGCGTATGGTGGTCGACTAGACTACAAAAAACTTCGCTATTTCATCGAATCTGAACTGAACGACGAGGTAGATGAAGGCTATTTCTTTACAGCGGAAGACGAGAATCGAGGCTCGCATAGACTCTACAACGCGCTTAGCTATCCACCACCCGATGGCCCGGGCCTAAGGGTCAAGACCTACTGGACCCAGCGGAACCAGCTCTACTGGCCCAAAAGCCTTGGCGGACAGCCGGTCATGCATCCATCGGATAACGTCCCCTTCATGCAAGTTTCACAGAAGGCCGTTGACGTAGGTCTCGTCTATCACATGGCCCGCAGCTTTGCTAAACGCCGGTGGGACAAGCTGGTGCTCGTTGCCGGAGACGCAGACTTTCACGAGCCCGTGCAGAATCTGGTTGAGCAAGAAAATGTCACGCTCTATCTGGTCGGAACGCTGAACACCATCCACCAGGCACTGCGCCCGTACGCCCGAAAGATTTACAAGCTGAACGAAGAGCCATTGCAGTCGCTCCTCAAGTTGGAAGAGCGAATAGTTGAGAGCGACGAGATCGCTGCTCAGCGGACCCAGTCCGGTCGTTAACGAGGGAGGCTCGCAAGAGCCAACCCTCGGACCCGCAGATCTTGGTCAGATTCAGCCATGCGCTGCAGCTGCGGCTGGAACTCGGTGAGAAACCTCCTGGCACCGATCACGGCACGGGCGCGCAACTGAGCGTCTGAGGATGTCAGCGCCGACCCGATCGCAGCCACCACCGCTGGAGAACTGATTTGCGCCCTGCGCGCCGCTTCCAGCGCCGCGTCTTGCAGCTTCGGATCGCTTGAGGCCAAAGCGCTTTCGAATCGCTGAATATTGGCGAGCACTCTCGACAGAGCTAAGCCCCGCAATGCCGTCCAGCGGAACCGGTTTTCGTAAGAATCGCGCTTCATCAGGGCGTCGAACTGCTGGTCTGTCAAAGGCACCCGCCAGGCTTCCAGCAAGTCAAGCCAGGCACCGAGTTCTGTCAGCGTCTCAACCCGATCCTGGTAGTCCTCGAGCGCTTCCGAAAACTGCTCCGGGCTCTGAGATTGAAGTTGGACGAGCGCGAAGGTGCGTCTGAGCGAACTCTCATGCCTCAGCTGCGCTTCCAGGAACTGCTGTAACCCGGGTTCACCCGCTCGGCGCTCAGGCCAGGTCAGAAACACCGGGAACCGGTCTGAATCGTTAAGCACGGTCAGCCAAACTTCCTCGGGCACCTGACCGAGCTCTGCAAGCCGCATGATCGCCTCTTCTCTCGCCGGCGCGAACGGGCTATAGAGCGCGATCGAGGTCCACCCAGAGAACGAAACCTGCGGACCGCTGATCTGCATGGGGTAGTTGTGGTCAGGGTCGAGGACGACAGCGCGGGGAGCGGTCTCAAAAGGGATCTCAAACACTTGGACGGGCTGATTCAAGTCAACTTCAACCAGCCGCATCTCCGTTGCAGAAAAGAGCCCGATTGGCAACTTCAGATCGTAGCTGGCAGGCCCGCGTGGCGATGAAGGCCGCTGAGACACGGTAACCCGTACACGCTCTGTTGGGGCATCGTATGCCCATGTGTACTCCAGCACCGGGTGGCCCGCCATCTGCACAAACTGGGTGAAAAACGGAGCGAGGTCTCTGCCGCTGGCGGTCTCCATCGCTTCTTTCAGCCGGTCCGTTACAACGGGTTGGTTTCGGTTTTTCTCCAAATATAGCCGTATGCCTTGCCGGAAAGCCGCTTCGCCGATGAGTTCGTGAAGCGCATGCAGTACCAATGCTCCCTTCTGGTAGGCGTGGGTATCGAACAAAGCCAGCGAGTTCGGAGCGCGGTTCCACACCAACGGCCGCTGGTAAACCCCTGCCTCTCGCAGATACGAACGCCAGAAGTTCATCAGCTTCCGATCTCGCTCTGCCTTGCTTTGGTCATGCCCCAGGTACAAGACCTCGAAGTAGCTGGCAAACCCCTCGTTCAGCCAATTGTGCGACCAGTCTTCGCAGGTCACTAGGTTGCCGAACCACTGGTGAGCGAGTTCGTGCATGTTCAGGTCGGAAGTCAGCCTGTAGCCGTCGACCTTGTCGCTTAGCGAAATTTCGCCGATAGTGGTCGCTGTAATGTTCTCCATCCCTCCGCTGAAGTCCGCCATTGCGCTCTGCGAGTACTGCACGTAGGGATACGGGATTCCGGTGAAGCTCTCCAGGAAAGCCATCATCTTCGGTGTGTCATCAAAACTGTTCGGGATCAACGCCCTCCGAGATGGTGCGGTGGCGTACTGAAGCGGAATGTCTCTATATTTGTCTTTCTCGATGTGCAGCCTGCCGCCGACCATGGAGATGAGATAGGTGGCGTGGGGCTGCTCCATTCGGTGATGGAACATCTTTCTCGCTCCGCCGCTTTGGGGGGTCACTTCCACCAACTTGCCGTTGGCGATAACGGTCCACTCAGCGGGAACAGTTACCAGGGTTTCTGAAGTCGCGAAGTCGTCTGGGAAGTCGTAGATGGGGGTCCAGAGGTGGGTGAATTCGGTTTGCCCTTGAGTCCAAAACCCTTCCGTGTCGGGTCGGCCCAATTGCCGTTCGATAAAGTGAAACCCGCCGCCTTGACCGAACGGACCACCTTTTGGGCCGACTACGCGGAACTCAAACTGCACGGTTTGCTCCTTAGCGTAGGATTCTTTGTCGGCGGCTACCCACAGGTTTCGACCTTCTCTTCTCGATTCCACACGGTTGCCATTGAGCGTTGTGGAGAGAATGTTGATGTCCGAGCCACCGTCGAACCGCCACTCTTCGGGAATATCGTTCAGCGGCACAAAGGTCAGCGTCGTCTTCCCGTTCAGGGTTCGGTTCGGATAGTCGATATCGAGCTCGATGCGCACGTGCTGGAGGTCGAACTGCCGAACAGGCCGCCGTATTGCCGGCGCTGTATAGGGATCGAAGCTGCGGAATTGCGCGCCTCCGCTGTGATCGTGCCCGGGACCGTGAGACAGCCCAGCCACAGCGGCAAAGACAGCCACTAGTACAATGAGAAGAAGGCGAACGCAATGCATAGGCTTCAAAAAGGTTAACGCTTGAGGCAATGCCGGCGCACCGGCGGCTAGTTCAAGCGCTCGTTCAGCAGTTGCTCGGCTAGACCGAACCGCCAGCCTCGGGTCGAGACGCGGCACTCAAGTACCTTGAGACAGTGGAGCGCACGCTCCAAGATCAATGCGCCGATGTTAACCGTCCCTTCACGGCCAGTTTCCATTCCAGGCAAGGAAGCGCGGACGCTAAGTGGCAGCTCGGAAAGCCAGGCAGCGGCCTTCGATACCTCCTCGTAGTCCAGAGTCGCCCCTTCAACCTTACTCGGATCCCATGGCTCGATCCGGTCTCGTATCGTCACCAGGTTGGTCGCACTAGCGCCAACGGCTACTGCCGTGCTGTGAACCCCCGGGGTTACGATGAAACCAAGCGCATCGTCAATCTCACTTACAGCTCGCAGCCGCTCTCTGAACCCGGGGCACTCCTCGCTTAACGTTCCCCCCTTCAAAGTGAGCGTGCCTATTGGCCGGCTCACCTGAAAGCGAGTTTTCCAGGTCCCGTCTTCTGCCCGTTCGCCAATCTGGATCTCGGTACTGTGCCCGCCGACGTCAATCACGGACAGCAACGGAAAGTCTCGATAAAGCGGATGGCATGCGACGGAAAGAAACGAGTTCTGCGCCTCTTCCTCGCCACTCAGCACGGAGACTGGCGTTCCCTGGTTCTCTGCCAGCTCCAGAAACTCATTAGCGTTCTGTGCGATGCGAAGCGCCATAGTCCCCTTTGCTTCGATCTGGACTGCCCCAAGCGCGGCAGCCTGCTGCCAGGCGCTTTGCAGAGCTTCAGCGGTTCTCTGCATCGCCTCTGGCCGAAGGTAGCCCGTCGCCTTCGTGCCTTCCCCCAGCCCTGTCACCTCATAGTCTTCAGCAACTGGCTGTGCATAGCCATCGATAAACTCTGCCACCAGAAGCAACACAGAATTGGAGCCGACATCGATTACGGCAACTCTTTCGCTCATCTCAAAAAGAAGAACACCCTCTCGCCCAGTGGCGAGAGGGTGCAGAATAGGATGGGCGCATTTTGACGCCCAGCCAACTTAGTTTCCTGTCGGAATCAAAACCACGTCAATAACGTGGATCACGCCATTGCTGGCCTGGATGTCTGTGCGAGTGACCTTGGCTGCGCCAACTTCAACCGTCTCGCCATCCACGGTTACGGGGATGGTCTCGCCACCGAGGGTGGTGATGGTGGTGGTCTGCGTTACCTGAGCGGCGTCGAGGTTGCCTTCAGCAACGTGGTTGAGAAGAACCTGTCGCAGAAGCTCTCGATTCTCGCGAAGCTCAGCAAGCTGTTCATCGGAAAGCTGGGCAAATGCCTCGTTCGTCGGAGCGAAAACGGTCAAAGGGCCTTCGCCTTGAAGGGCGTCGACCAGTTCAGCCTCGGCGACCAAGTCGACCAAGGTGCTGTAATTCGGATCGTTGGAAAGAACTTCCACGATCGTGCCGTCGGTTGTCGGCTCTACCATGGTGGTTTCGCCTGTGGTGGTTGTGGTGGTTTCAGTTGCGGGCGGCGCCTCGGTGGGCGTGCAGCCGTAAACTGCGAAGAGGATCGCGAAAGCCGCGACTACCATCAGTATTTTTGTCATTCTTGTCTCCTGTTTTGGCACGCGAAAACCTGGGTTATCAACCCTGAGGCATAAGCGTGCCGTATAGATTCTACAATTATTACGCCAATTCGGTTGCATCCAATGCGAAGACACATTGCCATTTTCGTCTCCCCCAGGTCAAGAAATCGGAAAGCAGCCGAACAAGTTAAGGCAGCTCTTCTGGAGCGAGGCTGCTCTGCAGAATTGCTACCGCTCGACCGTACTGATCCTCAAATCCGCGCCGAAAAGGCGAAGCGCGACGGTGCGGAACTCATCGCCGTCGGCGGAGGAGACGGGACCATCAGCCGCGTGCTCCCTCTGCTCAAGGACGTTGGATTGCCGCTAGGCGTCCTACCACTGGGAACTGGTAACGCATTGGCGAAAGACCTCGATCTGCCAACCAACCCCGTAAAGGCAGCAGAGGCGTTGGTGCTGGGCGACCCCGTGGCAATCGACCTGTCTAGCGTCAACACCCATTCGTTCCTGAACATCGCAAGCTGCGGGCTTTCCACGGCGATCGTGCGAAATCTTGATCCAGAACTCAAGAAGCAGGTCGGTAAAGGTGCCTATCTCCTCGCAGTTCTGAAGGCGTTCTTCAAGGCGAAGCCGTTTCAAGTACGACTCATCGCCGACGATCATGAGAACACCTTCGACACTTTGCTACTTATCGTAGCCAATGGCAGAACCTACGGAGGAGGCATGGTGGCTCATCCGGATGCTGCCCTGAACAACGGACTTCTGGCGTATTATTCGATAACGAGCGCTCGAAGAACCGAGTTCATTCGAATACTCAAAGACCTTTGGAGCGGCACCCACACAGAGCTACCAGCAGTAGACGCCGGACTCACCCAAGAACTCTACATCGAAGCCACTCCCTACCGCCACATCACAACCGATGGCGATATTCGCACCAGGACTCCGGCAAGATTCACGGTCGAAGGGCGCGCTCTGCAAATCGTCACCGGACTTTCGCCCGATTCTGTCGCTCTCATTAGGTAGCATGCATGCTGGCTTGAGCAGCGTAGAGCAACTCGCAATTTCGATAAGAAACCAGGTCGCCAAGGCGATCGTCGGGCAAGATGCGGCAGTCGAACAACTGCTGGTTGCAATCCTGGCAAATGGTCACGTGCTTCTGGAAGGTGTCCCGGGTGTCGCGAAAACCTT
This sequence comes from Fimbriimonadaceae bacterium, assembly GCA_046314495.1. GTDB lineage: Bacteria > Armatimonadota > Fimbriimonadia > Fimbriimonadales > Fimbriimonadaceae > JBKBWO01. The sequence continues at coordinate 52,508 of JBKBWO010000002.1, forward strand.
GCTCGTAAGGTCTCTATCGCTTGCCCTGCACTTGGAATACGGCAGGATCCAGTTCACACCGGACCTCATGCCCACCGATGTTGTAGGCACCAGCATCTATAACCCGAAAGACGGAGATTTCCGGCTGCGAAAGGGTCCGGTCTTTACGAACATCCTGCTGGCAGACGAAATTAACCGAACCCCTCCCAAAACCCAGGCAGCGCTTCTGGAGGCGATGGAAGAACGGCAGGTAACCATCGACGGCGAGAGGTTCGAACTGCCCAAGCCGTTCCTGGTGTTTGCGACTCAGAACCCGATCGAATTCGAAGGCACCTACCCACTGCCTGAAGCACAACAAGACCGATTCCTATTGAAGGTAGTGATTGACTACCCGAGCGCAGACGTTGAAATGGGAGTCCTTAAGCGCCACCACGACGGCTTCCGACCTCAGTACCTAGAGGAAAGCGGGATCGAATATGCAGCTGACGCTGCGGTTGTGCTCGAGGCGCAACGGCAGTGCTCCCAGGTCATCGTGGAAGACAAAATTTTCCAGTACATCTACAGCCTGGTTGCAGCCACCCGAAAGTCCAATGACATCCTGGTTGGCGGCTCGCCTAGAGCCGGTATCGCCTTGCTCAATTGCGGCAAAGCCCTAGCGGCGATCCGAGGTCGGGACTTCGTGATTCCCGATGACATCAAGATGATCGCGCTGCCGGTGTTGCGCCACAGAATCTTGCTCCGCCCAGAGTCCGAAATTGAAGGGCTCACCCCCGAACAGGTGCTCACAAGGCTCATCGAGGCGCAGGTTGTGCCTCGCTAAAGCGTTTAAGAACTACAGATTTATGCAGAAGTCGTTGAAATCGTTTGCGGCGCTCGCTTGCGCTGCCTTTGTGTTCACCGGAGCAGGGTTCGCGCAGCCCGCAGTTCCTCCAGCATCCGATCCCGCTGCAATTGTCAATGGAGAACCCATTTCCATTGCCGCAGTTCAGAAGTATGCCATCGAGTGGCGAAGCTACGAGGTGTTGCAGGAGTTGGTTATCGCTGCGCTGATTGAGCAAGAGGCGCGCAAGGTCGGCGTTGGAGTTACCGATGCCGAAGTCGATAAGGAAGTTAACCGTCAGCTTGAGGAGTACCGAAAGAGACTTCCAGAGGACAAGAACCTGGATGAAGCCTTGAATGAGGTTGGAGCCCCAGTTTCCCGCATTAGGCTACGGGCAAAAATCAATCTGCTCGGAGAGCGCATTGCGCTAGCGCAGTTCAAGCCGCAGGACTACGTCGAGGTTCGAACGATCATCATTCGGCCTACGGATGCCTCCCTCGACGCGCTTCAAAAGGCGATCGAGACCTCCCGAGAGGCATACACCATGCTGCGAGATGGGGCGAAGTTCGAGGAGGTCAAAGCTAAGTACGATTCGGACAACAACGACCCGCAGCACCTCGGGTATCTCGGCTGGCGCGACATCGACATCTTCCCCGAAGGGATCAAGAAGCCACTTCGCGAGGCAAAGAAGGGAACCATCACAGAGCCCACCCAAACACCGTTCGGAATTCAGATTTTCTATGTTATGAACACCGGCTCGGAGGCGACTGAACAGGAAATCGATGCCCTGAGGAACCGATACCTGGAAAATGCGCTGCCCCAAATGGTCGACCGACTAAGGGAGTCCGCCAAAATTGAGTGGATTTGGCCCGTTCGCCAAGGTCCGCAGCCATCGGGAAACGGCAACTGAACCAAGCTTTGTTTTCATCGTTCTTACATGTCGATGAGCCTGATAACGCTACTTCTTGTTGGACTTGCTTTCAGCAACCCGCCGGCGGAGGAAACCACAAAGCATCCTGCCATATCAAAGGCGTCTCTGGAGGCCGCCGCCAAGTACAACCGCGAAGCGGGCGGCACCAGCTTCTGGGTACAGCGAGGCGGCAAGGTTGTTCACAAGGACTTTCCAAACGGCGGGTCCCCAGAGAGAGCGCTCGAGCTGGCTTCAGGCACGAAAAGTTTCTCGGCGATCATCGCTGCCGCAGCGGTGCAGAGAGGAATTCTGAAGCTGGATGAAAAGGTAAGCGATACCATCACCGAGTGGAAGAGCGACCGACGGAAATCGCAGATCACCGTCCAACATTTGCTAAACCTATCAGGTGGACTAGCGGCTAACCACGGGTCGGGCGGACCTCTTCGTCAAGGTGTCCCCAGCTACAAAGACGCCATTACCTTTCCCACTATTGGCGACCCAGACCAGGTCTTCCAGTATGGTCCTTCGCACTTCCAAGTTTTCGGCGAGCTCATGCGGCGAAAGCTGCATCCCGAGTACAAAGACCCTCTCGAATTCCTCAACAAAGTGGTATTCGAGCCTGCCGGCATTAAGCACGGTTTCTGGCGAAGAGACCGAGACGGTATGCCCCACATCCCCTCTGGCGCACACCTTACGGCAGAAAACTGGGCGAAAGTTGGCCAATTGGTGCTGGACGAAGGAAAGATCGGAGACGAGCAGGTCCTCGACCGTGAGACTCTTCGCCGCATCTTCCGCCGATCCTCAACCAATCGACATTACGGTCTAACATTCTGGCTACACCAGGTTCAGGTTCCTGGCCGCAAGCCCGTATGGGCGGCTGTTGCTGCTGGTCTCGGAGACCAACGAATGTTCGTTGTTCCCGATCTGGATTTGGTTGTCGTTCGCCAAAACCCGAGGCTCCTAGGTGGCGCACTGAACCGCGAAAGAGAGTTTGATGACGGTCAGTTCCTAAATCTGATTCTCGGGCAGCCCATGGGCCGAGCTGCGGCGCCGAGAGAGCGAAACCAAAGGTTACGCGGCGAGCCCTAAGACCGGCGAATGACGCCCGCTCCAAAGCAGTACTCTTACCTATAGGTGAGTACGAAATCTGCGATTAGAGCTAAGACTGGCACGGAGTTAACTTGCAAGGGATGGCACCAGGAAGCCGCCCTCCGAATGCTTAGCAACAACCTCGACCCCGACGTTGCCGAGCATCCTGACGACCTTATCGTTTACGGAGGCACAGGAAAGGCGGCGCGTAACTGGCAGTGCTTCGAAGCTATCGTCCGATCTCTGACCGAGCTTGAGAACGACGAGACACTGCTGGTTCAGAGCGGAAAGCCAGTCGCGGTCTTCAAAACCCACGACCTCGCACCACGGGTGCTGATTGCAAATTCCAATCTCGTTGGGAGATGGTCGAACTGGGAAGAGTTTCACCGGCTAGAGAAGCTAGGGTTGATGATGTACGGTCAGATGACCGCAGGAAGCTGGATCTACATCGGTAGCCAGGGCATCGTCCAGGGTACCTACGAGACCTTCGCTGCCGCAGCGCGCAAGGAGTTCGGCGGCAGCCTGGAGAACAAGCTGGTGGTGAGCGGCGGAATGGGCGGGATGGGTGGTGCCCAGCCCCTGGCAGCCACCATGAACGGCTCGCAGTTCCTAGGAATCGACGTCGATGCGTCTCGAATCGAGAAGAGAATCAAGACCGGATACATCGACGAAATCGCCTGGTCGCTGGATGAGGCGCTCGCAAAGCTGGAGCTAGCCAAGACCAAGTCTCAACCTCTTTCGGTGGGGCTGGTGGGCAATTGTGCTGAGATTCTTCCCGAGATGGTCCGTCGAGGCATCGTGCCCGATGTTTTGACCGACCAGACGAGCGCCCACGACCCTCTGAATGGCTACATTCCCGCAGGGCTGAGCGTTGCAGAAGCTGCCGAACTTCGAAAGGCAGACCCGGATGATTACATCCGCCGCTCAGTCGAATCCATGGGAGTGCACGTACAGGCAATGCTCGACTTGAAGAAAATGGGTGCCGTTACGTTCGACTACGGCAACAATATCCGCGCCTATGCCCAACAAGCAGGTGTGGAAGACGCCTTCGACATCCCCGGGTTCGTTCCGGAGTACATCCGGCCTCTCTTCTGCGAGGGCAAAGGGCCGTTCCGTTGGGCAGCGCTCAGTGGCGACCCGGCAGATATTCACGCCACCGACGATTTGGCACGAAAGCTGTTCCCGGAGAACGAGAGCTTGATGCGGTGGATCGACCTGGCATCCAAAAAGATCCACTTCCAGGGCTTGCCTTGCCGCATTTGCTGGCTAGGCTACGGAGAGCGCGCCGAAATGGGCCTGGCAATGAACGAAATGGTGAAGAGTGGAGAACTCAAAGCCCCGATCGTCATCGGCAGAGACCACCTGGATTGTGGCTCGGTCGCTTCGCCGAACCGAGAGACCGAGGACATGCTGGACACCAGCGATGCTGTGGCGGATTGGCCGCTGTTGAACGCCATGGTAAACGTTGCAGCGGGTGCCTCCTGGGTGAGCATCCACAATGGTGGCGGTGTCGGTATTGGCTACTCGCAGCATGCTGGGATGGTAGTAGTCGCCGACGGCACAGAAAACTCCACCCACAGACTCGAACGTGTGCTGACCTCTGATCCCGGAATGGGCGTGGTGCGCCATGTGGACGCAGGCTACAGCGAGGCGCGAGACTTCGCCAAGTCGGCTGGCGTGAACGTTCCCATGATGGACTAGGAGGGCGGAAGGTGAGAAGATACGAACTTCAGCCTTCTGAGGGTCTGGATAGCCTTCAGTTGGTGGGTGCCGACGACCCACAAGAATCGCCCGGCCGGGTTATTGTTCGAATTCATGCGTGTACGTTGAACTACCGCGACCTGATGGTGGCGAACAACGAATATGGGCCCGGGCTTCCGAAAAACCTGGTGCCCCTTTCGGATTGCGCCGGGGATATCGTCTCTGTTGGCGATGATGTGACCGAGTGGAAGGCAGGCGACCGTGTGGTGGCTGGGTTCTTCGAAGGCTGGGAGTCCGGTCCTTATCAGGCGGTGTACGGCATGACGGCGTTCGGAGGTGCCATACAAGGTATGCTGAGCGAGTACCGGAGCTTTGCGACACAATGTCTGGTTCGTATCCCGGACCGTTTTTCCTACGAAGAAGCAGCTTGTTTTCCCTGCGCTGGGGTTACCGCCTGGCATGCTTTGCTTCACAGAGCTCATCTGGGATCTGGCGAGAGTTGTCTGCTGATGGGCACAGGCGGCGTAGCCGTTTTCGGCCTTCAGATCGCGAAGATTCTTGGAGCAAAGCCTATTGTGCTCTCTGCCCACCAGTGGAAACAAGACCGCGCCAAAGAGATGGGCGCCGTTGCCGCCATCGACTACTCGCAAGTTGCCGAGTGGGACAAAGAGGTGGTTGGGTTGACTGGCGAAGGGGTTGATGTCACACTCGAAACAGTGGGCGCAACGACGCTTGAGCGCTCGATGAAAGCGACCCGAGCTGGGGGTTCAATTGCTCTTATAGGCAGGCTCGACCGTTCCTCGGATGAGACCAGGCCCTTCAGGCTGGCGATGAAGAATCAGTCGCTTTACGGAATCTACGTTGGTTCGGCGGCAATGCTAAACGAAGTGATCCAGGCGTTTGCAGATCACAACACGAAGCCAGTTGTGGACCGCGTTTTCGGCTTCGATGAAGCTAGGGAGGCGTACCACCACCTTGCCTCACAGAATCACTTCGGCAAAGTGGTGATACGAGTTTCGAGTTAACCTTTAGACCACCGACTCGGGTTTGAAGAGCCAGAAGATGGCGCCGCCAGCATCCTTAACGAGCGACATTCTGCCTACGGTTGGCACATCGAACGGATCGACAAAAACCTGCCCTCCGAGGTGCTTCACCTTTTCAGCGTCTTTGTCCACGTCGTTACTAGCTGCGTAGACGATCCATTGGCTTGGCGGCGCGTGCTCGCCCATCATGCTTCGGGATGAAATCCCTGCGAAAGTCTCGTTGTTGTGCTGGAACATGTCATATTCGCCCGTATCTCCCATGTCCATGCTGAAAATGTGCCAGCCGAACACCTTGCTGTAGAACTCCTTGGTGCTGTCTACATCGTTTGTGATGACTTCAAACCACATGAACGGTGCTTCGTTTCCGGTGGAGGAAGTTACACCATCGCCAGCGTGTACGAAGAACTTGGCGCCGTCCGGATCTGCTGCAAGGGCGATACGGCCTACTCCTTCGATTGCGAACGGCTCTTCGTGAATCGCGCCACCCGCAGACTTGATCTTCTCGCAGGTCGCGTCGATGTCATCGACAGAGCAATACACATACCAACTCGGCAGGCAATTACCATCTGATTCCGCTTGAATCAGGCTTGCAAATGGATTGGTGCCGCTCTGGTCGCTAACCAAGGAACAGCCTTCCTGGCCTTCCATCTGCTCAAAATTCCAACCGAAAAGGTTACGGTAGAAATCGTTGGCGGCTTCGGCGCTCGGCACCAGAAGCTCGAACCAACTCATTGGGGCGTTGTTAAACTTGCTCATAAAAAAACCGGGCAGAGACGCCCGTCTCTGCCCGGCAGGATACCAAGTATCAGAATTTAATTCAACTGAATCGGCGGCAATTGCTGTGGAACCGGATCTTCTGGCCGAAGCGGTACTGGGGACGTCTTGATCGGCATCTTGGGGACCGGCTTTTCTGCGTCAGAGCCTTCCGGAAGCAGCAGCGGATGCTGAACGTTTGGCAGGTTCCGGCGCATAAACTCTTCCTGGGCCGGTGAACCGTAAGAACCAAATCCAGGTCCTATCGGATTGGCGGGGTCGCCGCCCTCGTAAGGAACTCTTGGCAGAGAGGTCGCAGGGATTCTCTCCCATCCTTCCACGTTCTCCCATCCTCGGGTCAGGTAGTCACCAAAGATGAGCCAAAGCAGCGTAACCCAAGCAAATCCGAGAATCGCGTAAGTCTTGACCAGTGGCGTTCCCCACTTAACGTGCATGAAGTAGCCGACGACCAAGAAAGTCTTTGTCACCGCAATACCGACAGCAACAATGTTGTTCCAGATCTGTACATCAGGTGGTCCGATGTGTAGCCAAGGCACCTTTGCGACGGCAACTGTTAGAATCATCAACCCCATGAGCGCAAAGAAGATGAGCACATACATCTTGAACGGCTGCGCGTGATGCTCGCCGAGTGTCTTGCCGTCGTGTTCGTGTGTCAAATGGTGTGCCATGTTATCGGTTCACGTGGATGTGCGGGATGAGATAGAAAAGCGGGAACAGGAAGATCCAGACGAGGTCGACAAAGTGCCAATAAAGACCAACGAGCTCTGTCGGGATATAGTCCGTTATGACAGACGATTTCTTCCAGACCAAGAATGCGAGGGCACTGATAACGCCGATACCGATGATGACGTGAAGCGCGTGAAGCCCCGTCATCGAGAAGTACAGGCTGTACCAAGTGTAGGCAACGTTCGCGTTGATTCCCGGATAATCGAACGAGAACTGCGGCGTGTGGAACCACAGGATGCTCACCGAGCCCGGGAACACCCCGTCTGCGAATTTTTCGCTATATTCGATGTACTTTATAACCAGGAATGCAAATGCGCAGGCGAGAACTGCGCCCAGCATCATCAGCTGCAACTTGGTCTTGCGCAACATGGCGTAGTGCACTGCCAGCGCCATGAACAAAGAGGAAACCAGCAGAACGACGGTGTTGATTCCGCCGGCGACCCAGTTTAGTTTCTCGCTCAGGAGTGCGAACTCCCAGTTATAAGCCCACCGGTAAACCGAGTAGATCAGGAACAGCGCTCCAAAGAACATCACCTCGGTCACCAGGAACGCCCACATCCCAACGAGATAGGTCTCCTGCTGCTGTGCGATGTCTTCGAATTGTTCGTATACAACGTCGCCTTCCTGGCTGGCGATCGGGCCTTCGAGTTCAGTTGCCAAAGACATGCTTACTTATCCTCACTCCTTCCGGTCGGCACCAACTCCTTCTCGGGAGTTTTGTGCGGTTCCAGTTTAGTCCGCTCTTCGGGGTAGTCGTACGCCTCTTCCGTAACAATCGGAATATGGTGGAAGTTGTGCTTGTCTGGCGGAGACGCAACCGTCCACTCCAGCCCCTTCGCACCCCACGGGTTGGGACCTGCGATACGACCCTTGAACAGCGAATATGTCAAATAGAATGCCGGCATCAGGAACGCGATGCCCAGCACGCTCGAGCCTGCGGTACTCATAACGTTCCAGAACTGCCACTCTGGTGCGAAGTCATAGTAGGCGTACCTTCGCGGCATTCCCAAATAGCCCAAAATGAACTGCGGGAAGAACGTCAGGTTGAACCCAATGAACACCAGAAGGGCAGAGATCTTGCCCAGAGTATCGTTGTACATCCTGCCGAACATCTTCGGCCACCAGAAGTGCACCGCCCCTAGGAACGCAAGGATGGTTCCGCCGACCATGACGTAGTGGAAGTGCGCGACCACGAAATAAGTCGCCGTCAGGTGGAGGTCGCTTCCCATAGAGGCGAGGAACAACCCCGTCAATCCTCCAATAACAAACAGACCGAGGAACCCGAGCGCATAAATCATGGGCGTCTCGATTCGCACTCTTCCCTTGTAAATCGTGGCGGTCCAGTTAAATACCTTCACCGCCGAAGGCACCGCGATCAGGAAGCTGATGAGCGAGAAGACGATTCCCTGGTACATCGACTGGCTGGAAACAAACATGTGGTGCCCCCATACCAAGAACCCGAGCGTGGCGATTGCCACAGTCGAGAATGCGACGAACGAATAGCCGAAGATCCTCTTTTGAGACTGGCTGGAAATCAATTCGCTGATGACCCCCATAGCCGGGAGGATCATGATGTAAACCGCAGGGTGGGAATAGAACCAGAACAGGTGCTGGAACAGTACCGGGTCACCTCCGCGGTTCGCATCGAATATGGCGAACCCGAAGCTACGCTCTAGTACTACCAAAAATAAGGTGATGGCGACTACGGGCGTTCCCAAAATGATGATGAAGCTGGTGGCATACATCGCCCATACAAAAAGCGGCAATCGCATCCAGGTCATTCCTGGCGCGCGCATTTTATGGATCGTGGCGATAAAGTTGACCGCGGTAAAGATGCTGGAGAACCCGGCGATGAATACACCGATCAAGGTCATCGACACCTGCGTTGTACTGTAGACAGAGCTAAGGGGAACGTAGAACGTCCAGCCTGTATCGACCCCTCCCAACGCCATTGCCAGAAGCACCAGCAGGCCACCTATGAGATACATGTACCAACTCAGCAGGTTCAGCCTCGGGAATGCCAGATCCCTCGCCCCGATCTGAAGTGGCAAAAGGAAGTTTCCGAACACTGCCGGGATTGCGACCAGCAGGAAGAAGAAAACCATGATGATTCCGTGAGCGGAGAACATCCGGTTGTAGGCATCGGCCTCTAGAAGCCCGTTGCGCGGAACAGTGAGCTGCAGCCGCACGAACATGGCAGCAAGGGAGCCAACGAAGAAGAAGAAGCTGATCGAGATCAGATAGAGGACGGCGATGCGCTTGTGGTCCTTGGTCAGGAGCCACGACGCAACGGAGTGGCCAGCTGTGAGATAGTTCTCCGGCGGCTTTCCAGGTTGCGGGTTAGTTGTTGTTGCGCTCATTGGTTAGTTATTCGCTGTCGGCAATGCGGTACCGGGTGCTTGCACCGGCAATGCGGGCGCCGCGCCCGCAGGCTGGTCTTGCCCAGCTGTGCCAGCAGGCACCTCTGTGCGAAGAGACTTGATGTACGAGACAAGCTGGAAGACCTGTTCTTCGGTTAGTGTGCCGGCGTATTCCGGCATCGTTCGGTCGTACCCTCGGGTCAGCTTGTTCCAGGGGTTGAGGATCGACTCGCGGAGGTAGGCGTCATCCGCCACCACTGTTGTGCCATCCGCCAGCTCTACGGTCGAGCCAGCAAGACCCACAAGAGTTGGGGCTCTCATCGAATTGGTGGCACCGTGGCAGTTAGCGCAGCCGATTTGGTTGAAAAGCTGCTCGCCCTGCTGCGCCAGAGTGAGGTTGCGGGAGGTGGGCATATTTCCACCTTGCGCTAGCCAAGCATCAAACTCGGGAGCGTTCAAGGCGACCACCTTTCCGACCATCATCGAGTGTTCCGCGCCACAGTGCATGTTGCAGAGCAGCTTGTACTCACCTGGTTTGGTTGCCGTGAAGTACATCGTGGTGTAGCGCCCCGGCACAACCATGAACTGGGTTCGAAATTCGGGAATGTAGAAAGCGTGAATGACGTCTTGCGAGATCATCGTGAGCTGCACCGGTCGCCCAACTGGAACGTGGAGAGTGTTGTTTTCCCGCACTCCGTTCATATGCTGGGCGTGCCACATCCACTGCTTGCCAATGATGTAGATCTCCTGGGCGTTAGCCGGTGGAACGCGTTGATTCGCGTATAACCAGACTCCCCAGAAGAAGATGCCGATTGCCAGAACGAGTGGGATGAACGTCCACGCCAACTCAAGTTGCAGGTGCTCGTGGTGCGGATTGGTCCGGTCAACCTTGTTGCCTTCTCGGTACCTCAGGGTGAAGAAGATGATCAGCGCCAGAACGAGAACGGTAAAGAAGACTGTCAGCGCAGAGATAGCCAGAAAGTGCCAGTCGTAGAGCACCGCGAATTCGGATGCTTGCTCAGGCACGATTGGAATGCCTTGGGTTATCGTCGGATTGGCTTCGAAATTCTCGTTTGGATTCATGATTCACTTGGACCATCGGGATCATCTGAACCCGAGTCTTGACCAGCCTTCGATTCGTCGAGTCTCGATCTCTTTCGGCGCACTTCGTAAAACACTCCGAAGCCGATCGCTGCGAACAGCGTGGCGAAACCTAGAATCTGGACGATTCGAACGATATTGGCGCGGTATTGGCCTGTGGCGGGATCAGGCACAAAACAGCCGAAGAAAACTGGCTCTGCTCGGACGCCGATGTTGCCATCCGCGGCCCAGGCAAGAGCGCCCTTAAGAAGCTTTGCCGGCAGTTCGGCTCCGTAGAAGTAGCGGGAGACGCGACCATCGGGAGTTGCCAGGATCACACCACTCGGGTGCGAGATCTGGCCGGTGCGCTCGTTGAAATAGTAGCGGTAGCCCATGGATTCCAACACTCGACTCATGTCCTCGTAGTTGCCGGTGAGCATGTGCCAGTGGGGCTCTGTTCCCTGCACTTTGTACTGCTGCATCCACTCTTCTTTCGCCGCTCTGCTGTGCTCCGGCCCCTCGTTGGGGTTGATGTTGAGCACAACAACCTCAAAGTTGGAGCCAACAGGTGCCTCAGTGAAGTCGTTGAGTGCCTTCAGCACCCCGGCCGTGATTGCCGGGCATGCGCTGGGGCAATCGTGGAAAATCGGAACGATGAGCTTCGCCTTTCCTGGCTGGCCAAAAATCTGACCCAAGCTGACCGAGCGGCCAAACTCGTCTTGGAACGGGACGTTCAGCTCGATTTGGTCTCCCAAACGTTGCTCTAGAGCGATTCGATCGCTCACCTGCTCGGGGGTCAGCCAACCTTCTTGTGCCAGCGATACCGCTGCCACGAGAACAACCAGGGTGCAGAAAAGCCAGCGCAACATCACTCTTCTGGGGTCACCTCGTCTTCTTCAGGGTCGCCAACTGGGGGCGCAGCCATGGGTGACGGTTGCGCTGCAGGCTGAGGAGCAACTTCGCCCGGTCCGGAAGCCGTAAACGGCAATCCCGACTGAACGGAAATCTCAATCGCTCGTTCCAACGGGATCCGAATGATGCCCTCCTCTTCGTTCACCCAAGCTGCCGTATCCAGAACGTAGCGTGAGTCTTGTCGCATTACGTTCATGTCGGCAATTGCCGTAAGGTTGCTCTGCAAGATCGGGTTTGGCGGAGGCGGGGTGCGCATGCTTTCGGCATTCGCTGGCTGGCTGCCCGGCCCGACCGTGACCGTATCCGGACTCTGGATGTAGTAGCCGAATAGGTTCCAGGTGTTGTTGGTGATGACCAAATAAATCGGCACCGCAGTGACGAACATGACCACCGTGAAAATGGCGAAGCCGAGTGCTGCCGCACCCAGTGGCTTCGTTTTGATGTCGCTAACTTCGTAGCGCGCTTCGCCGTTGGTTTCGCCGTGCGAATCGTGTGGGTTGGTGTGGTTATCAGCCATGGTCTACAGCTCCTTTCTCCCCGGTCGGGAGAGGTACGGGGTGATGGGCCTCAACTTTCTTGTAGTAGGCCGGCACGAGCACTTTTGCACTGGCGGTACCAGAGCCAAACGCCCAAAGCCAGATTCCACCTACTGCGAGGACAGCAACTACTTGGATGCCCATGAAGAGCAGATTGCCTCCGAGCGCCTCGGGCAATGTCGCGGGGGAAATCGCCAGATATAGATCGAAAAACCGGATAACGAAGACGAGCGTTGCCCACATTCCCAGCAGTCTCGGCACCCTTTTCGACCTAGGGGATACGAGTGCGAAGAAAGGCACAAAAAAGCCAAAGAGCATCACGAAGGCCGCTAGTGCCTGCCAGCCGTCCTGGCTGCGCACCCAGTAGTAGGTAATGAACTCAGGAAGGTTCCCGCTCCAGATAATAAGGAATTGGCTCAGCGTGAAGTACGCCCAAACCAGGGTGAGAGCGAGCAGCAGGTTGCCCAAATCCTTTAGAAGCTTGGGGGAAACCAAGTTCACATAAGGTTCGCGGTCGCAGAGGCTTGTAAAGAACATCAGCCCAAGGGAGAAAGCCATCAGGCCAGAACTAATGAGCAGCCAAGGAGCATAAATGGTGGAGAACCAGTGCGCGTCGAGGCTCATAAACACATCTGTAAACAGAAGTGTCGTACTGATCACCATCACCACTAAGCCCGGGGCGGCCCAGTTGGTTCTTCGGCTCTGAAGGGTTGTATTCCCCGTTTCATCTTCTTCTACTGACCATTTCTTGAGGATGTAAGCATAGAAGATCATCGCAGCGAAACAGACGACGATGCGAATGGTGAAAAACATGGGGTTGAGCCATGCCGACTTGTGTTGGACAACTGGGTCAACCGAAGCTAGCCCAGCGTTCGTCCACGGGTACGGCGAGCCCACACCAGTCCAAATGGAGACCAGAACAGGGATGAACGCCAGGAAGATGATCATGAGCGCCTTCGGACCGCCTCCTGCTTCCAACATTCGGATCATAGGCCGCCCCCAGGAAGCCCGAACCGTGTGGATCAGCAAAAGAAGAGCGAAGCAGCCAATGGTAAGGCTGGCGGCGACTCCCCAGCCATAAAGATAGGCGCGGAAGAATAGCTCGGTATTGACGAAAGCAAAGATCGCACAACCGAGGATCCCGAGGACCCCCAGCATCAGACCGACCGCGCCGGTACTTGCGAATTTGGCGCGAATGGCGTCACCGTTCAATGGTCATCTCCATGGTCTTTAGATTTCTTTTCGCCAGCAAAAGGCTTAGGGTTGTTCAGCTCGTCTCGCTGCGCCGGTGTGGCGTCTGAAACGGTCGCATGCTGACTCAGCTGAAGCACCCGAATGTACGCTGCCACATTCCACCGGTCTTCGGGCGTGATCTTCGTTCGAAGCGGATACATAGCGCCAAACCCGTTGGTTTGCACATCGAAGAAGTGGCCCACCGGCATCTCCCTCATGCGGTCAGTGTGGAAGCTGGGCACGGGTCTTGCCAGCGTAAATCCACGCTGGGCAATCATTCCCTGACCGTTTCCTATTTGACCGTGGCAGTTACTGCAAAACGCGTTGAACAAGATCTTGCCCCTTCTAATCGCGTCCTCGTCGATCGGGGCGGGGATGTAGTCCAGAAGCTGACCATCGCTGTATCCGGTGAAGAACGGATCGTTGGTCTTCAAATTCGTGGTGGCTACGGTTCCTGGAACCGGCATCCGCGAAGACGAGCGATTCTCAAAGAAGTCACTCGGCTCCAATGGAGACTGCTTGTACTGGGTCCACATATCCGTATGGCAACCAGCAGCCAGCAACAAGGCCGATACGCCAGCCAACGCTACGAGAAGCTTCTTCACAGTTTTTCCTCCACTTCACTAATCGATTGCGGGCTGAGGGATTCAAGGAACTCCTTCGTTTTGTCCGTATCGTAGTGCGGGTCTGATGCCTCAATTGCCAGGAAGAACCGGTCATCCATGGCGCGGTCGAAATTCTTTGCCGAAAACACGGGGTGATACGGCGCTGGCAAACCGTTCAGCAAAAACATTCCGACCACGGCTCCCATCGCGGCAAACAGAATAGTGCACTCGAAGGTGACGGGAATGAACGAAGGCCAGCTAAACATCGGCCTGCCACCCACATTCATGGGGTAGGCGTAGAGGCTGACCCATACCTGGAGCATGAATCCGCTGACAGCACCAACAAGGCCTCCCAAGAACACGATCCAGCCAATGCGGGTGTCTTGGAACCCGATGATTTCGTTCAGTCCATGCACCGGATAGGGGCTATAGGCATCGAGATGCCGGTAACCCTCGTCCACGGCTCTTCGAGCCGCCCACATCAGGTCGTCCGAAGTCTCGAACTCGGCAAGCATTCCATAGTTTCTGGCTGTTGCAGCTTCTGACATTACTCTTTGCCTCCTGTGGGTTGGGCTTCAACGGCTGGCGCATGGGTGTCTGACTTTTGGTCGTGGCCACCCAACTTATGCCACAGCTCTTTCATTTCGAAGATGTTGATCATAGGCACGAAGCGGATGAAGAGGAACATGAAGAACACGAACATGCCCATCGTTCCGATAAACATCGCGAAGTCCCAGAACGTGGGGTAGTACATGCCCCAGCTGGAAGGGAGGTAATCGCGGCTGAGCTGGACCGGGATAATCACGAAACGCTCGAGCCACATACCGATCGAAATACCGATGGAAACTCCCATCAATATCGCGGTATTGCGCCTTGCCTTGGGCCACCACAAAATCTGCGGGATGATGCCGTTGAGAATCCACAGGGAGTAGAAACTCCACGCATACGGCCCCTGGGTACGGTTGTAAATCATGTAAAGCTCGTAGATGTTGCCGCTGTACCAGGCATAAAAGACTTCGGCAAGATAGCCGTAGAAAACGATCAACCCCGTTGCCAGCATGATCTTCGCCATCCAGTCGAGGTGCTTCATGGTGATGAAGTCCTCGAGGTGATACATCTTGCGGACAGGGATCGCCAGCGTAAGCACCATCGCGAATCCAGCAAAAACCGCACCAGCGACGAAGTACGGCGGGAAAAGCGTAACGTTCCAGCCAACAACGATCGAAACCGCAAAGTCGAGAGACACGATCGAGTGGACCGAAAGAACCAGCGGCGTCGAAAGCGCTGCCAGAAGTAAGTAAGACTGCTCGTACCTCGCCCAGTGCTTGGTCGAGCCGCGCCACCCCATACTCAGAACGCCCAAACTGACCTTCGACCAGGTCTGCTTCACGCGGTCGCGCAGCGTAGCCAGGTCAGGGACCAGACCGACGTACCAGAACAACGCCGAGACCGTGAAGTAGGTTGAAACCGCGAAAACGTCCCAAATCAGCGGGCTCCTGAATTGCGGCCACATGGCGAGCCAGTTCGGGTACGGGAACATCCAGTACGCGACCCAGGGTCGCCCTGTGTGCAAAAGCGGATACAAGCCGGCGCACATGACCGCGAATAGGGTCATGGCTTCGGCAAACCGGTTAATGGAGTTTCGCCAACTCTGATAGAGCAGTAGCAAAATCGCGGAAATCAGCGTTCCTGCGTGGCCGATACCAATCCACCAGACGAAGTTGATGATGTCGAACGCCCAAGCGACCGGCTGGTTATTCCCCCAGATTCCGACGCCCTTGTACAAGAGCCAGGCAATCGAGACGAACAACAGGTTCATCACCAAGAACCCGATTCCAATGATCACATACCAAGCCTTTCTGTGCTTTCGGTTGTCCAGCGAAATAGAGCTGATCTGCTCGGTAATGCTGGCATCCGTGTGCTGACCCGTCATGATCGACTCTGGGTCGTCGTGCGGGCCATGCGGCGGCTGGTGTATCGTTGCCATTAGGCGCTAACCTCCGGGTTTGGATTTGTGACTCGGCCAAGGTATGTGGTCCTCGGGCGAGTATTCAATTCGTTCAGTAACATGTAGTTGCGCTTCTCTCGCTTCAGCTGGCTTACGCGGCTTGTCGGGTCGGCAACGTCTCCGAACACGATCGCCTGGGTCGGGCATGTCTGCTCGCAAGCCATCTTGACCTCGCCATCGCGGATGGTGCGATTCTCGACCTTCGCAGCAATACGCGCCGCATTGATTCGCTGCACACAGTAGGTGCATTTCTCCATAACACCCCTGCCACGAACGGTAACTTCGGGGTTGTTGATCATTCGCAGCAGCTGCTTTCCATCAGACTGCTGGAAGTTCATGTTCCCTCCGCTGTAATCCAGGAAGTTGAACCGGCGAACCTTGTACGGGCAGTTGTTGCTGCAGTACCGAGTTCCGATGCAGCGGTTGTAAACCATCTGGTTGAGGCCCTCGTGACTGTGAACAGTTGCTGCTACCGGGCAAACCGGCTCGCACGGCGCCAGTTCGCACATCATGCAGTTGAGCGGCATGAATAGGGTGTCTGGGTTGTCGATCGTTGCCCCATGCTCGTTGTCCGTAGCATAGTAGCGGTCGATTCGAATCCATTGCATCCAGCGACCGTTGCCCACCTGGGCTTTCCCAACCACCGGGATGTTGTTTTCGCTGTTACACGCCGCGACACAGGCTCCGCAGCCGATACAGTGGTTGAGGTCGATGGTCATGCCCCACTGATACCCCTCGTACGGTTTGTCCCACACGTTCTGCGGGAACATGGAGATCGGGCGGTGCGAAAGATCGGTGCCCTGCTTCTTGTATTCCTCGTAAAGACCTTCTCGCTTGAGGTGCAGGTAATGCGGGTCGAGCGACTGCTCAAGCTCGTAGTCCTCGATGGTGCCGTAGCGCACGAGGTCCCTACCCTCCATGCTTGCATGGGTTTGGGTGCTGGCAATGTTGTATCTGCCGCCAGCCTTCCGGACTTCAACACCCCCAGTTTGCCAGAGAGCGGTCGCCGTGCGAAGCGGATAAACGTCGAACCCAACTCCGTTCCCCACGATTCCGGCAGAGGTTCGACCGTACCCAAAATTAACAACCAGAGTGTCTTCAGGCAGCCCTGGCACGATGTACGCCGGCAGCCGCATTGAGACGTCACCCCGCTGAACTTCCACCCATTCGCCGCTACTCACGCCCAGTTTCTGCGCCGTGGAAACACCCATTTGCGCTGTGTTGTCCCATGTGACTTTAGTAATCGGCTTGGGAAGCTCTTGAAGCCATCCGTTGTTCGCATAGCTGCCATCCCAAATCGTGGGGTCGGGCCGTAGAACCAACTGCATCCCGCCTTGCTCCTGGCGCGGATTGATGCGAAGCGCCTGTATCGTGACCGACTTAGCAGGGAACGCAGAGTCTGGCACGATCCCGTACCGAAGCCATTCTCGCCACTGTTGCTCGTTCGCCTCGCTGACGTCGGAGAACCAAGTCTGCTGGACGAGCTCCATCGGAGGCAACGGTCGGCGAACCAAATCGGCAAGCAACTCGGCAATCGTTCGGCCTCCGTACAGAGGCAAGATCATCGGTTGCTGGATGCTGACCGTTCCATCGAACGCGCGCACATCGCCCCAGGATTCGAGGTCGTGCGCCATCGGCATGTGGAAGTCGCACTTGCGCGCGGTTTCGTCTCGGTATAGCCCAAGGTGCGCCTTAAACGGCACGTTCTCCAGAGACTCCTCGAAGAGAAAGTCCGACGGGGCATCAAACACGGGGTTGGAATCCAGGATCAGCAGCGTGCGCACACGGCCAGAGCGCATGCCGTTTACGAGCTCAAGCAAAGACTGAACTTGGTTGGTCGGCTGGAAGGAAACCGGATCGGTGTAGAACACGGTCTGCCCGATATTGCCCAACGCAGCGTTGATCGCGTGGACCATCGCGTGCACCTCGGCAGATTGCCCCGCACCCGCGGTAACGATGCAACGACCTCGGTGGGATTCGAGATCTTGCACTAGAGCGTCGTCCCAAGCTAGAGAGCGAACCTGTTGCCCGCTCACGCCCGGCACTCCGAGGCGGATAGCGAGATTGCGCACCCAAGCTTCGATGTAGTCCGGCCGAAGTGGCGCATGGTTGTCTGCCATCGCGCCAGTCAAAGTCGGCGTGCAGTCCACCGAATAAAGCCGGTTCGACTGAACATCTTTGCCAACCACCCGTCTTCTCGCCATGAAGTCCTTTGCGTACCGAAGGCAGCCTGGATTATTCAGCATGAAGTCGGAGTCGATGGCGAGAACCACATCCGCGTTATCGAATCGGTAAATCGTGTTAACCGGTTCGCCGAACGCTTGCATCGCGCCCTCGTAAGCCGTGTCTTCGTTCGCAGGCTGCCACTGGAAGTGGCGCGCACTCGGGAAGGCGTTCAGGAAGTCGCTCAGGAGCCGATTAGTAGTAGGCGAAACGACAGAACTGGAAAGGACGGCAATAGTTCCTGGCGCGGCGTTTGCCTGCTCATCCAGCCGTGCCAGCAGTTCACGAACGGCGATCTGCCAGGTACTGATTTCTCCTCGGTTCAGCACCGCGTCCGACCGGTCAGGGTCGTAAAACGTTAGGAGCGCAGATTGAGAGATCGCATCGGCAGCGCCGAGGCTCGCCGGGTGCAACTCGTTGCCCTCAATCTTCATGGGGCGCCCTTCGACAGTCTTGACGACCACGCCGAGCCCGTAGCCGTTGGTATTCAGCGCAGAGCTATAGTAGGTGGGGATGCCATCGACCCGACCTTCAGGGTTCGTTACGTAGGGCACCAGCTTCTGCTGAGGCAGGAACATGCTGCGGCAGCCTGTCGAGGTCAAGCCCGCAAGTACCAGTCCTGCGCCCATGTACTTCAAAAAGTCACGGCGATCGACCTGAGAAAGAGTCGAACGGTTTGGAAACTCGTCTTCTACAAACTTTCGGAACTCTTCGGTATCGGCAACCTCTTCCAACCCCCTCCAGTACTGGCGCCCAGAGGCGTTCTCCAGCTTCTGACGGATCGACTCGAGATCGAGCGACTGATCCTGTTCTAGATTTTCTCGACTGTTCTCCAACTCTCTACCTGTGACAGATCCAGCAGTCCGAAAGCTGCTGAACGTTGATGCCCCGCTCCTTAACCAGTCGCTGACCTTCAGCCATTTCTTCTGGTGTTGGGGTGTAGTTGCGGCCATCTGCCAGCGCCCTCTCCCTCGCTGTAAGCCGCTCGCCAGCCTGAATCTTCCAGTACAGGTTGTACACCTGATCTCGGGGTGATTCGTTCGGGCCGGTGGGATACAAATACTTTTCCGGTTCTCTGTGGCAGTCCAAACACCACGCCATTGAGAACGGGTTGCCCTTTGCCATGATGTGCATCTTCTGAACGGGCCCGTGGCACACATTGCAGTTGATGCCCCGGTCGATATGAATGGCGTGATTGAAATAGACGAACTCGGGCACCCAGTTCACTTGGTTCCACTGCAAGGGAATGTTTTGCTCGTAGCTCTCGCGAATGGGCTCGAGCAGCGGACTGTTCGTCCAGATCTGCGAGTGGCAGCTCATACAGGTTTCCGTGGAGGGCATCCCCATGAATCCACTGATCTCCGAACCTGCGTGGCAGTAGCGGCAATCAATGCCTAGCTCTTTGCTATGGTGTTGGTGACTGAACGGCACCGGCTGGTTGAGAGGCACGCCTACTTTGGTGTTTGCCGGCGACCGTGTGATGGTACTGAGCACGTACGCCAACACCAATGGAATGATCGCTGCGGCGACGATGCTTACCCGTGCGACTGTGTTTGCTTCAGGACCAAAAATCTGCGGCATTACTTTCTCAGTGTTAATCTTGCTCGAAGTTCACCGGACAGTTGAGCGACTCTGTCCAGCAAATCAATGACGATTTCAACAACGATTGACATTCTTGATACCTACAGCGGCCTCTGCATCGCTTGATCAGCGGCGAATAAGATAAAGAAAAGCGCCAGGTACGCCATTGAGTATTTGTAGAGACGGAGCGCATGGGGCCGGTCGATCGCCTTCCACAACTGAACGCACCGAATGATTAGTAGCAGGTTCAAAAAGCCCACGCCGATAAGGTAAAGCCAACCAACCTGACCAGCCCAAAGCGGGATCAAAGTGACCATCGCGGTGAGCACGGCATAAAGGCCGATCTGGATTACCGTCATGCGATCACCTAGAACCACCGGTGCCATCGGGATGCCTGCATCTCGATAGTCGTCCTTGATCATGATTGCCAAAGCCCAGAAGTGAACCGGCGTCCACATGAAGATCAGGATGAACAGCATCCACGCCATCGGGCTCAAGCTTCCCGTGACCGCCGCCCAACCGACCAGCGGAGGGAAAGAACCAGCAGCACCGCCGATGACGATGTTATGCCAGGTCCGGCGCTTAAGCAGAAGCGTATAAATCAGCACATAGAACGCCAACCCTGCCATGGCCATCGCCGCTGCGAGCCAGTTTGCTGCCAGCGTTAGAATGGTGCAAGATCCGACAGCTAGGATCCCCGCGAACGTTAGCGCCTGAGCCGAGCTGATGTTGCGGGTGACCGTCGGTCGCTTGGCGGTGCGCTTCATATTGCGATCGATGTCTCGATCAATCACCATGTTGATCGCGTTTGCCGCTCCCGCAGCCATGTACCCACCTATCGCCACCCAGAAAAGCAGCCATCCCCCTGGCCAGCCCCCTGCAGCGGCGAACATCGCTGCAAGCGTGGTGAAAAGCAGCAACGAGATAACGCGGGGCTTGGTCAGCAACACGTACTCGCCGACCACCTGCTTGAAGGTCCGGCGAGCAACCACAGGTTCTCGCTCCTCTTGGGTTGCCTCAAGGTCAGCTAAAGACAGACTCTCGGACGAGTCGATTCCAGCTACAGGTTCGGCTTCCTGCTGACGCTTGGGAATAGCCAAAGCATACAGACAAAACATCATCAAGGCGATCCAGAGCGCATCGGCAAGCGCCAGATGGACGACTTGCATCCACACCGGAGCCTTCAAAAATATGTTCACCACGCCCGAGAGCATGCCGGCAGCATACATGGCGATCACCCAGCCGCCTAACCACCTAAGATGCTTGGACTGCATTCGGTTGCCCACCCAACCCACTGCCAGGACCAACAAAACTCCGATCGAGGTGGCAATCAGAGGGTGATAGATCCTCAACTGGATGAAGACATGGTTGGTCGGCGTCAACGCCTGCTCCAGAGATTCTCGAATCGAGCGACCGGGGAACAACGTGTCCCCAAGTGCGGTAACTGCGCCGCTCATGCCGAGGAACAGGACCCCAACCAGGCACATCCCCAGTGCCCAAAGCAGCGGTCCCTGATTGCGCAGCCGAATCTGCGCTCCCCTCAGCGCAAAGTGGAGCACCATGACCAGAGCGCTCAACAGGATGAACGTGTTGAGCAGGTGCATGGCGAGTGCATAGGCGCGCTGCACCGAGTCGTTTTCGCCTGTCAGCTCTAGTTTCACCAACCCCATGCCGATGAACGCTTCCGTTAGCGTGAAGATGATGGCGATGATCGATGCAAGGCGCGCCTGATGCCCTTTCGGAAAAATTCGGTAAGTCCAAATTGCAAGCCCAATCAGAAGAGGGAGAACGACTCCCGAGGTGATCCGGTGGCCGAATTCGAACCAGGTCTTCGCTTCACTTGTGGTGGGGATGACTTCGCCGTTGCAAAGGGGCCAGTGGGCTCCGCAACCGTCTCCCGCCCCGGTCGCCCGAACCACTGCACCCCACAAGATCACCAAGATCGTGTAAAGGAGACAGACCCAGACGTATTTAAGGTAGGAACTCAGCGAAGACTTCGTATGGCTCCCGTCGGGTTCTGTCGGTGTTAAGGGACCAAGGCCCACAGACATCTACTAGGTATCGTACCAAAGCTGATTCGATGCTGACCCACCCTGACAAAAAAGTACAGTTTTCGCTGCAAAGTCGCTCTGCGCTCAGGTTGCGGCTTTGGTATGCTTGAACCTCGGAATTTCGGGTTGGTTTACCAATCCATTCATGACTTCAATGGCTTCTGTCGCTCCAACTGTCGATGCTCCGATCGACCTCAAGGCTATTTCTGCGGAGTTCAGTCCTGAAGCGAACCCTTTAACCATGGCAAACGAGAATTTTGATGCAGATGTCGTAGTGATCGGCGCGGGCCCAGGTGGCTACGTCGCTGCAATTCGCGCAGCACAGCTTGGCGCGAACGTGATCATCGTCGAAAAGGAATATTTGGGCGGCACCTGCCTCAACTGGGGCTGCATCCCCAGCAAAGCGATGATTTCTGCCGCGGAACGCTTCAACGAAATCAAGCATGCAGAGGATTTCGGCATCAAAGTTGAAGGCGTCAGCATGGATTTCGACAAGATGATGAAGCGCACCGCCAAGGTCGTCGAGACCCTGCGCGGAGGTGTGGGCATGCTGATGAAGAAGAATAAAATCGAGCATGTCGCCGGCTTCGCCTCGTTCAAAGACCCCCACACCATCGAAGTTGCCCTAAATGAAGACGGCGGCACCAGGGAGATCCGCGCGAAGAAGTTCATCCTCGCTATGGGCTCCTCGGTCATCCACCTGAATATCCCAGGTCTGGAAGGCGGCCGCGATGATGGCGTCTGGACCTCCGACGATGCCGTGACAGCCCCGTTCGCTCCAACCAGCATGTTGATTTTGGGCGGCGGCGCCGTAGGAGTGGAGTTCGGTTTTGTCTTCAACAGCGTCGGCACCAAGGTGACGCTCGTCGAAATGATGCCCACCCTGATCCCGACTATGGATGAGGACCTGGGCAAAGAGCTGGCAAAGAGCCTCTCTCGTCAAGGCCTGAACATCATGACCGGCGCGACCCTCGAGAAGGCGGAGAAGACCGACAAGGGTTGGAACTGCACCATCAAGCAAGGCTCGGAGACCAAGGAAGTCGAAGTGCAGGTGGTCCTTCTCGGTGTGGGCAGAAAGGCAAACACCGACAACATGAATCTAGAGAAGATCGGCGTGAAGCTCCACCGGCGCGGAGTTGAGGTGGCAGATGACACCCTGCGCACCAGCGTTCCCCACATCTTCGCCATCGGAGACGTCACCGGCAGAATCCAACTTGCCCACGTTGCCAGCGCCGAGGCCCATGTTGCAGCCAGCAACGCAGTGAACGACGCGAACCAGGTAATGGATTACCGAGCAGTGCCCAACTGCGTGTACACCTACCCCGAGGTCGCCTCTGTTGGACTTACGCAGAATGAGGCTGAAGCGCAGGGCTACGATGTCACTATCGGCAAGTACGCCTTCCGAGGCCACGGAAAGGCGATTGCCAGCGGCGAGCAAGAAGGGTTTGTAAAGGTTGTTGCCGACAAGAAGTACGGCGAAGTGCTAGGAATGCACATGATCGGGGCGCACGTGACCGATTTGATCGTCGAGGGAACCGTCGCGCTTTCTCACGAAGCCACGCTCGATTCACTCTCCCACACGATTCACGCACACCCGACCATGCACGAGGCGACACTCGAAGCAGTCGAAGACGCCCTCGGTCACGCTGTCCACAAATAGGGCGCGGGATTTAGTTCAGTTCTCGCCAGGACGATTCGTGAACGTCGACCCCGTAGTACCGGGCGGCGGCCAGGATGTTTTGCCAGGCGAGGTCGCGGTCGTCGTCGCTCACACCTTCGACCTGGTTGAACCTTGCGATGGCGTTTCGAACGTGGGATGCGTCGGTCAGGGGCTCCTTTCGCTGGTACGGAAAAGCGAACACCGAATCCGGAAGTTCGCTCCTCTCGCCACCAGTCAGCTCGCCGCCTTCGACGGTATAGGGTTGAAATGTTGCTTCAGCCATAGCTGAAGTTTAGCGCCGGGCTGCTACAAGGGTGCGCATCCAGTACGGGTCACCCAGAAAATCGGTCGTCACCTGCTTCTGACTGTAGCTGGCGTGAACGAAGAATCCGTTACCCAGATAAATGCCGGTGTGGCCAATTCGGTTGCGACGGGCACTCCAGAAGTAGAGCCGGTCACCCGGTCGCAGATCTTCTAGCCTGTGAACGGGAGTGCCTACTCGCGCTTGCTCGGCGGCGGTTCGGGGCAGGTTCTCGCCGATCTTGCCGAAAAGTTGCTTTACGAAGCCGGAGCAATCGACCCCATTGGAAAGCGAGTTACCACCCCAAACATAGCGAACTCCCTTGTAGTTGAGCGCGTAACCTGCCAAATCACTTTGGAGCTGGGTGCTTGGCCCTGGGGTGAAATTTCCTCGGCCGGCGCTGCCTGGTGATTGATCCATAACCTGATAGGGCAGCAGCGCGACATGTGCGGCGCGGATGTACCCGTGGGTCATGTTTTGCATCAGCACTCGGCTCCAGGTTTGGCTGGGGCCAGGCACGACCACGAGATAGTTGTACTGCTGCTCTCGGAAGAGGACTCGGCTATTTTGGTCTGCCCTGGCGTGAATGGTGGTGTTCTCAAGCGCCTGGCCTAGCTGACCGATCGGGCGGGAAGCCTCAGAGACGGCTGCGGCGGCGAGCAACACCGCCATCAGAATCGATGCGAACACTATCCTCACGGCACCCTCCATGTACGGACGTTATATTACCCATCTAGGCTTCAGACCTTCAACCCGCCGAGACTGAGGGCGGCCGTTCGCAAAACCCTTTCGAAGTAGCGTGTGGCTCGGGGGCTATTCGTGTCGGTTGAGTTCTCATTCACTTAAGCGCTACGCAACGCATCTCCCCCGGAAGATTCAATCGCCGGTTATCACTTGAACGGTCGGGCAAACTTCCCAGAAAGAGCTGCCTGGTTTTCTGGCGACTTTGCATCCTATGCGTGAAATTTAAGGGCGTTCACAATCTGTGCCCATTCTAGGCTATCGATCCCTGACAGCGGACATGAAAGATGAAAGAGTTCATCATTTAGCTGACAGACTTTCCCATCAATCTTCGAGAGAAACGGGCGCCGCGGAAACGCACTTTGCCCCCTAAGCGGACTGTCATTTACGTCTTGCGGCTGCATTATCTGACCGATCTCCCCCCTGAGGAACGAGCGAGCTGCTCCCAAGTTCGCTGATTAGCAGCAGTTGGCGATGCCCTCGGTAGCTTCAGTGGAGCTACTCTGTTGCGATTACGTTGCTCGACGTCTTTGGGATTCATTGAGGTGATCTCCCTACCTTCGCATCGAACAACTCCCCACCGGAAGTTCTTGGGCGGGTTGCCGCAAGAAGCCATAGGCTCGCGTACCCAGGTTCGGCTCTTCGAGCCGCAACCTGAACAAGGGCGAAAACCCCAGCCTCCGTAGAGGGACCGGAATCACCGGTCGTAAACCGGAAAGTTGGCGCCGAAGCGGGTCAAGAGCTCCAGCCCGTCCGCGCCGCCAAGCCGAAGGTTCACCGCCCTTTCAGGGTGAGGCATCATGCCCAGAACGTTGCCATCCTCGTTCACCAGCCCGGCAATACCGTTCACCGATCCGTTGGGATTCGCTTCTTCCGTTACATCCCCGTGCTCGTCACAGTACCGAAACGCCACAAGGTTCTTCGCATCAATCTCTTCCAGCGTGCGGCGGTCTGCCAGAAACCGACCTTCGCCATGCGCAATCGGCACGCGCAGGTACCTCGGCAAGTTCAGCAGCCAGAACGACTCACTTTCCTGCGTGCGAAGGTGCACCCAGTCGCAAACAAACCTTCCGGAAACGTTCCGCCCAAGCGCTCCGTGCAGCAGTCCCATTTCGCAAAGAACCTGGAACCCATTGCAAACCCCCAAAACCGGCTTTCCCAGTTCGGCGAATTTGCGCACAGCAGACATGATGGGCGAGCGCGCAGCGATGGCGCCGCAGCGCAAATAGTCGCCGAAAGTGAATCCGCCAGGGAGAAACACCCCAGTGAAACCATCGAGGCTGCTCTCGTGGTGCCAAACGTACTCCGCCTCCACGTTCATCTCGTCCCGCAACGCATACAGAGCGTCTTGGTCGCAGTTCGAGCCGGGGAAACGAAGAACGGCGATTCTCATGATTCGAACTGGATTTCGAACTCTTCCGTAACGGGGTTTGCCAGCAGTTGGCGGCACATCTGCTCTAGCGTGTCCTGGTCCAGATTCTCCCCTTCGAGCTCGATGACCTTGCCCACTCTCACCCGTTCCAGCCCCTCGAATCCCAGCGCCTTGAGTGCCTCTTGAACGGTATGGCCGGCGGAGTCGAGTAACTGGGGTTTCAGCCTAATCAAGACTCGCGCGCGCTTCACTGGCGTAAAGTTTGGCACATCGGCTTGCAATTTCTGCCGCCAAGCCATTATCCTTAACATTCGAACCAAGTTCGGTAGAACTTAGGTTGTAAGCCGATACAAGGTGCGAGATCGCCTTGGGCATCCGATTCGAATGAACAAGCTCTTTGCGACCACCACCTCCAAGGTCATCGCTGCGGTGGTTGGCCTCTGCCTGGTGTTGGGGCTGGCGTCGCTCTGGTGGATGAACGCGAGCGCTGAATCTGCAATCCGGGTGGGAGTGCTTCATTCTCGCACAGGAACCATGGCGGAGAGCGAAGAGCCCGTACTTCAGGCGGTACTCCTGGCAATTGACGAAATCAATACGGCAGGGGGGATTATGGGTAGACGGTTGGAACCGGTCATTGCGGATGGCGCCTCTGATCCCGACACGTTTGCCCGCGAAGCCCGCAGGCTCATAGAAAATGAAGGGGTTGAGGTCATCTTCGGAACCTGGACCTCTGCGAGCCGAAAAAGTGTGATTCCGGTGGTTCAGGAGCTGGACAGCCTAATGATCTATCCGGTTCAATACGAGGGTCTAGAATCCAGTGAGAGCGTCATCTACCTCGGGTCCTCTCCCAACCAGCAGATATTCCCTGCGCTTGCTTTCGCCCGGGAGAACTTCGGCGACCGCGCGTTTATCGTCGGGTCCGAATACGTTTATCCCCGAATGGCGGCGGTTATCGCTACGGATGCCATCCGGCTGAACGGCGGCGAAGTGGTCGGCGAGGCGTTTTTGCCACTGGGTTCGGACGATTTCGACGGGGTTGCCAAGGCAATAGAAGAGACCCAACCCGAGTACATCCTGAATTTCGTTAACGGGGACTCGAACAAGTTTCTGTTTGCGAGCCTGGTAGCAAACTCTGTCGGCCCCAAACAGGTTCCGCTCATCAGTTTCAGCATTGGGGAGAGTGAGCTTGCCGGACTCGATTTGACCGAGGCGGAAGGGTCTTACGCCTCCTGGAGCTACTTCGGGAGCCTAGACAACGAGCAGAACCGCAGGTTCAAGGCAGCATTACATAATCGGTTTGGAGAGGAGCTGCCAGTAAGCGACCCAATGGCGACTGCCTACACGGGCGTTCACCTCTGGGCAGAAGCGGTGCGGGCACTCGGTGGCACAGAACCCGATGCCGTAGCCTCAAAGCTAGGCGGCAAGAGCGCAGATGGTCCGGGCGGTCCGATCTACATCGACCCGAACAACAACCATGCCTGGCAAAAGGCGTACATAGGGCGGGTGTTGCCAGATGGTCAGTTTGAGGTGGTGTGGGATTCCGGCCGGCTGGTTCGTCCTCAGCCTTTTCCTTGGGTCCGAATGGTCAACGAGTGGGACGAGATGCTGACCAACCTCTACCGCTCTTATGGCAATCGCTGGGATCCGCTCCCTGCCAACGCTGAAGGATCCGCACCATGAGAAGCATCCGCTTTAAGTTCCTCATCTGGTTCCTCACGGTAGCGCTGCTCCCGATCTTCGCGCTTGCCATTTATATTGAGATTCAATCAACCGAAAGCATTCGAAACGCTGCGCTTGAGCGGCTCTCGGTGGTTGCCACGGCGAAGTCTCTGGCGATGCAACGGTTCATCGAAGAGCGGATGAGCGACGTCGAATCGATCTCGAACAACCCGTCTCTTGTTTCTCGCTTCGAGCAGGTAGTTCAACAAGGCGGCGACGCGAACGGTGCTGCGATTGGCGCGCTCCGAACCTGGTCCCGAGACGTTCACGCCTCTCACCAGACGATCGGCAGCTTTTCCAACGTGTTGCTCATTGATGAACAGGGCAAGGTGCTGATCTCCCTTTCTGAATCCAGCCTCGAAGGGGTCAACATCAACACCGATCCCGTGATGAAGGACTCCAACCTCGCATCCGGCGTGCGCTCTTCAGCAACTTTCCTGGAAACCGTTGTCAGCGACTTTGCTCCATTTCGAGGAAGCGAGGAGAACGTGGCGTTCATTGTTTCGCCCGTGGCAACGGAGGATGAAATCGTCGGCGTTTTGGTTTTCGAACTCCCGATCTCTGCCCTATACGGGTTTGTTAGGGACCGGCACGGGCTGGGACGCACAGGAGACCAACTGATTTTGAGCGCCAACGAAGATGGGGTTGTTGCGGTTGCCCCTACGCGGTTCGATACGGAAGCGGCTTTTCAACTTCGCATTCCAAACGACACCGCCTACGGAGATATGCTGCAGGCTTCCACGAGAGGCGAGCAGCTGGTCAAGGTCGGCCTGGTGGATTATAAAGGCGACCAGGTCGTGGCAGTGTCTCAGTTCCTGCCCACATTCAGCTGGGGGCTAGTGGTTCAGATGGACGAATCCGAGGTGTACCAGCTTCGCCAGTTGGTGCGAGAGCGGATCGCCCTGCTATTGCTCGCAACCGTGTTTCTCACCACCATCCTCGCGCTGATCGTCTCGGCGCGGCTGGCCAGCCCGATTCACGAACTCACCGACAAAGTGGGCAAAGTGGCGGCTGGAAACCTGGACCAGCAGGTGCCAGAAACGTCAAAAGACGAGGTGGGCCAACTGGGGCGGGCGTTCAACCAGATGGTTCGGGAGCTCAAGGGGCTCTACGCTAACCTGGAGCAGCGAGTTCTCGTGCGCACCGAGGAGCTGCGCGCCGCCAATACCGATCTCGAACTGGCGAGAGACGAGGCAGAGGCAGCCAACCGGACCAAGAGCGACTTTCTGGCAAGCATGAGCCACGAGCTGCGCACGCCTCTCAATGCCATCATCGGCTACAGCGAATTTTTGCTTGAGGAGGCAGAGGACGCCGGCGACGATGAGTACGTGCCCGATCTGCAAAAGGTGCAGGCTGCGGGCAAGCACCTGCTTCAGCTGATCAATGCCTTGCTCGACCTCTCGAAGATCGAGGCAGGGAAAATGGAGCTCTACATCGAGGAGTGCGACATGAACCAGCTGATCGGCGAGGTGGTTTCGGTAACTGCCCCGCTGGTGAAGAAGAACAGCAATGAGTTGGTGGTGGAGGCCGAGTTCGAACCAGCAAAAGCGTCGGTGGACGTGACCAAGACCCGCCAAATCCTCTTCAACCTGCTTTCGAACGCCGCCAAGTTCACTGAACAAGGCACCATCACACTTCAAGGACGAACAGAGGGCGAGACGATCGTCTTCGAGGTCTCGGACAGCGGCATTGGGATGACTGAAGAGCAGATGGGCAAGCTGTTCGAAGCGTTTGTGCAAGCTGAATCCAGCACCGCCAGCCGCTATGGTGGAACGGGGCTGGGCCTGAACATCAGCCGAACCTTTGCCCGAATGATGGGAGGGGACATCACTGCGACCAGCACGCCAGGGGAGGGTTCGACTTTCACTGTGGTTCTGCCGGCACAGGTTTCGGCCTCTTCTTCTGCGGCAGATGACCCAGCAGCTTCAACCGCCAACGAGCGCCGGGGGCGGCTACTGATCATTGACGACGACCCAAAGATACGGGAGATATTGAGCCGGATGCTCGCCAAAGAGGGCTACTCCGTGCGCCTGGCGGCAACTGGAGAGCAGGGCATCAAGGAGGCGCTGGCAGACCCGCCGGACGCAGTATTGCTGGACATCAATCTGCCCGACCACGATGGCCTCTCGATCGCCAAAGAGCTCAAGAACAACGACTCCACCGCCAGCATTCCGGTGCTGATCATCTCCAACGAAGACCGCCGCCAGCAGGCGATGATCTTGGGGGTTCAAGGCTATCTGATCAAGCCCATAGACCGTGCCCAGCTTTTGACGATGGTTGGGAAGACAGCCATCCCCAAGGGAGCGACGGTTTTGGTCGTGGACGACGATGAAGACCAGCGCCACCGAGTGACCCGATCTCTGGAAAGAGAGGGGTACCAGGTCCTGCAGGCAGAAAACGGGCGTGCAGGGTTGACTCGGCTGGAATCCACACCGACAGACCTGATTTTGCTTGACCTGATGATGCCCGAGATGGACGGCTTTGAGTTCCTCAGCACCATCCGGGCGGTAGAGGCATGGAAAGACCTACCGGTGGTTATCTTAACGGCTAAGTCCCTGAGCAAGGAAGAGACCGAGTTCTTGCAGGCGAACGCCCAGCGAGTATTGCAGAAGGGTCAGAACGGAATCGTCGACGCCATCGAGAAAGCCCTCAGGAGCTAAAGAAAGAAGCCGGCGAACCACTCAGGCTCGCCGGCTCTTCTAGGCTAATTGATGAACAAGCGACTAATCGCGTGAGGTGATCAATACGTGGTTAGTCTTCGGATCGAACTGGATTCGAACCTTCAACGCGGTGGAGACAAAGCTGAGCGGGACGATCGTTCGTCCGCTCTGCAACGTCGGGCTGACTTCGAGTCGGATCGGCTCGTCGTTCAGGAATGCGGTGTCATCGTTGATGATGAGATAGATTCGGTTGCCGACGGCGTGCGCTTCGACTGCCTTGCGGGAGTTATCCCAGTTGATCTTTCCACCTTTGCCCTCGATGAGGTGCCGAACCGGTGCGAGCGGGATTCCCTGATCGACGTACGGCTGTACGTCCATGTCAAGGTATCGACCATCGAGAACGAGCGCGAAGGTCGGCACGTTCGGGATTCTCGCCCCATATTGGATGTTGATCAGACCTGCGGTCTGGTTCAGCGTGGCAGCGGTGCGACCAACGGGCACGTTCAAGCGAATATCGCTTGCGACGGTAACCGGTGGCTGGCTGTCATCTACAATTCGCTGACCCGTCGGGGTCATGTGCTGCGGGCCCATGGCAACGCCATCGGGCTTGGCAACGGGCTTCAAATCCGCCATCGAACCCGCCTGGACATCCAGGTTGTTTGCCGTTACTTCGATCGGGACCACCGTTCGAAGCGGAGCAGCGGGTTGCTGCTGCACAGAGCGTTCGGGGTTCAACGCCACGACTTCCGGCTGCACCGGGTTGGCAGTTACTGCCGGACCAGGGGTGGGCTCGGAGGTGGTCGGAACCGAAGGCTCAACCGTTCTACCAGCGGGCTGGGCGCCCCCAGTGGGCTGAGCGCGGCGGACGTCAACGGTTTGGCCCACTACAGTCGGCATCGGTGCGCCGTTCGGTGTGGTGCTCAAGTCTTTCGGGGTCTGGGTCGGTGAAGCAGTCGGCTGAGTGGTGGAGTCCGTGTTTCTGCGAGTCATACCGCCCGGGTTGTTGACGAAAATCTTGGTTCTTCGGGTCTTGATGGTCTGGCTGCTTTCATCAACTACCCATGCTTCAACATCGTGCCAGCCATTTGGCACCCTAGTGGAATCCCAAATGAAGGTGTACGGCGGCACGTTTCTCATGCTCACCATCTCGTCGTTCACGAAGAAACTCACGAACACGTTTCGCATCTCGCGACCGAAGCCGAGCCGGATTTCTACCGGACCCTGCACCTGCTGACCACTTCGGGGGATCTCGAGATAGACCATCGGTCGGATCTCGTCTCCGGTGGTGATGATGGAGCGGTGCGTTCCGACGATTCTGCCATTGGCATCGAACAATCGAATCTCAACCGCGTTATCTCCATCCACCAATCGGCTGAGATCCAGCTGGAACGTCGTCTCTCCGGACGCTCGCCCTGCTGCAACCGAGCGCGTACCCACGCTTCGATCGTTGATGAAAAGCTCGATCGACGTCGCTTCGGTTCCGCTGAACCGAACCGTTAGCGTCGGGCTGTTTACTGCCCGATCGACCACGATCTGCGGCGCTAACGCTCTTGAAAAAGCATCCGCCGGCGCTGCGACGAACACTGCCCCGCTCACAACCGCCAGCGCAGCTAACCATCTTCCGTGACCAATCATTACGTTTTTTCCCCCGCGACAGAACTACACATCCGTGTGATGAGAGACGCAAATCCCCATCCGCTCCAGAGCCGTACTGTCGCTTGTCTTACAGGTTTACCCGATTGTATTCGATTCAACAAGGCGTATTGAAGTCACACCTGGTGAGCCAAACGAACTCAGAAATCCAAAAGCTCGTCGGTGCCAAACTCTGCCGTGACCACGCTGGAAATGCCGCCTCTGGTGTTGAACCTTCCGATGATGCGACAGAACCGAGGAGAACAAGAATCGACCACATCATCGAGAATCCGGTTGACCACGGCTTCGTAAAACGCGCCCTCGTTGCGATAGCTGAACAAATAGAGCTTTAGGGATTTTAGTTCGACGCAGAACTGGTCTGGAACGTATTCAATCTCGATGGTGGCAAAATCCGGCTGCCCAGTCTTGGGGCAAACGCTGGTGAATTCTGGGCAGGTATGTTGAATCAGATAGTTTCTATCCGATGCCGGGTTCTCGAAGGTCTCGATCTTGGACATGCTCGGTCAAAAGTATATTTGCCTCAACCCGTTTGTAGCCTGCCGCCTCCTCGACTGGGGTACAAGTACCGCTGATTCCGCCCGTGTTACCTCCGAACGTCCAAGAGGACCGAACCAC
Source organism: Fimbriimonadaceae bacterium (assembly GCA_046314495.1). Taxonomy (GTDB): domain Bacteria; phylum Armatimonadota; class Fimbriimonadia; order Fimbriimonadales; family Fimbriimonadaceae; genus JBKBWO01. The sequence goes on from JBKBWO010000002.1 coordinate 84,860, forward strand.
AGATCAGCCTTCGGCGGAAGAACCCGAAGAGTCGAAGAAGTTCGACTTTAGGAGTTACACCAGGCAGTTCATCAACCCGGCGTACCACTTCCGAAAAATTCAGGAAGATGTTCGGCTCGCCCTCAAGGCGATCCGAACAAAGAAGCTCCGAGATCACTTCACAACAGTCGATGCCCTGGCAGATGCCATCCGTGGGCGATTGTTCGCCACGTTTGCGCTCAGCAGCATGTTCGCATCGGTTGGCTTTGCGGTTGGTTTGATTGCGCAGTACTCAACCGGCTCGATCTGGGTGGGGCTCTTCACGACTTTGCTGGTGGGCAACATCATGGGCATTCTGTCGTACCAGACCATCTGGACGATCACCAATTGGGACCTCTATCGTAATCGCGCATCCACCTTTTGGGGCCGCATTTGGCAGATGGAGCTGGACCTGTTGCCACTTCAGCTGAGGGGCTTTAGAATCGTCATCATCATCAATGCGATGACCATTCCGATCAACATGGTGCTGATCGCGACACTCAACCTGATCATCCCGAACCAGGTGAACTACATTCCGGCAGGGGTATTGGCACCGATGATCGAGTTCCTGCTTTTCAACGCACCCATGATTCGGCTCATTGGAGACCTTTTCGAGCGGTACTCGAGAGAGCTCGCGCTCAAGTATTCAAAAATCTATGGACCGTTCCCCGTGGTTCAGCCAGCCTGAGCCAACGCCGCAGGCTTGCCCAGTTCGATGATGCGCTGCGCAATCAGCGTCGCAGAGTTCGGCTTCGCCAGCTCACGGGCGCGAGCCGACATGCGATCGAGCTCTTCCGGTCGATTCAGCAGGTCTCGAACCTTCTCCATCAAATCGGCGGGCGAAGTCGCCAAAACTCCGCACCTCTCGGACGTCAGGAAGTCGGCATTACCTTCTTCTTGACCGGGGATAATGAACGGCTTGTAAACCACAAAGGGGCAACCTGCGGCAAGAGCCTCGCAGGTGGTCAACCCGCCTGGCTTGCTCACCAAGAGGTCGGCTGCTTGCATGTGGGCCGCCATCTCGGCCTGAGTAATGTGCCCCTTGAGGTGAATCCTGACCGGTCCGGTTTGCAGGGAGTCGAAGCTCCGCTTGAGGTACTCACGGTTGACCGTATTTCTTCCCGCAACAACCACAAGATCCATAGGTTTTTGAATCTTGACCAGTGCCTTCACGGCGGCGCCCATCGGGCCTCCACCAATACCGCCCGAAGCAATCAGGATCACAGGATCGTTGGGACTAAGGCCGAGTTCGTCGCGTAGGGTGCGCTTGTCCCGAGACTCGCCAAAAATCGGGTCAATGGGGATGCCGGTCACATCGGACATTCCGATGTACTCGGGATGCCTCTCTTCGAGCATCCGCTGCGACCAGTCTTCCGGAACGAAGTAGTGGTCGGGCTTGCCGCGCAGCCACATCAGATGAGGGTACAGGTCGGTGACCACCACCCCGATCTTGAACGTGCCCATCTTCTTTCGCAGGTGAGCAAGCCTCGGCTGTGGCAGCGAGTGGGTGCAAATGACCCAATCCGGCTGAAACTCTTCGATTACGGGTCTCACCTTGGCTACGAAAACCCAATCCATGACCGACTGGACCTGGAACGCAAACCCCGGGTCGTCGGAAACTTTGTATAGCGCCCCCCAAAGCGGCGGACAGGTACGCACTACCGCCTCGTATCCCCCCTTGTACCAGGTTCGAAAGGCGAACGGGGTGATGTCCATGGTGTCGAGGTTTCGCACATCAACACCCAGTCTGGCAAGCTCCTTCTCCAGAGCGCGTGCTGCAGACATATGACCGTTTCCGGTCGAGGCAGACAAGATCAGCACCTTCAGCGGCTGGCCTTGTTCCCGGGGGTTAGAAAATTGCTCCTGCAATGGCTTCACGTTACCTAACGCCAGACCCTCAAACAGAGTTCTGCCGAGTGTCGTCTACGGGGACAAGCTTTTGCCGCAGACGGACCACAGTACCCCAGACCCGGGTTCTGTGATAGCGCTGAAGCAAAACCAGATAACCGTCGAGCAACACCATTAAAGAGACGTACGCAGCGAACCAGATTGGGGTGCTGATCCACGCAAGTATCAAAATCGGAACGTTGAAGGAGAGAGCCAGAAGGTGTAGCTTCTCGCCAACCCTTGTGCCGAACTCAAAGTCTAGAATTGCCTTGCCAGATCGTTCTGCCAGGTAGTCCGCCTTCTCTCCTCTTGCTCGCCGTTCTGGGGTCAGTTTGGTGCGCTGCGTGTACTCCAAGACGAGCTTTCGGATGACCTCGCCTCCGATCGCCTGATACAGCGCCGGTGATTCAAACCGCTTAGGCCGGTAGTAGCTCTCTCCCAGCTTTCCTTGAACTTGGAGAAAGGGCAACTCGGGGGTCTGTGGCGGCACCGGAGCAGGAACTGGCACCAGGCGAAGCAGAGAGAGCTTGTACCGCTCGACGACGATGCACACCAGATGCCAAATCGCCAGCAAAACCCCCAGAGCAAACCCAAACCACTGACCCACCCAGGCAAACATGCCGATAACCGGAAGATAGAAGACCAGACGGATCCAGTTAGCGATGACAAAGTACCGGGCGCTATCGACGATGTGCTGCCGGTCGGGCTCTTTGGTCAGCCGCCAGCTCCAGCCTTGCGACCTCAGCGTTGAAGCGTCTTCGATGGGAGCCTCGCCGGTGATGGCTGCCAACCAGAGGTAGGCATTTCTGATTCCCAATCGTTCAAAAGTTTCCGGATTCAACTCGCTAAGGAAGTGACCCAGGGCCACAGTGCCGGCAAATCCCAGCTACTTTACGAACGAGTGGGACGCCATTTCCGATTCCTTGAGAATCGGAATCAGTGGCTCCAGCCGCCCTTCCTGAGCGTTCCACTTCATCAGTTGGAGTGTGCCATCCCAGTTTTCGACCAGCGCGGTGCAATGTTCCATCCAGTCGCCACAGTTGTAGTACACACCGCCGTTCGCACCCACCATCATGGCGGGCCTGTGGGTATGGCCACAGACCACTCCCTGAAGACCCTGGGACTCCGCAGCGGCGAGCAGGCTGTCGTCGAAGTTGGTCAAGTTCTTAACTGCCCGCTTTACCAGCCGCTTCATGTTGTTTGCGAAGTTGATTGGCTTTCGGTCCTTTTTCTCCCTTCGCTGGTTGATACTCTGGGTGAGGCTGGTGTTAAATTCATGTAGCCAAGCGCCGATCCAAGCCAGTGAAGTGAACTTGGTAACGGACTTGTCGAACAGATCTCCGTGGACCACCAGGTAGCGGTCTCCATTCAGCGTTGTGTGGACGAACTCGTGGTCGATCAGGATGTTGCCTACCTCGCTGCCATTGATCCTGCGCAACAGAGCATCATGGTTGCCCGGGCAGTAGAAAATCTGACTCCCATGCTTTGCTTTACCTAGCAGAGTACGAATGACATTGGCGTGCTCTTGCCGGAACTTCTTTTTGCCCCCAGCGACCCAGGCATCAACGATGTCTCCCACAAGATAGAGCTGTTCAGAATTGTGGGCATGGAGAAACTCTTGAAGTTCTCCAACGTTGCAGGAAATACTTCCCAAGTGCAGATCCGATATGAAAAGGGCCCGGTATTCAGGCCGCTGTCGGTCCATCTTCATGCTTCGCCTCGGGCAGCACACCTACCTGAGCGCGCGTAATCAGTTTACGTGCCTCGGCGCGAAAAGCGATAGCCCGGCGCCACTTAAGCAGCGATTGCCTGCTCTGCAAGCAGCCGCCGTTGGTCCTCACTGATGAGCGAATCCAGCAATTCTTGAATCTCACCTTCAAGGAAAGTATTCATGTTGTGCACGGAAAGCCCAATACGGTGATCGGTGATCCGGCATTGGGGGAAGTTGTACGTCCGAATCTTCTCCGATCGCTCTCCGGTTCCGATCTGGCTTCTTCGGTTCTCGGCACGCTCAGAGTTTGCCTTCTCCAGCTCCATCTGGTAGAGCTTGGTTCGCAGAACTTCAAGTGCCTTGAGCTTGTTCTGTTGCTGGCTCCGCTCATCCTGGCAGATGGCTACCAGCCCGGTCGGCTTGTGAATCGCCCGGATGGCAGTTTCGTTCTTTTGAACGTGCTGGCCGCCCGCGGAGCTCGCCTTGAACGTCGAGATTTCGACATCTTCCAGGTCCATATCTACGTCCACTTCCTCTGCCTCTGGCAAGACGGCGACCGTAACGGTTGAGGTGTGGATCCTGCCGCCGCTCTCGGTTGCCGGAACCCGCTGAACACGGTGAACACCGGATTCGTACTTCAGCTGGCTGTACGCTCCCTTTCCGTCTATGGTGAACACCACTCTGTCTGCGCCGCCAATACCCGATTCCACGTGCTCGACGACCTCGACCTTCCACTTTCTGCGCTCTGCGTATCGGGTGTACATTCGGAAGAGTTCATTGGCGAATAGTGCTGCCTCATCTCCTCCAGCGGCTGCCCGAATCTCGATGACTACCGATCGATCGTCGTTAGGGTCTTTCGGTAAAAGGTGCAGCCGGATTTCCTCCTCCAGCTTCTCCATGGTCGCATTTAGTTGCTCCAGCTCCTCCTGGGCCATCGCCTTCATTTCTGGATCCTCCAGCATCGCCTCTGCTTCTGCGACCTGCTGGGAGGTCTCACGCAACTTGCGGATGAGACCCACGGCTACTTCTAGCTCCGCCTTCTGTTTGCCGAGTTTCTGTAACTGAGAGAAATCGGTGACCACATTCGGGTCTTGCATCCGCTGCTCGATTTCCAGGTATCGCTGTTCGATTTCTTCGAGCCGCTTGTTCATCACAGGAGAGGGGTAGTTTACCGAAGCGCCTTTGGCAACCTACTCGGTTTCAGGTTCAATTTCGGCAAGCAACTGACCTTCGCTCACCTGTTCGCCCTTCTTGACCGGCAACTGCTTTACGGTGCCATCGAATGGAGCAGTAAATGCCTGCTGGGTCTTCATGGCCTCCAGAACCAGAATCTTGTCCCCTTTCTGCAACTTGTGCCCCTTCGAGGCGAAAACATCAACGATAACCCCGGGCATCGCCGCGTTCATCACCCCACTAGACGCCGCACCTTTGGACCGGGCGGCGGTTGCAGGCTCGACCTCGTAAACTGCGCCCCCATAGGAGATCCACACTTTGCTACCCTGGCGAAAGATGGCAGCGGTCCGGGTTCCTTCTGGGGTCCGGACATACAGCAACCCGTCCGACGCCGTAATCTCCACGCCGTCCGCCACAGCGCCCAGTTCAAATTCGTGCTCTTCGCCGTTAACCAGATACTTCAATTGCTCTCCCCTCCAATCGTCTTTGGCGATAAGCGCGGGCAGCGCGAATCAGCTCGTCAAACAGCGCCTCTGTTGTCCCTTCACCGATGGTGCGCTCTGGATGCCACTGAACTCCGAACACCCAACGCTCCGGATCGTCGATCTCAATCGCCTCGACCAGGCCGTCTTCATGCCAGGCACAGGCAACGAACCCCGGTGCCACCTGGTCAATACCCTGGTGATGGTGGGAGTGACCCACCGCGTCGCTCCGACCAAGAATCGCTGCCAATCGAGAGTTCGGGTCGACGCGGTACTCCTGATCCTCGCCAGTATCATGAGCATGCTCCGGAAAGACATCCGGCAGGTGAGGGTGCAGTGATCCGCCAAAGAAAACATTGAGTGCCTGCGCGCCGTAACAAATCCCCAGAATCGGCAAGTCCTTGGGAGCCGCTTCCAACAACCGTTTTTCGTATTCGTATCGAATAGGATTCTGCAGCGTCATCTTTGGGTGATGAGGTTTGCCGTACAAACTCGCATCGAGGTCTCTGCCCCCGGGGAACACCAAGGCATCGATCAGCTCAAAGGCAACTTCTGGCTCGAGCGTTGGCGGCAACAGCACAGGAGCCCCGCCTGCCCGCACCACGGTCTCTCCGTAATTGAGCCGCTGCGACATCTGACCGTCGTAGAGGCTCCCTGGCATGATTACGGGCTCCGTCGTCAGTCCAACGATCGGGACATTCCCTGGGGCTGACGCTGACGAACCCATGACGATTAGCGGACCAGTTCCGAAATGTTCTCGACGTTCTTCTTGACGGCGTTCATCAGCAGCGCACCACCCACACCATTGATCAGCCTGTGGTCGATCGTAAGGCCGATATTCACGTACTTGCGGATGGAGGGCTCAGCTGAGTGAGGGTCTTGGGCGTAGTACGCCTCGCCAATGAAAAGGGTAGCCACACCTGGGGGTACGACTACCGGTGTTCCGACCTGAATCCCGTAGGCACCCATGTTGGTGAGGCTCAGCGTTACTGCCTCGTTGGCCTGGTCGTTACCTTGCCGGGCGTGCTCGATCCGCTCACGGGCTCTTTCGGCAAATTCCCGCCAAGGGAGAACATCCGCTTCTTCCACAGCAGCGATGACTAGGTCATCTCCGGGCAGTGAAACGGCGATTCCCAGGGTAAGGGTGTCATAGGTGCGCAAAGTGCCTTCGCCCACCAGTGAACTTCGGAATACAGGCATTTCTCGGGTGGCTTTCGCTACCGCATAGGCGAACATTGTGAACGCTGAAGGCTGGAAATCGCCTCCTTCAGCCTTAACCCGTGCCCGCTCCGCCTCGATGGACTCCCAGCTGACCGGCATAAGCATCGTTCCCGGAACCACCAGCTGAGCGCCTCGCTGAAGTCGTGAGGCGAGAATTCTTTGCTTGGAGGACAGTGCCTCTTCCTTGTACTTTCCATCGACTTGCTTTGGCCGCGGCTCAGTCCCGGCACTGCCGCCTCCGGCAAGGAACGCATCGATATCCTCCGGCATCATCTTGGATCCGGAGAAGCTGACTTGCGCCAGCTGGTCGTCGCTTAGCCCCTTCTGCTTGGCATACGCCCTCGTTCGCGGAGGAACGGCGCCGCTGCGAAGCAAGTCCGCAGTGTCTTTCGAGCCTGCTCCCTGCGCCGCCGGCCCCTTCTTTTCTGCTACCTTCTCGGCGCTTGCCGGAGCGCCATGCACGCTCATCTCGGCGACCCCTTCGGCCACATCCATCCGCGCAACTACCGCCCCGATGGGAAGAACGTCATCCTCGTTCGCTTCCCAAGAGACCAAAGTTCCATCGTACGGGCTCTCAACGTCCATGACCGCCTTATCGGTCTCCATCTGATAGAGTGGCTCGTCTCGCTTTACCGTGTCTCCCGGCTGCTTCAAAACGGCAACGAGTCGAGCCTCTTGGAGGCCTTCACCGATCTGGGGAATTCTGACTGCTATGTTCGGCATGGTTTCTTGTTTTTCGGCTCGCAGTGCGCCGCCAGAAACCCGGCAACGCTAACGAAAAATACTGAGAAAGTGTGGCACACAGCGGCAATCCAACCTGTGACTACACGAAATTGAACTCTTCGAAGAAGATTTTGTTTGCTGGAACCCCTTTCGCCATCAACTGCTTCTTCAGCGCCGCCATCATCGGCGGAGGTCCGCAGAAGAGGAACGCCTTGTCGTCCAGATTCCCTACGATCTTCTCAATCGCATCGGCGGTCAGGAAGCCCTCCTTCTCTGAGAGCCAGGGTACATATCTCAGCCAGCTCGAGGTCTGCACGGAAAGCTCTTCGATCTCTGGGTCGTACACCAAGTCGCTTTTGTTATTGCCGGCATAGAACAGGGTGATTTTCTTGTGACTGTCCTCGTCCCTTTCATGCCCCAACATGCTGAGGAACGGCGTAACCCCAATTCCGCCAGCGATCCAGACCTGGTCCTTAAATTCATCCAGCACGTAGGAGGAGAACTCACCGTACGGCCCGTAAACCACCACCGGGTCTCCCTTCTTCAAGTGTTTCAGCTTGCTGGTGTAATCCCCGGCCTCGCGAATCGAGAAACGGAGCCGGTACCGATCAGGCGAAGACGAAAAAGAGAATGGGTGAAGTTCGGCTGGAATCTCTGGGTTGCCCCGAACGGATATGAATCCAAACTCTCCGGGCTCATAGTTCATTCGCTCCCGAACAGGAGAGAGCACGATCTCGACGATGCCCTTGCCCATGTTGTTCACCTCGTCAACGACGTACCGATACTGCTGGGCTGCCCAGTGGTAGAAGAGGGACTTATACACCCAGGCAGAGAGACCTGCAACCACCATGATTGTCACCCAAGTTCGAAGTGGCTCGAACGCCTTGACGTCGCTGGCAGCCATGTACGTGTGGATCGCCGCGAAGAGGAACGCCAGCCCCATGAATTTGTGAGTGAATAGCCACTGCTGATAGCCGATCTTTCGCCATAGGGTCATGGCGGTCAAGACCAGGAACATGTAGAACGAAATGACCCCGAACCAGCGCGCCATCTCGTACCCTTCGGGCCAGGGCCCAATGGGCACCAACGCTCCGTACCAGGGGATTCCCCGGCCAACGAGAACAGGAATCAGTAGCAGCGGGTGCAAGATCATCCCGATGATCGCCCACTTCGCCAAAATTCCGTGGGTCTTGTATGACTTGTCCAGCCCGCCGTACAGCTTCTCAACGGCGCGGTTTCGTGCCGCAATGACCATCAAAATCGAGAAAGAAGTCAGTACAAGCAGCGCCAGAATCTGGCTGGTGCCCTGCCAAATCGAAACGTCCCAGCCCCCTACGCGGGTCTTGCTCCACAGCCAGAATACGACGGTTATGAGGAACGGAGCATAGATCGCATTCGCATGGATAATGTGCAGGCGTCTAGTTGTCGTCACTGGCATTTTTCGGCGTAAACGGGAGTTTACTTAAGACTGAATCCCCCCTCTGCGCACTCCGAAACAGGCAGGCAAAGTGGAGGTTAGTCTGTGGTTACCAGGTAGATGCCGGTGAACATCACCCCAGAGCCAAAGAGCAGTGTTGCCAGAGCTCCTCCGGGGTTTTGCGGCTGAAAGAGAGCAACAAGTGCCGCAGTCAAAGAACAGGCGATCAGCAGCTTCTTAAATCCTGGGTACGAGGTGGACTTGCCCATCGCCCAGACCTTCTGAACCGGATAAGCCACAGCAGCACTGAGGAACGAAATCGCCAACCCTGTGCCTAGCCACGCCTTTGGTCCGCCGCTGGGATAGAGCGGGGAAAGACGAAGCAGCCGCAGTCCAACGCCCGAAAGGAGCCCGCAAGCTACCAGAGTCAGCATCGCCACGAAAGTCGCGTTGACACCTTCCGGCCCAACGCGCCCCATCCCGATGATTCCTGCAACGAGCGCGGTGGCAGCGACCCCAAAGGCAAGAACCGCAGCGGCAACCGCGAGAGAACTGGGTGGCGTTGCGAATAGCTCTCTCTTGCGCTCCACTGCCTCGTAACGCTCCAAATACTGCTTGTTCCGAGGATCTAGCTGAACGGCGATCACGTAGCATTTGCTTGCTCTCGCCCACTCGCGGTGTTTGACGAGAAGGTCTCCCAACTGCACATGTAACCGGGCGTCTTTTGGGTACTTGTCCAGCAATTGACGGGCATACCACTCAGCTCCAAAGATCTGGCTCGAGCTAACCAGCCCCTGCAGGCGTTGCCATTCAAAGTCAGTCGCGTTTTTCGCTTTGGGCGCGCTCTTTGGCCGTGGAGGGACGGGTGCAGGGGGTTCCGTCGCCTTCGTCGCAGTTGCTTCTGCAGCTTTCAGTTCTCGGTCGATGACTTCGCGAGATCGTGGGTCTCGCAAGGCGTCAAACGCCGCTCGAACCTCCATGAACCGGTCTGCCGCCTGCGGATCTGGATTCCTATCCGGATGAACCGTCAGCGCCGCCTTTCTGAATGCCCGCCGAATCTGATCTTGAGAAGAACCTCGGGAGATTCCCAGAACCTGATAGGGGTCGTAAGGGCGGGACATCGCTCTGTGCCGCACCCTCGCGGCTCTTACATTCCCCCGGTAACTTTCAGGGTCGAACCCGTGATATAGTCCGCCGCAGGGGAACTAAGGAAGGCAACCGCCTCGGCGATATCCTGGGGCACGCCGACCCTCTTCAGCATCGTCATTTCGGCAATCACCTCTTTCGCCGGAGCGCTTGGCAGGTTAGCCAGAAGCTCGGTCTCTACAAACCCGGGGCTCACGATATTGCAGCAAATGCCTCTTGATGCCAGCAGCGGTGCATATGCTCGAACCACCATTTCAAGAGCCGCCTTGCTTGCCGCGTAAGCTGCAGAGCCAGCCGGTGGTCCATCTGTTATCGAGCTGCTGATCGCAACGATCTTCCCCTTGTCTTCCAGCCGCCCAAGCGCCTCCTGAACCAGCAACATTGGAGCCCGAACATTCAAATGCATCATGTAATCGAAGTCGTGGATGTCGAACGTCGCTGGGTCGCAAACTCGGCAAGCACCAGCATTCAACACCATGATGTCGAGCGGTCCAAGCAGCTCTCGAGCCTCATTGAACACTCTGGAAGAGTCTGCCGCGTGAGAGAGGTCCGCCTGAATCATGATGGCGGTCCTTCCTAGTCCTTCGATTTCTTCCACGGTTTGGCGGGCGGCATTCTGGTTCGTAGCGTAGGTTAGCGCCACATCGGCACCCCGGCGAGCGAGTTCGACCGCGCAAGCGCGCCCAATTCCGCGAGAGCCTCCGGTGACCAAAGCTCTGCGGGAGACGAGAGAAAGAGATTCCTGATGCATTTCTAGAGTTTGGCTGATAATATAGGCACATCATGAGCCTTGTATGCGCTTTGGCACTGCTGGTTGCACAGCCGACTACTTTGAAGGAGAGCCTGTTCGTTGACGGGCTGTTGATAGGTTCCTACGCAGGCGGTCAGTGGGTTAAGCATGAAAAGCCGGTTAACGCGACCAACGTCCCTGCGCGCCAGCTCTTGCTCATGTCTTCGATCCCCTCAAAGCCCATCCAAAAAGTTACGTGGGAGGACGTCCCTGAAGGCAATTTTATTGACGAGACGCCGAACCCGCCGCGAGTCCTCTGGACCGGTGCCATGCCACGCTACCCTCGGCCGATTCGCTCTCAAAACCCAAACCAGGCGGCCTATGTCCAGTCTGTCAGCAGCGCGCTGCAGAGAGTCAGAAAGGGCACTTACTCGATCCAAATCACAAAATTGATCCGTGTAGATCTCGATGGAGACGGTGTGGACGAGGTCCTGATCGAGGCGAGAACCAAGGGTCGCTCAGACAGTCAAATTTTGAATGAACGCAGACCAGGGACCTTCTCAGGAGTGTTCGTCCGTGCGCTGGTCAAAGGGAAGGTGATCGTTACCCCGATCCAGGTCGATATTGTGCGCAACACCGACTCCCTCCCTTACGTGAATCAGATTCGCGCCATCGCCGATCTTACGGGCAACAAGCGATACGAAATTATCACCAGCAGCGACTACTATGAAGGTCAGTCTGCCATGGTATCCGAGTTTAGAGGCGGCCAGGTTCGCAAGCTTGTGGAAAACGGCGCTGGCGTGTGACCCCACGACCCGTGAAACGGGCAGAATGAGGTTCAATTGTTTACGGAAAAGTTGACGAATCTGTCAATTCATCCGTAGAATTTCTAGCCGCAACCGGCAAGATCGATCATCAATGAGCCAACCCATTCTCAAAATCGAAAATCTTCATGCCTCAGTGGAGGATAAGCCCATCCTGAACGGACTCAACCTGGTGGTGAACCCAGGGGAAGTCCACGCCATTATGGGCCCAAATGGATCAGGAAAGAGCACGCTCGTCCAGGTTGTTGCCGGGCGAGACAGCTATGACGTTACCGAGGGAGACATTCTCATGGAGGGCGAATCCATCATGGAAATGGATCCCGAGGAACGGGCGTCGAAGGGCATCTTCCTTGCCTTCCAGTATCCAGTCGAGATCCCGGGCGTCAGCAACACCTACTTCCTGCGGCAGGCACTCAACGCCATCCGCAAGGCACGGGGCGAATCCGAACTTTCCGCTGTCCACTTTAACCAGTTCATCCGCGAGAAGATGAACCAGCTTGGGTTGGATGAGACCATGTTGAGCCGATCCGTAAATGAAGGTTTCTCTGGCGGCGAGAAGAAGCGCAACGAGATTTTCCAGATGGCTGTCCTAGAGCCCAAGCTCTGCCTGTTGGACGAAACCGACTCTGGCTTGGACATCGACGCCTTGAAGGTGGTTGCAGATGGCGTCAACGCCTTGCGAGGACCGGAGCGCGGCATTGTTGTGGTCACCCACTACCAGCGGCTCCTGAACTACATCGTGCCCGACTTTGTGCACGTGCTGGTTGATGGAAAGATTGTGCGCTCTGGTGACAAGAGCCTCGCTCTTGAGCTGGAGGCCAAGGGCTATGGCTGGATTGAGCAGGAGTTGGTAGCGTGAGCGAAAGCGCGGTAATCGAAGCAACAAGCTTTGAACCAGCGCAGCGCAGCGTGCCCGCTCTTCTCGAAGATCGGGTGCGGCGTGCATGGCAGCTATTTCTGGAAGAAGGGATCCCTACCACCCGGCATGAGGAGTGGAAGTACGTTCCGCTCCGCCCCCTTACGGAGACCCAGTTCTCCGCACCTCGCAAGACCTCAGCCCCAGACTGGGTTCGAGAGGTGCTAGCCAAGAGCGAGTTTGAAGGGCACCAGTTGGTGTTCATCGACGGCAGGATTTCCGACGAGCTCTCCAACTTCCATATGGTCGAGGGGCTCCACATCTGGAAATTCGACGAGGCGCCGGACGAGGTGCTTGTCAAGCTTGGCACGGCGGCAAAGGGTGAGTTCAGCCCGTTTTCCGCCCTAAATCTGGCTCATCTTGAGAATGGAGTTGCTCTCCAGGTTGCACCCGGCGCATCGATCGATACACCCGTCCAGATTCTCTTCTTCAGCACGGAGCAGGAATCCAACTTCTACTCTTTCCCGAGGGTCCTCATCGACATGGGATCTTCGTCCAAACTTGCAGTTACCGAAGCGCACATCGGGCGGAGTGGCAGCTACCTAACGGTGCCGGTCACCGAGGTCTTTCTGGCTGAAAACGCTCATCTAGAGCACAACAAACTGCAGGACGAGAGCCACGAGTCGTTTCATATCGCCTACTTCCAAGCGGACCAGCGAAAGGACAGCGTTCTCACCCAGAACGTGTTCAATTTCGGTTCGAGAATCGGCAGAAACGATATCAACAGCTTCCTCGGCGGAACCAACATCGAGTGCTGGCTGAACGGAATCACGATTGGCAGCGGAAACCAGATTTTGGACAACCACACCCAACTGGACCACGCCATGCCCGACTGCCGTTCATTCGAAATCTACAAGACGGTTCTGGATGGTGCCTCAGTCGGTGTGTTCAACGGAAAGATCTTCGTTTACGAGGATGCCCAGAAGACCGACGCCAAGCAGACCAACCAGGCAATGCTGCTCTCCCCAAAGGCAACCATGAACACCAAGCCTCAGCTTGAAATTTTCGCCGACGACGTTAAGTGCACGCACGGGGCAACCATTGGCCAGCTGAACGCCGAAAGCCTGTTCTACATGCGCTCGCGCGGTATTCCGCTGGAAGAGGCGCAAGGGCTACTCACCTATGCGTTCGTTAGCGAGGTGTTGGGGAAGGTCACGTTCGAGCCGCTTCGCAACGCCCTAGAGCGCCGGCTCTTCGAAAAGTTGGCGCACGCCAAGCACTTTTCTGCCGACGAAACGTTAACCCTATAGAGATGGATGCCCAGGAACCGAAAGTGTTGAACAGCATCGAGAAGTCACTTCTCGAGAACGAGATCATTCAGGCGCTTCAGCAAGTGTACGATCCCGAACTGCCTGTCAACATCTACGACCTGGGACTCATCTATGGCATAGAAATCAGCGATTCGGGAGAGGTGAAGATCATCATGACCCTCACCTCTCCCATGTGCCCGGTCGCAGGCACACTCCCGGGTGAGGCACAAGCTGCGGCGGCTGCGGTACCGGGAGCGACCTCAGTAGAGGTGGAACTAACTTGGGATCCACCATTCACCATCGACCGAATGAGCGAAGAGGCGAGGCTTCAGCTGGGCTTCTAGTGGGGGTGACCAATGAAACTGAGCGCGCAGGAAGAATTTGGAATCCGATGCCTTCTTGCCATTGCCAAGCTGCCTGAAGGTCAAACGATGACCATCGAGCAGATCAGCTTCGCTGAAGGGATCACCTACCCGAACGTTTCGAAGGTGCTCCGCCCTCTTCGTAAAGGCGGGTTCATCGAAAGCGTTCGAGGGAAGAAAGGGGGCTATATCTTGGCGAAGGCCCCGGCGGAGATTCGAATGGACGACGTACTTCGCTGTCTGGGTGGAAAGCTTTACGACGACAAGTTCTGCATCCGCCACGCCGGTGGGGTACGAAACGAGTGCATCCGAGTGTCTTCTGACAGCTGCGGTGTGCGCGAGCTTTGGAAGAGAGTCCAGGTGGCGATCGACACCGTTGTGAGCAAGGTTACGCTTGAAGACTTGCTCGAATCCCCTGGCGAGCAGGAGCTGATTCGGTTGCAAGTACCCGAAGAGAACCGCTACCGAGAGCGAAAGAAAGTGGAGAGAAAGAGTGAGCCAGCCAGATCAGTTCCCCATCGAGTTTGATCCTGCCGTAGAACAACCGTTGCAACGGGCGTTTCAACGCGCCGGCGTGGACAACGGCTTCCTGAGAATCGGCGTGAAGGGCGGTGGCTGCTCTGGCTTTGAGTACGTGATCCGCTTCGATTCCAACCAGCGGGAAGACGACTTTGTCACAGAGTTCGGCGGAATCGAGGTGCGAATCGACCCGAAGTCGACCGAGTTTCTCAAAGGCTCCAAGCTGGTTTACACGGGCAACCTGATTGGCGGAGGGTTTGCTTTGGAAAATCCGAACGCTGCGCGTAGCTGCGGCTGCGGCACCAGCTTCACCCCCAAAGGCTACTAGAACGCCATGCCGGCATAGTCGCGGATCAAGCCGACGACTTTGCCGATGACCTTCGAATCTTCTCGGTTCACCAGGATCGGCTCATACGCTGGGTTCGCCGGCATCAGCCTGATCGCGTCCCGATCGAAGTGAATCCGCTTGACGGTGGCTTCGTCACCCAGCAGCACCGCCACAAGGTCTCCGTGGTTGGCATTCTCCTGCGGTTTGATGAGTACGAGGTCTCTAGGCAAGATCCCCTCGTTGATCATCGAGTCTCCACGCACCCTCAGTAGGAACGCGTTCTCGATGTTACGCACCATTTGCACGGGCACGGGGATAACATCTTCGACATCTTCCTGAGCCAGCACGGGGTTGCCCGCGGCGATCGTGCCCAGCAAAGGCACCATCTTAACCCTACCGCTCGCCTGATAGGATGGGTGGATGATCCGGATCGAACGGGGAGAGTTCGATCGCTCGATATAGCCCTTTTTCTCAAGCGCAGTCAGGTGCACGGTTACGCCGCGAAGAGAACCGATAGCGAACTCCTGGCCGATCTCGCGGATCGATGGTGGATATCCGTTATCGTTGATGTAGTCGCTTATGAACTGTAAAATCCTCTTCTGTCTACTGGTTAATTCTCTCGCCACGTTGGTTTTGTAAGGTCTCCCCCAATAATAGGTAGACGAATGTTTGCACGAAAAGGTTACCGTCAACGTAGAAGTCAGTGTCTGCGACCTCAGTAAGCTGTTGGTTGCTCGGTCCCGCAGTCCTTTTCGGCCCCCAGCGCAAAGAATCTAATGAGCCTGTTGGAGTACGCCTCGAAAGCCTTGCTTGCCTGGTGGCTCGGGTTCTTCCCCTTTTTGGAGATCTATGTCGCTGTCCCCGTGGCTGTAGCTTCGGGGCTGGATCCGTTCTCCTCGGTATTTTGGCCGGTTATAGGCAACTTTGCCGCCGTACCCTTGATCCTATTTGCCAAGGAGAGTCTGCGGCGGGTGAAATTCTTCCGCCGGTGGCTGGACCGAGAGCCTTCCCCCCGCGTAGATCGCTGGCTCCACCGATATGGACTTTGGGTGGTTTTGTTGCTGACTCCATGGATTGGAGTATGGGCTGTTGCTATTGCCGCCGCAGCCGCAGGGATGAAGAAGGTGCCGCTGATGGTGGCGACTTTCATCAGTATCACGATTTATGGGATGGTCACTGGCTGGATCGCCTGGAACACGATCCACTTCATCGAATCGAGATAGGGCTACTCGAACTCTTTGTGCGAAAAGTGCTTAGAGGGGAGAGCGCTTAGTAATCTAGAAGTCGGGATGGAAGGAATGGGCGCGCTGCAGATTCTCGGCATCATGCTGATTCTTGCCAGCGGGTGCCTGCTTGCCTTCTACAGGCTTCGCGTTCCCAACATCGTCATTTTCATCATCGCCGGGCTCTTGGTGGTGCCAACTTTCCAGTTTCTCGACTGGGCGTTCGGCGTAAAGTTGCCACTGGCAGACAGCGACGGGGCTCATACCCTGGAGGTGATTGCCAAAATTGGCATCGCCTTACTGCTGTTTTTGGTAGGTTTAGAGCTCAGCCTATCAAAAATCCGCGATGTTGGAAAGGTTGCGGTCGCAGCGGGAATCGGGCAGGTGGTGTTTACCGCCGCAGGCGGATTTCTCATCTGCCTGCTGCTTGGCTTCCCGGTGGTCCCTTCGATCGTTATCAGCGTCGCGCTCACCTTCAGTAGCACCGTTGTGGTCGTGAAGCTGCTCGACCAGAAAAGAGAACTCGACTCCCTATACGGCCGCATGGCGGTGGGCATCTTCCTGGTTCAAGACCTGGTCGTGGTGGTCGTGCTTACCGTTCTCGCCGGGATCGTTCCGGGCGAAACGCAGAGTGCTGGCGACCTCATCACCAACCTCGGACTGGCGTTTCTCGGCATGTCGCTGTTGATGGTTTTTGGGCTGGCAGCGGCGAAATACGTTTTCCCGAAGCCGTTCACTTGGGTGGCGCAGTCCAGCGAGGCGATGCTGATCGTAAGCTTGTTCTGGTGCTTCCTCTTCGTACTTGCGGCGATCGTCTTCAACCTGTCGGTTGAGCTCGGTGCTTTCCTGGCTGGGCTCAGCCTGGCCCAGCTCGATTGCAGTTACGACCTCCGGCGGCGTGTTCGGCCGCTGGTCAACTTCTTCATTGCGGTCTTCTTCCTCACTCTGGGAGCCCAGATGGAACTATCGATCCGCCCGCAGGACATGCTCGCTGCTATCGTGCTCTCACTGTTTGTGCTAGTCGGCAACCCGCTCATCTTCATCGTAATCATCAAGAAGATGGGCTATTCGTTCCAGACAGCGTTTCTGGCTGGGGTCACCGTAGCTCAGATTTCCGAATTCTCGTTCGTTTTTGCGGCGGTAGCCATGCGTAGCGACATGATCGACGGGGCATTGCTCTCGATGATCGCGCTGATAGGGCTGATCACCATCGCTGCTTCTGCCTACATGATCCTCTACAACCATGAGCTTTATCGCCTGGTAGTCAAGTGGTTCCCGAAGCTGGACACTCCCAGCAAAATTGTTGAGGATTACGGCGAGGAACCTCTATCAAACCATGTGGTCGTCATCGGCATGAACACTCTGGGAGCGGCGGTGACCAAGATGCTGCAGGATGTGGGCGAACAAACGGTTGCAGTCGATACCGACCGAAGGCTGCTAGAAAACGTCCCAGGCGCAGTTATGACCGGCAATGCCGACTTCCTTCCGCTGCTTGAAGAGGTTCGGTACCGAGATGCAAAGCTGGTGATCTCAACTATGACCTCGCCTGAGACCAACGGTCTCATCGCCTATAGGTGCAGCCTCGTCGGAGTGCCTGTCGTGATCCGTGAATACGACCCGAAAGTTCTTGATGACAACGTCGACGTGGAGCCCGCCTATCATATCGACGCCAAATTGGCGGTAACTGCCAAATTGGCTGAACTCGCCACCGGAGGGAATCTCAATTGACCATTGAGAGCTTGATCGTCCTCTTAGGTGTCGCAGCGGTCGCGGTGGTGCTCGCAAAGTGGCTAAAGTTGCCTTCGATCCCGCTGTTCGTCATCTGCGGCCTCGTACTCAGCACTACTCCGCTCAGGCCTCAGTACGACGCCCTCAACGAAGTTCTGCTCATCGGACTGACCTTCTTGGTCTTTCTCGGCGGTACACAGCTCAGCCCGCACAGGCTCCACCGTGGACCAAAAGCTGCGATTCTGGCGGGACTGGTTCAGTACGCCGTTCTCGGATTAGCGGCGTTCGCCGCTTGCCGCACGATTGGGGTGGATGTTATGACCTCGCTCTACATCGCGGCAGCCGTCGGCATCAGTTCCACCTTAGTCGTTGTGCGCATCTTGCAACAGCGCCGGCAGCTGTACGAGCCTTTCGGGCAGTTCGCGCTCGGCATTTTGTTGGTTCAAGACTTGGTGGTGGTGTTCATCCTCGCGATGGTTACCCACCTGGATGCTGGGTGGTCACCCATGTTGATCGCCTTTGTTTCGGTGGTCGGTCTGTTCCTGGCGAGTTGGCTGGCAAGGCAGTACGTCGTCCCGCGGCTCATGCTGAGCGGAGACAAAGACGAGGAGACCCAACTCGTTCTGGCGTTTGGTCTTGCGGCTATATTCATAGGTGCCAGTGTCGGTCTCGGGCTCCACTTCGTCATCGGCGCGTTCTTTGCCGGCTTCGCCCTTAGTAGCTTCCCCACAGAAGGGCTGCTGAAGGCGCAGTTTTCTTCACTGGCAGATTTCTTTCTCGCCCTTTTCTTCGTGGCTTTGGGTGCATTGATTTCCTGGCCGAGCGCCAGCGGATTGATTCTGGCAGGGGCACTCATCCTTTTGTTGTTGATCCTCACGCCGCTGGTCGTGACCGCTATCGGCGAGCATTTCAAGCTCACTACCCGGCGCTCGGTGGAATCGGGCATCCTGCTTTCGCAGACCAGCGAACTCTCCCTGGTGGTGGCGTTCGTAGGGTTTCAGGCAGGCAAGCTCAGCAACGAAGTGGTCAATATAGTAGTGATGGTGACGATCGTCACCATGATGCTCACCCCGTTCCTGGCGAACGACCGCCTCATCTGGCTACTCACACGCTTGAGACCCTCGCGCACCTCGAGGAAACTGGAGGGCGAGTTGCGCAGCCCCGTTCTCCTTCTCGGCGCCGGAGTTACCGGTCAGGAACTGCTGGAAAAAATCTGCGGCAAGGTCGAATCGGTCGTCGTTGTAGATGAAGACCCCGGAGCTCTGCAAGTTTGCAACCGCCCGGGCGTCGCCACGCTGCGCGGAGACGCCGCCGACCCCCGGGTGCTAGAAGAAGCTGGATTTTCAAAGGCATCGATCATCATCTCCACCTTGCGAGACGTAAAGGACAACGAGGCGATTTCACGGCTCCCTCGCAAGGGTCCGCTCTACGTTCGAGTGTTTGAAGAGGAAGAGGAACGACGGGTGCGCGAAGCGGGTGCCATCCCAGTGCAGGCATCCCGCCTGGCGGCAGAAGCATTTGCCGAGTGGTACCACTCGAACCCGCAACTAGCCACCACCGAATAACGCCCATCTCAGTCCCACAGAACATTTTGAAGCGTGCACTGGGGTGTTGGATTTTGTCGATGTAGGGATCGGCTCACCCGTAAGTGCTGGCATCTTCGAGTTTAGCGGGGTTGCGGCGGCTGTTGACAGCACAGCGTTCAGGCATGGATGTCTCGAATATAAGGCTTGGCAGGAGTGCTATCGACGGGCTGCTACGGGTGAGATGTTATGGCTATGACGGTAATCCCACCTTTGTCTGGACCGTAGTGCCAAAAGACTCTATAGGCTGAGGAAGTTATGCTTTTGACTTAGGACTCCCAAATTCGCTAGCCAAACACTTAGTCTAGAGATGAGTACGGGTGTGGGTTCAGCCCAAGATACTAGGGGTCGAGCTGGCGCCTTTCGAGACAGTTGAAGACCTTCTTGTTGTTTGTGGGGATCCGCTTTCTCGAGCTGCTCAACAGTTTGTCTGCCCAAGATTGGAAGAGAAGCTTATGCCCTGTTGCACAAAAGGAAGCGGCTCTGGATCTTCTATGGGCCAGGCTTCCCGGTCGTGGATCCTCACAACAGGTTCGAGCAGCAGATCTCCGTCTTACTGAGGCACAATTCGCATGCGTCGGTTTGCTGCGCCGGCCCCAGCGTTGTCCGCCCCTTTGCGTCGACTTCGCGCTCACTCGAATCATGCGCAAAAGAAGCTACCACCTTGGTCGAGGCTCGATTCGACTGTGTTGAGCGTGCTTTCTGTTGCATAGGGGGGAAAGTAGGCTCTTCCACTTTTGACATCATTAAGCACTGAAATAGATAAATGTTTCGCCGAAAGAGCTTGCTCAAATTGGCAATAAATGCCGAGGTGGGGAGTTGACTGGCTGCCGGACTAGGATTCGAACCTAGACTGACGGCACCAAAAACCGCTGTCCTGCCATTAGACGATCCGGCAACTGCCGATCAGTTTACCTTTCAGCCCTGCCCGCACCCGCGAAACGGTCGATTCCAGGTTTGCGATATGGGCTCGCGCCTACTCGGCACACCCCGCCAAGAGAACGGGCGGAAGGTCTTTGGCTCGTACCCCAGCTTCGAGATCCTGTCCTCCAGTTCAGCGACCTTCTCCTCCGCAGATTCCAGAGCAAAGCACGCCCCGGCGCGCAGGAAAGCGAACCGAACCGATGCCGGCAGCTCCTCAAAATACACCTTCAGCATCAGCGCATAAGCTGTGGCTTGAAGCTGGTAGCCCTCGAACCGGGCCCGAGCCTCCTCTTCGGTCGTCACGTCGTCGGCTTTATAATCCACCACGTGCCAGCCCCTCTCGTCTCGGTACATCAGGTCGATAAAGCCCTCCAGAAGCACGCCATGCACCTGCGCGCTCAGGTACGGCTCCCGAAACACCTCCGCTGCGCCCACAGGAACGTAGGCCAGCCCTGCTCGCACCAGCGAAACGGTCAGGTCCGGATCTGCCCCATGAGCTCGCGCCTGCTCGGCACACACCTTCAGGAGCTCCTCTTCAGAGCCACCCAACTCCACCAGTTCCAGGCTGTTGTGCACCGCCTGACCCAACGCCGTTCCGGTCAGCCTGCCGTACATCTGTGCCATGGCTTCTGGCAGGGCGGTAGGTGCCCGGGGCTCCTCGGTATCTTCCAGCTCCTGGCTGTCTCCCAGCAGCTTCTTCAGACCGGTGGGCGTGGTCCTGCCGAATTCAAACACCGGCTGGATGCCGTGCAACTTCTTCGACAGCCGTTTGCGGTTTTCTGGCCAGTCGTTCTCGATCGCCTCTTCAGGCTCACTCTGACCCCGAACCAGGTCCTCCAGTTCCAATTCTAGCCGAGGTTCTTCGCTCAACTCGTGCCAAAGCAGCTTGTGCAACCAAGATGTCTTTGGCACAGGCTCATTGTCGCTACCCTTATGAGTGCAGTCAATCAGTAGGTGGTTCTTGGCACGGGTTGCTGCCACGTACAGCAACCGCTGCTGCTCAGCCAGCTCGGCTTCCTTCTCTGCCTCACAAAGCTCTTCATAAAGCGGACTCGTTAGCTTCAATTTGGCGGTTTTGGAAGTCACTAGGCCGCTGGGGAGTGACCAACCCCAGGCGACCGGCTGAGCCGGGTCTCGAGGGTCCTGGCTTCCGAAAACGAACGGCTTGGACTTCTTTGCCTTACGCTCGAAGCCGGTCACTACCACAGCTTCAAACTCCAAGCCTTTGGAGGCGTGCACCGTCATCAGCTGCACCGCCTGCTCATCGGACGGGTTCACCAGGTCGAGTTGCATCTCGTTCTTCACCTTGGCGACCGGTGCCAGCCACTGAACAAATCCAGCAGGGGTCCCTGCTCGGTCTGAATCGAAGCTGGCAGCGAGTACCCGAATCTGCGACAGACCGTCGAAGGTCGGTCGGGGAAACGGCTCCGCCAGCGCCACGGTTTCGGCGTCCAGCTCGCTTAGCACCTCTCGCAGCCAGGCGCTTGCAGTGGAATCCTGCATCTTCCGCCGCAGCTTCTCTA
Source organism: Fimbriimonadaceae bacterium (assembly GCA_046314495.1). Classification (GTDB taxonomy): domain Bacteria; phylum Armatimonadota; class Fimbriimonadia; order Fimbriimonadales; family Fimbriimonadaceae; genus JBKBWO01. The sequence goes on from JBKBWO010000002.1 coordinate 106,548, forward strand.
GCCGAGCCAATGCCTCGGCAACAGGACCGGTGGCGCCAGCCGGCGGCTCCAGGTAATCGAACCACCGAGTGGCAGACACCTGGCTGGCTGTCATCGCCTGCGTGTATTCATAGAGCTGCTGGTCGTCCACCGCAAAAAACGGACTCTTCAGCGCTGCCACCGTTGCGATCCGGTTTGCCGGGTTTGCCAGCGCTTCGAACAAGGTCAGCAGGTAAGCGTTCTGAGTGTTCCGGCTCAGGTCGGACCGGCTGGCGTAGCGCACCTGAATTCCCGCCTCCAGAAGCTTCCGGGCTACGCGGGCTTCGGTCGTTCGCGAAGGATAGAGAACGGCGATGTCGCGCAATGCCACACCGTGCTTTTCATTGAGATACCGGACCGCTCTGGCTACGGCATCTGCGCTCGCGGTTTGCCACTTAACAATGTCAATCTTATCTATAGGATTACCGTATAAACCTATACATTTCTCGCCTTCATTCTCTCGGTTGGCACTCTGCCCCACCTCGTTTTCCGGCTCAACGGGCATCCCTAGGTTCTTCTTCACCGCACTGTTCACTTGGTTAACCAGTTGCAGAACTGCCGGTACCGACCGGAAATTCTCGGTAAAGGTGAGCTTCGAGGCATCGTCGAAGTAGCTTTCCGACCGCGCGAACGCCTCCACGTCCGAACCTCGGAAACGGTAGATGGACTGTTGCCGATCGCCCACGGTAAAGAGCTTCCCAGGCTCGATGGTCCCTTTCTCATCTGCGGTTAGAGCCAGTAATAGCCGAACCTGTAGCGGGCTGGTGTCTTGGAATTCATCGACCATGATGGTGTGAAAGTCGCGCCGGATTTCCTCTCGGACTTTCGTGTCGGTCTCTAGCAGCCGAACCAGAAGGTACAGCTTGTCGGTGAAGGTACAAAGCCCTTCGCCATGTTGCCTATGGGCGCACTCCTCTGCCAGCTCTCTCAACCTTTCGATCAGCGGTCGGACACTGTTGAACGCGAGCATCATCAATGGCTGTTGCCCCTCAAAAGTGGTTCGGATCTCCCTGGCTACATCACGGCACGATTTAACGGCCCGCAACCAACTCTTGGTGGCACCTCTGGTGCCGACGGCTTCGAACTTGATCTTGAGCAACTCGTCGATTTGCTGCCGCGCATCACATGGATCGGCTGCCGACAAGACCTCGTCAAAAAGCTTCTTGTAGCGCTGGAGCTTGCTGAGCAGTCCAAGGTTGTATATGTAGAGCTTGTCTTGTAAATTCGTACATCCCGAATTTAATTCTTCTAACTTATTGATCATTTCTTGTACAAAAGAGGACGGTTTGACCTTATAGGCTGCTTGGTCAAGCGGAAGGTACCAGTTCTCCCGAAGACCCAGAAAGAGGTCCTTCATGTGCGCGCCAAACTGGTTCGTGTTTCCCCCGAGCAGCAAGTGCCACCGAAGCAGCTCCGCCAGAAGCTCATCCACCTCCGGTCGCCGGATCAACTGCCGCCAATAGCGGTTCATTTCATCCACGTAATCGGCGCCGGAGAGCAGCTGAATCTTCGGCGGCAAACCCGCCTCCAGCGAGTACGGAACCAGAAGCCGCTGCACAAAAGTATCGATGGTGCCGATCGGCGACAGGTGGATCTCCTTCAGCGCCGTAGCGAACGCCGACGGGTCCTTCTCCATCCGCTTCCGAATCCGCTCTTTTAGCTCACTTCCCGCTTTCTGGGTGAAGGTGATCGCGACGATCCTGCTCACCGGAACACCGCCCTTTACGAGGCTCACATAGCGGTCCACCATCGCGCGGGTCTTCCCTGAGCCGGCGCCAGCTTTCAGAAAGATGCTCTGATCCAGCTGTTCTACAACGGCGTTTCTCGCCAGTTGGTCCGTGGGCTCCCTACTCATCTTCGTCCTCCTCAAAGTCCAGGTCCAGGTTCAACTTTCTGCCCAGCCATCGCTTCACATCCGCCGGATAAAGGCAGCCAAACGGGTCCGATTTTTTATATTCGTTCTCTTCAAAGACAGGCAAAAACTCGCCGGTCATCATCTTGCTTACGGCTTTGTCAAACTTCGCCTGCAGGTCTTCACTGGCCAACTGGACTTCTAGCGTGAGTTCGTCCGGCGAACCGAGATAAAGGTAGTAGCCCTTCGGGCTGGTCATCTTCTGGCAGTAGAGCCAAACCTGCATGCCGTGCCGGTTCTTGTTATGCCTTCCCACCTTGTAATCGATCGGCACAGTATCCTCCGCACCCTCGATTTGATCGACTCTATCCAGCTTGCCCCTAAACGTCAGCTCCCCTGCGGCTGAGGGCACCTTCCAGGTTTCCGAAAGGTACCCATCATCCTCACTTTCGACCCGCACGATTCGCAGCCGGTTTTTCGCCCGAAACTCCTGCTCGGCGCGCAGGAACCTCTGCAACTGCAACTCTAGCCCCCGCTGTAGCTCTCGTGCGCTAGCGGTTTCTCCCAGGAAGCTGAGAGCGCCGCTCTCATCAATCGCACCTGAAAGAAGCTCAGCAATTTCCGCGAAGTCGCCTTCCGACCACACGTCATCCGGCTCAACACTGCCTTTAGCCTTCAATTTGCCGTCTACCAGCGCTGCAAGTACCTTGTGGACAATGCTCCCGCGCTCCAGTGGCGCAATCTCCAGAAACTCGGATTCGTCTGCCTCATCTCTCAACCGGAGCACCCCACGGAGAAAGAAATCGAATGGGTTGTGGCATAGCGCTTCAAAGTTGCTGACGCTGATCTCTCCAGGAATCTGGAACCCCTCTAACTGACCACAGAATGCACTTCTTTCCGCTCCCTGCCATCCCTCGTACCACTTGAAAGGTCGCGCATCAGGCGCCAGTTTCGAGCGAGAAGCAAGGCTAGAGAACTGGGTCATCCCAGCTCGGTCGATCTCGCCCGAGCTCAGCGGCAACCGCGTACCGCCGACGACCGCTCGAAGCGACTGGGAGTACTCCTGCACGTGCACTGCTCGACCTCCCAAGCTGCCGAGCTCAGATGAAAGGTTTTCCGCTTCGACGGCTCTGCCAACGCAGTCAGAAAGCGCCTTCAGGTACGCGGCGCTCGGGTCTACCACCCTCTGGTCTTTTCGGCTTGCCTCGGGTGAGGAAAGCCACACCTCGCTGCCCGAGCAAACCCACCGCTCTAGGTAGTGCTCCGCCCACCGCACCTCTTCTTCCAGGTCCGGAGGCTCCAACCCCGCTGCCTTATAGAGCCGGTTGGGGAACACCCGTTTCTTTGGGGCAATGGGTGGGAACGAGTCGGCGGAGAGGCCCAAAATGCAGACCTTTTGAAACTCGAAGCCTGCGGTCCGGTCAAGCGGCGAACAGAAGAGTCCGTTGCCGAACGGGGTCTCGGGTGCCAGTTTGCGAGATAGCTCCGATTCCAGAACTCGATGAATAGCGTCCCAATCGGGCTTGGTGCTCAGCTGATCGAGCTCGGCGATGCGAGCGAGCGCGGCATCCACCTGCTCTTGAATCGATGAAACCCCTTCCCGCCGAAAATGTCCTCCTCTCAACGCTGCAGAAAGACCGTCTGTAGCACTTCGCCAGCTGGCGAGATCGATTGATTCCACCAGCTCTTTCAACTGCATGAACTCCTCCTCTAAGCCTTCGGACTTTCGCTCTGCTTTACGATACAAAGCCGTTTCGCAGTCGACCGGTCTTGCGGCGTAGGTCAGCGAGTGCAAGAAACCGCTCCAACTATTGAAGTTGTTGGTGTCCCAGATCTCCAGAAAGATGGTTTGCAACGAGCGGCGGTCTAGCCCAGACTTAACTGCCGCAACAAATTGAAGCAGCTGCCGCGCGACCCCCTGGGAGTAGGTCGGGCCACGATTGATTCCGGCCAGCTTCAGCATCTCTGGCTGCAGCTGCAGCAGAAGCGGCTCGTAGAGCCCGGCCCGCGTGTAAAAGATGGCGCACTGATCTAGCGGAACCCCTTGATCCGCCCACGATAGCACCAGCCGAAACGCTTCCCGCACCTCTTCTACAGCGTCAATCGCGAGCAAAAACCCCGCGTTTTCTGGCTCTAGTTTCGGCGACGGTCGTGGCGTGAATCTGGGGTCCAAAGGGGTGGTCTCACAGGCAAGCTGAATCACCTTCACAGGGGCGCTCCCCGAGTAGCGGTCTAGTACCGGCAGGAGGTCGCGAAGCTGCGAACCGAGGTCGACGGCAATCACAGGTGCCGCTTTCTCCATACCCTGCGTTGCGGCTTCCAGCGCATGCTCGCGCGCTTCTGCCTCGGTGGAGAACTCTGAAAGAAGCTCCTGGGTCTTGGCGATCGCGTCCGCAAGGTCTCGGTACTGGCCCTCAGCATGCAATCGCAGCTGTGCCACCTCCTCTCGGGTCAGAGAATTGGCTCCCAGAGCGACCTCCTCAATCCACGCTTCGGAAGAGCCAGCGGGCAACGATGCCCTAGCCGCTTCCAGCAGAAATGTGGCGGCTGCCTTTGGGTGGCTGCCCGAGAACTCGCCGAGCCACTTCGAAGGAGATGTGAAATCTACGTTGAACAGCGGAAGCTCTCGGCTGACGGCTCGGCGCAGCTGTAGCCCGGCAATCGGCGATGCCGTAAGCACTACGATCGGGGCGGTCTTGTTGGTTGCTCGAAGCTCCTTTAGTGCCTGCCGGACCCGACCAGAGAGAGACTCGCTTAAGCCCAGCGTTTCAATGGTTAGACCCACACCCCACATACAGTCCGCCAGCCCCCTTTTGTACCGAATTTTCAATTCTAGCAGGCACTTAGTCCTGGGCGACTCACCTCCCGCACCTAAACCGGCGCAAGATGACTTTGGGCTATCCGCCGTCTTTACTAGTGTAATGAATTCGAAAGCCCCTTCGGTACCCGTTCAAGGCATCGCGCTGATCTTGTGCATCGCGTTCAGCTTTTTGGCGGCGTTAGGCGGGGTGTCCGGCTCGCCAGATAGCACCTGGTTCCAGAATCTCGAAAAGCCTGCGTTCCAGCCGCCGAACTGGCTGTTCGGGCCGGTCTGGAGCCTTCTATACCTGCTCATCGGCATCTCACTGTGGCTGGTGTGGCGCAGAGGGGTTCTGTTCAAAGACGTGAAGCTCACGGTGGTTTTCGCCGTGCAGTGGTTTCTCAATCTCCTGTGGAGCGTGCTGTTTTTCGGTCTGGAGAACATTCTTCTGGCACAGGTAGGCATCGTGGTGCTCCTCGGGTTCATCATCTGGACGATTGCGCTGTTCTGGAAGGTCGACCGCTGGGCGGGGATCCTCTTGATCCCCTATCTCCTATGGGTCTCTTTTGCAACCTTCCTCACGGCAACTCTGTTCGCGCTGAATTGAGCCGGTTGATGCTACGCGTCTTATAATCAGATTCATGGCACGTTCAAAAATCTTTCGTTGGGTGGCAGTAGGCGCCCTCGCACTCGCCCTAACCGGCATCGGCGTTACACAGGTTCGCGAGCTCGTCCGTGCGGCGGGCATCAGCGCCGCGATTTCAGCGTTCGGGGGTGAAATCGATCGGTTCACCAACAACCTCATCGGCAGGAAGCTTGCCGAAGGTCAATCAACCAAGGTGGTTCCGATCATTTCCGTAGGTGGCGGGCGCAGCGCCATCGGCGCGGTGCAGGTAAGCGGACCGACCAGCCAGGTCAACAAAACCGTCGCGGTAGCTCAGGTTGAGGCGAACCTGTTCGGCAACGACGTTAGGATACGCGGGTTCATCCCCGTCTCTTCTACTGACGTTTCCAGGATTCAGGCAGTCGATAACGTCGGCGTCACCGCTCTAATTGATCTGAGACTTTAGGTCTAACCGCAGACGAGCGGGCGGATAGTCCGCCCGCTCACCGGCTCCAAATGCCTGAAAGTGCGCTATCGCGAGGTGACGTAAACGTCGTACCGGTAGGTCAGTTCCTTTTTCTGCCCAGGCGCAACGCCCAACTCCCAAACGATCGTCGAGTGATTGTTGATGTTTGAGACCCCGCTAGGCCGAGTGGTGATCTGACCGTTGTCGCTTGCGCTCGTAGCCAGCCCTGTCGTGGTCTTGGTGACCCGCATATCCGCGGTCTCGCCCAGTCGATTCTGCAGAGTAATGGTCCCCTGCATAGTCACTTGATCGTACAACCTCGCTCCTGATTGATTCTTAATCGCCCCTACCCTGCGAGCGACCTCAACCTCGGCGGCTTCTCCCTGGATGTCAGGGGTCATCGAGAACTCCACCTTTGCCTCAGCAGACGGTCCGGTGTAGCTCAGCTCGGTCTGGCCCAATACGTTGTTGTCCGACGTCACTAGAACCGGAGCGTTCGTCCAGGGTTCTCCAGTATCGTTCTTGAAGACTATAGATCGGAACGTCTCCAGTGGGGTTCTGTCCATGAAAAAGCTCCCCTGAGGACTGATAAAGTTGGGAACTGCCATGGTGAAAAGTTGCTTGTAGTCTGCGGTAGTGTTCAGGAAGATGAATAGCCCCCGCTCGTCTTTTTTCAGCGTGACCTGGCGCAAGGTGTAGAAGAAGATATCGCCGATCTGTTCGCCTTCCCCGCCCGGAGCAGCAAAGCCTTCGGCGAATACCGCATCCGTAGCATCCCGCCGCGCTGCAGGCGGTGCCGCCCCGGGTCCACCGCCACCTCCTATGCCGCCAGATCGCTGCATGATCGGCTGCATGGAGATGGTGAAGGGGTCCAGCTGGTTCAGGAATCGAAGCGACGGGAAGCCAGACACCAACTTCACTGCGACGTTCTCAAAAGAAGCCAGATCGTTGGTAAGGGCCGACTGGCCAACGATGTTGAGCCTTTTCGGGTCGGAAATGTCGATACGGTACGACGGGGCCCAGCTCATTCCTCGTTCGATAGCCATAACGTATACGGTTCCGGCTCCGCTGGTCCGGATCGTGACCACCGCCTGATCGGACCGGCGGGTGGACTTGATGTTCGCGTCCGAACCTGGCAACTGTATCGAACGCAGTTGGTTCATCAGGTAACTGTGAACCGAGCCCCGAACCTGGATGTAGACCGCACCGCCACTCACTCCGACAACAGTCCCTGTCACGGACCGCATTCCGGGCTGATTAAACACCAGCGTCGCTGTTTTGCCAACGTTCCGTTGAAGGAGCGATCCCCAGTCGCCCAACAGTTGTGGCTCCCCCTCGATCTCCTCGATCGAGCGGATTGCCTCTAGTACCTGTGTGCCCCGTGCGCCAACCCAGAAAGTGCCCAGCCTGGCATCCGGAATCTCGGTGAAGCGAACCATGCCAGTGGCATCAACGGGTAACTCCCGCAGAACCACGGCAAAGTTGTTTGTAAATACGCTGACCCCGACCACTTTGGGCTCGGTGACCGGCTGCGGGTTGCCGAGAGTGGCAAGCGCCATAACTCCTGTAAGAAAACTATCCAACATCATTTCTCTATTGGCTAAAGCGAGTGGTTTCGCAATGCTCATTCATACAACGCTTGGCGAGCCTAAAGCGGGTCTAGACGCATTCTGGCCAAATGAGGTTTCTAGTGAGTACGGATTCATCCATAGAAGTTGTAAAGGTCCGAATCTCGTCGTGTTCGATCGCCCTCTGCGTAGACAATCGCATGGGGTTGTGCCCCATAATTCACCCTATGAAACACGCATTCAGTCTCTTGGCTCTGGCGATTCTCGCCATTCTCCTCATCGGCTGCGAAACGGCAAGACAGCCGCAAACAGAGTCAGCCTCGGCACCGCCAACCTCTGTTGGCAACGCCGACGCAGAGCTGGTGGGCCGCTTCGATAGTGCTTCGGGAGAAGGGGAACCGATGGTTCGGCTCGTTCTCAACGGAGACACCACCGCGATCCTTTCGGTAACGCCACCAGAGTGGGGGCTCTCAGAAATGTCACTAGGAAACTGGACCAACACCGACCAAACCGTAACAGTAGTCGTCTTCGGCACCAAGCGCGATCCAGATGAAATCATCACCGTTGAGTTCGAAAGAAAGGGCGCAGACCTGATCTACAACGGCGAGGAAGTCGAGGTGTTTCGAATCGAACCCGGACTCCGAATGACCAAGATCACGAAGCAGTTCCCGTAGATGACGTAGAAGAGATCAGCAGGAAACCAGGCGATCTTTTCTGGTAAATTCGTCTACATCCTGTAAACTCTTTTCTACTATGCACCATGACCACATTCTCGTTGTCGGCGCGCGCGAAAACAACCTAAAGAACATCTCGGTTGAGATCCCGCGCGACCGGCTGGTTGTGGTCACCGGGCTCTCCGGCAGCGGAAAGTCCTCGCTAGCGTTCGACACCATCTACGCTGAAGGCCAGCGGCGATATGTAGAATCTCTCTCCGCCTACGCCAGGCAGTTCTTGGGGCAGATGGACAAGCCCGATGTCGACCACGTTGAAGGGCTGAGCCCGGCGATCTCGATCGACCAAAAATCGTCCACGAAAAATCCCCGGTCCACAGTAGGCACCGTTACCGAGATTTACGACTACCTGCGAATCCTCTATGCCCGCGCCGGGGTGCCTCACTGCCCCAGCTGCGGCAAAAAGATCGAGAGACAGTCTACAGACCAGATCGTGGATGCATTGCAGAGACTGCCGGAAGGAACGAAGGTCCAAATCTTGGCGCCAGTAGTACGGGGTCGGAAAGGCGAATACAAGAAGGAGCTTCAGTCGATTGCGCAAGCGGGCTATGCCAGGGTGCGGGTTGACGGTGTTCTGTATGATCTGAGCGAAGAAATTGAGCTGGACCGCTACAAGAATCACACGATCGACGTCGTTGTGGACCGCGTGGTCATCAAGGAAGGTTTGGGGCGTCGGTTGGCGGATTCGGTTGAGACCGCCCTCAAAATGGGCAACGGTCTTGTGGCAATCAGCTACCAGCTGGAAGCAGAGAGCGGCGACCAGTGGAAAGATGAGTTGTTTAGCGAGCACTACTCTTGCCCGGATTGCGGCATCAGCCTGCCGGCTCTAGAGCCCCGCATGTTTTCGTTCAACTCCCCTTATGGAGCTTGCCCCGCCTGCGGCGGATTGGGAACCAAGAACGAGTTCGACCCCGAGCTGATGGTCAGCGACGAATCTAAACCTGTCGCATTCGGCGCCATTTTGCCGTTGACTTACAAAGATGGAAGGCCGAAGGAGTGGTACCCGCAGGTGCTACAGGCACTTGGAGATGCGATCGGCTTCGACGCCCACACTCCGATCAGCGACCTCACCGACGAGCAGAAAGAAGCTGTGTTCTACGGAGTCCCAGACCGCTTGATCGTACACGCTAAGCGAGGTCGATACGAGCGGGAGATCTCGACTGCCTGGCACGGAGTCGTCAATATTGTCGAGAAGCAATACCGCCAGACCGAGAGCGAATGGGTCAAGCAAGACCTGGGGCAATATCTGCGAGAGAAGCCCTGCCCGGATTGCCATGGGCAGCGGCTCAAGCCGGAGAGTCTTGCTGTCAAGGTCTCAGATCTCAATGTCTCTGAAGTGACCGAGCTTTCGGTGGAGAGAGCAATGAACTGGTTCAACTCGCTGCCCGAGCACCTTTCCGACCGCCAGATCGCCATTGCGGAGAGAGCGGTCAAAGAGATTCAGGAGCGGTTACGCTTCTTGAACGACGTTGGATTGGGCTACCTGACCCTCAACCGAAACGCGAGGACCCTGGCTGGGGGAGAAGCGCAGCGAATTCGCCTTGCCACACAAATCGGAAGCGGACTGATGGGCTGCCTTTACATTCTCGACGAACCCTCGATCGGGCTTCATCAACGGGACAACCGAAAGCTGATTGAGACGCTAGTCCGGCTGCGCGACTTGGGCAACACCGTTATCGTTGTAGAGCACGACGAGGAGACCATGCAGGCGGCGGACTGGCTCCTCGAGCTGGGCCCTGCCGCAGGAGAGCACGGTGGACAGCTCGTCGCCCAGGGAACCTATAAAGACTTCATCAAGAGCGACTGCATCACCGCGGAGTACTTGAGCGGTAGGCGACGGATTGAGATTCCTGAGACTCGCCGCTCACCTCAGTCTGACCCTTCGAAGAACGGCACTGCTAGCCAGGGCTGGATCGTGGTGCGGGGCGCTAGGGGCCACAACCTTAAGGAAGTTGATGCTGCGTTTCCCAAAGGGCTGTTCACTTGTGTTACCGGCGTTAGCGGAAGCGGCAAATCTACTCTAGTACAAGACACGCTCTACCCGAGACTAATGAACCTGGTGTACGGCACCCGAGGTGTTTGGGAGCCCCACCACAGCGTCGAGGGAATTGAAGACGTCGACAAAGTCATCGACATCGACCAGTCACCGATCGGGCGAACCCCGCGTTCGAACCCAGCCACTTATACTGGCACGTTCGACATGATTCGAGACTTGTTCTCGCTGACCCCGGACGCCCGCTCGCGCGGCTATAAGCCCGGGCGATTCAGTTTCAACGTCAGCGGTGGACGGTGCGAGCACTGCAAGGGAGACGGCATTCTGAAGATCGAAATGGTCTTCCTACCCGACGTTTACGTCCCCTGTGAGGTGTGCAAGGGCAAGCGATACAACCGCGAAACTCTTGAGGTGCGCTACAAAGGCAAGAACATCTCCGAAGTCCTTGAGATGACCATCGACGAGGCGTGCGATTTCTTCGAGGCGATCCCGAAGATCGAGCGGAAGCTGCGAACTCTACAACAGGTGGGGTTGGGCTACATTCGGCTGGGCCAGCCAGCAACGACCCTGTCTGGCGGCGAAGCTCAGCGAGTGAAGCTAGCTACGGAGCTGAGCAAGCGTGCTACTGGGCACACGGTGTACATCCTCGACGAGCCAACAACGGGGCTGCACTTCGAGGACGTAAAGCGGCTGCTTGCTGTCTTGCACCAACTGGTCGACCAGAAGAACACCGTGATCGTGATCGAGCACAACCTTGATGTAATCAAGACCGCAGACTGGGTAATCGATATGGGGCCTGAAGGAGGCGAAGGTGGCGGACAGGTGCTTTGCTCAGGGCCACCCGAGGCGATTGCCCAATGCGCCGACTCGCACACAGGCAAATTCCTCAAGCCGCTCCTTGCGCCTCGCCCAACCGTCGAAAAGAAAGCGGCTCCGAAAAGAGCTAAAGTGAAAGCGAAACGATAATGTGCTCAATGGTCGGCGGTGGCCCGGCAGCAGAACTGGCTGCAAACAACTACATCCGGATGAATGCCGAGATCCGTAGGAAGGTCCCGGGCACGATCATCGAAACTTACCCAGGGTTCAAGCTTGCAAGAAACCCTCGGCATAATGATGCGGATGCGGTGGCGTTCTCGCTGGACCTAGGTGAACGGTCCGCCAAGGAGCTAGCCCGATTGGCGTCCAACAACGCCAGGTTTTCAGTGCTTCTGTCTCCGGCAGATCGACCCCACTATGCCGAGACACTGCTCAAACGTGAAGGGCTGGGCGAGGCCAACCAGCTCAACCTGATGTGGCTTTCCGAACACCGATTGAATCCGGATGCCGATGTTCTCCTTCAAGGACGAGAACCCATAGAAGTGCCTGAACGGGACCGACTTTCCGTAGCTCGGTTCACCATGGAGCAATTCAACTTGAACAACTCCCGATTTCCGTCTCAACAGATGGCGGCTGCGAACGCCAGCGCGCAGGGGGTCCGTTGGTTTTGCGTCAAGGAGAGCGAACAGATGATCGCCGCGTTTTCCCTCTTTGAAGATGGCGACTGCGGCGGTATCTACAATTTCTGCGTTTTACGCGCCCTGCGTGCGCGGGGCATCGGCCGCGCAATGCTCCAATGGGCAATTCGGCATCATTCCGATCGTCCATTAGTTCTAGCTTGCGAGAACCACCTGGTAGGGTGGTACGAAAGGTCAGGATTTACAGCGAATGGCAAGATCAGGCATCTATATCACCAGCGGTTTCTGTAGCCTGGCTTTGTTATTCTCAGTTGGATGCGGCGGCGGAGCCTCGGTCTTTCCGTTGCGCGAGGGCGACGTTTCGCAATTCAGCATCCGCAGCGACTTCGGGCGGGGCATCGGCGAAATGCGGGTGACCGGTCGAACGGCAGTTGGTGGGGTCTCTGGCTTTGAGATTTCGAGCCCGTTTGGAAACTCGGCAGTCGCCTGGAGAGGTGACACCCTGGTGGCATCACAATTGAACGACACGTTCTTCGATCCGCCGATCCCCATTGCCTTTCAGCCCGGGGGCAACACCAAAAGCGAATGGGAAGGCATTGCCATAACGGCGGGCAACATTCGCCAGTTGAAAGCAACCACTGAGCAGGAAGGTGGCCGGTTCGAGCTGCTCGGCCAGCGAATGAGCGCCCAGGTGAGCCTAGTTCGGCTTGAGGACGGCAACAAGGTGACCGAGCTAACGACATGGATGGTGCCAGGCAGAGGCATCATGCGGCAAGAGCAACGCACTAACGACAAGCTGGACCGCGTGATCGAGCGACTCTAGTAACTCTTGGCGAAAACCACTCGCTGCTCGCTGGGCTTACCGGTGAGCACGCACTTGCCCGGTTTGGTGTCCTCAGGAGAGAGCGGTTCGAGCGGAATGCAGCGAATCGTTGCTTTCGTCAGCTCGGCAATCTTCTGCTCCGTTTCCGAAGTTCCGTCCCAGTAAGCGAGAACGAACCCAGCGCCGCCTTCGACGTCGAAAATCTTCTCGAACTCTTCCCAGGTGTCCACTCTGCGGGTGTTGTCCTCGCGAAGGGCCAGCGCCTTCTCGAAGATCCGTGTTTGTTGTGCTTCCAGCATCGTGGGGATGGAGCCCAAGTCAGTCAATGAGAGCTTCTGCTTTTCGCCAGTGTCTCTCTCGGCGACCGGTACCGCGCTTTCTTCCAAGTCTCTGGGCCCGACTTCAATCCTGATGCAGGCCCCTTTCATCTCCCAGTCGTTGAACTTGAACCCTGGGGTCTCCTTCTCCCTTCGGTCGATCGCCACCCGAAGCGGCTCACCAAAGATCTGCTGACCGCGAAGCTCTTCGGCAATCTTCTCTGCCGCTTCCATGGTCTTGGCTCTCGCTTCGTCGTCTCGGCCAATCGGTACAATGGCAACCTGAACCGGCGCGAGCCGTGGAGGCAAGATTAACCCCTTGTCGTCTGAGTGAGCCATGATTAGCGTGCCGATCAACCGTGTCGAAACACCCCAAGAGGTCGCGTAGACGTACTCCAGCGAGCCCTCGCGGCTCTGGAACCGCACATCGAACGCCTTGGCGAAGTTTTGCCCAAGGTGGTGCGAAGTGCCAGCTTGCACCGCGCGCAAGTCTTGGGTCATCGCCTCAATACAGTAGGTGTGGTCTGCACCGGCGAACTTCTCGATCTCTGTCTTTCTACCAACAATGACCGGAAGCGCCATCCACTCCTCGGCAAACCGCTGGTAAATCCTTACCATCTGCAAGGTTTCCGCCTCGGCATCCTCATATGTCTCATGCGCTGTGTGCCCCTCTTGCCAGAGAAACTCGGTGGTTCGCAAGAACAGCTTAGTTCGCTTTTCCCAGCGAACCACGTTTGCCCACTGGTTAATCAAAATCGGCAGATCTCGATAACTTTGTATCCAGTTCTTATACGAATTCCAGATGACCGTTTCACTGGTCGGTCGCACATACAGCGGCTCGGCAAGCTCTTCTCCGCCGCCGTGCGTAACAACCGCACATTGCGGCGCAAAGCCCTCAACGTGGTCCGCCTCCTTCTTGAGGAAGCTCTCCGGAATGAACAGCGGAAAATAGGCGTTTTGGTGGCCGGTCGCCTTGAACATGCCATCGAGCCCCTTCTGCATAAACTCCCAAATGGCGTACCCATGCGGCTTGATGATCATGCAGCCCCGGACCGGCGCGTAATCAGCCAACCCTGCTCGAAGAACGAGCTCGTTGTACCAATCCGCATAACTTTCTGACCTTGATGGAATGCCTTGCTTTGCTGACATGGGATGGGAGATTGTGGCACAGCCTGCCGCTCCGTGTTTAGCTTTGCTCGCGCGAAAATGCTGTTTGGGGCGCCAGTTAGAGGGATTCGGTGCTTCACCTCGGTGCCTCGCGTGCCACGTAAATCAGCGACACTCAGATAACCGGCGAGTTACGTCAAAACTAGCTTCAAGATAGACTGAATTGACCGTGAGCCAGAAGCCGAGGGAGCGATGAACCCACTCGAAGGCCTCTCTTCGAAGGAGATTTACGCCTCGTTGCCACTATTGCAACGAGTGGCTGACAGCTTGCCCTTTGGCTATGGCCTGGTAAGGGTCGAAGAAACTGAGTATCGGTACCTCGTCCTGAATGACCTGGTAACGTACACCCAACGACTTCGAGCGAAGGATTGGATCGGCAAAACCGGAACCGAGCGCGGCGTAGATACCCGTTTTTGGCTCGAGCCAATGCAACGTGTCATCAGAACTGGTGAGCCCTGGTTCCACCAGTTTGAGACTTTCGACGTCGAGCAGAAGTCAATAGCCTATGCGATGCACTACTCGCTTGTCGACCAACAAGAGAAGCTCTTGCAATTCACTCTTGAGGACAATACGGATATCGTCCAGTCAAAGCTTCAACTCCACCGAGTAGGACAAGGTCTTTACTACTCAAGTGACTTTGTCTGGATTCTCGACACGAACAAAGAGGTCGTTTTCAGAAACAAGCTTGCTGAAGACCACCTTTACAATTGGCAACGGTCGTCTCTGAAGCGGCCAGATGGGTTCGGAGGTAACTTTGCCGACCCCTTGGAAGTTGAGCAGGCGTTCGTAGCTTCTCAGACGGTCCACGAACAGCGGCTTCAGACTCAGCTTCTCGCTGCTGAGGGTTACAAGATCGACGTCGACCTCAAGATCGCTTACCAGCCCAACCCTAATCCAAGCAACAACTATTGGATGGTTACCGCTCACGACCTGCGAGAGCTAAATCGAACCATCAGGCTTCAGAAGCAGCTTATCGAAAGATTTGAGGCAGCCATGGAAGGCGCTAACGACGGAATGTGGGAGTACGACTTTCTCACACAAACCGCATACTTCTCCGATCGGTGGAAAACCATGCTGGGTTTCGCGCCAAAAGAGTTTCCAAACTCAACGGAGGCGTGGGCGAATCGAATTCATCCGGATGATTCCGAAAAGGTGCTGAGGAAGGTACGAAACCACTACGCAGGGCTGACCGATGAGTACAGCGCTGAGTACCGCATCAAGTGCAAGGATGGCTCCTACAAGAGAATTCTAGCGAGAGGCAAGGTGCAGCGGGGACCTTCCGGCGACCTGCGGCGATTTGCAGGTTCTCATACCGACGTTGACGAGATGATTCGCTCGCTTGAGTCATCGGAGTACTCGCTGGAACGATTCCGCTCCATCGCCAACCTGATGCCCGTGGTCGTGTGGACCTTAGACCCCAATGGCGACATTGAGTTCGTCAACGACAAGTGGCATGAGCTTGTAGGGGTCGAACCAGACGATCCACGAGCTGCCGACTGGCGCAACTTCATCCCGCCAGAAAATCTGAGCAAGGCGATAAACCAATTCGACAAGATGGTCGTTAGCCGCGAGAGCTACGAAATCGAGTACGAGATGCTGGCTGCAGACGGGCGAAGAATCTGGATCTGGGAAGTCGGCAAACCCCGCTTCTCTGCCGGCGGTACATTCCTAGGCTTCGTAGTGGTCAGCGTAGACATCACCTCAGAGAAGCTGCTCCTGGAAAGACTAGAACAAAGCGAGCAGCAGTTCAGGAACTTGGTGGAGGAAGCACCGTTCCTCTTTGCCATCCTTGACGAGAATCACTCGGTCATCTATTTCAACTCAAGTTTTAGGAACTTTCTGGAGCCACGAATGGAGCTCCCGGCTCCTGTTGAAAACTACCTCTTTCCGGTTGACCGAGAACTGTTTCAAGAGTGCATTGAGTCGGTAAGTGTCAGCACACCGACACAATTCAAGAACATTCGGTTCAGGAGGCGCGATGGAGCCTTTCGAGAGCTGCTTATAGGAGCATCCCTTCACGAGACAAGCGAGAACGGCAAGCAGTACCTTTTGGTTGGGATCGACTACGAATCTCAGCGAAGCGCCGAGGCGAAAGTCCGACGGGCAGAAAGGCTGTTAGACCTCTCGCAGAGGGTGACCAAAACCGGATCGCTGGAACTCGACCCCGTTACTGGGGTCAGCTGGTGTAGTTCTGGAGCCCTGGCGCTACTCGGGATCACTGACCGCAACCACATCACCAGTATCCAGAGCATTTATGACCACTTGAAGCCGGAGGACGCCAACCAGCTCAAAGAACTGGTAGCAAACACGCCAAATCGTGGCGAATCTGACCGCATGACGTGCAAAGTTGCAGCTACGGATGGAGAGACTCGCAGGATTCTAGTTACTGTCACGCCCATCGTGCTCGTTCCAGAGCACACGGAGCGGGTTCTCGTTACCCTTCAGGAGGTCGATTCAGGGGACGATGCAGTGAGCGAGGATCAAGCCTTCAAGACCGCTCAGAGCGATACGAGCAAGGCGGAGTTTCTCGCCAACATCGGGTACGAAATCCGGAGCCCGATCAACTCAATCATCGGTCATATCAGCCACCTGAGGCCCCGAACCCAGAAGGAGATCGTCACACTGGAGAACATCATTGCCGATGCGGAACAGCTTGACAAGCTCGTGACCGATATGCTGCTGTACGCCCAGCTTGCAAGTGACCAACAAGAGCTGGACCTTCGCCCATTTATGGTGGAAGAGACCATCGAAGAGACTTGCCTTTACTGGTCTCGGAAGGCGTATGCAAAAGGCCTTAGATCCGTGTTCGATACCAAGCTGGAATCGGATCAGATGAGAGTTGGCGACGTAAACAAGATCTGCTTGATCTTGGATCAACTGCTGGAAAATGCCGTCACCTACACCCACAACGGCTTCGTAATGGTGACCATCGAGGCCGAAGAGCGTGATGAAGCGATCAGCGTTTCAGTCGAAGACTCTGGAGTAGGAATGGAGCCTCACATTTTGGCAAGCATGTTCGAAGCCATGAGCCAGGGAGCTACTGCTTCCAGACCCCATGCCAGCGGCAGTGGATTGGGGCTGCCGATAGCTCATCGAACCTGCGAGGTCCTTGGCGGAAAGCTGTCCATTAACAGCGAGCCCGGCAAAGGCACAGTTGCGAAGTTCACTATCCCTATGGCTCTTGCTGGCACAAGCAGAAGACTGAGCCCCCAAGAGCAGGAACTCGGTAAGGGCTTGAACATCGGCATTTTCGACTCGCTTAGGCAGTTTGGTTCCGCTTCCCTAAGGGTTTTTGAGTTCGCTGGAGCCAAAGGCGAAGTGTTCACGGAAGCAGCACCATTGAATCAGTTTGATCTCATCGTTGTGCAGCAGGAGTACCTTCAGATGCTGAATTGGGATGAGAAGTGCCCAGAAGCTTTTGTGGCAGTGATTGCAGACCCGGATATCCCACCGCAGATCCCCTTAAGCCTCAATCCTGATGACGTGCTGCAGGTAGAAAAGCCCATTCGCAGGTCAGACCTTACGCAGATCCTGAAAGCCTTCCGCGCCTTCCGGGCTAAATCCAGTTGAAGCGGCGGAAGACCGCCATCGCCAGAGCGCCAACGCATCCCATGGCGAGAAGCACCAGATAGAAACCAAACTGCAGGTGCTGCCCAGGCATATTGAAAAAGTTCATGCCATAAATGCTGGCAACGAACCCCATGCTCATGAGCACGGTCGAGATCACCGTAAGAATCCGCATCACAACCGAGAGGTTATTGGAAGTGATGTTGACCTGGGCATCCAGAATGTCAGACAGGATGTCGTGCGAGATCTCTGCGCTTTCTCCGAGGCGAAGCACCTGGTCCATCACATCTTGAAGCAGCAGCTTGGTATCGGCGGGCACCAGAGCCACGTCGCGACGAAGAAGAACGCTCAGAGAGTCTCTCAGGGGCCAGAGCGATCGTCGCAGCCGGGTCACCCGCCTCTTCAACTTCATCGCGCGACGAACTGCTGGCGACTGCGTTGCATTGTGCTCGAAAACGTCATCTTCCAGCCTGTCGATTTCCAGCTGCAAGCGGTCAAGTGCCGGATAATATTCACAAGCCGTTTCGTTCAAAAGCATATACAAAACGGTTGGCAAATCTGCGGGAACGTTATCCTTCATGAGCCGGTCGTGCACTACCTGAACCGGCTCGCACCGTTTGGTTGCGACAGTTACCAGCGAGTTTTCTGAGAAGAAAACTGCCAAAGTTACAATGCTCTCGATCTGTGTAACCAGGTGAACCGAGCGAATCGCGAACACCACTCGGTCCCGCGCCTCTTCAAGCGTCACATCAGCGCCTGTTCGGAACAGCCTAAGCACTTGCTCCTGGTTCAGCCCCAGCTTGTCGATAAGGACGGACTCAGAGAGTTCCTTGTCGTCTCCGCTCAGATGGATCCACACTCGAGTTTTGGAAGAGAGAAGGTGGACAGCGCCGGGCACCGCGAGCTCAGCAGGCGGCTTACCGTACTCAAACTGAAGCGCAAACGGTTGGGCTCCGTTTGTCTCGTGGTGATGATCGTGATTCGTGTCTGAACTCGCCAATTCGCCGTACCATAGACCCACCAAAAGAGCATTTTGGCGGGTTTATGCGCTAGATATAGGCATAACAGACGCATTAATCGTCTAAACTATATCCACTAACAAGGACTTTCTCCATGCCTCGAAAGCGCCGAAAAAATCACTCCCTCTATGTCGTGACGCCGTTCTTGGTGCTCGCGGCTGTTGCCACAGGTGTCGGCGTCTCTAAAGTCAGGGGGAACGAAGCTGAGATACTTACCGAGGAGGCGCTTGCGCCAGAGGTTGTGGCTCGAACTGAAACCCCGCCACCACCGGCTAAGCCGAACCAACGAGAGTGGACCTACAAACTTCCTGAGCGATTCCGAGGAATCACCATTTCTTCGGTAAATCCGCGTAACGGCGCAAAGATGGTCGCCTTGACATTCGACGACGGTCCCTGGCCAACATACACCGATCAGGTGCTCGACATTTTGAAGCGTGAGAACGTCAAGGCGACGTTTTTTCTGATCGGCAGGCAGATTGCGCCTTACCGAAAGATGACCCAGCGGATTCACGACGAGGGTCACCAGCTGGCAAACCACACCTGGAACCACAAGTACCGAATGACGGCAGACCAGGTGGTGTTTGAAATGGATTCGACGGACCGAGCCATCAAGGAAGTGATCGGCAAGACCCCTCCCTATTTCCGGCCGCCCGGCGGCTTCTTGAACAACGGTCTGGCAGCCCGCGCCAAAGGCCGTGGAGATGTGGTGGTGATGTGGTCGATCGCGGTAAACGATACCGCCAAGAACTCTTCCGCTGATACCATCTATAACTCTGCGATTCGAGCCCAGAATGGGGGAATCATTTTGCTACACGATGGCGGCGGCAACCGGAAGACGACCGTTGCAGCGCTTCCCCGCATCATCGCCCACTTCAAGAAGAACGGCTACAAGATGGTGACCCTCGAAGAGCTGCTGGAAAACAGCGATCCGGTTACCCGCTCGGGCCGATAGGTCGCGGCAATCGCAACCCGCTTTTCTGGCGTGGGCCTTCTCGACTCTTCGCAGCGGCTGAATCAATCTAGAGATCCTGGTTGCTGCACACCCATTCGATAGGCGCTAGCCTTGTGTCTCGTTGCGATCCGGAAAGGCATCGCGCCTCTTTATAGGAATCACCTCGCTTTGGTGTCCGGCAATTTGCCCTGCTACATCGCGCTGTTAACCAGACGAACGCAAGCCTACACACAAAAAGAAGCCGCCCCTCCAGAAATCGGAGGGGCGGCTCTTCAGCTTGGCGTTGCTTCTAGTTTAGAAGCGGACGCTGAGCTGGGTGCTGATCAAACCACCACGGCCGATGGTGTTGAAGCCATTCGGGCCGAAGAGGGTCCACTCAGCCACACCGTCGCCGGTGTAGTCGCTGAACTGCCACATGAAGCGCAGCATAGCGTTGTCGTTCATGTTGTAGGAGAAACCTACGTTGAACCACTGCTCGCGTGGCTTGCCAATGGCGAACCCGAAGAATCGGGCTGTGTCGAAGCGATATTCAACCCACTCGTAACCGAGGTCCATCGAGAAGTTCGGGTTGAAGTTGTAGCCCAGACCCACCGAGAAGGTGTTGATCTGGTCTCCAGAGAGGGTTCCCTGGTAAGGCAGAACGCCCGGGGTGAGCGGGGTCATGGTCTTACCCAGACCTCGGTAGAAACCGAAGTTACCGCCCAACGTCAGGTTCTGAGTCGGGTTGATGTAGAGTCCACCGTAGACACCTTGGATGTCTGTTGGGTTCCACCAGATGCCGATTCGGCCCCAGTCACCGGCTGCGTTGAATCGCGGCTCGATGTACTTGTAACCAACATTGGCGCCCCAGTTGCTTGCTTCGTAGCCGAGATTTGCATCCCAGGCGATGTTGTTTCGGGTGTTGCGGCGATCGGAACCATCCAAGAGGTTGGTCTGAGCCACAGAACCGCGGAACGCGAAGTTGTTGAACTTGAGGTCAATGTTTCCACCGATGGTCTCGATACCGTTGTAAACGAGGCCAGGAATAGTGGACGCCGGCGCGAAGCCGTTGGATGCCAAGTAGACGTAGGCGAGGTTGATTCCGCCCATCTCACCGATCGGGATGTTGAGGTTTGCACCAGCAACACGGTCGATCAGGAGCTCACCGAACTTGAACTGACCAGCAGGTCGGCTTCCCGTTCCCGGAACACCGGCAGCGGAGAAGGCGCCAAAGCCACCCAGTACGAACGGAGCATAGCTTGACTCAGTAGCACCAGCGAACATCGGGTTCAGCGTGTTGCCGCCAGTGGTGTTCTGGGCGTCAACTCGGCCTGCGAACAGGTCGATAGCTGCGGAACCGAAGTCGAAGCTGATGATTCCACCATCCATTGCCCACTTGCCGTTATCCCATCGTGGATTGTGGAAGTACGGTGTGTTATCTGGGCGCTGGTAGATGTACGGGCTGATCTTATAACCAACTCGTCCGATATCAGCAGAAAGGGTAAGTCCTCCGAGGTTGAAATCGTAGGAAATGCCCAGCTCCTGCATATACCAGGAAGCAAGACCGTTGTCGAACGGAGTGTTCGGAAGAACGGTCGATTGGTTGCCGAATGGGCCACCGCCGGCAGGGCGAGCCGTGAAGTCGGTCATGTTTCCGAACACGAATGTGCCGCGGAATCGTGGACCTTCCCACAGATCGTTGCTGGTGATGGTGATGGCGCTCTCATGGAGAACCGTGAGGTCCTCGAACATGTTGCCAAGTGAGCCACCCAAGGGGTCGCCAGGGCCGGTAACGCCTGCAGTTACGCGGCGTTGAACACCGGTGGGGCGAGCATCTACGGTAAGGCCGTAGCGGCTTGATTCGCCGTAACCACCCATGGCGAGGATGTTGATGTCACCGTTGATGTTGAAAACCAATCGGCGGCGCTCAAGATCGGTTACCCGAGCATCGAGCGAGGCGATATCTCTCTTCATCTGAGCAACATCAGCACCGAGGGCTGCCAGTTCCTTCTCGAGTCGGGCTACTGCCTCTTCGAGGGTTTGGATTCTGGGGCCCCAGGCCTTGACCATATTCATGTCGTCCACTAGCTGCTTGAGCGTGGCGCGAATCTGGTCGAGCTCTTCCTTGGTAAGGCCCTCGCCTGCAGCGAGAGCATCCTCAACCGCCTTCAGCCGATCGTCGAGACCTCGAGTCACAGCCATCACGCGGATGTAGGCTTGGTAGATAGCCGCAGCCAGCTCATAACGGCTGGTGTAGCGGTTGCCGCGGAAGCGGCCGTCGGGGTAACCGACGAGAATGCCGACATCTCCGAGTTCCTTGACAGCGCGGGAGAACCAGCGTCCATCAGGAGTATCGGGGAAGGGCATTGGACCGACGTAGTAGTCCTGCGCAAACACTGCCGACGAGGCCGCGAGGCCAAGGGCGATGCCGAGCGCGTATTTGAACGTACGCTTCATTATTGTTTGTTTGTCGTCTCCTTTCCTTTGTTTTTTTGGCGACGCACGACGAAGCGGTCTTTGCCTTCCATTCCGCACTTTCTGCTGCAACTTTCCTTAAGTTTCCTACAGCTTCGGCACAGTCGTTTGGCGGTTCTGCCGCATCCTGCGTCTATGGCTCACATACCGAGCCACATTTAGTTTGACGCATGTCGGCGCAAAAAGCAACAGCCAATTTCACGTTTTCCCTGAAAACGTCGTCGCTACGGTAAAACTTGCCTTCGCATGCTCGATCGCAACTTCGTCCGAAATGAACCCGAACAGGTTCGAAAACTCGCCCAAAGAAAAGGGCTCGATGCACCTGTGGATCAGTTTACGTCGGCAGACGAAAATCGCCGCGCCGTGGTCGCAGAACTCGACGAACTCCGGGCACGGCTCAACCAGCTGAGCAAGGAGGTCGGCAACCTCTTCAAGCAAGGGCAGAAAGACGAAGCGGAAAAACTGAAGGAGCAAGCCAAGCGAACCAGCGACGAGATCGCCCGACGAGAGAGCGACGAGCGAGAGGCAGACGAGGCGCTGGCAGAAGTCGAGCTTCTATTCCCCAATCTCCCCCACGAATCTGTCCCGGACGGCACCTCATCAGAAGACAACGTGGTGGTTCGGGAATGGGCGCCAGAGGGTTACCAGGACCGCGAGGTACCTCCGCACTGGGAAATCGCCGAACACCTGGACATTCTGGACTTCAAACGAGCCAGCAAAATCTCCGGCTCTGGCTTCGCCCTATATAAAGGTGCGGGTGCCCGCCTTCAGCGCAGCCTGATCTGGTACATGATTGAGCGTCAAGTCGATGCGAACGGCTACCAAGAGGTCTACCCTCCTTATCTAGTGTTGGAACAGTCCCTCCTTGGCACCGGCCAACTCCCCAAATTTCGGCAAGACCTGTACGAGGCGACCGACGGCCTGATGCTGATCCCGACCGCCGAGGTGCCGGTTACCAATATATATAGAGACGAGATCCTCTCGGCAGAGCAGCTGCCCACCAAACTCGCCGCCTACTCTGCCTGCTTCCGGAGGGAGGCTGGAGCAGCCGGTGCAGACACTCGCGGATTGCTTCGTTTACATCAATTTGATAAAGTAGAACTTGTACAATTCTCTCAACCAGAGACAAGTTACGAGGCGCACGAGAGCCTGGTCCGAGATGCAGAGTTGATTTTGCAAGAGCTCGGGGTGCGTTACCGCGTAGTTCTCCTCTGCGCCGGAGACATGAGCATGCAGGCTGCGAAGTGTTACGATCTGGAAATCTGGTCGCCGGGTACCCAGCGGTGGCTGGAAATCTCTTCCTGCTCTAACTTCGAGGCCTGGCAAGCAAGGAGGATGAACCTCCGCTTCCGCAGAGAGCCCGGGGCAAAGCCAGAGTTCGTTCACACGCTAAATGGCTCGGGTCTGGCGACGCCCAGGCTGTTCGCGGTCTTGCTGGAGCAGGGGCACCAACCCGATGGATCTGTACAACTTCCAGAGCCTTTGGCTCAATATATGAATCCACTGATTGTTGCTGCTTGAATAACAAGAAGAGCGGCTGGGTGAGAAAGTTCTCACCCCGCCGCTCTGTCCGCAGAGTAATGACCGTCTAGCGCTTGCGCCAGAAGAACATGCCCGCAACAAGGCAAAGTAGCGAAGCTGTTGCAAACCAAGCGTATGCGGGAACCGCACTCCTTTCGGCAACAAGCGGTAATGGGGCACCTGCCCACTGCCCTACCGGTACCCCGCCAGGATTGCCAGACCGAAGATCGACCACTGGCGAGCCCAAGGGAATATCAACCGCCGGATCCCATAGATCATCCGTTTTGTGCATAAACGTCAACCAGTGCGACGACAGCTCTGCTCCATTGTTCGCCAGTGTCGTTATACGAACACGATATCCTGGCTCTCCAAAGGATCCCTCAACATCGTACTCTTTGAGCGGGAATGTCGCTTCACCAAACACTCGCTGCGCGCTCGCCGAGACAATCTTGTCTTGCGAACTGTCTTGATAGCGAACTGTCCACACATCGAATCCTTGAACACCAGAAGAAGCAGAATCAGAACCCAGAATCGGTCTACGGAACCGAACGGTGGTCGGATCGACGGTAGGTTCAACATCTGTGAACTCATCTGCTACGCCTGTCAACAAGAACTGATCAGAAGGAAGCATATATCGCCCCTCCCTTGCATCTCCGGGCAAGATGGCTGGGACAGTCTCATCTCGAACAAGTATCGAGTAATCAGGTGAAACCCATCGTCGCTCCCGGAACGTTGCTCCGATTCCCTGGTCGTTGATTACTCCGAAATAGTAGAATGTACCGCTCGGACTCGAGGCGAACTGCAAGTTGCCTTGAATCCGGAACGGTCCTTCAACGATGATTACGCTTCCACTGCTAGGAACCTGACCTTGTGGGACATAGTTCGGCAAGGCTCGAATCTGATCGTGAATCGCAGACCTTTCCGAATTTGGCTCTGCTTTAGGAACTACATAGTCGATCGAGTAGTGGTAGGTCTGCGAAAAGGCCGCAGAGGCTGCAAGTGATGTGAGCATTACAAAGGAAGCTGTAACCGCTCTCTTCTTTAGGAACTTCATTCTTTTCTCCTTTTGATTTGGTGAAGCACGGAGTTTGTTCGTAGGCATAGTAGAAACCTTCTGCAACTCCATAGGGGTGAGACGAGCATTTACAATTATAGTTGTAAGGCACGCAGATTGACAGAGCAATGGGATAGTAAGCGATACTTGAAGTTGTGGACACGCAGCTGGTAGACGTAAGTGCCAACTTGCACGCGAACGCCGCAACAGTTGTGCTCATACAAGAAACCAAGTGACACTGATCGCCCGGCAAAGTCGGTGGACAAGTTAAGGTTGAGATCGTCTTTGCGGGATTGTGCTCGCAAAACTGAAAGTTGGGGAGCCAATCTGGCGGGAGAAATTGCGCTACAGCGGACTGCCCGACAAGGATAACCCCCAATGACGCAGCAACAAGTATTGCCCGTTTCATTTCAACCTCGCAACCTGGTCAGCACTGGCTGCCTCGACGAACAGGTCGACATGACCTGTTTGGGTACCCAGTTGAGCCGCAAAACCGTTTCGCTCGCGGTCGAAGGTGCCTGCAATGGTAAGTGTCGCCCCTTGAAGTGGTCCAACCGTCAACGTGCGTGTCTCGGGAGAACAACCCATGGGTTTCATGGCGAACGTCCGGGAGAACGGGCTGACGTTTACAAACCGAAC
>JBKBWO010000003.1:0-95752 GCA_046314495.1 Fimbriimonadaceae bacterium
GATTGATAAGCCTTGCTGGTGTTCGGGCCAGTCTGGAACCGGCAACAACCGAGCTTCGAGAACGAGTCGGTTGGAGACGGTCAGAGACCCATATAGTAATGTCGCTGTGCTAGCGCCTGCCCCCACTGCAAGCGGCCAAGAAAGGCCCCTCAGTAGGTTCATTCTGGTGAATCTACCGAGTCAGGCCTTCGGGGAACCAGAGCTGAAGCTCGCGCTGTGCTGCGCTTTCATCGCTCGAGCTGTGGGTCAGGTTGTCGTCGATCGTGAGAGCGAAGTCTCCCCGAACGGTGCCAGGCTGCGCCTCTACAGGGTTAGTGGCTCCCATCATCAATCGAGCCGCCGGCACTGCGTTTGTGCCCGTAACGGCGATGGCGACCACGGGGCCACTCATCAGGTAATCGACCACGTCGACAAAAAACGGCTTCTCGCGGTGCTCGGCATAGTGCTCTTCCACCAGCGTCCGTTCAGGACGCATCAACTTCAGGGCGCTGATTTGCAAACCGCGGGCTTCGAACCTTCGGCAGATTTCTCCGATCAGGTTTCGCTGGACTCCGCCAGGTTTGATCAGCACAAGTGTGGTTTGGTTCATAAGGTGCCTTTCAAAAAGAAACCCCTCACGAAAAGGGGCTAGCACTATTTTACCGCTCGTAGTCTTCGCCGCCTAGGGGTCTGGCGCTGTAAGTACCGCGAACTGGTGCTTGCCAACCCGAAGCAACTTTCCTTCCAGGTCCGCGCTTTCGAACGTAGCGAAGGGGTCGGTCACTTTCTCCCCCTCTAGGCTCACAGCGCCGGACTCAATCAGCTTGCGGGCAGCGCTGTTGCTCTTGGCAAACTCCAGGCTGGCAACCAGTAGCGGCAAGGAAACTACACCGTCCTTGAACGCCTCAACCGGTATTGGCTTCTGCGCGACTTGCTCTCGATCCACGCTCTTTCGGCTGAATGTATCGATGAAAAACTGCCGGGCCTGAAGCGCCTCATCCGGACCGTGGTAGAGCCGTACCAACTCGGTTGCAAGCTCAAGTTTCAAGTCCCTCGGGTTGCCTTCTCCGCGCGCCAGCCTTTCGAGCTCTGCTCGGTAGGACTCTTCTGGCAGGTCGGTCGCCAGCTCCAAGTAGTTCGATAGCAGCTCATCGGGGATCGACATCGCCTTGCCGAACATGTCGTTCGGCTCATCAACAAGAGAGATATAATTGCCCAGCGACTGGCTCATCTTCTCTTTGCCATCTAGTCCGATCAGCAGCGGCATCATGATGCAGACCTGGGAAGGAGTGTTGAATTCTGGCTCGACGTGCCGGGTGCTCTCCATCAAGTCGCGACCAATCAGCAAGTTGAGCCGTTGGTCCCTACCGCCCAACTCGACATCTGCCTCGATGGCAACCGAGTCGTACGCTTGGAAAGTCGGATACAGCACTTCGTGCAGCGAGAGGGGTGCCTGCTTCTCTAGTCGGCTACGGAAGTCCTCCCGTTCGATCAACCTTCGTAAGGGGATACGGCTGGCAACCCGGCGGACGAAGTCCTCTACGTCTAGCTCTGCCAGCCACTCAGAATTTCTTCGCACTTCAAGCAGGTCGGGGTCCGGTAGCAAGATCTTGAAGAACTGGGACTGGATCCGTTCAATGAACTCGTCGACCTCGTGTTTGGTGAGTTGTTTTCGCGTGGAGTCTTTACCGCTTGGGTCGCCAATCTGGGCGGTGAAATCGCCGATAACCAGAACCGCTTTGTGCCCCAGGTCCTGAAAGTGCCTCAGTTTCCTCAGCACCACCGCCCAGCCGAGAGTGACATCGCTGGCGGTGGGATCAACCCCGAGCTTGATTCTCAGCGGTCGTCCAGAGCCGAGCCGCTCTAGCAGCTCCTCTTCGGGCACGATCTCTTCAACTCCTCGGCGGATTCGCTGAAGCTGTTCTGCAGGGGTTAGTTTCGTCATGACCAAGGAGCGGCGCTCAGCCGCGCCGAAGAAGTGAGTTTACTGCCCGTCCTTGGATGGCTACGGAAGCCGGACGTTGAGGATGCGCACGAATCGGTTCGGCTCTTGCCCTACGCTCTCACTCGCCAGCTTTCTTGCTTCAGCGACCTGGTGCTGCACCTTGCGAATGCTGGATGGCTTCGGCATGAGGTCTTTGGGTTTTCCACTCAGCAGCACGCTCTCAATACCGTCCAAGACCTCGTCCAGCGCCTCAGATTCAGCGGGAGTGGTGTTCTGGGTGCCTGTCAGGCGCATCAATTCTTCCACCGCCGCCAGGATCTGACCGAAGGCGTTCGACTTTACTGTTACCGTGTGAAGTGAGCGGCCAGCGTTGTCCCTGAACTTCTTCGCTTTTCCACCGGTTGCTACCTTCAGGGCAAGCACCGAATCTGCCTGTGCCGGGTCGGAGACCAGTACGGCACTTGCGCCAGTTTCCTTAATCGCGCGTTCCAGGCGGGATTTGGCGATACCGTAAGGGAAGATGCGAAGCTCGGCAGGCTTGTTGGTCGGTTCGACCCTTTTCTTTCCATTCGGGGTTGGCGCAGGTGGGGTTGAGGGTCGTGCCTCCACTGGCTCGAACGGCTGCTCCAGTTCTTCTGGCACGGTGCTCTTCTGGAGCACCTCGACTCCGGTCTTGGTGCGCACGCGGATTTCTGGGCGGGGCTGCAAGCCGCGCAAGATCATATCCACGGTTCGTTGGACATCTGCGTGAACAGCCAGCCGGTCGAAATCGAGAAGCTCGATGACTACGTCGAATGTCGGCGGAGCCTTTCGCTCCAATACGGTCTTTTGGGTCCCTCTTCGGCGGGCTTCGTCGTCGGAAAGCGTAACTGCCTGAATGCCCCCGATGAGGTCTGCCAGGGTCGGGTTGAGCATCAGATTTTCCAGCGTCTGCCCGTGCGCGGTTCCTACCAACTGTACGCCTCGCTCGGCGATGGTTCGGGCAGCCATTGCTTCCTGCTCGGTCCCGATTTCATCGATCACCACCACTTCGGGCATGTGGTTCTCCACTGCTTCGATCATCACTTGGTGCTGCTCGCTGGCGTGCGCCACTTGCATTCTCCTGGCGCTGCCGATACCGGGATGGGGCACGTCTCCGTCTCCAGCAATCTCGTTGGAGGTATCCACGATTACCACCCGTCGTCCGACTTCGTCTGCCAGCACTCGGGCAACCTCACGCAACTTGGTAGTTTTGCCGACACCCGGTCGCCCGAGCAGCAGAAGGGACTTGCCCGACCGCACGATGTCGTCGATCATATCGATCGTCCCTTCCAGTGAACGACCAATACGGCAGGTGAGGCCGATGATCTTTCCGTGCCGGTTGCGGATGCAAGAGATGCGGTGCAGGGTTCGTTCGATTCCAGCTCGGTTATCCGAGCCGAACGAGCCGATGTCCTTGGTCACGCACTCGATGTCGAATTCGGTGATGGGGATGTCGGCGAACCGCTCGACCGAGCCCATGTATCGGGCTTCGGCTGGTCTGCCGTAGTCCATGACGACTTCGATCAGCTTGCTGATATCAGGGGAAGATTCTAGCCGGGCTTTAAGCACCGGGGGAAGCACTTCGAGAAGAGGCTTCAGCTCATCTCCGAACTTGTTCATGTGGTGTATTGGAGGGGTTTCGCGGAGAAACCTCCTGCTATTCTATACGCTCTGGCAGGGCGGTTTCGGATGTTAAGAATTGTTAAGCCCAGGGCTTTGTTTTGTAAAGCCGCCTATAGAATCGTTTACCGGCCTTCCTTCGCCGTCGCCTCTGGTTGGGCTCTTCGGACCTGAAGGACTCGTGGGAAAAACGACCAAGCGGCGGGTGACAGAAGAACCCCGGGAGAGAGGCGTTTCTCATCCCTCCGCCTCTTGTGTTCGGTGTCACTAGATCCTTTTCAGGTTGTCTCAAGACATCCTTTACAGCCTCAAAAGGGAGAGGGAATCGCGGGGAAACGACCAAGCCGGCAAAAGGAAGAAGGCCCCGGGGGAATGGGGCCTTCGGGTGGGGATTGCGCTGTGAGTTAAAAGCGGTTTTAGCTGATTTCAGACAGTTGTCGCTCAACCTCTTCCTTGGTCTTGCCGTACTTCTGCTGCAAAACGCCGACACATTCCTCGTAATTTCCCTTCATTCGTTGAACGTCGTCATCGGTCAAATCTGCCCATTTCTGTCGCATCTTCCCTTTGAACTCGTTCCAGTTTCCTTCGATTTGTTCTCTGTTCATTTTTTCCTCCTATTGAGTGCTATACCGGCTTGCGAGCTTAGTGGGGACTGCATCGCTCACCGGTATAGTTCAATGCGTCTAAAGCGATATAGGCAATCTAAGCTTTCCGACAGTCAGCATAAGAAATGAATAAACCCCTCTTGCTTTTCCTCTCAGCGCTTCTCGCCCTAACGATTTCCGCCGCTCAGGAGCCCAAGTTCGTTCTGGTGGGAGGGGGCACCACCAGCGATGCCATGGTCATGCGGTTCATAGAGCTCGCTGGCGGACCGAAGGCGGAGATTCTTGTGGTAGCTCTCACCCGAGAGGAGCCGAATTCGGCGGGCGAATCTTCAGCTGAGTTGTTGCGGGAGAACGGTGCTATGCAGGTAAACGTGCTCCCTTACCCGCTGCCGACCGACCTAGAGCGCAGGTTCGAACGCGCCACGGGAATCTACATTCCGGGAGGAGACCAGAACCGGCTTATGAAGCTGCTCGGCGAGAAGCGCGCCAGAGAGATGTTTCAGAAGGCAGCTCGCCGCGGAGCGGCGTTCTTTGGTACTTCAGCGGGCGCGATGCTGATGAGCGACGAGATGATCTCTGGCTACGGCCAAACTCGAGGTTCGGCTGAGATCGGCACAGGTTTGGGTCTACTGCCGATTCTCATCGATACCCACTTCGTGGAGCGCTCTCGCCAAGAGCGCCTGGCACACGCAATCAGTCTAACCAGAGCCAAGCAGGCGATCGGGCTGGAACGGAACGAATGGGTGGTCATCACCGGCACCCGTCTTACGGAAGTGCACGGAAAGCCGTATCTCTACGGTATAGAGCCGCCACGTGGCAGCGGATCGGGCCGGAACGGCTCCAGGTAGTTCACAAACTCGTTGTTTTCGTCGACCAGGATGATCTTGGGGTCGACCGTGTCTTCGTCTGTCCATTCAAAGGCGGTGATGATCAACCGGTCTCCCGGCTGGAAGTAGTGCGCGGCGCCTCCATTGACGCCAATCGTGCGCTTTGGACCAGGAAAGGCATAGGTCGAGATGCGCGATGCGTGGTCTACAGCCCACACCTGAACCAATTCACCTGAGAGGATTCCCGACCGCTCCATCAGCTCATGGCAAATCTCGATGCTGCCTACATAGTCCTTATTGCAGTAGGTCAGGCGGGCGTGGTGAATTTTCGACTTGAGCAGTTGAACCAAACGCATGAATTCGCCCTAGAGGATACTGTTCCCTACCGCTGTCCTGAGACAACTTCAGAGGAATCAGTGGTTTCCGGATTCTCGTCTGGCTCGAGTTCAGCCGGCGCCGGGTTGGATGGTTTTGGCTTCTTCATCCGCCTCTCACCCCATGCCCAAAGTCCACCGAAGAACAGCAGAAAAGTGCCCAACCAAACGAGGATGGTCATCGGCTTGTAGAAGAGCTCGATGGGCATCACTGGCTTGAGGTAGTGAAGCTGGACCGCGATCGACCGGTCGGCTGCGTCCATGCGCTGCAAAGTGACCATGTGTTCTGTCCCGACTCGGGCTGGTTCGACTTCGCCGCCGAATCCCATGTTCGGAACCACCTCATAGACCTGTCCCTCGTACTCAAACCGGAGCAGCGCTCCGAAGACCGCGTCCCCGGTGCCAGGTGTGCCGGTTACTCGCGGCTCGACGTAGGTCATCTTGAACCTCTCCATCTCCACGGATTCTCCCGGCGACAGGGTGATGAGATCAGTTGCATCTAGGATTAGTGGCAGAAGCGTGAAGTAGACATCGTAAAGGATTTTATTTTCGATGTGTGGCCAGACCATCTGGTTCAAGTCGCCTTCCTGTCCGGCAGTGAAGTAGAGCCCGGGTCTCGCCTCAAAAGTCCCGCCCGGCCCTGTTAGCGTAAACCTCATCCGGTTGTTTCGGTCGAACAGATCGGCACTCGTTTGACCTTGGTAGTCGATCACATAGCCTAGCGCCGCCACGGGTGCTCCCTCTTGCAAGTAAACGATGTCCGACCGGCGCTCGAAGCCACGAGAGATGATCAAGCCACCGATAAGCACCGCCAAGCCCGCGTGAGTGATGAACCCACCCAAGGGCACGCCTTGCTTTCGCACCAACTCAATGAAGCGCCAAGTGTTGCTAAACAGCGCGAAGCTAGAGAAGAAGACCAGAACCAGCATCCAGGGCGCCTTGGCAATGTCGCCAAATGGGATTCCGGATGGGCCTTCGGTATCGAGCTTAAGCCCCCATTCTGGATGGGCGATGACCATCGCCAGAATTCCTGTGACTGCCAGCGCAATAGAAAATCCCATGGTAAGCCTTCCCATAAGCACCCGCGCCCCGGCCCCTTTCCAGCTCACGTAAGGGGCGATTCCGATAAGAGCCATGACCGGGATGAAGAAGTACGCCACGATCATGTTGTAGGTGTGCTCTTCGATGATCTTGGGTGCCTGCCCAGCCAGACCGGTAAAGAACGGGTAACTCATGCCGATCGCTGTGGTCAGCGCGGTGAGTAACAGCAAGACCATGCCGCTCTTGTACAGGCCCTCGCGGTTCAGGAAGAACTCAGGTTTGAAGCTTGATTCTGGCTTGGGCTCTTTGCGGATCTTGTTCCACCGCCAGAACCAGGTTCCCAGATAGATGGCGTAAGCCAGCGAAACGAAGCCCACCAGGAAGATGAGCGCGATTCGGTTCATCTCCGCGAAGCTGTGCACACTGGTTTCTGCGAGTACGCCCGAGCGGGTGAGGAACGTGCCGTAGCAGAACGCTAGGAATGGCAGCCCCGCCATCAGAAGATTGCTCACCTGCCACTTCTTGGTGCTTGCTTGAACCAGCAGCCCGTGAACGAACATCACCCCGAGAAGCCAGGGAACAAAGCTGGTGTTTTCAACCGGATCCCATGCCCAGAAGCCGCCCCATCCGAGGGTCTCATACGCCCAGATACCACCAAGACAAAGCCCGAACCCGGTCAAGCTCATGGAGAGAATTGCCCAGGGTCGAACTCTGGCGATCCAGTCGGTGGTGTTGCCAACAATCATGGCGGCAAAGCCGAATGCAGCAAGAATGGCGAGCGAACCAAACCCAAGGAAGATTGCTGGTGGGTGAATGACCACCCAGACGTTTTGCAGGGCGGGGGTCATTCCGACGCCATTCGGGGGCATGATCGGCTGACCATCGAACAACGGGACCCGGAACGGCGACTCGTAAGCGAGAATCGCGGCGAGCGACCCGAGGAAAAAGGCGTTCGCGATGGTGTACCAGCGGCGGTAAAGGCCGGTGGACTTCATGGCTACCAGCGCGAAGAGCGCAGAGCACACCGCCCAGAGCAGGAAGCTTCCTTCCTGGCCTGCCCAGACGCTGGCGAACTTGTAGTACCAAGGGTTGATCCGGTCGGACCTGCCGAAAACGTACTCGTATTGGAACTGGTCGGTCATGAACAGCGCCGCTAAGGCAGCGAACGCTCCGAAAAGAGCGAAACAACCGACGGTGAATGAAATCTTTGCCAAGCGCTCGCCTGCAGCGTAGCGCGGGCGGATAGCCCAGAGAACGACGCTAGCGAAGAACGTGAGAATTGCGAGCCATATCAGCCCCGACCCAACATGACCGATCAGCATTCCCCAAAATGGGGGTTCGGCTAGTCTGTGACCCTCGTGTGCGCCCAACGCCTATGTTCCGGCCGAAGCCACCTGATCGCCTTGCTCGCCCTCATACTTCGAGGGACACTTTACCAACAGACGATGCGCATAAAAGGCGTCTTCGCGGAGCTCGCCGACCGCGACGATCTTCGTCGCGTCTCCCATGTTTGCGGGAGGGGCACCGGAGTAGATCACCCGAATCTCGTCCCCGTTGGCGTCGGTCATATCAAAGCGCATTCTGGAGTGGCGCGGCTCAACGACAACGGAGGAACGGATGAGGTCACCCGCAAGGTGCAGGTTGTTGCCGGAAAACTGCTTCGCTTGCTCTACGGTTACATAGGGGCTGGCATTATAGGAGAACGCGAAGAGCATTCCGATGATGGCAGCAACAATAACGACGCCGGCACAGAGAGGTCCAAACCACTTAGGCATCTGAAATCTTTCTACGAGATATTATGCCCACTCTGGCACCTCGGCGACCGCAGTTGTAGGCTCATAGGGCTGTACGAGTGACATCTCCGGTCTTCAAATCGACTCGGTACCAGCCAAGCGTTCGGCTAACGGGCGAATCTGGCGCGCCAGCAATCTTGAACACGCGGATGATGACGAAGAAGCCGTTGGCGTCTCTGGCATCGACAGAGGTGCGAATCACTGCTCCGTCTTCCTCGCGAGCCTTCAACATCTCTGCAACCTCAGGATCCTCCAGAACTTTCTGGACCGCTGCCTTTTCTTCGTTTGAGAGACTTTGCTTTTCGACTTCCTGGAGGACCTCGTCTTGGAACTCGTCCCGAACCATCAGCCACGCCTCAAAGTCCCCGTCGTCGTGTACGAAGGTGATCAGTAGCATCCCCGTCTCTGGGGTGAGTTCAGCGCTCATTTCAAATTCACGGTCTTCCAGCGCTACCGTTCCGACCAGTACGTTTGCGCTTTTGAGCTTGAGCTCCAAAACTGCCATGACCTGGTCATCAGACTGCGGGGCAATCAGCTCGCCCAGAAATTGCTCTTCGTCCCGAGAGATGAGAAGAACTCCAACGTTGCCTTCTGCTTCACCTGGGGGCACCCAGGCACCGATGAACCGGTCTCCGGGGCGGCTTTCTGCCTTGACTGCAGGCGCCTCGAAAGCCGCGTCGGGCGGAAGTTGCTCTGTCGGTCGGCATCCGGTTGAAGTAAGCGCGACGACAGCCGCCAGCCCAAGGGCCACGATGATAGAGAGAGATTTTTGGATCATGCAACAGGTTCCGGAACCTTCAGAGAGCCCCGGAGCTTGGCGGCGGCGAGGACGGCCACCTTGTGGCCTGATGCCACAGCGTGAACGTTGAGGTAGCGGATGGGTATTCCGCAAAGGTACAGGTCGCCGATGAGGTCGAGTAATTTGTGCCTTGCTGGCTCTTTTGGCAAGCGAGGCTCATTCACGAAGCCCTCCTGGCCGATAACCAGCGCGCTGGCGAGATCGAGCCCGCTTCCAAGTCCAAGCTCTCGAAGGGTCTCGACTTGCTCCTCGAACGCCCAGGTCCTGGCAGGTGCAATCTGGTCGCGGTAGTCCCGAATCACGTCTGAGGTTTCGATCGAATTGCAAAACGGATAACGACTGGGGCTGACGAAGTCATAAGCCCAGTGGCCCTCTCCTGCGGAAATCGCCACCTTGACCCCTTCTTCCTGAACGAATATTCGCTCAAACAGCGGGGCAATCTCGTAGGAGCTCAGCGTTTCGTAACCGATTCTATCGAACGCTTGGATGTAAGGGAGAGAGCTGCCATCGAGCGAAGGGAGCTCCGGTGCAGTCAACTCAATTACGCAATCGGTCACTTCTGCAGCAGCCAGGGCAGACATGAAATGCTCGACCGTGCGAACAGGCCCAATGGAAGTGCATCTGGTGGTATCGCTTACGTTTTCAACCGTAGCCTTATACAGATCGGTGCCGTACCGGAATACGATTCCGGCGCCGTCGCTCGGCATCACGTTCATCCTGACCGGCTCGCCACTATGAAGACCGATCCCTTCGAACTTAAGATCGGTGGCGAAAGTCTTTCGCTCGATTACCCACTCGCTAGCGCTCATCCAACTCCTTTTGCAACCGTTCTACGGTTCGCTCTAGTTCCTTTAGACGACGGTACATCTCTGGAAGCTTTGTGTTTGCGGTCATGATCTTCATCGTCTGGAACGCGTTTCGGGCGGGAATGCCGAAGTAGTCGCCCCCTTTCGGCAGATCATCTGCCACTCCTGTCTTGCCTCCCAGCTTTACGTCGTCCCCGATCGTAATTCCGTGCGAGATTCCGACTTGACCGCCGCAAACCACTCGTTCCCCCAAAATGCATGAGCCGCTGATGCCGGTCTGGCTGGCAAGCACCGAATGGGCGCCTACGCGGGTGTTGTGGCCAATTTGAACCAGGTTATCAATCTTGACCCCCGATTCGATCACCGTATCTCCTGCCATGGCGCGGTCGATGGTGGTGTTCGCTCCGATCTCAGCGTGGTCGCCAATGCGCACCTTGCCGACTTGGGGAATTTTGTGCTGCTTCTCACCATCCCAGAAGTAGCCGAATCCGTCGGCGCCAATCACCGCGCCAGCGTGGATTACCACGTTCGAGCCGACCTCCGAGCCGGGATAGATGACGACCTGAGAATGAAGTGTTGTTTCTTCCCCAATCGAAACATCCTGGCCCACGAACACATGCGGCTGAAGCCTGCACCCGGCACCGATCTTGGCACCGCTCTCAACCACCGTATAGGCGCCGACGTACGCAGTAGGATCAACCTCTGCTCCATCAGAAATCCGTGCGGTCGGATCGATTCCCGGCTCGAACGTTTCCGGCCGCTGGAATCGGTGGAGTAGCTGAAGAAAACTTTGTCGGGGTCGCTCGCAATAGATCACCGTGCGGCCTTCAGAGCTCAGCCCCTCTGGCAGCAAAACGGCGCCAATCTCGCCAGATTCAACCTTCTCCAGGTAGTGCGGCTTTTCTGCAAAAGTGACCCCGAACGGGTCGGATTCACCGGCGAGAACCGGTCGGCGAACCTCTTGGTCTGGGTTACCTTCCAACCTCCCGCCGATCCATTCAGCGATGGTCGAGGCAGTGATTACGGCTGTCTGGTCAACCACTCTATAAACTCCTCCGTGACATCCTTTGCGGGCTCTCCTGGCGTCGCTAGTCGGTACCCCTGGATTGCGCACCAAAGGTTCAGTTCTGAATCTACCCGCTGACGTGCCACGCTCTGCGGCAGCGAACCCGGGAGGACCACTGCCACGCCCTCGCTGGCCGGGAATCCGGGAAGTGTCTCAGCGATAGGTGGCTCAGGTTGGATATCGATTCGAAATTCTCCTGCCGCGTC
The DNA here is from genome assembly GCA_046314495.1 of Fimbriimonadaceae bacterium. Taxonomy (GTDB): domain Bacteria; phylum Armatimonadota; class Fimbriimonadia; order Fimbriimonadales; family Fimbriimonadaceae; genus JBKBWO01. Next base: position 11,083 of record JBKBWO010000003.1, read on the forward strand.
CGGGGAGAAACTCGGCGATTGCTGGATCAGCCGCAGTGCTTGGCCCTCTGCTTGTTCCAGGGCCTCAATTCTCTTGCGCGCCACTTCAACCTGGAACCGGGTGAGGTCTAGTTCGGTTTGCTCCTGCGCGCGGTCCATGATCTTGGCAGTGCGCGCCTCGAACTCGGCGTCCAACACGGTTATTCGTCTTCGCAGCGGTGGCGCCTCTTTCAGTTTCTGTTCAAGAAATGGTCGATTCTCGGGCATTTCCACTTGAGACTTGGGGTCTGGGTCGGGAAAGCCGACGAGGAACGACAGCCGGACCAATGGGGGGCCTCGGCGCAGGGCGTATTCCTGGAAAGCGACCTCGATCTCTCGCAGTGCCTGGCGGATGTGCTCTCTCGATTCGGCCGTTAACCGGATTCGCTCCATTCTCGCCCAGCGGTCGATCTCGGCGTCGTACCCTCGGCGCAGCTCCCGGCTGATTTCGCGAAACGCGCTCTTCCTCTGCTCCTCGATAGCCGCAACAGCTTGCTCGAATGCCTCTTCAGAGTTCAGGGCTCGGAACTCGGTCCCGGCAGCCATAGGCTCCAAAACCACCTGCTCTGCTCCCGCAGAGGGAACTCCTGGGGTCGTCTGGACAACGGTCGGAAAGGAGGGCAGGGCAGCGTAAACGCGGTCCATATCAACGCGAACGGCCTGGGAAGGCGGTTGGCATCCCCAGGCCGAGATTACGGCGGTTAGTGTAAAGAGTGCGAGGGCAGGTTTAGCGAGCGTCATTCATCGCTTTGAGAGCCGCTTGCGTGAGGTCGTTTGCCCCATATGGTGCCACGGCTGCATCGAAAACGATGGTGAAATTCCCTGCTTGCGCTGCGGTGGCGATAGCCTGCCTGGCTCTTTGAAGACCTTGCAGATTCTGCTCGTCGGCCCAAGTTTGAAGTTCTTGGGTGAAGTCGTTGATGAGCCGGTTGATAACGAACTCATTCTGTTGGACTCTGGTTGCGAAATCTGCGATCTGCTTCTTGTCCTCGTCGTTTGGCGATGCCTTGGTAGCCAACGCCTGATAGCGATTCATGTCCGCGATGACTTCGTTCCGAACGGTTTCGAGGTCTCGGGTCTGGTTCGCGTTACGATTCAGGTTGAGTTCCAAATCTCGGAGCCGAGCGAGTTGCGGCTGCGAAATGACCGGGTTCTCTGTGATGAACTTGAGCAGCCCTTCGCGGCTCGTCTTCATGCGCTCGAACATTGTGGAATTGTTCTGCCCAAAAGTGCTCTCGCGCACGACCACGTTGATGTCGACGACGGCGGTTTTCTCGGCAGTGCCCTGGAAACCGACCAAAGCGATGTACCCGATAGAAATGGCTGCCACCACCCAGCCGAGATGCAAAAAGTGGTTCTTGTTGATCTTGAGTTGCATATTGCTTGAATTGAGACGAATCAGAAACTCGTTCCGATAGCGAGGTGTGTCTGTGTGCCCCCACGATTATTGAGACCGAAGTCCAATCGAATAGGACCAAGAGGTGTTCGGAACGCCAAACCCAACCCGTAGCCGAAGTTGAGATTGAAGTTCTGCGACTGGGTGAAGTTGGAGACTGATCCAAATCCTCCCCATGCGCTGGCGGCATCCACGAAGGCGACTGCACTGAATCCGCGCTGGATCGGGTAGCGGTATTCGACACTAGTGGCGAGCATGTTCTTGCCCCAGAACCGATCTTCCGGCCAGCCTCGGAGAGTTTCGGTACCCCCTACGAAGAACTGCTCGAAAAAGGGAGCCTTGCCCGCAATGGTTCCTGCGCGTAGCCGGAACGCCAATACTCGGCGCGGAGCATCCAGCTGGTTTCGTGGACGTGGCCCTTGGTCGGACCAGTACGTTCGAAATTCGCCCTGAAGCTTGGTGAAGAAGTTGGTGCCGAGGATCGATGGGTCGATGATCGCGCCGCCGATTCGGGTGATATCCGCATAGCCGGGTTCGATGGTAAATCGGTACCAGTCACCTCTAGAAGGATCGACGTCGACATCTCTGCGGTTTAGCAATGCGCCAAAGCCGAGAATCGCTAGCGTTCCATCTTGGCGAACGAAGTTGGAGAAGGCGGCGGAATCAACCCCTGAAGTTCTGATGTTCTCTGCGCGCACGCCTACGCTTAAGGTGAGTTGATCGTTGACGGGCCTGCCAAGTGCAATCGTTCCGCCTGTTCGGCGCTCGTAGTACTGGCCGGTTCCAACTATGTTGCTTCCACCGAAAAGGTCTCCGATAAATCGATAGACGACCCTTGAGTAAAGGTCCACGCTAAGCGAGGTGTCCTGCTCGTCAAGGAAGGGGTTGGCGTAGCTGAGCGTTACGCTAGGACCGCCGCCCCGGGTGCCCTGCAAGAAGTCGATTCCGACCGTTTGGCCGGTGCCTCGGAAGTTGGAATCAGCAAGGCGGATGGTTCCGGCAAAGCCACTTCGCGGGTCGAGAACCAATCCAACGTTAAAGTTTCCGGTTCTGCCTTCCTGCACCGCTGCGGAGAGGGCTACTGTGGCATCGGTCGGGTTGACCTGCTCCTCGCTACGAACATCTTCGAACCACTGCGTGCCGATCAACCGCCGAAGATCTTGCTCCCACCGGCGTGCGCTGAAGATCTCGCCCGGGCGGGTCTTGATCAGCCGCTTCATAACCCAGTCGCGGGTTCGGGTGTTGCCCGAGAAAGTTACGCTCTCGACGGTCAGCTCTCGGATGACGATACTGAGTGTTCCGGGCGACTCTTCCAGCATCGAAATGTCGTCGATACTGGCGAAGTAGCCTCGGTCTTGATAAAGCTTTACAATAGCGTTAGCGGTCGGCTCAAGCTGGCGGAGGTTGAAAACGTCACCAACTTTCAGGGGGATCGCTTGCTCAATCTGCTCCGTGGTTACGACGGTGTTTCCGACAACGCGGAGCTCCTTGATCTGACCGAACTCGCTAACATCGACGATCACGTTGAAGAGGTTCTCGCCAACCGGCTCGGCGTTCACATCCACCGCGCGGAAGAAGCCAAGATTCTGGATCGCTGCTTTATCTGCGTCGAGGTTCGCCGCAACGAACGGCTGGTTCGGCCGAGTCCTCATGATCAACAGTATCGCTTCTGTTGAAACGTTCGAGTTTCCTCGAACGATCACCTCGTTCACCACGCCTTGACTTTGCGATACCGCAAGAGTCACGCAGCAAACAGCCAGCACACTTAAGCCCAACAAACGCCTCATGCCAAACACCAACACAAACCGCTGCCAGAAACGCTCTGGCTGCGAGATGCAGAGTCGGTAAGTAAACCCGATGAAGGCGGAGGGTGTGGAAAACTCGCTGATTCAATCATTCGAACTTTCGACGCTTGGCAGCGAATATCGCGTCTTCCAGGACCCTAGAACCGGGTCGAATAGCTCACCTGAATCTTCCAGGGCCGGTCTTGGTCTGTACCTACGCCGACAGTAAACCGATTGAGAAAGCCAGTACGGGCTGGTGCGCGCCAAAAGAGCAAGACATCAAAGCGCTGCCTTCCAAATGCCGGCTGTGAAATCTGGCGCCGCGCCTGAATAAAGAATCCTCGGCCCAAGCTCTTCGCAGCGGTAACCGAAACGCCGGTCAGGGCGTTCCAGTCGAACTGAAGGAAGTCCAGGCCGATAGCGCGCCCAATCTCCATGGTGATCGGATCAAATAGATAAGGGAGTGTTGCCCCGACAACGGCAGCAGGCAAAGACGTGGGACGGCCTGAGACGTTTTGACCCGTAATCGCAGTGATTAGCTCGCCTTCACCTAACAGGAACAGAATTCTTTGCTGGGATAGGTCGGGCGGATCTGACTCGGCACGAAGCACTAAACCATCTTCTTGGAGCACATTGCCGCGTAGGAAGAGCTCCACATAGTAGCGGTTCACTTGGTCGCCAAACGGATTATCGATGAGGTAAGTCGTCGCCAGCAGATTCACGTCCAAGCGCGCATCGGGCTCGCCGGTGAATGTCGTGGCGTAATCAAGGCGGATAGTGCCGCCGTCCTCAACCGTCAGGGTGCTGGTTGGCAGCCGAACCTGGCCGTTGGTGGTCACGAAGTCACCCCGAACCACAGGTCGGTTGAGCGAGCCGTTGAATCGCGCATCGCCAATGACCTCCACAAAGCCGCTCCAGAAGTTGATTCGAACTGGCTGCACCAGACGCGCCGTTACCTCGAAGGTCGGGTCGATCGGGAAAACCACTTGTTCGCCTGTTCCAGCTTCAAACTCAGGAAGGGTCACTGCAACGCCGTCAAGATCGAAATGACCCTTCAGGTCTGGCTGTTGAACAGTTCCAGAGAGATCGACGCGGCCATCAATCTGGCCGGCAAACGATCCACCCATCTGCTCGTCTCGAACTTTGAATGCCTTCATCTCCATGTAGCCCTTCAGGGCGCGAGAGAAGAATCGATCCGGGTCCTCCATCAATGTGGGCACCAGGTCTACTGCAGAAAACTCGGCTTGGGCACTGGCGTTCCCGCCGAGCGGGCTCACACCGTTAAACTGCGCTTTTGCAAACAGCTCGTTCAGAACGAAACTGGCTTCGGATTGGGCGAACTCGATTTCGGTTCCTTCGAAGACCAGCCTTTGCATGTCGGCAGTAATCTCGGCCTTAGGCAACGGGTTGTCGAAAGTGCCCGATATAGAAGCCTCTCCGCCAAGTGTTCCGCTGGTTCGGCGCAAGTCGAAGCCTCCCACGTTGGCAAGAAAATCGTTAATGTTTCGGCGCGGGACGACAACCTGCACATCCATGTCTCGGGAGTTGTCGGGCCCCTCGGCATAGGTAAATGGCAGCATCGCGGTCATGTTGGCGATGATGCCTTGGTAGTCGAAGCTACCTACTGCATCGATCTGCCCATCTTGCACGCGAACCAGAGGGAAGTCGACATTGAAAACGGTGTCATCAGCGGTGCCAGGGACCCCACCATCTATGCGGATCGGAGTAGAGGCGACCGAGGCGGTCAGTACCGGACTCTCGCGGGCGTTCTCCACGAGGAACGGGATCGATACCTGCCCCTGGAATCGGTCTAAGTCAGGGTTGAATACGGTCAAGAATTCAAGGTCAAAGTTATTCAAATCGCCATCAATGACCCTCTCGCCTTGCGCGTTTGTGCGCTCAATGGCATCGAGCTGGCCGTAGGGGCTGCGCCACTGCACAAACCGAAGTAGCCAGTCTTCCGAAGACCAAACGCCCGAGCCTGCGATTCTGCCAACATCTCGCCCGTACACCGATAGCTCACTCGCCTCAAGCGCTGCGACATCGACCACTGGCTCGGAGAGTGTCCCCGTAGCTTCTACCCTTGCGTCCACCTTGCCGCTGAGGGTCAAGAGCGCACTTTGGATATCGGTGGGCAAGTCCAGAATCCGCCCTCGGCCAGCAAGAACTGATTCCGACAATGAAAACCGATAGACATAGAGCTTGGCGTCGATCTCTTGCGTTTCCTCGATAAACGATGCCTCTTCGAGAGCAATGTAACGATCAACCAGACCAACGCTCGCATCGGCGCTCCAGATGCCGTCTTTGCGGCGAACTGAAAATGGGCCGCCGCCCAACAACAAACTATCTGCCGAGACCCCCGCGCTCTGACCATCGAGATCGAGGGTCCAGCTGCCATCGGAGAAGGTTCTGGCTTGCAGGTTTCCACTGACCCTGCCTTCCAGTGCTACTTCAGAAGAAACCTCTGGGGCGAGGTTAGCAACCGGGAGATCAGTGAACTCGGCGGACCCTTCTGCCTGCATTGTCTCGATATCGAAGCTTCCATAGCCGGTAATTCTCCCCTCATCCATCCGGGCGGTCACTTCCTCAACCGCTACTCGGTTGCCCGCGTAACGGAAGTTGCCCTTCATGTCGGTGAGGGTACGACCTTGGTACCCCAGCGCTGCCGAACTGAAAACGCCAGCGGCGACCGGGTCGCTCAGCGTGCCCGAAACCAAGACCTGCTCGACTTCAACGAAGCCAAAGGCATCCTCTCCGGCAAATTCTGAGACCAGGATGTTCCGAGCGGATAGCACTCCCTCGATCACCTGACCTTCGAAAACCAGCCTGCCCGACCCTTCAATACTGCCAGCGCCTCGGGCGGCTTCAAGGCTATCCACGGTCAGTTGCTCGCGGTCGATGGTCACCAAAAGGTTTGCCAGAGGCAAAGACTGACCTTCGAATTCCAGGTTGTACGCTTGGGCTGAGACTCGAGCTAGCGGGTCATCTATTGTGCCGCTTATGCTTCCAACCGCATAGCCCAGACCGCCCACGCGGGGGTCGATCTGCGAGACATCAAAATCTTGCGCGATGAAGTCACCACCGATCTCGCCTGTGCGGGTGTCCCAGTTGCCTTTGAAGAACGCGTTGCCCAGCGGCGAGTTGAACAAGAGATTGGAGACTACAAGCGTGCCATCCGTATAGTCCGCCTCCGCCTGCACCGCTCCAGCTATCACCTGGCCCGTCTCTGCGATTGGATAGGCGACGCTTCCCGCCGTGCGTGCTACAGCGGTGGGGTTTTGTGTGGTGCCACTGAGGAGAATCGACAGGGCGACATTGCCCGAGACTCCCTCAAATCCGTAATCCTGGGCGATCTGCTCGAATGGCACCGATGGCGCTTCGATCTTGCCGGCAATCACCCCGCTGGCGATGCCCACCTCTATCGCGCCAGATAAAGGCACGGTGCGCCAGGTTCCGCTGGCGAGGACGAACCGAAGCCGATCTTCTTGCAGTCTCAAGTCGCCGCTCAGAGCGGTGGCTGTTTCTCCCTGGGCGGCAACTCGGTCGCTCGCAACGGTCCCTTCCAAAACCAGCGGACGATCTTGCCGGAAAACGATCCTGCCGTTGAAGCGTGTTGCGCCGGCAGAGATGTCGGGCGGGACGAACGCTCGAGCGTAGCGTGGAAGCCCTTCGGAGCCAGTCGCGTTGGCGTCCAAACTGCCGGAGAGCCGAAACTGCTGGTCCCAGGCAAGTGCGCCGGAAAAGTTGGCGCGGGTGCCATCGGCACCGAGGTCGATATCACCGGTAAAACCGTCTTGGGTTAGCCGCCCTCGGGCGAAAGCGGTCTGAGCGTAGTACTTCTGCCAGGCGATGTTGCGCCCTGTCGCTTCGAGCTGTGCGTTCATGTAGAACGGCCCTTGCTCGGGGATGTCGATGGTGAATGGTCCTGTTACTTCAAGCTCATCTGCGCGGATGTCCCGAATGGCTTCCAGCTCGCGGATCTCCTTAATGTCTCCCAACCGGCGACGGAACTCTGCCAGGTCCAGTCGGTTCACCGTACCTTGTGCGAAGAACCCCGAGGGGTCGTCGTAGACCGCCTTCATCGAGAGCTCGCCGATGCCTACAACCTCGACTTCTCCAAGGATGTCGTAGGTCGATTCGAAAATGCTGACTTCTACTTCGGGGACGATTACGGTTGCCTCCGCAGGTGGGAAAGCGGTCTGGTCTTCGTACCGAAGCACCACGTCCTTTGCGTTGAACTGCATGGCGAACGGGGTCGGAGCCTCTTCCGGATCGGGCGGAGGGAAGAAGTCCTGGAAATCCAGGCTTCCATCGGGCCGGCGGACGATGCTGCCCCGAATCTCCTCGGCGTTCACCGTCAGCAATTGCGGCGCGTCCAAGCCAGTAGGCCGGTAAGTCATGACCGCGTACCGCGTGGAGGCGAGAAGTCGACCTTCAGAGGAGGTCGCCCGAAGCCCATGGACCACCCCAACCAAATGGGTGGGCGAAACTGAATAGGAATCGACCTGGATGGTGACGGGCCCAGCCTCGGTGGGCAAAACGAAGTAGGCGGGTTTGCCTGGCGCAAGAAGGAATCGGCCGTTTTCGAAGAGAAAGACCGCGCACATTACGGCAAGCAGAGTGGCAGGTACCACCAGGATCAGCAGCCGAAGTAAGCCGAAGGGAAGAGAATCAGACCGTCGGAATCGCCTGCGTTTTCGAGGCGGCTCGTTCGAGTCGTTCTGCCATGACTTTTTTGCTGAACTCAATTGCGTTGTACGAGCTCCTGATAAACGGTCCACTGGCGACGAAGGCAAAGCCCATTTCCTCGCCAATTCTTTCGTACTCCTTGAACTCGTTTGGGTGCACGAATTGGTTCACGGGAAGATGCTTCATCGTCGGCCGGAGGTACTGACCGATGGTAACCGCGTCCACCCCGACCTTGCGGAGATCGGTGAGGGTCTTGACTACCTCTTCTCGCGTCTCCCCGAGACCCAGCATGATACCGGACTTGGTGTAGATGCTCGGATCGAGCTCCTTTACCTTCTCCAGCATCGCCAGCGACCTCGTGTATTTGGCTTGTGGCCGAACGATGGTATGCAGACGCTCTACAGTCTCCACGTTGTGGTTGTAGATTTCGGGATGAGCGTCGGTTACGATTTTTATGCACCAGGTCTTCCCCTTGAAATCCGGGGTCAATACTTCGACGATCGTGTTCGCGTTTTCGTTATGGATGGCGCGGATGGTTTCTGCAAATTGTGAGGCCCCTTCGTCTGGCAAGTCGTCGCGGGCGACGCTGGTGACGACCACGTGCTTCAGGCCCAGGTCGCTCGCCACTTTCGCGATGTCTGTCGGCTCTTCCTGGTTCACCTGCTCTCCTCTTCCGACCTTGATGGCGCAGAACCCACAGGCGCGGGTGCAGGTGTTGCCCAGGATCATGAAGGTGGCAGTTTTCTTGCTCCAGCATTCGGGCAGGTTGGGACACCTAGCACTTTCGCATACGGTGTGGAGCTTCTTCGCCCGCATCATCTGCTCGACTTCCTTAATGGTGTCGGGGCGGGGAACTCGAATGGTGAGCCATTCTGGGAGGCGTTGAGTCATTCGCTTGAGGCCGAGGATACCTGTTTGGTTCCTTAAAACCTGTAGGGCTACAATGCTACAATCACAGCTAACGATGAGAAAATTCGCAACCATCCTTGCAGTCCTGTCTGCCGCCGCTTCCTTTTGCTTTGCTCAAGGTCGGGTCGTAGGCACGGCGGTCATTTTCCCGCTGGCTTACGCTAACGGATCTGAAACGGACCACAGCGTCGCCCGAGTCACCTATCAGGAAATCTTCTCCGCCATGGGCTACTCGATTCTTCCCCCATCGGTCGCAAACAACATTTGGACCATGACCATGAACCTTCCGCCGGCAAAGGGGCTCCCGAGCGATGATCAGATGCTCCGGCTCGGCAGAGAGATTGGCGCGGACCTCGTGATTTCTGGCACGCTGAGCTGGGAGCACCGGCGTGTGTGGGTGAACCTGGGGATGGCAGATATCTCGACCTGCACCGTGAGCACGAAGATCTACGACGTGCGCAAGCAGCAGCTGGTGATGGTGACCGAAAACGTGAGCGCGCGAAGCGACGACCGGTCTAACACCTGGCAACGCGCTGGCCGAGTGGTGAACAACCTCGCCGTTCGCGCCGCCGTGAATAAGATGCCGAAGGCACCAGGCGACCACGCGGCAACGCAGATCGCGATCGCCAAATCACTGGAGCCGTTCCTGAGAAGCAAGGGCGTCATCGCCGGCACCTCACCGGAGTAGTTCGTCGGCAACTACTGCCGACTATATCCATGCCTTAAGGGCACCCAGCCACCCCTCCACCGCTCGGTTGGGGTGGAGGTTCATTTTTGGGTTCGAACCCGTTTGAAGTTGAGGTGCAGAAAGAGAAGCTCAAACAGTCCGAATGGCTGGCAAAGCTATACTGACCGCATTGATGGGAACGACACTGGTACTAAAGTCTAAAACAGTCCGGGATATCGAGTTTCGGTTCAAACGAAACGACATCTGGGTGGCGTTGCTGGTGTTCGCTTCGTTTTTAAGGACGAGCAAACCTCTGGGTGCGACAGTTTTCTCGCTCTCCTTTGGCGTCACTTGCCCGTGGACGTAAACTTGGGGGCAGATGAGACTGGCCCATCTAGTCGATTGCGCTGGTTGAGCGAGCAAATTGGGCACCGCCCAGGTGTCGGAGGTTCTCCGACACCTGGGATTAGTCCGGGATCGATTAGAATCCCAAGCAGCTCTTACAGGGAATCGGTTCTATTCTGATACTGGCCACCATTTGACTCCCAAAACCTTTCCCAAGGAACCAGCTGAACAGATCCGTCATACATAAGTCTGAGGAGCCTAGGACCCCGGATTGATTCTACAGGTGCTCCTGGTTGGGTGATCGGGACTTCTCCAACTACTCTGTGCATGATGTCGCTGAGAAACACGACCGACGAAGGACTATCAAATCCGTCCAAGACAAGAATTTCGCTAAGTCTTTCGCGAATCCTGTCTCCGCTGTTGACCGGCAAGTCCCAGTGGGCCAGCGTGGTCGTATAGCTCGCCTCAGCGTGGTCGCCTAAGATTCCCTTCCTTCTCGGGTCGAATTCAGAGAGGCTTCGTCGCCAGTCTAGCCGCGAGTGCCAAATTGACTGATCCGATATGTAGCTTGAGAGCCCATCCTTAATCTGCTTTGCATAGCTTTCCGCCAGCTTGTTTCCCCCGGGGCCCATCTCGTGCTGGATCGGTCGCAACTGGCCGTCCCAATCCACGCCGTAGAGTTGCGCTGCAGCATAGATTTGGCGAAGCGAGGCTGCGTCCGATGAATTATGGGAGTGCGTGATTGCCGCGCGCACCCCGAAGAAGCCGACGACTGCAAGCACGCCAATGATGGCGAGAACTACCAACAGCTCAACTAACGTCACGCCTCGCTTCATATTTACCAAAGATACAGATCGGGAATCATCCGGCAAGTCCTGACACTATCACCTGCTCTACTCCCAACTTTGGGGGCGCCGCAATGTGGGTTGTCGTAAAGCCGGATTTCACACAACCAGTACAGCCCGGAAGCTGCCGCCTCTGAGGGAATCACTCGTTGCCACTCAGATCTACCTCCCGGGAGCTGAACGCACTCTCCTTGGCAAAGCCACGTCTGGCTGATGCACGGGTACATCGGTTCCTCGGGTCCCTTTTGGCTGCACGGCTGAGCCGTTGTATCGCCGATGCTTTGCTGATATCGTGCGTGTGCCCAATCATAGCCGAATGCTGCAGCAGCGCCAAGTCCCAAAGCGATCCTAGCCAAACCACAACATAGTACAGTTGCTTCCATAGCGATTTCTCTTTTACCCCCCCCCGATTTGTCAACCCTCAACTATATAGTGACTCCAGTTTTCGCCGTAAGGACGAGCAAACCTCTTGGTGCGACAGTTTTCTCGCTCTCCTTTGGCGTCACTTGCCCGTGGACGTAAACTTGGGGGCAGATGAGACTGACCCATCTAGTCGATTGCGCTGGTTGAGCGAGCAAATTGGGCGCCGCCCAACTGTCGGAGGTTCTCCGACACCTTGCCAAAACCGATAACCCTGGGCTTTTGCTCGGGTTTGAAACCGGAGATGATGCCGGTCTCTTTGAGCTGCCTGGAGGTCTGGTCCTGGTGCAGACGGTTGACTTCTTCACTCCGATCGTCGACGACCCGTACGCCTTCGGCGCAATCGCAGCCGCCAACGCGCTCAGCGACATCTACGCCATGGGCGGCAAACCGCTCACGGCGCTCAACATTGCCGCGTTCAACATGGACCTCGCGCCGCCCGAAGTGTGGGCAACGGTGCTTCAGGGAGCCCAGGATAAGGTGGAAGAGGCGGGCGCGGTGGTTGTAGGTGGCCACACGGTAGAAGATGCGCAGCCGAAATTCGGGGTGGCAGTTACGGGCATCCTGCAGCAAGGTGCATCGCTGAAAAACGACACCGCCCAAGCTGGACAACAGCTCTTTCTCACGAAGCCGTTGGGAACCGGAATCCTTACCACCGCCGCAAAGCGAGACCTACTCGGCGCGGCAGAGCTGAAAGAAGCGATCGACTCCATGAGCCGGCTCAACCGCGAGGCAGCAGAGGCAGCAATTCGAGAAGGGGTGACCTGCGGGACCGACGTAACGGGATTTGGGCTTGCAGGGCACGCCTGGAACATCGCCCGCAACTCGCAGGTTCGGGTGGTAATCGATGCCAGCGCGCTGCCGCTCCTCTCGCGAACGGTTGAGCTGGCAGAGCAAGGGGTCGGCACGGGCGGGGCAAAGAAAACCCGCGACTTTCTGGCAGAAAATTTGGTGTTCGAGGATTCGGCGCCAGGCTGGGCAGAGGCGATCGTTACCGACCCGCAGACCAGCGGCGGGTTGCTTCTTGCGGCACCTAGTTACTCGCTAGGAGTCCTCATCGGCTGGGTCGAGGCAGGCGAGCCTGCAGTTGTTGTTCGCTAGCTCTTCGCCTGAGCAACAGGGTTGAGCGAACGGAACTCGCCTCCGAGAACCGTGGCAGAGTCTCCCTCGAGCCAGTGGTCAATAGTGGCGGCGTATACGCTTCGAAAGTCAATCGAAAACGGTATGTCTCCTTGTTGCAACTTGCTCAAATCCGGATTTGGCCCATGCAGCCCGGGCTTAACGGCATCCCCGATGAGGAACATGGGCGCAGCGGCGCCATGATCTGTGCCTGCACTTCCATTTTGGTATGCGCGGCGGCCGAACTCGGAGAACACCAGGACCAGAACCCGCTTGGATGCGCCGATCTGCTCCATTTCTTGCTGGAACGTCGTAGCGGCATCGCTGAACCCTTGCAACAGCCTTTGATGCTGTTCTGCCTGCCGGGCGTGGGTGTCGAACCCGCCCGCGCTGAAGTAGATCAGCCGAGTTTGCGGAGATGCTGCGACCAAGTGCGCGATCTGCCGGAACCCGGCACCGAACGCATCTGAACCATAGCTGCCCCTCGGTTGAACCTGCGCGAGCCTCCCTTGGAGCTCCTTCATCGCATCGAGAGCGCTCTTGTTGGCTTGCTGCACCACCCTCGCGTTCGGATCGGTGTTGGTGCCCTGAATCCGCCTGAGCTGCTGCTCGGCATCGGCGTCGCCGATCATCGACTGGATGTCGACCAGAGAAGCAAAGCAAGGGATGCTGGCCTGGGCGCCCTCCAGTGCGCGCGGCTTCTCGGTCGAGAGCCCGAGCGCGACTACTGGGTTTAGGGTGCCTCTCGCCATTTGCTGGTCGAAGTGCCTACCGACCCAGCCATAACGCATCCGGCCTTCGGGCGATGCGGACTGCCAGATCTCCATACTCTTGAAGTGAGAGCGGTTCGGGTTCGGGTAGCCGACCCCTTGAATAATAGCGACCTTTTTCTGCTGGTAGAGCGAGTGCAGCCCGGCGAGAGCGGGATGGAGAGCGAGTTCGTCGTTCAGTTTGAGGGTCTGCTGCTCGGGCAACGCTAGCGAGGGTCTCAGCTTGTAATATTCGGACTGGGCAAAGGGGATGACCGTGTTCAGCCCATCGTTTCCTCCGGTGAGCTGAACCACGACCAGCGTGGTGTTGGAATTTATGCCACCAGCTCCGGCGCGAATCACGTCGGCTCTTGCCAGCGCGCTAAGCCAGGATGGGGCAGTAAGCCCGATCGCCAGCATGCCGCCTGCTTTCAGTAAATCCCGCCTACTGAGGTTGCTGCTATCGTCGTTCACTTGGATTCTCTCTCCGGTAGAATGCACAACGTTATCGCCTCGGAATTGTTCAGCGAGTTTATCGAACATCAGCCCGCACTGAAGTCGATACGAAAGGGGCTGGAGCTCACCGGTTTTTCAGAGCCCGTCTATCTGGTGGGGGGTGCGCCGCGCGACCTGCTGCTGGGCCAGACTCCCGGCAAAGACCTTGATCTTGTCTCCACTGGCGACGTTCTCACTCTTGCCGAAAAGCTTTGGGAGCTTCGAATTGCTGACGAGCCACCCGTTCTGTACAAAAACTTCGGAACGACGATGTTACGAATCGACGACTTTCATCTGGAGCTGATTCGGGCGAGAAAGGAAAGCTACCGAGTCGGTTCGAGAAAGCCCGAGACCGAGCCCGCTTCGATCGAAGAAGACGCCCTTAGGAGGGATTTCACGGTGAACACGTTGCTGGTGGACATTCGAACTGCCAAGCTGAACGACCCTCTGGGTTTGGGCTTGCGCGACTTCGGGAAGCGGACCCTGAGAACGCCGCGCGAACCCGAATTGACCTTCGAAGAAGACCCGCTGAGGATGCTTCGTGGTGTGCGGTTCCGATCTCAGATCGGGTTCAAATACGCCCCAGGTTTGCCAGAGGCTATGCAGGCAAAGGCAGAGACTCTGGAAACGCTCAGCGCGGAAAGAATTCAGGAGGAGTTCGTCAAAATGTTAAGGTTGCCGAACCCAAGCCCTGCACTAAACGATCTTCTTGATTTTGGGCTGCTTGCGGTATTCGCCCCAGAACTGGCGCGGATGAAGGGGACCGAGCAGGGTCACTATCATCATCTCGACGTTTGGGACCACACCTTGCTGGTTGTGTCACTGGTTCCTGCAGAAAACCTGACGCTTCGGCTGGCAGCGCTGCTACACGATATCGGAAAGCCGGATACGTACCAGATGGACGCAGAAGGACGTATCCGTTTCTTGCAGCATGAGCTCGTGGGGGAGAAGATCGCAAGAGATCTCTTAAACCGATTGAAGTTTCCTCACCGCCAGGTCGATACAGTGTGCAAGTTGGTGCGGGGTCATATGCGGTTGGGTTCAGCGCCGGTGTTCACGGATACCGCCGCCAGACGATTGATTCGGGATATGGGGGACGACCTAGGCGACCTGTTCGACTTGGTGGAGGCGGACACAAAGGCGCTAAAGCCCGGGGTCAAGCCGATGGACATTCGCCCGATTCGGGAGCAGGTGGAAAAAATCCAGTCTGAACTGGGCGACCAGAAAATCGCCAGTCCGCTCGATGGAACAGAAATCCAAGAGCTCTTCAACTTAAGCGGAAAGCAGATCGGTGAGGCGAAACGATACCTAGAAGAGCAGCTGATTCGGGGCGCACTGACGGCGGGTGACAAAGAGAAAGCAAGGCTACTTCTTGCGAGCTACCTGGAGCGATCTTCTTCGGGCAACGAGTCGAACAGCGAGCCTTGAGGCTCAGCCACGCTCGCCCCGGGCTTTAGATCAGTCGAAGCGAGTCGCTGGGCGGCTTCCCATGCCTTGGCGATATCCGCCACGAGCAGGCTGTACCCACCATCGCTTGACTGGCTTGAGTTCCTTAGAATATAGGCGGGATGCAGCGTCGCTATGGCGGTTCGCGCAAACCGGCAGGGGAAATATTTGCCCCGTTCTTGTGTGATCTTGAAGTCGGGCTTGATGAGACTCTTGGCACTGGGCGCGCCGACACACAGAATGACCTTCGGCGCCAGTATCTTGAGCTGCTGCTGAAGCCAGAAGGAACACTCGGCGATCTCTTCTTTCTCCGGCGGTCGATTAATTTTGCGCGCACCTTCCACATGGCACGCGCGGCACTTGACCGTGTTGCAGATGTAAACGTTCTCGCTCCGGCTCAGGCCATTTTCTGCCAGGGCCTTGTCCAACAACTGACCAGAGCGGCCTACGAACGGTCTTCCGCTGAGGTCTTCCTTCTCGCCCGGCCCTTCCCCAACCAGCACCAGTGGTGTTCCTGGGACCCCTTCCCCGAATACAACGTTGGTGCGCGTGGTCGCCAGCTTGCAGCGAGTGCAAGTCAGCGCCTCTACCTTTAGTTGCTCAAGAGCAAGACTCAATTGCCTCGCGGAGCCTCTGGTAGCTCTGATCCAGGCTTTGCGGCATCACTCTTACATCGCCCACGGTACTCATGAAGTTCGAATCTCCGCTCCAGCGTGGAACAACGTGCCAGTGGATGTGGGTAGGGATTCCTGCCCCGGCAGCCGAGCCCAGGTTCGCACCGATGTTGAAACCATGCGGGTTATAGGCAGCCGTTAACCACTTGACTGCCTGAGTGATGAGCTTCTGAATCTCAAGGTGCTCCTCGTCTGTCAGTTCGTCTAGGTCCGCCGTGTGCCGGTACGGCGCAATCATCAAATGGCCGTTGGTGTACGGAAAGAGGTTGAGGATAACGAACGCGTGTTCCCCTCGGTAGAGGATGAGATTTTCGCGGTCGTTATCCTGCTTCGGGAGCTCGACGAAGATACAACCGTCAGGCGCGTGCTTTCGCTCGATGTAATCGAGCCGCCAGGGCGCCCACAGTATCTTCTTGCCCACGAAGACTACGCCTGAATCGACTTGGCGAGGATAATCGCCTCTGCGACTTCACGCATGGACTTGCGGATGTTCATTGACTGCACCTGGATTCGGCGATACGCCTCTGCCTCGGTCATGCCATAGTCGTCCATCAGGATTCCCTTGGCTCGGTCGATCACCTTTCGCGCTTCGATGCGATCGTGCATCTCTTCGATTTCCTCGCTCAGCTTGACGTGGGTGTCGTACGCTGCTCGGGCAATCTCGATCGCCGGCGCAAGGTCGCTGGGCTTGAAAGGCTTCACCAGGTAGGCGTAGACGCCGGCCTCCTTGGCTCTTTCTATCAGCTCTCGGTCACTATAGGCTGTGAGGAGGATGCACGGCCCAAACCCTTCATCGAAAAGGGTCTTCGCCGCTTCGATGCCATCGAGGATGGGCATCTTGACATCCAGGATGCAAACGTCAGGGCTGGTGTCTTTCGCCATGTCGATCGCCTCCTGCCCGTCCTGTGCCTCTGCAACTACCTCATAGTCCATGCTTTCCAGCATCTGACGGAGGTCCAAACGGATGATCGGTTCGTCATCCGCAATCAAAACTCGCATATTCGCCATGATTCAAGTTCTTTGCCCGCAACATGAGAAACGTCGCCGCGGGCGCTTTTCGTTTCCTTAACTCGCTAATGAGTGTACATCTTGGCGCTGAGATTGGGCCCAACTTCTGCGCCCCGAAATCGTCCATCATCTAAGCGATGGCTTTGCAGCGTCTTGAGCTTTGCTGGCTTCCCACCCCAATTCATCCCCTCCGACGGATATCAGAATCTGTTGGCGCGGAGATTTGGATCAAGAGAGATGATCTTTCCGGATTCGGAATGGGGGGCAACAAGGCGCGGAAGCTGGAGTATCTGATTCCGCATGCCCTCTCGTTAGGCTGCACTGCGGTAGTTACCAGCGGGTCTGCGCAAAGCAACTCTATCCGGCAAAGCGCGGCTGCGTGCGCAGTGTATGGACTGCGATGCGAGGCCGTTGTGATGGATTTTCCGTACGACGAGCAGGCGGGCAAACCCGAAGGGGTGCCGCTTAGTGCTGAAGGAGGAAACCGACTGCTTTCCGAGATGGCTGGCGCAAAGATCCACCACCTGCCAGATGGCCCATGGGAGGTTCTGTTCGAGGCTGTCGAGAACCTGGCGATGGAGCTGGAGGCGGAGGGAGAGATGGTTTACCGGCTCCCCGTCGGAGGCTCATCCGGAGTTGGATCCTACGGCTTCTACGTCGCTGCAAAGGAGATTCTGGAGCAGGGCCCAGAGTTCGACGTAGTAATCGCCCCAAGCTCAAGTGGGGGGACCCATGTTGGTCTGGCTGCTGGGCTGAAGGGAGAGAAACCGCGCCTAATCGGCATCAGCGCTGACCCCGAGCCCCAGCTTGCGGAAGAATTTGCCGAGATCGCCGCTGAAATGCACGCTGTGGCGCCCGATGTGCCGCTGATTCGGCGAGAAGACTTGGAGTTGAATCTCGACTACGTGGGTCCGGGTTACTGCGTGCCCAGCGAGGCAGGAAACGAGGCAATAAGGATGCTGTGGGCGGAAGAGGGAATCCTCTTGGAGCCGATCTACAATGGCAAGGCGTTCGCAGGGATGCTTGATCTCATTCGCACCGGTGAAATTAACGGGCGGATCTTGTTCTGGCACACCGGGGGAGCGCCAGCGTTTTTTGCCATGGCGCCAGAGCAAATTTTGCCGCCGGCAGTGCCGTTCAAGTTCTAGTTTCGGTTTCGGAGCCGCAAAATGTCCACCCAGGGCGCCCGTTCCTGGACTTCCGTTTGGAACTGGTCTCCCAGCTCTTGCCCGCGCATGAGAAAGGGCCGTAGGGTGTCTTGCTTGAAGTCGACGACGATCGCCTCTGCCTTGTCGGTTACTGTCTCCGAGAGTTGCGCCATCACGGGGTCCGGGGTGCCGGGAAACTTGGTTTGGTACGCCTTCCAATCGGAAGGGAGCATTGCTGCTGCGCGTCCTGTGATGGCATAGAGCGCTTCTGGGGCGTTGGTAAAGAGGGTCTCTTCCGCTCTGTCTCGCAGTCGCTCCAAAACGCTCAGAGACTCACCATCTCGCCAAAGTCCGCCGAGATATTCAGGGGTGTTGCTTGCGAGATGTCGCTCGTATTGAGCGAAGCTGACGATAGCGAGGGCGCCGAAAATTACCGCAGGGATCGACGCCGCCATGATCTGGAATTCCTTTTGTTGGATCTGCTGAACCCAGACGATTCCCATCATAGCGAGAGAGAGAATGAGCAGCGGCCAAGCCGTAGCGAAGTACCTGGTATGCACCTCGACGTTCTGAAAAAGCGGGGCAAAGACGCTGAATACGATGTAGGTTGCAAAGATGCCGAAACTGGCAACCATCACGCCGATGTCAATCCGCATCTCCTTCTTGTCTTTCAAATAGATGACCGTCCAAACTGTGCCCGCAATGGCCAGTAAAGATAGGGTGATCAGCAGTGCGCTTCCGGCGCCGCGTCCCCATACGTCAGGCACTAGCCGGTCCACTTCGGCCTGAACTTTAGAGAATAGTGAGGTGACCGTGTGAAACGGCGGGTTGCGGTCTCCGAACATGGTGCCTGTAGAAACCAGGTTTCGCAAAATCCACAAACCGAGCATGCTGCCGGAAATGCCCCCGACAATCACCAACTGCCACTTCTTGGACCACTTGTCGGTGTCTTGCCCAAAGAACCAGATCACCGCCAAAACTACGGGTATCGCCAGAATCCCAACATAGCGAGTCAAGGGAAGCAATCCCAAGACACCGCCTACAACGAAGAGCGCCCAGGAGCGCCCTGCAAGGATGGGCCTAACCAGAGCCGCTACGGCGATGCAGAGAGAAATGAATATGGGCTCGCTCCAGGCATGCCGGTACAGCACGGCGACGGAAGGGATGGCGGCAGACACAAGAAGCGCCCCCAGCGAAATCGGAATCCACGGAGCGCGGCTGTAGCAGGCGAAGGCAAACAGGAAAGCGGTCAATCCGATGCAGAAGAGATTGATCGCCATCGGCGCGTTCAACAGCGGGATGCCCGTCTTCGCGGCTGCGGCGTACATCAACGATGTGGTCGGTCCCCACGTTACCAGTGGTGACCGGTCGTGCATCTCCAGCCCTCTTCCTTCGATCACACTTCGCGCAACGGCGAGATAGTTGACTGAATCTGGCGTGAACGAAGTGATCCGGAGGGTGTACGTGGACATCCAGACCATGAGCGCCGCCTGAAGAATGGCGACGACGATGACGATGACTACTGCCTGTTTAGACACTCTGTCCCCTAATTGCTAACCTGTTCGATAGTCGTCGTCGGAGGTCCCACAGGAGCGCCACCACGCTCTCTGGCAGTCTTTGCGACAACGCCAACGAGCACGATGATGAGCAAAATCCAACCAATAATCTGGTAGCGTGGGCGCCGCTCCATGTGCTGCTGTGACTAGTCTAGCAGAGTCTGGAATATCCTTATCCCTATGCCACTCTCTCGTGAACAGGTCTGCCAGGTGGCAGAACTCGCCCGCCTCGAACTCACAGAGGAGGAGATCGAAGACTTTCGCTCGGAGTTGGGCGACATTCTGGACTACTTCGAGCTGCTAGAGAAGTTGGACCTCGAGTCCGTAGAGGAGTTTTCCCACGTGGTCGATATGGTGAACCGGTTAGCGGACGATGTACCGGCAAAATCGTTCGATCGAGACGTGGCGCTTTCAAATGCGCCGGCATCAAAAGCTGGGCTGATCCTCGTTCCGGAACTGAGGTCGTAAGTTGAGCCTGGTTGAACTAACGGCAACGGAGATTTCGCAGAGGCTGCGCGAGAAGCAGCTGGGGGCAGTAGAGGTCGCCAAGGCGTTTCTGAAGCAAATCGACGAGCAGAATCCCAGACTCAACGCGTTGATTCACCACAACCCCGACAACGCGCTAAAGCAAGCGGAAGCAGCCCAAAAGCGTATCGACAGCGGCGAAGGCGGAGCGCTGACCGGGGTGCCCGTGATCGTCAAAGACAATATTGCTCAAGCGGGAGAGAGGTTGACGTGTGCCAGCCGGATGCTGGAGAACTACGTCTCTCCGTTCGACGCCCATGTTGTAGAGAGGCTCGATGCTGCCGGTTGCGTCATCGTTGGCAAAGCGAATCTAGATGAGTTCGCTATGGGTGCCAGTAACGAGTACTCCTACTTCGGTCCAGTGAGAAACCCTTGGGACACCGAACGCGCACCCGGCGGCAGCTCTGGTGGCTCGGCGGCTGCGGTCGCAGCCCATATGGCGCCGCTTTCATTGGGCAGCGACACGGGCGGGTCTGTTCGGCAACCAGCTTCGCTATGTGGCTTGGTGGGGATGAAGCCGACATATGGCAGGGTCTCTCGATACGGGTTAGTGGCGTTCGCCTCAAGCTTGGATCAGATTGGACCCTTCGCCAAATCTGTGCAAGATTTAAAGCTGATTCTTGATGAGATCATGGACTTTGACAAACGGGATTCCACGAGCCTGCCCGGTGCAAAGCTGGGCCTCGTTGATTTCAGCCGAGCTTCGCTGAAAGGGCTACGGTGCGCTTTGCCGGAAGAGTTCTTCGGAGAAGGGTTCGAGCCAGGCGTGATTGAAGCAACCAACAAAGCCGTTGAAGCGCTGAGGGATGCTGGTGCGATCGTCGAGAACGTCCATGTGCCCATGATCGCTCGCGGTGTGGTGACCTATTACATCATCGCTCCCGCAGAGGCGTCCAGCAATCTTGCGCGCTTCGATGGAGTTCGCTATGGGTTCCGGGAAGATGCGGAGAACGTGACTGAAATGATGAAGAAGACCCGGGATCTGGGCTTCGGCCATGAAGTCAAGCAGAGAATCCTCATCGGCACTTATGCCCTATCAGCCGGCTACTACGATGCGTACTACCTAAAGGCACAAAAGGCCAGAGCCCTTATGGCGCAACAGCTTCAAGATGTACTGGACGATTACGATGTGATTATCGGTCCGACGAGCCCGAACGTGGCGTTTCCGCTTGGTTCGTTGAGTGATGACCCGCTCGCGCTGAAGATGCTGGACCGGTGCACGATCCCGGCGAATCTATCCGGAAAACCTGCGATCTCCATCCCATGCGGCAGCTCTGAGGGCTTTCCAGCCGGGTTACAGTTCCTCGGCAAGGCGATGGAAGACGAGAGGCTTCTTGAAATTTGTTTTGCTGCTGAGCGAGCCTTGGATGGGCTGGCGCCGAAGCTTCCTGGAACCACGTGAGAGACGAAGAAATTGTTAGGCAGGACCAGCAGCGGTTCTGGCGTGGCTTAGCCACACCCGGCGGCATAGTCGCTGTTATCGGGATCAGCGTCATTTTTTGGATCGCTGCCCGGTTCGACTACATTGGGGGGCCACTGTTCATCGTGTTCATGAGCCTCTTCCTGGTCATCTTTTCGATGTACATCCTATCAAAGGCAAAGAGGCTGCGAGAGATGCCGTTTAGGAACCCTCGCTACGCGGCGCTGTGGAAGGACATAGAAGCGCGCTATAGCCGCTTCAAAAAAGTGATGAAGCAGAACCAAAAGCGGATCGACCTTCAAATGGCTGAGATGCCCGTAACGATCGACCGTGTGCACCAAAGTGTTTACTTCGCCCTGAGGCGTTCAGAGAACGTGCTGGCAGAACTGGCAAAGTCGGAGGGAGACCTCCCGACGCCTTTCGTTAGCTGGGAGCACCGAACCAAAGACCCGCAGGCAACAGAGTTATTCAAAGCCGCCGACATCAACCTGGCGGAGTACCGAGAGTCGCTTCAGCAAGTGTTTTCCGGAGTTCACCGAGCCGAGGCGCAGGCAGCAGTTTTCGTAACCACACTCGATTCGCTCCGCATCAAGCTCCTCGGTTACCGGCTAGTTGGCAAGCGAACTGAGGCAGACAGCATGGAGTTTCTGGAAGCCTTGCAAGAGGCTAAGATTCAGCTCCAGGCAATTGATACTGCCCTAGATGAGCTCGATTTCAGCATCATGCCGAAGCAGGTCGCCGTTATTCAGCCCGATCAAGAGCAGAACGAGAACGCCTAAGAGATATGAGGGCGATTCGCATTCTCAGCCCGGCTAAGGTGAACCTCAGTTTGGCGGTTGGTCCGCCGTTGCGAAACGGATACCACCCGATTCGGTCGATTTTCCAGGCGATCAGCCTGTACGATGAGATTGTTGCCGAACCCGCTGACAGGGAGTCGGTGGAAGTCGAGGGGATGGCGCTAGAGCCGGGCTCTACGACCCTGGAAAAGACCCTCCGGCTCATGCGAGAGGTTGTCGAGGTCCCCAAGCTGCGGTGGAAGCTGATCAAACGGATCCCGGCACAAAGTGGGCTTGGTGGCGGCAGCTCCAATGCCGCCGCAGTCATTCACGCTTTTCGGTGGCTTGGGGTAGCCGGAGCGGACTCGCCGGCAACTCATGAAGTCGCCAGAGCAGTAGGGTGTGATGTGCCGTTCTTTCTGACCGGCGGCCGCTGCCTGGTTCAGGGGCTCGGAGAGCAGGTCGAACCGCTGCCGGGCTCCGGACCTGAGTGGTTTGTTGTGGCTCAGCCGGGCGCCAGGGTCTCCACGGTTGAAGCGTATCGAAGGCTGGACGACTCCGGAGCACTTGAAGCACTTCCGGACTACGACACTCTCTTCCGAAACGACTTCGAAGCTGTTGCGCCAGCTGAGTGCTTAGCCCTTAGGGATCAGTTGATTCAGCTTGGCGGGGTCGGAGCCTGCCTGACTGGTTCCGGAAGTGCCGTTACGGGAGTATTCGATAGCGAGCACAGCGCATCCGCCGCAGCTAAGGCACTTGAGGCCGAGTTTGTTTGCGTTGCGCGGGCGCTACCACCAACGGGCTTCCAGATAGAAGAAATCGCGCCCGGAAGCTAGTGTGCTACCGAGCGCGAAACGGGCGAAACCGCTATCCGCTATTGTGGGTTGTTCTGGATATCGACGGCTCGTGTAGAAATTCCCTGACCGTTTGCGGCAACCACCACGAAGTTATTCGTACCGGGTTGAAGCTGAACGTTCACGCTGAACGTGTTCTGCGGGTCGAGGAAAATCTGGGTGGGTGAACCTGTTCGGAACAGGAGGACCGCACCTCCAAAGTTAGCAGACGCTTCGGTTGCGCCACCGCTGATGACACCCAGGTTCTGGCCCGTAAGGCTTCCCTGGGCTACTAGCTGCGGCGGCCCAGATGGGCTCTGCTGAGGCGGAGCCAGCTCGAAGATTTCGAATACAGGTGAGCCGGGGTTGTAGGTGAACGAGCTGAACTCGACTCCGAAACCTTGGCGATTGACGATGACCGTATAGTTGCCGGCTGCGATCTGCCCGAAGCTGAATCCACCGGATGCATCCGCTGTGCCTGTACCGGCCACAGAGCCACTCGAGGTGAACAACGTGACGTTAGCGCCAGGGAGCGGGTTATTGCTCGAATCTCGGACGAAGCCGGAGACGCCATCGATGGGCAACTGAGCTTGGATATTCGCTGTAGCTGCGATCGGGAATTCAGCATAACGGGCTCGGACCAGTGCACCGCCAATCTGATTTGCAGTAACCACGCACTCTGTACCGTTCGGCTGAATCACGACCGCGTTGTTCAACGATTCGATCGTCCACTCCCACAGTCCTGGCGCGGTCAAAACCACCTTACCATCAGCGTCGAATGCCTCTGCAACCAGAATCCTGGACTGACCAATGGGCATAACCACGGTGTTCGGCACGATCTCTACGCCAGAGATAACCGATGAAAGCGCAAGGCTGATGTCCGCGGGGGCATTTCTGGCAATAGTGATCGAAGAGTTACCGACTGCCAGAATTTCACCAGCTCCATTGAAGGAACTGAAAGCTTCGATCGTGACCGTTGCTGGTCCGAGGGCCAGTTCCGTAACGATGGATAGCTCTGTTGGTCGGTTGATGGTCACTTGGGCGATTGCAGCGTTTGACTGCTGAATCGAGACGACCAGCGAGTTTGCGGCGGCTGGGGCAATTACTGCGCGGGCAGTCGGGTCTGGCCAGACGACTGTCACGGCTGCGCGACCGGTTTCAGCTGGTGAGTTTCCTTCCGTCCGGTTGTTTCCGCAACCGAATAACATCAGGGCAGATGCCACCGCTAGAACGGGAAGCAATATTCGAAATCTTTTCATGGTCTGTTTGTTCGACGTCGGGAGTTGCGACCGTGCAGGTCGCGCCTCAATTTGAGGTTACCGACTCTGAAAGAAAAAGCCCCTAGAGCGAGGCTCTAGGGGCGGAAGGTTCAAGAGGTTTCGTTTAGCGAGAAACGAGGCTCTTGATACCGGTGTACGACTTGGTCGTTCCGGCGTTGTTTCGAACGTCCGGGCCGCCGAAAGGCAGCGGAGTTGCGTCGGGAGCAACCACGTTTACTGAGTTGCCGTTCACGAGCACGTCGCAGACTCTCCACCAGGCATCGGTGCTTCCAATCACAGGGTATCCCGTGTTGAAGTTCGAGGAGGTGAAGATGTACGGACCGAACTCGAAGGACTGACCAGCATTCGGGCCGGAAGCCACGGAAACGGTAACGACGGCATTAGCGCCTGCGCCACCGCTGTAGCTATTTGCTGCGAATCGGTATCGACCGTCGATCGTGTCGCCAATCGGGAACGGGTTGGTGATGTTCTCTGGACCAAAGCCGGAGGTGTTGTCGACGTCGAGGATCAATGTTCCGATGTCCGGGTTGACGTACGAAGCCTGAATCAGGCTCGGGTCCCAACCATGAAGGTCGAGGTCAGCGAACCGATCCCAAGTCAAGGTGACTCGGAAGCGGAAGTTGGCAGTAAAGTTCAACTCCACAGGACCGGCAGTCGTTGCTCCGACCTGGTTGACTCCTCGAACGAACAGCATGTTAACGCCGTTCGAAAGGATCGCCGCGGTCTGGAAAGTACCGTCAGGCTGAACAGGGAACACCTGCTCCTTGCCGTTGATGATGAGAACGCCAAATCGGGCATCCTCGTCGAGGTTGGTGATCGTTCCTGTCACGGAAGCGATACCTGAGGTTTGCCAACCGTCCATGACATCAAAGGTGACATCTGGGGCAGCGATCGGGATGAACATGGTGGGCTGGAGCAAGAAGTCGACTGTGAGAGTCTGGTTCGGCTCGAGGACCACGGTCTGGAATGCCGGGGTGAACCCTGGCGCAGCTGCAACCACCACGTAGGTGCTTGCCGGAAGACCAGTGATCGAGTAGTTACCTGTGTCGTTCGAAGTACCGAGACCGGCTCCAGCAAAAACGCTAGCGCCAGCGATCGGGTTACGAGAACCGCCGCCTGCACCGAAGATCGTTCCTTCGATCTGACCGGTTTGAACTGAAGTTACAGTAACGGTTCCTTCGCCGATGACGCCAGGGGCTTCATCGTAGGTTGCTCGGACTTGGCTGCTTCCAACCTGAGTGCCGAAGACGTCAGCCTCGGAGCCTCTTGCGAAAAGCTGAATGTTGCCCGCGCCGCTGATTACGGACCAATTCCAACGATTTGGAGCGGTAAGAACAACTTGGTTGTCCACGTTTCGTGCCGAAGCGCCAATCGTGATTCCTTCGTTAACCGGCACGTTGGCTGGCTGCGGAAGAATCAAAATCTGCGAAATGACCGACTCGAGAACGACGTCAATCGATGTTGATTGATTGGCAAAAATCTGGATTGTGGTGAAACCACTTGCCAAGACCTGACCAGTTGCATTGTTTCCTGCATAGGCAGTGATAGCAACATTGTAGAAACCTGTAGGTAGGTTCGGGAAGTTGGTGCCAGGGTTCGGCCGGTTAAGGACCGCCTCAGCAACAACGAGTGTTCCGGACGAGATAACAACTTCGATGCTGTCCGCAGCTGTCGGTGCAGTTGTCGACCGTGCGGCAT
The DNA here is from genome assembly GCA_046314495.1 of Fimbriimonadaceae bacterium. Classification (GTDB taxonomy): domain Bacteria; phylum Armatimonadota; class Fimbriimonadia; order Fimbriimonadales; family Fimbriimonadaceae; genus JBKBWO01. The sequence goes on from JBKBWO010000003.1 coordinate 36,883, forward strand.
CATCTCTCTCTGGCCAAATCATGTTGATGAAAGCACTGCCGACTCCAACCGGCGGAGCGATCACCCCAGAAGATTTGCCAGCACAACCCACAATCGCAAGCAAGGTGGCTGCGATTGCGAGTAACGCGATTTTCTGTAATAGGCTTTTCATTTTCCCCTTCTCTCTGATCAAGCCTCGAACGAGTTCAAACCCGATCTGAGGCTTGTGTCTTGTAAAGAGTACCTCTGAGTACCGGACGAGCGTAGTGTTAGCGAAGCATCGGAGCATCCGTGCCGTTGGTCAGTTACCTAGTCGGGCGGCAAACCAGCGCCCTGCCCGACTTACCTGTGACATACAGCATCACTACCACTTTTTCGGATTCCTTCTTGCCTCTCTTGCGTAGGAGCTTTGTTAGCTGGGAAGTGTCGAGACCAGGCACTCTGCTCTTCACAGCGAGGTAATCGTAGGCGGCTGCGGGTAGTTCCTGAACCAGCTTCAGGGGTCTCGATGGGCTGAACGGATATGAGGCAATGAACTCGAAAGGAGTTAGCCAACGCGAATCAACTTCTCCTTCGCCGGTCAAGTAGCCGCCGGCATAGCCAAGCGCCGCAAGACCGTGGGTTGCACAGAGGGCTCCAGAAGCACTTGCCCGAATAGCAGCGGGATCAACGTCGAAGATGTGCTTCGAGGGTTGATCTCTAATAGGAGGTGCCGTTTCTCCGGCAAGAACCTCGCCAGATTCCAGATGTAAGGCTTGGATTCCTGGCTGGCGGTCGAACCCCCTGAAGCAGAGCGCCTCGCGGCATTCTCTGCCGAACGAAACAAACAGAACTGCCTCGCCGAGTTCGAGCAGGGTCTCGTTTGGCAGCATGGGGCTCAGCTTAATCGCGACCCTCGCACTTGGCTTTACGCGAGCCGCAACTTCGAAGGGATTTGGGGCATAGTTCTCTGGTTCCGTCAACCGAGATCCAGCTTGGCGTCTTGAAGGATCGCAAAAAACCTGATCAAATTCACCGATGAAGTCCAGGCTGTTTCCCTTTCTGATTTCGGCTCTCGCACCAGAGACGCTCAGGTTCCAAGCAGCCAATGCTGCTCGTTGAGGGTCCAGTTCGAAGCCCACCGCGTCGCCGGTACTAGCAAAGGCGATCACGTCGCTCCCGATGCCGCAGCATCCGTCCACCACAGTCAGTTTCAGGTCGAAAAGCGAAGCGTGAAAACGGGCGATCCGTTCATGACTCGCCATTTCGAGGCCGTCTCGGTCGAACAGCATTCGCTCCGCAAGATCAAACTTCTGCTTCGCCTTTTCCCTCAGTTGCCACTGGGTAAACGCCCAGCGCGCCGCATCTTCCGATGTCGCATTCGTTACTCTCTCGATTTCGTTTGCTGATGCTGGGAGCCCCTTGGACGCTTCGAGAGCTTCCCAATAGAGAGCTGGAAATGGGAACAAATCAGGAGGGTGACTCAAGCCACTGCGTATTATATTTAGCGGTTGTTAACCATTGCATAACATGATCAAAGCGAAGAAAACCTGGCGGGAAAAGGTTGGCCTGGCAGAAATGCTTAAGGGCGGCGTAATCATGGACGTCGTCAATCCAGAGCAAGCCCGCATTGCTGAGGACGCCGGGGCAGTAGCTGTAATGGCGCTGGAACGGGTTCCTGCAGATATCCGAAGGGACGGAGGGGTGGCGAGGATGAGCGACCCGGAGATGATCCTCGGCATCAAGGAGACCGTCAATATTCCGGTTATGGCGAAGTGCCGGATCGGTCACTTCGTTGAAGCTGAGATTTTGCAGGCACTCGAAGTCGACTTCATCGACGAATCGGAAGTGCTGACCCCCGCAGATGAGGAAAACCACGTGGATAAGCATCCGTTCCTGGTTCCTTTTGTGTGTGGTGCGCGAAATCTTGGCGAAGCGTTGCGTCGCTGCGCCGAAGGCGCAGCCATGATTCGCACCAAAGGTGAGGCTGGCACAGGAGATGTAGTCGAAGCAGTTCGGCACATGCGCACGATCATGTCGGAGATTCGCCAGGTTATTGGAGCTCGCGAGGATGAACTACCGCAGCTGGCGAAGCACTTTGGCGCTTCTCTGGATCTGGTCCGATCGGTTCGCGAACTGGGTGAATTGCCGGTTCCGAATTTTAGTGCAGGCGGGATCGCCACACCAGCAGACGCCGCACTGATGATGAAACTCGGAGCGCAGACCGTTTTTGTTGGCTCTGGCATCTTCAAGAGCGGAGAGCCATCAAAGCGCGCAAAGGCAATGGTGGACGCCGTACTGTACTACGACGAACCCAAGAAACTGGCGGAGATTAGCAAGAATCTGGGCGAACCTATGGTCGGCATCGGGGTTTCGAGTCTTCGACCCGACGAGATGCTGGCTGGCCGGGGCTGGTAGACCGAGCCTGAGTTCACCGTGCCTCGGTGAGTATAATCTCGCAGGTTGAGACGCCAAAATGAAACGATTTTTTAACTGGCTAAGCGCTCTGTTCCACAGAGGAATGGATAAGGTCGAAGATCCCGACATGATGCTTGACCATGCGCGGAGGGAGATGCAGAAGACGCTCACCCAGAACCGCGAGCGTGCCGTTCAGGCGATTACTCAGCGCAACAAGCTGAAGATTCTCCTGGAGGATACGCAGACCAAGAGCGCCAACCTGGAGAAGCAGGCAGTTGTCGCGCTGCAGCAGGGCAACCGCGATCTCGCCCGCCAGTTTATGCGGGAGAAAGCGAACACCGACTCTTCGCTGGAGAGTTTGCAGATGTCGCTCGCCCAGGCAGAGCAGACGGTTGAATCGGTCAAGGTCGCCATCCGCCGCCAGGAGGAAGAGACTCGAAAGAAGACCGCCGAGGCACTCGCGCTCAAAGCTCAATGGAAGCAGGCGCAGATTCAGAATTCCATCACCAAGGCACTTGAAGGACTGACTTTCGAAGATCAGTTCGAGACCTTTAATGTTGCCAAAGATCGCGTTCGGGAAATGCAGTCCGAAGCAAGCGCCCGCCAGGAAATGATGAGCGAGAGCGTTCAGGGCAAGATCATGCAGATGCAAGATCAGGCAGTGGACTTTGAAGCCGAAGAGCAGCTCAAGGAGCTGGAGCAGAGGCTGGGCCTCGCTCCGAAGCCCGTTGTTGAGGAAGTTGCGACGCAGGCGATCGGTGTTGGAGACGCGCCGGACGCTGCTTTGACTGCCCAGGCAGAAGCCGAACTTGACGCCCTCGAACAGCGGCTGAAAGATTCCGGCTCCGCCTAGAAGCATCAATATTTGACACTTTCTGTCAAATTTAGCCGTCTCATGATTGGGAAGTTCTCACACGTGCTGTGAGACCATACTATGCGCCCTCCTTCCAGAAAACGCTCATTTGATCATCACGAGTCGGAATTCGACGGCTCGCGGCTCCGACGCCTGCGGCTCGCCCGAGGAATGTCGATGGATGATCTCAGTGAACGATTGGGCAATCTGAGCAAGCAGATGATTTCGCGGTACGAATCCGGGAAATCGAGCCCGCCTCCCAAGGTGCTGGACCGTCTAAGTGAAGTTTTCGGCGTCTGGCCGGAATTTTTCCAGCAGAACCAGGCGGTGTCGGTCCACATTGAGGGGTTTCGAGATACGAGCGACGTTCCCGAGATGCAACAGCAGTACATTGCCCGAAAGGAGTTGCCCCCGCAAATGAGGATCAGCGACCCAAATCTCTATAGGTTCGCTTCGATGCAGACCAGTCAGCTTAGACTTCAACCGACCGATGAAGTCTCGGTCCAGTTTGATCTTTTCAAAGAGCTGCGCCCGAAGCTGCAGGCAGAGATTTCTGCCCAGCTTGAATTTGCCCTGGAAGCGCGGCTGAAATTGAACCTGCTGGCAAGCGGCAGCGAGTTGCTATCACCACGGCTACCCGAAGTTGAGCCAGTGATGACACCGACAGAGATTGATCGCGCAGCAGAGAAGCTGCGCGAATTATGGGGCGTAGGAAAACAGCCCATTCCAAGCGTTAGGAACCTCCTGGAAGCTAACAACATTATGGTTTTCGAGCTCAACCTGCCTTCGAAGGTAGACGGATTTGCGTTTCGCTTCCTGAAACAGCAGGACTTTGGCGCAGAGCACGGCGCAGGGGTAGCAGTGCGCAGCGGTCTCCCAGGCGATCGTCTCCGGTTCAGCATGCTCCACGAGGTCGCCCACCTCTATTGCCTCTCGGGTGAAGTGGAGTACGACAAGCAAGAGAGAAAAGCAAACATGTTTGCTTCGGCAATGCTCTTGCCAAAAGAAGCGCTACGCGATTTCTACCACTCGCTCGGACCGCAGATCGGGCTCGACGACCTGCTGCCACTGAAAGCGGAGTTCGGAATCAGTCTCGCCTCGATCATCCTTCGGGGAAGGACGCTGGGTTTGCTGAGCCAAACCCAGTGCGAGAGGCTCTACACTGAGATCGATGCGCGCGGGTGGCGCAAGAGTGAGCCAGTACGGATTGAATCGGAGCTGCCAGACTTGGTGCGAACTCAAGTTGAACAACTTTTTGCAGCGGGTGTTCTTTCCGAACGCGAGAGAGACTGGATCACGAGCACGGATGCGGCCCTAGTGACTAAAGACACCAGCCTTTCCTGGCTGGATATCCTCGCGGAGACCCCAGAGCAACAGCAACTCGTAGTGCGGCGATTGGTTTCGTCGACGAACGCTTCGAATTGGAGGGACCCGTTTGAGTCGGGCAAGTTCGGATCCATCTGAGCTTCATCAGAGCACTTCGCTTGATGGCGCTCCTGGGAGAGGTCGCTTCGTCTCCTATCCTCAGCCATCTGGCGAGTCACAGCCGTTTGACATGCAACGAGTAGGTGTTGTGCTGAACACCGACGCCCTCGGGGAGTTTCCGTATCGAATCGTGGTCCCGATCGTTCCAGCGCTAGATTCTCTTGGGAGATCGCCGTTATCGGTGGCTGTCAGGGTGCCCAGAGAGGGCCGGGGTTCTAGCCGAGTAGAAGCCCGTCTTTTGGTGAACATTGAGCAGTTTTTGCTCCCCCGCAAGTTGGTCTCAGAGGCTGAAGTGGCAGAGTGGGAGGCAGACGATGAAATGGATTTGCTTCTCGTGCCGGAGAGGCTTGTCTCGTGCCCATCAAGGGTGCTGGTCGATTTGGGACTGGGCCTAAGTCGCCACTCGATGGCAGAATTAGCGGCTGCTACATCGATACTGTTTCAGCTGCAGGACGGCGGAAACTAGCCTTATATAAAGTGTGGGAGGCGCAATTGCTTACGCCCCCCAAGTCACAGGAGATACAAGAAGACTCTTAACCCAGGTGTGTGGGAAAGGCGTGTGCTGTGCGACCGACATCCGACATGCGTGCGTCGGAAAGAATCTGTTGAGCCACCCGGCGAATTTCGTCGGTTAGCGCATCCAGTTTGTCGCTGGATCGTTCGATTCTGTCCCGCTCGTCGTCGAAGCCGTCGTTGTCCAGGATCATCGACACCTCTGTGAGGCGCCTCATTCCTTTTCGTACTTCACTATGGAGCGCGAGAAGCTTCCTCACCTTTCGGATCGGGTGCATATCCGCTCGTTCAATCTCGAGAATTTGTTCTCGAACTTCCGATTCTACGACCATTTGTTTCATTCTCTCCAGAATTCTGGTGAGTACCATGGCCGCGCGACGCGGCAACGATACCCTTGATGTGCCTACGGGGTTAGCTGTCGGGTTAGGGCCAAGAGTTACCCCTCTCTTTCGAGATTCACCCCCAATTTTTTTGGGTCCCCCGCTCCAGACGTCGTCTGAACTCGGCTTTCAATATATTACCCCGCAGAACAGGTTTTCGTTTCACCCTTTCTTTCGGTTCGTTTCGTCATACGCCCGTCTGGCGAGAAACCACATTCTCGAGAAATCAGTATTGTAAGGAAACAGACATGAAAGTCAATCTCGGAATCTATTCGGCACTGATCGCCTTGGTCGCATTGCCAGCCTGCCTTTCAGCCCAGAAAGTGGGAGAAAAGGCGCCAGATTGGTCGGAAACCGTGTCAACCGGCAAGCGAACCAGCGGCGCGGAGCTCCAGAAGAATGGACCATACGTACTCTATTTCATCAAGATCGGGTGCCCCGTAAACGAGCCTTTAGTCGGCTTCTACAACCAAATTGCCCAGTCTTACAAGGGCGTGCAGTTTCTGGGTGTGATTGATGGAAATGCCAAAGCCTTCGAGAGCTGGAACAAGAAGCATAAAGTCACTTTCCCTGTCGTGCTCGATCCTAACAAGAAGGTGATCAAGGCTTTCGGAGCGCAGGCTTCGCCTTGGGTCATCGTCGTGAACCAAAACGGCACTTTCGGGCGGATCGATCCAGGCTCAAGTCAGGCAAGGCTGAACGCACTGAACCAGTTCGCCGCGAGAACTGCAAAGGCTCCGGTTGCAAAAATCGACTTTTCGAGAGCGCCGGCACGCGATACCTTTGGTTGAGCATTCTAGCTTCGGCTTCCCGGTGGGAAGCCTTTAAACCTTAGCTTGAAGAGCTAGTGAGGCACACCTCGTCTGCAACGGTCCGGTGTGCCCTATGCGTCTAGAATTGTGGTTGCAACTCGACCTCGCAGACCTATGAAAGCTCGGATCCTCGTTTTCTTTATTCTCGCCGCTTTGTTCGCCTCACTGGGCTGCGAAGTACCCGAACCCGTCGTCCGCGACACCGACCAAGCTCCCTCATGGGAAAGCACTCTGGCAGGTGGCGAGGCTATCAATAGTACCGAGTTGCTTGAAAATGGCCCCTACATTTTGTATTTCGTGAAGATCGGGTGCCCAATCAACGAGCCGCTGGTTCAGTATTTCAACGAAGTGGGCAGCGCCTACGAAGGGATCCAGTTCTACGGAGTCATCGACGGCAATCAGGCGGAATTTGAGCGATGGAACCGGTCACACAGTGTCGACTTTCCAATGATTCTTGATCCGGACATGAGATTGATCCGATCCTTCGATGCAGAAGCATCGCCGTGGGTGGTCGTTGTCGATGAGAATGGTGGCTTCGGGAGAATCGACCCGGGCACAAGCCAGAGCCGGTTGATGTCGCTGAACGAGTTTTCTGCACGTACTGCCCAAGTGCCGATGAAGAAAATCGACTTCTCCGGCGTATCCGAACGCGATACCTTTGGTTGCCGGTTCTAATCTCGGCTTCCCGGTGGGAAGCCTTCGAAATCTGATCCACCCCACCAGAAGAAGGTGCGGTATATGCTGAACTCGCTAAAGTAGACTCTAGCGTTCAGCAGTTCTCCCTATGGATTACCGGCGTTCTACTCTTCGTCACCTCATTGAATCTGCGTTGCCCGAGGAGGGCGCGCGGCAAATCTCTGCCTACGGCTGGGTCAAGACCCGCCGAGACAGCAAGGGGATCAGTTTCGTTCAGGTCAACGACGGCTCTTGTTTCAAGGATTTGCAGGTGGTCATCGAAGCAGGGGTGATACCGGAAGAGACCCTGAAGTCGATCACCGTCGGTTCGGCGGTGCGGTTTGATGGCGAATTGGTGGAGTCCCCGGCGGCAGGGCAGCCAGTAGAGCTCAAGGCAACCGGAGTTGAGATATTCGGACCTGCAGACCCAACCAGCTACCCCCTACAGAAGAAGGGCACCAGTTTTGAGTTTTTGCGCGAGATAGCCCACCTCCGCGCCAGAGGTAACACTCTTGGCGCCGTTCTCAGGGTTCGGTCTGAAACCAGCTACCGAATACACAAATTTTTCCAAGATCGCCACTTCCAACTTGTACAAACCCCGATCATATCCACCAGCGACTGCGAGGGCGCGGGCCAGATGTTTCAGGTCACTACATCGGTTGAACTCGATGGAGAGCAGTACAAGGTTCGCCAGCCAGAACCGGACAAGGACTTTTTTGGAAAGCCCGCGTATCTCACGGTTTCGGGCCAGCTGGAAGCTGAAGCGCTGGCTCTCGGCCTGACGAATGTTTACAGTTTCGGACCGACCTTCCGTGCGGAAAACAGCGAAACCAGCCGTCACCTGGCGGAGTTCTGGATGATCGAGCCGGAGATGGCGTTCTGTGACCTAGAAGGAGATATGAACCTTGCAGAGGAGTTTCTTAAGGATCTCATCCAGCACATCCTTGAGTCCTGCTCCTCCGAGATCGCGTTCTTCAACCAGCGGATTGAACCAGAGCTGCTGCAGACCCTGGAACACGTGGTGGAATCGCCGTTCGAGCGACTGACCTACACGGAGGCAATCGAGCTGCTTCAAGGAGCCGACAAGAAGTTCGAATTTCCCGTGTACTGGGGCGCCGACCTGCAAAGTGAGCACGAGCGCTGGCTAACCGAAGAGAAGATCGGCAGGCCGGTCATCCTTACGGATTATCCGAAGGAGATCAAGGCGTTCTATATGCGGCTGAACGATGATGGCAAGACGGTAGCCGCCATGGATGTTCTGGTTCCCAGAATTGGAGAGATCATCGGAGGCTCTCAGCGTGAGGAGCGACTGGATGTCCTGCGAGATCGGATGAAAGAAGCCGGACTGGATGAGAGCCACTACTGGTGGTATCTGGATCTTCGCAGGTTCGGCTCCGCGCCCCATGCTGGGTTCGGTCTCGGGTTAGAGCGATTCGTAATGTACGTTACCGGCATGAAAAACATTCGGGACGTGATACCGTTCTACCGGGCGGTAGGTTATGCCGAGTTCTGACGCCCCAGGTGAGAAAATCCCCTCCAAATTTAGCCGCCTGCTGAGCCCCAAGAGCTGGTTTGGGCCGTCGCTGCTCGCTGACCTCTACACCCAGAGACGAAAGATCATTCTAGGTCTAATCTGCACCGCCGTTTCCGCCGGAATCGTGGTCGGGATGGTCAAGGTCATTGAGCTCACGATCGCAGCCTTCGAAGACCAACAATGGAATCTGCTGCTCTGGATGAGCGGGGCAGTTGTGGTGCTGTTCGGGGTGAAGTACTGGTTCCAGAGAGGACAGGTTTTCTTTCTGAGCCAGGCGGCGGTTCGACTGACTGCCGACCTGAGAGTCCGGCTCTTCGAGAAACTGCAGCGGCTTCCTATCAGCTACTTCAATGAGCGTCGAAGTGGGTCGATCCAGTCCGTCGTCACCAACGACGTAAACGTGTATCAAAACGCGATGACGGTCGTTCGAGACGCCGTGGACGGACCCATCCGTGTGGTCGGTGGCATCATCGCTGTCTTCCTGCTTCAGTGGCAGCTGGCCCTTACTGCGATGCTGGTTCTGCCCGTGTTGATCTGGATCATCCAGCGAAACGCCAAGCAGATGAAGGCGGCACAAGCACAGGTGCAGAGTTCACTGGCGGACCTGAACGCCCTTTCTATGGAGGCGCTACAGGGCACCCGAGTGGTTCGCTCTTTCGGCGCTGAAAAACAGCTTGCAGGTGAATACCAAAACCTCATCGAAGACAACTACAACAAGCAGGTTCGCGCCATCGACAGAATTGCCTCGCTAAGACCAGCCGTTGAGTTTGTCGGTGCCACGGGCCTGGCGTTGGTTCTAGTGGTTATTGCCGTCTTCCTTCCGAACTCAGGACTCACGCCAGCTACTCTTTCTGCCTTCTTCTTCGGGCTCGATGTCATCAATCAAGGAGCGAAAAGCATGGGGCAGCTAAACAACACGTTGGCGCAAGTGCAGGCGGCGTCCGAGCGGATCCATGCGGAGATTCTGGATGCGCCCGAAGAGGTGGTGAAATCGGGTGTCGGAACCGACCGGCTGGAGACGGTCAAAGGTCACCTCGTTTTTGAAGAGGTCAGCTTCGAATATCCCGATGGGACACTTGCACTAAAGAAAGTCAGCTTCGAGATCAAACCAGGGGAATCGCTGGCTCTCGTAGGCCCTAGCGGGGCTGGGAAGAGCACCATTGCGGACTTGCTCTTGCGGTTCTATCCCCCCTCTTCTGGCCGAATCATGCTGGATGGCGAGGACATTCACAACTTCGACCTCGGGTGGTACCGGGCGTTGATTGGCGTGGTGCCACAGCAAACCTTCCTGTTTGCAGGAACGATACGCGCCAACCTAAAGATTGCAAATCCGGAGGCGACGGACGATCACCTGATTTTGGCACTTAGGGCGGCGCATGCCTACGACTTTGTAATGAACTCAAAGGACGGTCTCGACACTGTTCTAGGTGAACGAGGAGTGAGGCTAAGCGGCGGCGAGATTCAGCGAATCGCCATTGCCAGAGCGATCGTTCGTGACCCCAGCCTTCTCGTTCTCGATGAGGCGACCAGCAACCTCGATGTCGTGAGCGAAAGGGAAGTTCAGAGCGCACTGGATGAGATCATGACCGAGCGAACGTCTTTATTCATTGCTCACCGATTGACCACCGCCGCCCGCGCAAGTAAAGTACTTCTGCTTCGGCGCGGAGAGGTGGTGGAGCATGGCACTCACGATCAGCTGCTGCTCGCCGATGGCACCTACGCGGCGATGTACCGAGCGTTCTCCTCGGGAATGATGGATGGCGAGATTGTCTGAGCCTCTGATCGCTGAGGGTCTGCAATGCGGCTATGGCGAAAAGGTAATTCTCGACGACCTGTCGTTCAACTTGGAAGCAGGGCGGGTGTATTGCATGCTCGGACCGAACGGAAGCGGAAAGAGCACGCTGCTACAGACCTTAGTGGATATTCTGCCGAAGATTGGGGGGAGCTGCCGAATCGGCGAAACTTTCAACAACCAGCCCAGTTTCTGCAAATTGTGCGCATTTGTGCCGCAAAGCGAGTTCGCGCGGTTTCCGTTTACGGTTCTGGAAGTGGTGCTGATGGGCACCCATGCTCGCTACCAGGGGTTCTTCGACTCCCAGCAGCAAGTCGACACGGCTTTGCAGGCCGCCGAGAGCCTCGACGTCGCCCACCTGCTACAGCGGCCGATCACGGAGCTCAGCGGCGGTGAGCGCCAGAGGGTTTATCTGGCAAGAGCGCTCGCTCAAGAGCCGGACTGGTACCTGCTGGACGAGCCAACGTCTCACCAAGATGTAAGCCACGTGGAGGGGCTGGTAAGGCTCATCGGTGAGCTCAAACGACAGGGTAAGGGGGTCGTCGTGGCGGTCCACGACGTTAGCCTGGCGCTCCACTTGGCAGACGAGGTTCTCCTTCTGGCGGAAGGAAAGGTCGCCTGGCAGGGAGCCAGCAAGGACCCCGAGCTAGTGGAGCGGCTAAGTGCGATTTACAGAGTGCGGTTCGAGAAAGTCGGGATCGGTGACTCGGATGAGTGGCTTATCCCGATTTTCCGGTCAGATTCTCACTGACCTTGCTGCTGATTTCTCTCTTCTCGCCTTCTCTGCGCCTCTTCCAGGTCTCTGTGGATCCAGCCGTGAGAGCTCATGCTCTCGTTCACGAACGGCTCCATGATCACCTCTTCGACTCGGAGAACCGAAGGATGCTCGGGAAGGGGCTGCTGGTTCGCCGTTGCTGCGCCGGCCGCTCTTGCTTTGACTTCCTCCGGTGAGGGAGTAGACCTAGCCTGACCAATGGCGCCAACCTCTTGGTTGGCTGCCTGCTGTGGTTGCTGCGCCTGCATTTCGGAGTAGAAGCCGTATAGGCTCCATCCGATCAGCCCTAACACGAGGGCGACCAAAGCAACAATGAGGGGAGTGGCTGCTTTTTTCTTCATTCTGTTAACCTAGTTCATTATAAGCGGAACCGCCTAATGAAAACTGCGCTAGTAGTCCTCGACGGCCGATTGATCGGTGCGGAATCAACAGGAGATTCTACGTATTGGATCAACCTCGCGAGGAACTTGCGGGCGGATGACTCGCTGGACTATCTTGTTATTTCTAACAAACCCAAGCCGCAAGGTGTTACCGGCATAGAGCATCTTCGCTGGCTTCACCTCCCTTCTTCCTCCTCGCGATTGTGGAGTTTGATGAAGTTTCCGCTGGAGGCAAGGCGCCAGAATGCGAGCCTGGTTCACACACAATACAGTGTAAGCCCGCTACTCAAAGGGCGAAGCATCAGCACCGTCCATGACGTTTCGTTTTTGGTTGATCCGTTTTGGTTTACGCCCAAGGACGTAACGCTCTTGGGGGCTGGCGTAAGGGCTGCGGCGAGGTATAGCCGGCGCATCATCACCGTCAGCGAGACCTCTAAACGGGACATCGAAACATTGGTTCCCGGAGCAACGGGCAAGACCGACGTTGTGTACAACGCACCATCACCCGACGTGGTCTGTGACGTCGATGCAAGAATTGTTAAAGAGGAGTTAGCGGCATTAGGTGTCCGAAAGCCTTATCTTTTGACCGCAGGCACAGGCTGGAAGCGAAAGAACCTCAGCCTGGCTGTCGAAGCATTTTGCACCAGCGAGCTCAGCGGGCCCTATCAGCTCATCGTCGCCGGAAAGCCGGGGACGCCATTGCCTGTAAGCGGCAACGTTTTGGAGACAGGCTATGTGACCGAGCGGCAGCTAGCTGCGCTGTACCGAGGAGCGACCCTTTATCTCGCGCCGAGCCTCTATGAAGGGTTCGGCATCACGATCGTCGAAGCGATGGCAGCAGGTTGCCCGGTGGTCTGTAGTTCCGGGGGAGCGCAGCCTGAGATCGCCGGAGATGCTGCGATCGTGGTGGACTCTTTCGAGCCACAGGTTTGGCGGAAGGTGATGGAAGAAGCCGTGCGCAACGGGAGTATGCTCGAAGATCTGAGATCACGAGGGAGGCACAGAGCGGCAGACTTTTGTTGGGCGGATAGCGCCCGGAAGACAGCCTCCATCTACCGAGAGGTGATCGGATCTCTTTCCGCGCCATGAGGGGTTGTCCAAAGCCGGTTTTGAGGGGGATTAGAGTTGGCTGAACGCCAGATGAAACTGTTGGTGCTACATGGCCCCAACTTGAATATGACTGGGTTTCGTGAGCCGGACATCTACGGCAAGAAGCCACTGACCGTAATTGACGAAGAGATCAAGGAAGCGGCTCGCAAGCTGAATTTCGATGTGCGGATTCTGCAATCGAACAACGAAGGCACGCTGATCGACATCATTCAGGAGCACAAGGAGTGGGCAGAAGGGATCGTCATCAACCCGGGTGCGCTGAGCCACTACTCGATTGCTCTTCGAGATGCGCTGGTTAGCGTTCGGTTGCCGGTGGTAGAAGTCCACCTGAGCAACATTCACGACAGAGAGGAATTCCGTCGGCAGTCGGTGGTCGCGCCCATTTGTGTGGGCCAGATCGTTGGTTTCGGCGGCTATGGATACGTTTTGGCGCTGCTTGCGCTGCGCAACTTCGCCCAAGAGGTGGTTTAGAGAATGACAAATCTGGAACGAGTAAGAGAAGAAATGGGCGCCCGAGGGTTCGACGCGATGCTGATTCAGCATCTTCCGAACGTGAAGTGGCTTACGGGGTTCACGGGCTCCAACGGAACGGTGCTGATTTTGGGCGACGAGCAAGTTTTCTTCACCGATGGTCGATACACCATCCAAGCAGAAGACCAGGTGAAGGGGTTCGAGGTGGTGACCCTTCCGACGGGTCGCAAGGTTACAGACGAGGTGAGCGACCGAGTCCAGGTGAAACAGCCGAAGTCTGTTGCCTTCGAGGCGGACCACGTCACCTTCGTCGCCGGGTCAAACCTGCAGGCTGCGCTTGGAAGCATCGAAGCTGTGCCCGATGGCGACCTGATCAACAAGCTCCGGCTGATCAAGGACGCGAGCGAAATTGCCAAGATCGAAGAAGCGTGCAAGCTGGCGGATGCCTGCATGGAGCACGCCGTTCGGATGTTACAGCCCGGCGTTCGAGAGTACGACGTATTGCTGGACATCGAGTTCTTCATCCGCCGCAATGGCGCTGCGATCGGATTCGAGCCCATCGTAGTCAGTGGCGCCAGAAGCGCTCTTCCTCACGGCCGTGCCAGTGAGAAAACGATCGAAGTAGGTGATTTTGTGACGCTTGACCTCGGTGCCAGCCTCGATGGCTACTCTAGCGACATCACCCGCACTTTCGTCATCGGAAAGGCGAGCGAGCGCCATGAGCAGGTGTACCACCTAGTGCTGGAAGCCCAAGAAGAAGCGGTCCGAAACTGCGTGCCTGGGGCAAACGGAAAGCAGCTGGACGAGCAGGTACGAGCACGATTTGGAGATTTGGTGGCTTATTACGTTCACTCGCTGGGTCACGGGCTCGGGGCGGAGGTTCACGATGGCGGCAGGCTGTCCTACATGACGGAGATGCCGATCGAACCCGGTCAGGTCTGGACCATCGAGCCCGGGCTCTATATCGAGGGATTCGGAGGGGTGAGGATCGAGGACGACGTGGTGGTGACCGAGACGGGCAACCGCGTTCTGACTTCGTTCCCTAAGTCCCTCACGATCCTATAAAGTCAAGTGCTTCAAGCGACCCGCCTGCGATTGGCGACCGGTATCGCGCCCGTTACCTTCGGTGCCGAGAAAGGGGAGATCGTAGGCGTTATGGGGTTGCCCGCCAGCTGCGCTCCGCTGCTGTTCCCCGTTCTTTCTGGCAAATCCAAGCCGGCAGGCGGCTCGGTGAAGGTCGATGGAAACGTGGAGTGGTTGGAGCGCGCAAGTTTCCCTCGTGGAAAAACCGTGCAGGAGGTTGCTAAGGAGATTCTCGATGCGGGTGCGAAAGCGGTAACCGATGCCCTTCAGCTTGTTGAGCTGTTCGATCTTCGTAAGCGTATAGCCGCGAACTTAAACGAATCGGACTCTGCGCGTCTTCGCGCCCTGGCGCTCCTTCGGTCTCAAAGCGATTCCTTGGCTCTGGCGCCGCCATTGCTTGATTTGCTGGACCCGTGGACCCTCAGAGAAATTTGGGGACAGCTGAAGGAGAATCGGTCTCAGTCCGTCTTGTTCCTCGAAACCGCCCGGCCTGATGTGGCGAGACGCTGCGATCTGTTGCTGGTGTTTGGCACACGGAAGTGCCTGTTCTATGGGTCTCCATCCGAGCTCCTCAACTGGTTTGCTCCGTACCAGGTGCAGGTTCTGCACGGTCCAGACCGGGCTTCCAATGAGATTGTAGAGAGACTCAATCTGAGTGTGGAAGAGGATGGCGAAATTGCCAAGCTGGTGCTGCCGGCAGATCAGGAAGTCGCCGCACTGCTGCTCAAGAGTGGGCTATCGGGTTGGCGCACAGAAGTAACCCGAAAAGCTTCGTTCGAGGAAGCGATTATGGCACTTCAGTCTCTGGACTAAAGACCGCCGGTGCGATGCGAGCCGGCAAAAATGAGTACTTTATATTTGCCGATGACTCAAAACAACCCAGACGTCGAAGTGGCGGAAGAGCAAAACGACCTTTCGCTGACTCGGCGGAGTATGGTCTCTCTCATGGCTGCAGCTGGTGCTGCTGCGATGCTGGGAGTCCCAAAGATGGGCTCGGCATTTTGGAGAGGAAATCAAAACGTGGAGCCAAAACTAGTATCCGTACCGCAAGCCATCCCTGAGAAGGTGTTCACCTCAGAAAGGGTGGGAATCAGCCGCAAAACCCATGAAGAGCATCTCAAGCTCTGGCAGGGTTACGCCAATAAAACCAACGAAATCCGCACAGCGCTCGCCGAGATGCAGCCGATGGACCCGGCTCAGGCAAACCAGATCTACAGTAAGATTCGTGCGCTGAAGGTCGATTACACCTTCGCCTATGAAGGACTGATCAACCACAACATCTACTTCGAGACTCTCGGGGGAGAAGGCGGACCTGCCACGGGCAAGATTGCCGAGCTGATCAACGAAGCCTATGGCAGTTTCGATAACTGGGCGGCTGACTTCAAGTCGACCGGTATCGGTGGTCGGGGCTGGGCGTTCCTGGCGTACGACCATGACGAGGGTCGGGTGTTCAACTACATCGGAGACGCGCAAAACACCTTCCCGATTTGGAACCATACCTGCGTCCTGGCGCTGGACGTGTACGAGCACGCCTACTATCTGGACTTCCAGACTGCACGAGCCCGATACATCGATGCCTACATGCAGTGCATCGATTGGAACGCCGTAAACAACCTTCTTCCCCGAGGCATCTAGCTTTCGCCGAGAGGTAAAACCGACCCTGAGTCTCTTGATGAGATTCAGGGTTTTTTCATGCCAAAGATCGTTCACGAACCTGCCCTTGTCCCGGCTCAGGGCGCCGGAAAAATTATCCACGAATACTTCGGTAGGGTGAATACAGATCAGCGAGACGTAAGCATCGCCGTTATGCAAGCGCCAGCGGGCTGGGGCGAACCGTTCCAGGCCCCAGAATTTGATGAGTACACCGTTGTTCTCGAAGGAGACCTGACGGTGGAGTATGACGGGGGAGCGATAACTTTGACCGGTGGCCAGGCGATCGTCACCGAGAGTGGAGAGAGGGTGCGGTACAGCACCAGAGATGGAGCGCATTACGTAGCGATTTGTTGTCCCGCCTTCGACCCGGAGACCGTCCACCGAGACTTGGGCTAGACCTCCGAATCTCGGGATGAGTAGTCCATACTGCATCGGGGTAGACGTTGGTGGCACGAAGCTGCAAGCGGGCTTGGTGCGGGGCGGCGAGGCTCTTCAAACCCGACTGGCGGAGACCCTTCCGAGCCGAGGTTCGGAACAAGTCCTAGAAGACATCGTTGAACTCATTAGGGAAACGGCCAGTGAGCCGCTCGCCCGGGGTGAAGTCTTGGCGATCGGGCTGGGCGTCCCGGGTCAGGTTGACCCTGACGGCACGATCCACAATGCGCCCAACCTCGGTTGGAAGACCTTCGCTGTGGCGCCTCGGCTTCGCCAGGAATTTGGCGTTCCCGCCTATGTGATCAACGATGTAAACGCTGCCGCGCTCTACTATTGGAAGCACGGGGTGGCTCAAGGTTTGAGCGACTTGGTGGTGCTCTTCGTAGGCACCGGAGTGGGAGGCGGCATTATTGCGAACAACCAGATTGTAACCGGCGCCCAAGGAAGTGCCGGAGAGTTGGGCCACATGATCGTCGAGACTAACGGCCGGCCGTACGTCACCGGCAGCCGTGGCTGCCTGGAGGCGTATTGCGGCGGCAGAGCGCAGGCGGAGCGCTTCCGAGAGCTGGCAGAGGAACACCCGGAACAGGCAAAAAGGGTGATTGAGCTAGCCGGAGGAATAGAGCGGATCGACAACCAGCACATCGACCAGGCGTTCCAAGAGGGAGACCCGTTCGCAAGGGAGTTTTACGACCGAACCAGTGAGTATCTCGCCGCAGGATTGGTGACTATATTAAATTCTTTGAACCCGCAGATGCTGATTCTGGGAGGAGGCGTGCTGGAGCACAATCCGTACCTGGCAGAGCGCGCTTGGGATATCACATGCGAGCAAGCGTTGCCCTCAGCCGTCAGCAAAGTTCGGCTCGAAATGGTTAAGCTAAGTTCCATTGCGGGTGTGGTCGGATCAGCCACTTTCGCAAGCCTGAAAGCCTCTCATGAGCCGCTCAAACCCTGAACTGGATCAGCTTTGTGTAAACGCCCTCCGATTCCTGGCTGTGGACATGGTGGAGAGGGCAAAATCGGGTCATCCGGGAATGCCTCTTGGTGCTGCCCCGATGGCGTACGTGCTTTGGGATCGGTTCCTACGTTTCGATCCGGAAAACCCCGAGTGGTTCGGCAGGGATCGGTTCCTACTGAGCGCAGGTCATGGCTCGGCGCTTCTCTACGCTCTGCTTCACCTCTACGGGTTCGATCTTCCGATAGCAGAGCTCGAGAATTTCCGCCAGTGGGGCAGCAAAACGCCAGGTCACCCCGAGTACCACCACACACCCGGAGTTGATGCAACTACCGGTCCATTGGGGCAAGGCTTCGGGATGGGGGTCGGCATGGCACTCGCGGAGCGATATCTTCAAGACACCTTCGCGCCGGGCTCGGATGGGCTCTGCGACTTCAATGTCTATGGGATTGTCTCCGACGGCGACCTGATGGAAGGGATCGCTGCAGAAGCGGCATCACTTGCCGGGCACCTGAGACTGGGAAGACTGATTTATCTCTACGACGACAATGAGGTGAGCCTGGACGGTCCAACTAAGTGGGCATTCACCGAAGACACCCAAAAGCGGTTTGATGCCTACGGTTGGCACACGCAACTGGTAGAAGACGGCAACGACCTCGAGGCGATTAGCGACGCTATCGAAGCCGCCCGGCAGGAGAAAGACAAGCCCTCCATCGTGTTCGTTCGCACCGTAATCGGCTACGGAAGCCCGAAGGCGGGCACAAAGGATGCGCATGGCGAGCCCTTGGGCGCAGATGCCACTCGGATCACCAAGGAGAAGCTTGGATGGCCGCTAGAGCCGCCGTTCTATGTCCCGATCGAGGCGCGCGAGCATGCCCGCAAAGCGATTGAGCGGGGGCGCGAAGCGCACCGGCTTTGGAAAGAAACACTTGATGCGTTCAAACAGAACTCACCGAAGCAGGCTCAGCAGTTTGAAGACGTGCTGAACACCGAACTGCCTGAGGGCTGGTCGAGTGAGATTGACAAACTGGAGTTTTCCGACGACCCGATTGCCACAAGAGACGCTGGCAAGCAGGCGCTAAATGCGCTCGCCGAAAAGGTGCCCGCGCTCTTTGGTGGGGCGGCGGATCTGAGCAGTTCCACCAAAACCATCATCACGAGTTCTCAGAAGTTTGAAGCGGAAAATCCAGGCCGCAACGTGTTCTTCGGAGTGCGCGAGCACGCGATGGGCGCCGCCGTCAACGGTGCGAGCCTGACCCGTCTGATCGCCTATGGCTCAACGTTCTTGACCTTCAGCGACTATATGAAGCCGGCAATTCGGCTGGCGGCGCTGATGGATGTCCACAGTTTGTTCATTTTCACGCATGATAGCGTTGGGCTGGGGGAAGATGGCCCGACCCACCAGCCGGTAGAGCATGTAATGGCACTTCGGCTAGTGCCCAATCTTGACGTCTACCGCAGCGCAGATGCCTGGGAAACGAAGGCGTGCTGGAAGCTAGCCGTTGAGCGGCAAGGGCCTGCGTGTTTGATCTTTTCGCGCCAGAAGCTGCCTGTACTGAGTGCGTACCGGGCTGCGATCGAGGAAGGGGTTCCAAACGGCGGCTACGTGCTTTCCCCGGCAGAGAGGAAGCCTCAAGTTGTGCTGGTGGCAACGGGTTCGGAGGTTGCAACCTGTCTTGAAGCCCA
This sequence comes from Fimbriimonadaceae bacterium, assembly GCA_046314495.1. Lineage (GTDB taxonomy): Bacteria > Armatimonadota > Fimbriimonadia > Fimbriimonadales > Fimbriimonadaceae > JBKBWO01. Next base: position 55,851 of record JBKBWO010000003.1, read on the forward strand.
AAGCCTGCTTTCGGTAAAGGGGATAGATGCGAGCGTGGTCTCCATGCCCTGCATGGAGATTTTCTTCGAGCAGGACGACGAGTACCGTCACTCGGTGCTTCCACCAGGTGTGCCGAAGCTGGCAGTGGAAGCCGGTGCTAGCTTAGGTTGGGAGCGGATTACGGGAGAAATGAGCGCTGTATTGGGCGTCGACAAGTTTGGTGCATCTGCACCCGGAAACCGGGTGCTTTCCGAGTACGGCTTCACACCGGTGAACGTCGCTGATACTGCCGAACAACTGGTAGAGGCGAAAAAGTGACCGTCGCCTTCGGTTCAGACCACGCCGGTTTCGAGCTGAAGGAGGCTCTCAAGGAGTTTGTCGCTGCATCCGGGTACGAAGTACTTGATTTGGGTGCGTTTGATGCCGAGCCAAGCGACTATCCTCTTTACTCGGAAAAGGTGGCGCGCGCGATTCTCAGTGGCGAGGCAGACCGGGGAATCTTGGTCTGCGGGAGCGGTATCGGTGCTTCTGTGGCAGCCAATAAATTTCCCGGTATCTATGCGGGCAACTGCACTGAGCCCTACTCCGCCCGCCAGGGGGTTCAGCACGACAAGATGAACATTTTGGTCATCGGTGCCCGAGTGGTAGGAATCGAAGTCGCCAAAGAAATGGTGAACGCCTACCTCGGAGCCAAATTCGATGGCATAGACCGGCACCTGCGACGCGTACATCAGATTCAGGAGATCGAAGAAAGAAATTTCGCATCAGATTCGCCAACAACCCATGGATAACCCACTCAAGAGACTCAACGAATTCGGGCAATCGCCCTGGCTCGATTACATTAGCCGCCCTTTGCTTCGCGGCCCCCTTGAAAAGATGATCGAGGTGGACGGGCTTCGAGGAATGACCAGCAACCCCGCCATCTTTGAAAAGTCAATCGGCGAGTCGTCTGACTACGACTCCGAAATCCAGGCGATGGCGCTGCAAGGGCTGGAAACGGACCAGATTTACGACGAGCTCTCGGTGAAGGACGTCCAGACCGCTGCGGACCAGTTTCAGGGCGTATTCGCCCAGACGCATGGCCTTGATGGCTACGTGAGCCTCGAAGTCTCCCCCTACCTGGCGCGCGACACCCAGGGAACAGTCGACGAAGCTCGCAGGCTATGGAAGCAGGTGGGTCGCCAGAACGTCATGATCAAGGTTCCTGGCACGAAGGAAGGGCTGCCCGCAATTGAGCAGCTCATTAGCGAGGGAATCAACATCAACGTGACGCTGTTGTTCAGCGTCGAACGGTACCGCGAAGTCGCTGAAGCCTATGTGGCTGGGCTGAAAAAGAGACACATGCGTGGAGAGCCGGTTGAAATTGCCTCGGTCGCCAGCTTCTTCCTCAGCCGGATCGATACCATGATTGATCCGATGCTGGACAAGGTGAGTCAGGAGCGCCCGGACCGCGCGAAAGTCGCTGAGTCGCTCAAAGGGAAGATCGCCATTGCCAGCGCAAGGCTTGCCTACCAAGTCTACAAAGAGGTTTTTGGCAGTGCGGAGTTTGCCAAGCTGGCAGAGGCCGGGGCCAAGGTTCAGCGGCTACTTTGGGCGAGCACCAGCACCAAGAACCCCGACTACGAAGACACTCTCTACGTAGAAACTTTGGTCGGTCCGGAGACGGTGAATACGATGCCAATGGAGACCATCGAGGCGTACCGAGACCACGGGAATCCAGCATCGCGCATTGAGGAAGGGGTTGACGAGGCAAGAGAGCAGGTTCGGCTTCTAGGGGAACTGGGCATCGACCTCGAGAAGGTTTGCCAGCAGCTAGAAGACGAAGGCATCGTCAAGTTCGAGCAGCCGTTCAAGAAGCTGTTCGACTCGATCGAAGTGAAGCGCCAGGGTGCCCTTAAATCTCCCATCGATCCTCAGAGGTTTGAGACCGATGCTGCCAGCCAGGTAGAGGTGGCTTTGCAAAGTTTGCAGAGCGAGGAGTTTCTGCGCGGAATGTGGGAGCACAACGCCGCGCTTTGGGTTTCGCCAGAAGACAAGGATGCCACAAAAGTCGTGTCGAACTCACTCGGTTGGCTAAAAGCGCCGTCTGAGATGATCAACCGCCAGGCTGAGCTTGCCTCGTTTGTTGCCGAGTTGGTTGGCAAAGGGGTCAAGCGGGTGGTGCTAGCCGGCATGGGTGGCAGCAGTCTGGCGCCGTACGTTTTCGCAAACTGTTTCCCGAACCAGGGTCCTATTCGTGTGCAGGTGCTGGACCTAACGAACCCGAGGCAAGTTCGTAACATCGAAAACGGTGCCACTTATGGAGAGAGCTACTTCCTGATTGCCAGCAAGAGCGGCACGACCGCTGAGCCGGCAGCGTTCTTGGATTACTTTTGGAGCCGCGCCCAGGAAGAACTGGGCGACGAGGCGAAGAGCCGCTTTGGTGTGATAACCGACCCGGGTTCTGAACTCGAAGCCTTAGCTCACCGCGAAGGGTTCTCCAGGGTCTTCCTCAACTTCCCCGATGTGGGTGGCCGCTACTCTGCGCTGACGTACTTCGGGCTGGTACCCGCAGCGGCGCAAGGGATCCCGGTTGGCACTTTACTAGATAAAGCTCTGAGAATGGCATCGGCGAACGGCCCAGAGCGTGCCGTGGCATCGGCGAGCGGTGTGGTGCTCGGAGCGGTGCTCGGTGTCTACGCGAACCAGGGGCGAAACAAGCTGACCTTCGTGCTCTCGGACGCCATCTCGACGATGGGCCTCTGGCTGGAGCAACTGGTAGCGGAAAGCACCGGCAAAGAGGGCGAAGGAATTCTTCCCATAGCCACCGAGCCCCTCGCGAACCCCAACTGCTACGGCGATGACCGGGTGTTTATCCACATGGTGCTGGACGGCGACCCCGAGGAGCAAGACGTGAACGCCCACATGAACACGCTGCATGAGATGGGTCACCCCGTTATTCGCATTCGGCTCTACGACCTAACCGACCTCGCTCAGGAGTTCTTCCGATGGGAAGTCGCGATCGCTACGGCAGGGAAGGTGGTCGGCATCAACCCATTTGACCAGCCGAACGTACAAGAGGCAAAAGACACCACCAAAAGGCTCCTTCAGGAGTTTGAAAAGACGGGCCAACTGCCGGAGCGAGGCAAGTACTCGGAGTTTGGGCCGCTCAAGATCTACGATTCCTCCGGAGCCGACGCAGTGGATATCATGCGTGGCTTCCTCGCGATGGCACAGCCGGATGACTACATCGCTACCCTATGCTTCTCGCCTGATTCTCCGCTTGCCAATGATATGTTGGAGCGCGCCCGGAAGCGAATTCTGGAATCAACCGGAATGGCAACAACGTTAGGGTTCGGTCCGAGATACCTACACTCCACAGGCCAGTACCACAAGGGCGGTCCAAACCAGGGGCTGTTCATTGTCCTCGGCGGTGAGTTTGGAGAAGATGTGGCTTTGCCAAACCGCAACTACGGATTCTCAGTGTTCGAAAAGGCGCAGATGCTGGGTGACATTGAGACACTGAAGCAACACGAGCGACGAGTGCTGCCTATCGACTTGGGCGACAGACTCGAAGAAGGTCTGCGCGCCTATAACGAGCTGATTGAAAAGGCGACGGAAGGATGAAAACGGTGTTCTCGGATGTCGGGGGCGTTATCCTGACCAACGGTTGGGATAGGAAGGCGCGCCGAGATGCCGCAGAGCAGTTTTGCCTCGATCTGGCAGAGCTTGACGAGCGCCACCACCTGACGTTCGACTCCTATGAGCGGGGTCAGATTGACTTGCAAGAGTACTTGTACCGAACCGTCTTCTATGAACCTCGACCATTCACCGAGGACCAGTACCGAACCTTCATGTTCGACCGCTCGAAACCGCTGGAGCCGACTCTGAGCGGGTACTGGGCACTTCGCGACCGATACTCGTTCAGGCTTGCCGCAATCAGCAACGAAGGCAAGGACCTTGCGCAACACAGGATCGACAAGTTCGAGCTGGCCAAGCTGTTCGATTCGGTGCTTTTCTCAGGGTTCGTCGGGTTGCGAAAGCCGGACGTGGCGATTTTCAAACTGGCGCTCCACGTTTCGCTCGCCAAGCCAGAGGACAGCATCTACGTGGACGACCGTCTGATGTTCGTTCAGATCGCGCGCAGCTATGGGCTACGTGGGATTCACCATGTTGATCCGATGACCACTCTAACCGCTCTCGACGAATTTTTGAGTAAAGACTGAAACCACAATGCCTTCAAAGAAGTACCAATTCGGAATGGTCGGCCTGGGGACAATGGGCAGAAATTTCCTGCTCAACATGGCAGACAACGGCATCTCTGTTGCCGGTTACGACCTGAGCGAGCCACAGGTAAGCCTGCTGAAGAAGGAAGCGGAAGGGAGAGATATCCTTGCGACTTCAGATAAGAACCAGTTTCTCACCAGTCTCAAGAGCCCACGGGTGATCATGATGTTGGTGCCAGCAGGCGGGCCGGTTGATTCGGTGATCCACGCACTCCTACCGGATCTCAGCCCGGGCGACGTTCTGATTGACGGCGGCAATAGCTACTTCAAGGATACAGATCGAAGATTCCAGGAAGTAGCGGACCAAGGAATCGACTTCCTCGGTGTCGGCGTTTCTGGTGGGGAGAAAGGAGCTCGGTACGGTGCTTCGCTCATGGTTGGTGGGGAGCCCATGACTTACGAAAAGGTCAAGGATGTGCTTACTGTTTGCGCTGCAAAGTACGACGGCGAGCCGTGCATTGCGCTGTTCGGGCCTCGGTCGGCAGGGCATTACGTCAAGATGGTGCACAACGGCATTGAATATGCCTTGATGCAGCTTATTGCCGAAGCGTACGACCTGATGAAGCGCGGCATGGGACTCACCGCTCCTGAGATCGCCGAAGAGTTTCAGCAGATGGCAGATGGACCGGCAGGAGGCTATCTGCTCGAGATTGCCGCCGGGGTTTTCCGCAAGATTGACCCGGTGACAGGGTCATATCTTATTGATTTTGTAAGCGACGACGCCAAACAGCTCGGAACAGGAAAATGGACCAGCCAGAGCGCCATGGATTTGGGCATTCCGGTGCCGATGATCGACTCGGCGGTAACGCAGCGCCACATGTCTGGGCTGAAGTTGCTCCGCACGGAGGTTGAGCAAGTAGTCGGGTTCTCGGTTGCGCCAATCCAAGCGAAGAAGGCCGCCCTAAAGGAACTGAGGCTCGCCATGCAGGCAGCAACGGTACTCAGTTTCGACCAAGGGCTTTTACTGCTCGGCCGAGCGAGCGATGTCTACGGATATGGCCTGAGCAAGAAGGACGTGTGCGCAGTTTGGCGGGCTGGGTGCATCATCCGGTCTAAGCTTTTGGATCAGTTCGTCCGGGCCTACGACGTTTCAAGTCAGCTACCCTCCCTGCTTATCGCGCCCGACCTGATGCCGCCCCTCGAAAAGGGAATGGAGGCGCTGAGAAGCGTAGTGGGCTATGGCGTAAGCAGCGGAGTGCCATTGCCTGCATTCTCAGCTGGATTAGCTTACGACCGGTCAATGAGGAGTGCCTGGCTGCCTGCCAATCTGGTGCAAGCCCTGAGGGACACCTTTGGCGCACACCAGTACGAGAGAATCGACCAACCCGGGACCTTCCACACGGAGTGGATCACAGAGAACGACTGATGCAAGAAAACAATCTGAACGACAGTGGCTGCAACCCGACGATCGTCGCCATATTCGGGGCGAACGGCGACTTGGCAAAGCGAAAGCTGGTGCCAGCGCTGTTCAACCTTTACCTGGATGGCCGGCTGCCCAAGGAGTTCAGGATCATTGGCATCGGGCGTGAATCCAGCGACGATGATCTGCGCAAGGCAATGCTGAAAGCGGTCGGTGAGCATAGCCGGCGCTCGAAACCAGAGCCAGAAATTTGGAAGGAATTCGCCAAGAACATGTCGTATGTGTCTGGCGTCTTCGAAGACCCCAAAACCTACAAGTCGCTAGCGCAGCGAATCGGTGAGATTGAGAAAGAATGGGGCCACAAGGCGTGTCATGCTTTCTATCTCTCCATCCCGCCTTCTTTCATTGAGGAGTGCGTGAAGGGGCTTTCTGCAGCGGGGCTCAGCAAAGACCGCGTGCATGACCGCATTGTTATTGAAAAACCTTACGGTCACGACCTAGAGAGCGCAGAAGAGCTCAACAAAATCCTGACGGCGCACTTCCACGAAAAGCAAATCTTCAGAATCGATCACTACCTGGGCAAAGACACCGTCCAGAACATGCTCGCGTTTCGGTTTGCCAACGCGTTGTTCGAGCCGCTGTGGGATAGGAAGTTCATCGATCACGTGCAGATCACAGTAGCTGAGACCCTGGGCGTGGAAAAACGCGGCGGGTACTACGAGAATGCCGGCGCGCTACGGGACATGATCCAGAACCACCTGTTGCAGCTCATGTGCATCGTGGCCATGGAGCCTCCAGTCAACTTCACTGCAGACGAACTGCGAACGAAGAAAGTGGAAGTGCTCAAGGCAGTCCGCCCTATACTCCCGCAAGATGTGCACCAAGTGGCGGTTAGGGGTCAGTATGGTGCAGGTTGGGTAGCGGGCCAGAGGGTGCCTGGCTACCGGCAGGAAGAGGGTGTCTCGCCCGACAGCTCTACCGAAACCTATGCCGCGTTGAAGCTGTTCGTTGATAACTGGCGATGGCAAGGGATACCGTTCTATATGCGAACGGGCAAGCGTCTGGTCCGAAAGATCAGCCAGGTGTCCATCCAGTTCAAGCAGGTTCCGCACCGGGCGTTTCCGCCTACTGCTGCTGAGCACTGGGAGCCGAACCGGCTCATCATAAACATTCAACCTGAAGAAGGCATCGTCATCCGGTTCCAGGCTAAGCAACCCGGAGCCGGAATGCAGTTGAGAACCGTCAGCATGGAGTTCGACTACTCTAAGTCATTCAAGGTGCAGACCCCGGAGGCCTATGAAACCCTCTTGTACGACATCATCCAGGGCGACAACTCGCTCTTTATGAGGGATGACCAAGAGCACTTTGCCTGGAAGGTCGTCGATCCCATCCTCCGCACATGGACTTCGGTACCCTCTCTGGACTTCCCGAACTACGCGGCAGGCAGTTGGGGACCCCAATCCGCCGAGGCGCTGATTGCCAGGGATGGGCGAAGCTGGCACACGATAACGCTGGAAGACGAAAACGGAGAGTTGGACGCGGTTCCGAATACAGAAGACTAAGGCAGAGATGGAACGGATTTTTGAACCCACCGGTGCGGGGAAAGTCATCGTCGAGGCAGATGCAGCTTCGCTATATCGTGCTTTGGCACAAGGAATTGCGGTTGAGGCAAATCTCGCCATTCGCAATCGTGGCGTTTTCCGGATCGCGCTAGCAGGTGGGCAGACGCCCCGTGCCGCGTATGAGCTACTGGCTCAACACGCGGTTGAGCCTTCCATTGACTGGTCAAGAGTAGAGGTCTATTTCAGCGACGAGCGATTCGTGCCCTCAAATGACCCTGGAAGCAACGAGAAGATGGCTCGGGAAAGCTTGCTTAATCACGTAGAGGTGCCCGAAAACCAAATTTTCCCGATGTACCGGCCGGGAACGGTTGAAGAAGCCGCCGAGGCGTACGATGAGCTGATTCGCTCGAAGTTTGGCGCGGGCGAAGTCCCCGAATTCGATATGGTGTTGTTGGGCATGGGAACCGACGGGCACACCGCATCGCTGTTCCCAAATTCTCCGGCCCTCGCGGTAACCGAGAAGTGGGCAGCCTATGGTCAGGGTCCTGAACCGTACCAGGAGCGAGTTACGATGACCTTCCCGGTTTTGGAAAACGCTCTGAGTACGGTGATGGTGGTAACTGGCCGGGACAAGAGCGAGATTCTTTCTCAGATCCTCCACCCGCAAGAAAACTCCATGATGTTGCCTGCAACAAGGGTTCTTTGGTCGGCAAACAACAGCTTTCTGCTTACCGATCAGGTGACGATCAACACCTTATCGTCTGACTGACGACATCCATTCGAGAAGCTCGTTTCTGGGGAGTGGTCGGCAGTAGTAGTAACCCTGCGCAAGGTCGCAGCCTGCTTCTCTCAGCCAGTCTGCTTGAGCTTTCCGCTCTATGCCCTCTGCGACGATCTTTAATTCAAGCGAGCTGCACAACTTCTGAATTGCCCGGAAAATCGCTTGATCTCGTGTATTGTGGTCCAACTCTCTAGAGAACCAGGAATCGAGCTTGACGATCTGGATCGGAAACTCCTTAAGATAGGCAAGAGAGGAAAAGCCGGTACCAAAGTCGTCAATCGCTATCGAGCAACCAATCCTCCGAAGCTGCTGGAGGGTCTCTTTCATCTGGCGAGAGCCTTCGCCCAAAGAGCTCTCGGTGATCTCGATCCCAAGCAACTTGTTCGGGATGCCAAAACTGGAGACAGCCACTTCATAGTCTCTAATGAACCTCGAGCGAAGTTGACGCACGACGACGTTTACAAAGATTGGGATTTCGCTGTCAATCTGCTGGTGAATCTTTTGCGAGTCTTCGCATGCGTGCCGCACAACCCATTTGCCGACTTCTACCATCAAAATGGATCTCTCGATTGCGGGCAGAAATTGGTTCGGGCGAACGAATGTTCCATCTGGTTTCCGCCACCGCAGAAGGGCTTCAAGAGATTGGGGTTCTCCAGTAACCGCGTCAACAATGGGCTGATAGTGCAGCTCAAACTCATTATTCGCGATCGCTGCTTGCACTTCTTCGTCTGTGATGACTAGATTGGAATAGGTGCCTGAATCTGACGGGTGCGTATATTGGTAGCGAAGTGAGGCGACGGGCTCGGCGGCAACGGCGACCCCTAAGTAGGTGTTGGCTTTATACCCTTGAACGCTTCTCGTGAACAGGAGACGAACCCAGGCAATGAAGCCCTTATCCGAGACGAGACGAACTCGGCGATCGCCGAAGGACGCGCCGGTTGTCGGGCCACCGGCTAGCGATGCTTTCAGTGCCTCCCAATCGCTAGGGTGAACACGAAGGGTTTCTGCCGATTCGATGTTTCTGCTATCTCTCGGCAACAGATACGCCGGGTTGGCGATCCAAGTCGGGTTCGAATCGTTCAGCGAGAAGTAGAAGATTGCGGTCTGGGTGGTCTGTTGCAAGCCGTCTAGCAACTCCCTTGGCACCACAGGTTCAACGGTTACCGCGCCTGGCTTTACGGGTTCGCCAACCTGCCGAACGGCGGTGGTGACATCGATGTAGGCACGGGCGAAGCGTCCGTCAGAAAGTGGCGACTCTCGGACGATAAGAATTCTTCCATCAGAACCTGGATGAACGCTACTGTCCTCCGGAGTTCGGTCCAGAATCAGCTCTGCAGCTTCGGGGTGCTTTTCCACTAGCAGGTTCAGGGCTTGCCAGAAATTCTTTCCTGGTTCAAGTTCGGTTCGCACTTCACGCAGCAGTAGCTTTAGCGACCGATTGCACTTGAGGATTGTCCCTTCGCTGTCGCACTCGACGTAACCGATCCCGCTAAACGAAGTGCACTCGCTGTCCTCAACAACCGGTCCAAAGCTAAGCACGACGTGGGCGTCGAAGACCCAAACAAGGACAGGTGTCGACGTTTCGAATACGGGAAAGACCCGTAAGGTCTTGACCAAATTGGGTGGGTGCAAAGAGGTCAGCTGTATAGGTTGCTCAGAGTCTAAGGCTTCGTGTAGGAGGATTTCAAAGCTGACGTTCTCGAGCTGGCTTTCGAAGGGCTCAAAATGCTGTCGGAAGCATGTTGCCTCCTCTGTTCCCCTGTCTGCTGTAATTGGGTCAATCAAGTGCCCATCTGCGCCTGAAATGAATACTTTATGCGAAAGATGGTCGGTTGGCATCGCCAAGTGGCTGTGGCCACACCTGGAAATGAGCCTATGTCGCGACCCATCAACGTTGAAGTCATGCCTTGACAGCCAATCAATTGCGCCGTCAGACCGGGGAACTACCGCGTGCTCTGTGTGATCAAGGTGATGCAGTTTATGCAACAAAGACTCGTGCGGCTCTTCGCCGTACGCTTTCTTGTGCCAAACGAGATCTCCGTTCGGCCCAATCAAGGCGAGTTCAGAGCGCCTGTGAAACATTGCCCCTAGGCTAGAGTCCCCACTTCATAACGGGCAGTATGCCACACAAGGCAGTCAATCCGATAATCTAGTTGAAATGCAGGAATCAAAAACCGCGCTGAAGCCGATTGATTCTCCGACGCTTGGAGAGATGCTCGTGGCCGCTTGCAAAACCTGGCCAGAAAATGTTGCGTTCGTCATCCCTGAGACTTCTTCGAACCAGGAAGTGGCCTACAGTCAGCTTCTTGAAACTGTTGGGACAGTGGCGGTAGTACTAGAATCTCTTGGGCTCAAGAGTGGAGACGCTATCACCATCCAGTGCGAAAACTGCGCTGAGTGGGCGTATCTCGATTGGACCTGTTATTGCCTGGGAATTCGTCTAGTTCCGATTTACCCGACACTGTTGAAGGACCAAGTCGAATACATCGTGCGTAACTGCGGCGCGAAGCTATGTGTCGTCGGCTCTGCTGACCACGACATAAAGTACGAAGGTCTTCCCGAAGTACCGACCGTGCCCCTAAAGCGGGGCGAGGACAACATCATGGCGCGGGCCCAACAACAGCCGAGGGGTCTGAATGCGGACGAGCTGCTGGAGCGCTCTCGCCAACTGGGTGAGGAGGATGTCGCCACGATCATTTACACCAGCGGCACCACCGGCTTCCCTAAGGGGGTAATGTTGCCGCACCGCGCAATCCTGCACGTATCGAAAACCGCAGCGCCAGAGTTTCACTTCACCCAAGAAGACCGCTTCCTCTGCTTCCTTCCCATGTCCCACGTTTTCGAACGGGTTTGTGGCCAGGTGTTCCCTATCTCGCAGGGCTCGTCGATTGCGTTTGCACGGTCTGTGCTTACGCTCTCTTCGGATATGCAGTCTTGCAACCCGACCATCATGCTGGTCGTCCCAAGATTCCTCGACGCGACGCGCGATCGGGTCCTCGATACCGTTGCCAAGGCAAGTCCCATCCGGCAAAAGCTGTTCGCCTGGGCGGTGGATCAGGGCGTGAAGAAGGCGAAGGGCGAACCCGCCCCATTTGCGGGATTCCTAGACAAGCTCGTCATGTCGAAAATCCGTGCGCGGCTTGGCGGAAGGCTTCGGCTGCTAATCTCAGGAGGCGCGGCGCTGCCCGAGGCGGTAGCCGAGTTTTACATGGCACTGGGAGTGCCTGTTTTGCAGGGCTATGGGCTTACCGAGACCGCCGGAGGAAGCGTGATCAATCGCGAGCACGACAATAAGTACTGGACCGTCGGCGAGCCGCTCGACATGGAGATCGAGATCGCAGAAGATGGAGAAATCCTGATGAGGGGTAGAGGGCTGATGCTGGGATACTTCAACGACCCTGAGGCAACCAGCCAGGCAATTGATGAAAATGGCTGGTTCCACACAGGAGACATCGGGTGCTTCGAAGGAAAGCATCTGAGAATCACCGACCGGAAGAAAGACCTCCTAGTCCTAGCCAACGGAAAGAACGTCGCACCGCAGCCTATAGAAACTCTGCTCAAGAGCAGCGCGATGATCTCGGAAGCAGTGCTTTTCGGGGATGGAATGGACTACGTTTGCGCGCTCATCATGCCCAACCACGCCCATGTTCGCACAGAACTTGGCATCCCCGAAGACAAAGAGACTAGCGACGAAGAACTGGCTGAAAGGGAGGATGTGCGGGCGTTGATCAAGAAGGAAATCACCACGGTAAACGCCAGCCTGCCGGACTTCGAGCGGGTGAAGAGGTTCGCTATTCTGCCTTCGCCACTCTCTATTGAGAACGGCGAGCTGACGCCAACGCTCAAGGTGAAGCGGAATGTGGTCAAGGACCGGTACTTCCACTTGCTGGATCAGCGATGATGCAGCCCGCAAGGGCGTAGCAATCTAGCGTGAGCCGAAAAGCGGTGCTGGAAGTCCGTGCTGCGGGCATATATTGCCCCGCAGGCGGTTTCTATATCGACCCGTGGCGGCCAGTGGACAGGGCAGTTGTTACCCACGGTCACTCGGACCACGCCCGGTTCGGCTCGAAGAGCTACCTGGCAACCCCACCAACGGCTGCGGTGATGAAGGTGCGCCTGGGCGCAGAGTGTCCGGTTCAACCGCTCGACTTCGGCGAGCAAGTTACGATGGGCGATGCGAAGGTCAGCCTGCATCCGGCAGGCCATATTTTGGGGTCGGCTCAGGTTCGGGTTGAGGTCGCTGGAGAGGTCTGGGTGGTATCGGGAGACTATAAGACTAGTCCGGACCGTTCGGTTGAATCCTATGAGCCTGTGCGCTGCCACGGGTTTGTCACAGAGACCACTTTCGGGCTGCCGGTCTACCGTTGGCAACCCGAAGACCAGGTGATCTCTGAGCTCAAGCAATGGTGGAAGTCTTGTGCGGAGAAGGGGCAGACGGCGATGGTGTTTGCCTACGCGCTAGGCAAGGCCCAGCGGCTGCTAGGTGCGCTTGCAGATGTGGGCGAGCCAATCTACGTTCATGGCTCAATCCCCAAGCTGAACCAGATTTACGAAGAGTTTGGGGTGAACCTAGGCGATTGGCGAACGGTCGCCGAGGAGCCCAAGGGCAAGGATTATGCAGGTTCGCTGGTGATCGCCCCTCAGAGTGCGGCGGGCACACCGTGGGTTCGTCGATTCGGCGACGTTCGAACAGCGTTCGCTTCGGGTTGGATGGCGATTCGAGGTCATCGGCGGCGCCGCTCCGTGGATCGTGGATTCGTATTGAGTGACCACGTGGATTGGAATAGCCTACAAGAAGCTGTAGCGGCTACGGGCTGCGAAACCGTGTGGACTACCCACGGCTTTGCAGAGCAAACCGCGCGGGCCTTCGCGGATCAAGGGCTAAAGGCGAAGGCGATCTCGGGGGCGTTCACTTCGGCGGAAGACGAGGACGATTCGTGAAGCAGTTCATCGACCTGTTCATCGCCATAGACCAGTCGAACAAGACCAATGACAAGGTTCAGGCACTCGTCGATTTCTTCTCCCAAGCACCGCCTGCCGATTGCGCCTGGGCGCTCTCTCTGCTGCTTGGCAAGAAGCCGAGGACTCCGGTTCGGCGAAGCGACCTCCGGCTCTGGTGCCTAGAGGCAAGTGGCGTCGAAGGGTGGCTCTTCGATGAGTGCTACGACCAGGTCGGAGACTTCAGCGAAACCATAGCCTTGCTCGTGCCAGACCAAGAGGGCAGGGCAGCTAGTGGGGACCTATCCGAGTGGATCATGGAGCGAGTCGGAGGGCTTGCGGGCAAGCCAATAGAGCAGCAGCGCGAAATCGTGATGGATTCCTGGAGCAAGCTGGATGCCACCGGCAGATTCGTGTATCTCAAGCTGCTTTCTACAACTTTTCGAATGGGAGTATCCAGCGAACTGGCGCTGAGAGGGGCAGCCAATGCATTGGGAGTCCCCGTGGCGCAAGTCTCAGAGGCGGTTATGGGTGGCTGGGCGCCGTCTGCTGATTTTTGGGAGTCCATCGCGATTGGCGAGCGGAGTACGGGTGGTCGCCCGTATCCCTTTAGCCTTGCTCACCCATTGGCAGAAGCACCGGAAGAGCTTGGAGATGCCAGCGATTTTCTAGTCGAGTACAAATGGGATGGCATCCGTGCCCAAGCGGTCGCGAGAGAGCTAGGACTTTTTCTGTGGAGCCGAGGCGAGGTCACCATTGCGGAGTCCTTTCCCGACGTGGTCGCTAGCTTAAGCGCTTTGCCGCCCGGCACCGTGCTCGATGGCGAAATCATGGCATGGGAAGAAGGCGCAGACGCCCCTTTGCCGTTTTTCCAATTGCAGCGGCGGATCGGGCGAAAGAAGCCCGGCAAGAAGTTGCTGGAAGAGGTGCCTTGCAGGCTGGTGGTGTTCGATATTTTGGAATGGGAGGGCAAAGACTTGCGCAGTTTGCCCCAGCGCGAGCGCCGCAAACTGCTGGAGCAAGTGCCCGGAATCTCGATTTCTCCCGCGTGGCTGGTGAAGGATTGGAGCGAAGTGGTGGAGCTAAAGGGCTTTTCGAGAGAGCGGCGCAGTGAGGGTCTGATGCTCAAGCACCTCGACGCCCCCTACGAAGGCACCCGAAAGAGAGGGGTCTGGTGGAAGTGGAAATTGGAACCGTTCCTAGTGGACGCTGTATTGATCCGGGCGCAGCTGGGTTCTGGAAAGCGCGCAGGGCTGTACACCGATTACACGTTCGCGCTTTGGGACGGGGAGGGTCTGGTTCCCTTTGCCAAGGCTTACTCCGGGCTTGATGAAGAGGAAATCCGAAAGGTGGACCGGTTCATCCGGAACAACATCGTCGACCGCTACGGCCCTGTTCGCGAGGTCAAACCGGAGCTGGTTTTCGAACTGGCATTCGAGTCGATCCAACCTTCCGCACGGCACAAGGCGGGTCTCGCAGTACGGTTCCCCCGTATCCACCGGTGGAGAACCGACAAGAAGCCCGAAGATGCCGATTCGTTGCAGGTGCTGCGCCAGATGGTGGAAGAGCTAGCGAAGTGAGCGACAAGGTCGAGCAGTGGTACAGAGATCAGGGCTGGACTCCGGCTCCATTTCAGCTAGAAGTTGGCTCGTTGGTAAGCAGCGGCGCGAGCGGCTTGCTCCACTCGAAGACTGGCACCGGAAAAACTCTGGCTGTGTGGATGGGGCACCTTCAGCGGACCGAAAGCGAAGGGCTCGCCTATGGGAAAGTCAGTTCCATCTGGATCACGCCGCTCAAGGCTCTCGCTAACGACCTCAAGCTGGCGCTAGAAGCAGCCGCAGAGAGCTTCGGCGTACCCCTTCGAGTAGAGATTCGAACCGGAGACACCCCGACTTCACAAAGAGCGAAGCAAAAAGAAGAACCTCCTCATTGCCTCATCACGACGCCAGAGTCACTCGCGCTGCTTACTTGTTCAAACCAGTCCAGAGAGGTGCTTTCGTCACTAAAGCTCGTCGTGGTAGATGAGTGGCACGAGTTCCTCTCGAACAAGAGGGGCACGCTTCTGGAGCTCACTTTGGCACGCCTGCGCCGCTGGAATCCAGGCCTGGCGGTCTGGGGGCTCTCTGCCACCCTGGGCAATGTAGAAGAAGCCGCAAAGGCCCTTAGTGTGGATAACATTGTAGCGGGAGAGATGGACAAAACGGTTGAAGTAGTTACACTTTTGCCGGAGAACTCGGAGCGATTTCCCTGGGGTGGGCATCTCGGCGCGCAGATGCTCCCTCAGGTGCTCCAAACTATCGACCAATCCCAGAGCACCCTTGTGTTTACCAACACCCGCTCGCAGGCTGAGCTGTGGTTCCAGTCCATCAAATCTTCCGACATGCCCTGGGCGAATAAGGTAGCGCTTCACCATGGGTCCCTTGACCTCGCAGAGCGAAAGCTAGCGGAGGAGGGGCTGAAACAGGGCAAGCTCAAGGCAGTCGTCGCAACAAGCAGCCTGGATCTGGGGGTCGATTTCTCACCCGTCGACTGCGTGATTCAGGTCGGCAGCCCGAAAGGGGTGGCGCGGCTGATGCAGCGGGCTGGGAGAAGCGGTCACCGACCAGGAGTGCCGAGCCGCATCTTCTGCGTCCCTACGCACGGGCTGGAACTCATCGACATGGCGGCCGCCCAGATGGCTATCGGGTGCGGAAACATTGAGGAGCGGCACCCACTTCACAAGCCTTTCGATGTGCTTGCCCAGCATCTGGTGACCTGCGCAGCAGCTGGTGGGTTCGAGCCAGAAGAGATGCTGGCGGAGCTTCGAACGACCTACACCTACCGAAACCTGACCGAGGAAGAGTGGCAGTGGTGCCTCAACTTCGTCGAGCGGGGAGGTCCCACGCTCAAGGTCTATCCAGACTTCAAGCGCGTCGTAGAGCGAGACGGTCGATACCTGCCAGCAAACAAGGAGATTCTCGCCCGCCACCGAATGAACATCGGCACGATCGTCAGCGATTCCTCGGTAACGGTCAAGTTCGTCAAGGGGAGGACTATCGGAGAGCTGGAAGAGAGTTTTGTTGCTCGCCTCCGGCGAGGAGACTGTTTTCTGTTCTCTGGGAGGTTTCTCGAGTTTGTCTTGTTTAGGGATATGGTCTGCTACGTTCGGCAAGCTAGCAACAAGTCCGGTGCTGTAGTGAGGTGGGCTGGCAGCCGGATGCCGCTAAGCAGCGAGTTGGCGAGTGCTTCTCGGGAGATTCTGGAGCAGGTGAACGGCGGCGAAATGCGGTACGAAGAGGTTCGGTGCGCGGCCCCGTTGCTACAATTGCAGGCCGAGCGCTCGCGGATACCTGAATCTGACGAGCTATTGATCGAGAGATTTCAAACCCGGGAAGGTCACCACCTATTCGTTTATCCGATTGAGGGGCGGCTCGTGCACCAGGGGCTCGCGTCCATCTTGGCGTACCGGCTCTCGCTCATCCGGCCGAACACGTTTTCGGTGAGCGCGAACGACTACGGGTTCGAACTGCTGAGTGCCGAGCCAATCGAGATCAGCGACGACCACTGGAAGCAGCTCTTCACGCCAGAAAACTTGCTCGACGACATCCTGGGCAGTCTGAACAGCGGCGAGATGGCACGCCGCCACTTTAGAGAGATCGCAAGGATCGCTGGTTTGACCTTCCAGAGCTATGGTTCTCGCTCTCGCAGCCAGAAGCAGCTACAAAGCTCCAGTTCGCTCTTTTACGACGTATTCGCGCAGTTCGACCCCGACCATCTCCTGCTTAAGCAGGCGAGGAGGGAAGTGCTAGAAGAACAGCTGGAGCATACGCGGTTGGCGAAAGCGCTCCAACGGCTGAACGACTCCAAGCTGATCATCGTCGAGCTCGAAAAGCCGACTCCTTTTTCGATGCCTCTGATCGTTGAGCGGCTGCGAGAGACGATCTCGACCGAGAAGATCGAAGACCGCATCCGAAAGCTGATTGGAGACGACTAGCCTACTGAGATGCAGCGGAGGCGATAAAGTGCCGTCTGAACACGCTGACGGTTCCATCTGGCGGTATCGTGCCGTGGCTTCCCAACTGCCGCTCTCTTCTCGGGTTTACCGCGCCAGCAAAAAGGTAGATCTTGTCTAGCCCGCGCCACTTCCGGGCGTTCAAGGCGAATTGCTCCACTTCGGCAAGCATCGTTCTGGGACCGCCCAGTTCGCAGATCTGCCAGGGCTTCCCCGGGTCCAGCTTGTTCATTCGCTCGAAGTAGATCGCAAACATCCGGTCGAGCGACAGCCGTGGGTCGGAATAGATTGTTCCTCCGATGATGTCCCATACTCCGCGCTCGTACATTTTCTCTACGTTGGTCATGGCACCTTTCGCGCCCAGGTGGAAGGACATAGCAGGGGTGTTGATCAGTGGAGAGAACACCATCCGCACGTTCTTTGGCATGAACTCTTTGAACCACCGGGCACTTCTTCGGAAACCTTCCATTGAAGCGTTGTTGGTCACGGCAGAGTACGGGTTGCCCGCCAGGTTCGCCTCCGAAGCGAACCTCACCCGAACGTTGATTCCCATCTCTTGCAGCTCCTCGAACATCGTCCGGAGCTCGATCATCTCGGGGTCAGAGGATTTAAACTGACGCCACGGATCGTCGGGCCTGGGCTCTAGTGCCAAGGTGGTATCGCCAAACTTCGAAGTCCGAATCAGCCACTCTCGCAAGGCGCGCACTCGGGGCTCAAAGCTCACGAATCCAAGCTGGAAGTAGTTGAACTCCGCAAGGTCCGCGCCGTAAATCTCTCGGATTGCTTCTCGATAAGTGTTGTGGTTCGAAATGTCGTATAGCCCTATGATCGAGAAGCTTTCCAGCTGTCGGGCGGCAGCCGCCTCGCGGGAAAAGACCCCATAACGTATTCCGTTGATCATGGCTGGGACGACTTCGCCGTCGGGCACTTTGAACCCTGCTCGCGGGGTTATGGGCCGTTCAAGAATCGGCACGGTCGGGGCAAAGCTCTGTCCGAAGACGACCTGGGCAACCCCCAGTAACGCCGCTAGGGAAACGAGCCTGCAAATCACTTGTCCGGCTCCAGGTCGCCTGCTGCGAGACCTTGAAGCAACACGGGTTCTCCCTCACGGGGCACTATGCCGGCAAACACCCGTTCCGATTCACGGTCGATTACCAATACAACAAAAGTTCCGTCCCGTTCTGACCAACTACTCATCAGCTTGTTCTCTCCGAGCAAGAGAGAATCGACCTGGAGCCGCTCGCGCAACCCGCGCTGGGCTCCGCTGAGGACCTGGATCTCGCTGTTTCTTCCTGTCCGGTATTGCAACTGAGTCGTGCGACCAGGCAAGAACAAGGTGTACGATGGCCGGAAGCCCGTCAGAGTTTGCAGGCGCGAGGCTGGCATCCACTCTACGGAAGACGCTCTCGGCCACTCTTCAGGAGCATTCTGGAACGCCAAAGTCGTTTGCCACATCTGGGTTCGACCGCGCACAGTCTGGAAGAGATAGGCATCGGGCCCGGAAACCACAACCGTAACGGTTTCTACGGCGGAAGGCTCCCACTGGTATAGATGAACTCCACCTCGTGCATCAAGCCCGTTTACAAGGAAGGCCTCCGTTGACTCGTTCGGATAGACCGCCCGGGCGGTAACTCCGCCGCTCTCCTCGGCTACCTTCCATCCCCTCGCTCCGTTCCCGACAAACCAAGTGTGTGCCGCGGCGGGCTCAGATTGTGGTGGCTCCGGTTCGAGGGCGCAAAAAGTAAGGGCTCCGAAAAGAGCGATAGCCGGAATCATCGGAAGTGAAAACGCCTGAAGGGACACAGTAATTTTACCGCTTCAGAGCTTGCGACCTATCCCGAGGCGTACTCAGGCACAGGTCCAGGTTTGCCTTCACCGGGCTTGTAACCCTCCATCGTTGCCACCGAGGCGGCGATCACGATATCTCCCTGTACGTTGAGCGTGGTGCGGCTCATATCAAGCAGCCGGTCTATTCCGAGACATATAGCTATCGCCTCGGGTGGCACTCCGATAGTGCCCAAAATGATGGCGATCATGGGCCAGGCGCCTCCTGGCACACCGGCTGTACCTACGCCGGCAAGAATGCACCAACCGAGGATGCCCAACTGCTGCACAAAGGTCAGCTCGACCCCGAAAAACTGAGCCAAGAAGAGGACCGTAATGCCCTCGAACAGCGCGGTGCCGTTCTGGTTGGCGGTGGCTCCCAGGGTCAAAACGAAGTTGCCGATCTTCTCCGGGATGCTGAGCTTGTCTCGAGATACTCGTAGCGCCGTAGGTAGCGTTGCGTTTGAACTGCTGGTTGCAAAGGCTGTAACCAGTACTTCGGTCGAGTTCTTGTAAAACCGCCATGGGTTGCGCTTGGCGATGTACTTGAGCGTGAGCGTGTACACCACCAAAAAGTGAAACGCCAGCGCGAAGATAACCAGGAAGAAATATTTGCCCAGCGCTGCCACGGCATCAATGCCAAGAAGGGACGCACTGGTGAAAATGAGCGCGAAGACACCGATCGGAGCGAACGCCATGGCGTATCCAATGATCTTCATGCTCACCTCGAAAACCGCCTCCATGAGCCGCTTCAAGGGCAGCATTTTCTCCGCAGGTAAGCCAATCATGGCAATGCCGATGATCAGTGAGAAGAACATCAGGGGCAGGATTCCGCCCTCTAGAGCTCGCGTCGCCTCAAGGAACGGGTTCCTGGGAACGATCTCAACCACCGTTTGCGTGAACGGCTTTTGGGTCTCGGCGACTGTCTCCTCCACTGCCTGGGCCTGCCCACGATAGACCTCCATGAGCGTCTCCACTCTTGATTGATCCACCCCAGCCCCAGGCTGCACGATGTTCACGGCAACAAACGCGATGACAACCGCGATTCCGCTCAAAAGCACGGTCATCAAAAGACACTTGAGACCGATTCGACCAACCTTGCTCGCCTCGCCCATCTCGGAGACACCGAGGATTAGAGCGCTGACGACCAGCGGAACCACCATCATGAAGATCAGCCGCAAGAACAGCTGACCTAGAGGTTGGGTGACATTGGTGATGAACCAGATGAGGTCCGGATTTTCAGGACCGAGGGACGCCTGAGCGATTCCACCAGCAAGCGCACCGAGCGCAAGACCGATGAGAATCTTGATGTGAAGTGGTATTCGGCGCTTCCTCTTCGAAGGTTCCTGTTCCGTGGTCTCCATCCCCGTCCCAGGGTTTCTACCCCAAGATTCGGTTCGAAAATTACTTGCCGAGTCCGGGGAACAGTTCGAGAAGGGCCTTGACCATCATTTCCATAGCGATCGCAGCCACGATCAACCCGCACAGTCGGGTAGAGATTTCGATGGTTACCGGAGAGAGTTTTCCACCGACTCGGTCGGCGATTTTCAGGCCAATGAACACCAGCAGCGCAGCGGCGAACATCATCAGGGTCATCACCGAATAATCCGCCGGGTTGTGGCAATAGGTGCCATACAGGATGGCGGAGGCGATCACCCCCGGTCCAACCAAAATCGGCAACGCAAGGGGCACGATAGCCGCATTCGGGCCGCCCTCGAGAGCAGTGTCGTTCGAAGAAGATCCAGGCAGCGCCATCTGAAGGGCGATCAAGAACAACAAAATTCCTCCGGCAAGCTGAAACGCCGCCACGGAGACCCCGAACAGCGACAAAACCAACCCGCCGATCAGAAGAGAAACTGCGAGGATGATGAAAACGGCGACCGAAGCTCTGCGGATGAATCCTGCTCGGTCATTCTTGTTTATGCTGGAAGACATGGACAGGTAGACCGCCATGCCCTCAATAGGATTGATCAACGCCATGAGCGCGATAAAATACTTGATCAGCTCCGGCACTGTAAAGGTCATGGCGCCAAACTTATATAAAACTACAAGGGAACTACATTAACGATGATATACGGTTGCATGCCGAATTCCCGCTGAAGCGAGCCTCGCAGGGTGTCGAGCACTTCGTGCCGAACCCGGTTGCTGTCTTTGAGCTCTTCGCTGCTCATTTTGCTCAGCAGTGAATCGACCAACCGGAACGCATCTTTGTCAAACCCTTCGTAGGCGTGGATCCCTTTCGTTTGGATAATCGGGTCAGCCACAACCAAGCCTTGCTCCACGTCTATGGCAACAGTTACGTTGACTAAGCCTGACTTAGCGAGGCTGTTTCGGTCTCGAAGAACGTCCCCCGTAGTTCCGGGCGTACCGCTGCTGTCCACCAGCACCGCACCGCTCTGCACAGGCTTGTCCATCCATGCCTTCTTCTCGCTGATGGTAAGGACAGAGCCATCGTTCATGGCAAAGACTCGGTGCGCCGGGTAGCCCATCTTTCGGAGCATGTCGATAAATCGATGCTGATGCCGAGGCTCGCCGTGTACGGGTGCTACATAGAACGGCCGTACGATGTTGATCATCATCTTCAGCTCTTCGGCATGACCGTGGCCACTTACGTGGATTGGAGGATCGCCATCATAAATAACCGTAGCTCCCTGAAGGAACAGCCGATTTACGGTGCGCCAAATCGCCCCCTCGTTGCCTGGGATTGGCCGAGCGGAGTAGAGAACCGTGTCTCCGGTTTGAATCTTCAGCCGGTTGTACTCGCTTTTTGACATCCTTACCAGGGCAGACATTGGCTCTCCCTGGCTTCCCGTCGTCATAATGACTTGCTTTTCGGGTGGAATCTGCTTGAGCTCATCCAGAGTTGCGTAAACGCCGTTCGGGATCTTGATGTAGTCGAGCTGGCGGCAAACCGCCAGAACCTGCTCCATCCGTCGGCCTACGACGCCGACCCTACGTCCGGTCTTTGCCGCTGCGTCAAACGCTTGCTGCATTCGGTGCACGTTGCTGGCGAAGGTGGTGATGAGGACCCTTCCCGAAGCTGAATTAAAAAAGCCTTCCAGTCCATCCGCCACCACGCTTTCGCTGGGGCTCCAGCCGTCGCGCTCCACGTTGGTGCTGTCGCTCAGTAGCAACACGACACCCTCCTTGCTCATCTCTGTTAAGGAAGCAATGTCTGTCAGCTTTCCGTCAACGGGGGTGAAATCGAACTTGAAGTCGCTAGAGACCAGAACGATTCCATGTTCGGTATGAACACCGATTGCGCATGTATCGGGAATCGAGTGGGTAACCCGAACGGGTGTGATCTTGAACTTGCCCACTTCAAACGATTCGCCGGGTTTGTACTCCTGCAGATCGAGGGTGTTGATCTTGGTCTTCTCCTCTAGCTTGTGTCGGATCATCGCATGGCAGAACTTGGTGGCATAGATGGGACAGTCGACTTGTTCAGCCAGGTAAGGGAGTGCTCCTACGTGGTCTTCGTGTGCGTGAGTAAGGATAATCGCCTTAAGCTGTTCCTTGCGCTCGAGCACCCAGGTAAAGTCGGGAATAACGATATCGACGCCAGGCATCTCCTCGTCGGGAAACGATAGCCCGCAATCGATCATGACCATTTCGCCGTCTTGCTCGATCACGGTACAGTTCTTTCCAATCTCTGCGGCGCCGCCTAACGGGATAACTCGAACCTCACTCATGAACGGGCTAAGAATACCGAGCGAGCTTGAATCGGTATGGATCGACCTCTGCACGCCCTGGCGCGGGAAGGACCCAGATCAGGAGCAAATGTTGCGACAGTTAGCATTTGCCAAGTCCCGGGGGGCATCCGGGGTCAACTGCCTCGGACCGCTTGGCGAGTCTCAGGCTATGGCGCACTGGCAGCTACGCGAGGTGGTTCAATCGGTATGCCGCAACCCGTTCGGCCTGCCCGTTGCAGTGTTCGTTGACCAAGTCTCGATCGAGCTTGCGAGGTGGATGGTGCGGCTC
This sequence comes from Fimbriimonadaceae bacterium, assembly GCA_046314495.1. Lineage (GTDB taxonomy): Bacteria > Armatimonadota > Fimbriimonadia > Fimbriimonadales > Fimbriimonadaceae > JBKBWO01. The sequence continues at coordinate 78,533 of JBKBWO010000003.1, forward strand.
GCATCAAGCGAAGGGGCAGCCCTCGTACGCTGGAGCCCTCCACTGGGCAAGAGCGTAGATCAAGAAACCCTTGGACCTTGGATCGAAGCCGTCGGTCAGGAAGCGGAAGGGGTTGGAATTCGCCTTGAAACCACCCTGACCTACGTGACCGAGCGCAACCGGTTTGCCGAGTGGATCAACGGCGCGTTCGCCAACTTGGCTAGCGGAGACCTAGAGTCTGCTGCAGAGAAATGGAAATGGATCCAGGCTCAGGTAGAAGCGACTGGCGAAATTGCTACGGCTAAGGATCTAAAGACGTTTCTTTTCGGTAAAGGGGTGATTGACTCTACCGAGACCCGATTTCCTTACACGTAATCAGCGGACCGTGACAGGCACGCCAAGCTCTGCCCAGTTGAAAAGCGTCTCGGCGTTTCGGTGGCTTAGCCGAATGCAACCGTGCGATGCAGGGCGGCGAGGGACGCTATGATACGCGTGGATGGCAATGAGTCTTCTTCTGCCGTTGTGCACGACGTCGAGCCGTAGCGAGAACGGGATCGGCGAGCTGCCGAACTGAGGCAACGCGCGGTTATAGCGCCGTTTTTCGCGAATGGGCCAAACCCCTTTTGGGGTAGACCAGCCAGCTCTACCCGTAGAGCAATTGAACTGAAAAATCTCAACGTCGTCTTCGAAGGCGGTCAGAACCTGAGTGGTGATATCGATGACGATCTTCTTTTGGGGCTTTGTGGACTCTCTTCGGTTGGTCTCTTCCTGCTCTTCCACAGGCGGAGGCACAGGCGCGGGCTGCACCAAAGGCTCGACCGGTTCCGCTGCGCGGAACTGAGTTGGCGCGATTTCTGCGAACAGAAAGATCGCGCTGAACATGACCAGTAGCGAAAGGATTGCCCCTCTCATACCACTTTTGATCCTACCACGTTGGCGTTGGTCACATTTATGCGCGGTACCTGGACGAGAAATGCAGTGAGACGGTGAGCTACGGATGGCAAACAACCAGAGGCTCGAGGAGCCGGACCTTGGGTACGCGAGCCCTTTGGCTCGCAACCGATTCGAAAGGACGCGAAGGGTCAGTCCAAGGCAGCCACAACCGGTCCAGTGAAACTAGCGGCCAGTTGTTAAAACGCGCAGCCTGAGGTCATTCGCTCTGGCGCGCCACGGGTGTCGAGCGGTCTCGGCTCAATTCCGGCAGCTCCGGCAATGGCGTTACCGAGCTCTTCTAAAGCGGTTTGGGAGTAGCCGGGCTGTTGAAGGACGATCCTCTGGTCTCCGCCAATCACCAAGGTGTATAGAGCCGCTCTGGCGTGGAGGGCGTCAATAGTCTCCAGGGACGGATCTGCCAAAATCTCGAACCCAGCGTCGTTCGCTTCCGCCCATTTTCTGGCCCCCTCTACATCTGCGTTGATGATGCCAACAAACTGAACCTGGTCTCGGTACTCCGCGTGGACGCGGTCCCAGTGAGGTCGCCCCTCTACGCAGCAGGGGCACTCTTTCTCGATGAAGAAGATCACCAGCGGACCGGATTTGGTCAGTTGGGCTAGGGTCCTAACTTCGCCGTCTTGATTCGCGAGTTCAAAGGCGAACGCTTGCTCGCCCACCAGCGCATCCGCTGCGGCCTGCATCTCATCCGTAACTGGGTGGACGTCTGCCATGTCGATCTTGGCGCTTGTAGGGTCGAGCGCCGGGTGGTTTGCGTAAGGATCCGGCTCACCGCACCCAGCTACAAGGAGCCCTAGTGCCGCCAAAACGCAGGTCAGGAGTAGTGTTCGCATCAATAGTTTTCTACGGTCAGCGAAGCTTGTTTTCTTGCTGGATGTTTTGCGCCTGTTGGTTTGCCACATAGATCATGCCTGCAAAAGCCGCTGCGAAAAAGATGACCGCCAAGGCAAGCATGATCAGCGCTTTTTTGCCGCTAATGGGGTCTATCCTGCGGGGCTCAGGTCTGGGGTCTTCAATCGGTTCGCTCACCCTGTTGAAGAGTATACATTTCAGCCGGTCTGGGCTAGTTCTCCGGGGTCGGGATTACTGTGGGGGTGGTGGTGCCCCCGAAGGCTTCCACGGTCAGAGCCGTGCCCTCTATGGCTTCTTTCAGTAGCTGGTTCAGCTCGTGGAAGCTGGCTTGCGCGCCTGCAGTCGACGAGCTCATTCGCTCCTCTAGTCCGCCGCGCACTTCGGTCAACGATCGATTCGCGCGGAATGCCTTGTCGATGCACGCAAGCCTTCTCTCATCCATTCGGGCGAATCGCACGGAGAACTCCTCGTACGGGGCGGGATCTTCGGCGCAGGGCTTCAACAAGTCAATCGACCCTTCAACAACCGAAAGAACTCTTTTGACCGCCCGGACGGATTCGTCTTCCCCGACGACAGCTTCCTTCAGACGAACGCTCAGCTTTCGAGCCTCGTCCAGCACCGTAATCGTTCTTGTCGCCTGCTTCGCTCCGGCAACTGACATATCGTAGAGGCGCTTCTCTTCGCTGACGTCCGTTGACACGGGCGTGATAACGGTTACCTCTTCCTCGGCGACTTCATTTCCGCCTCCGCAACCTGCGACGAACGCCATAGCCCCAACCGCCAGGAGGCAGGAAAGGGCTCTCCGTGCGTATAAGTTCATGTTGTTATGCTGCAAACTCTTCTTATCCCTCTAGTTTCGACGATGCTGGTGGCATCGCAGGATCCGTACCGTCTTAACATCGGAGAGCCCGGAGAGGTTCTCATTCAACCTGGAACCATCGTTGACACCCGCACGGGCAAGGTCGTTTCAGCCAAGGATATCGCCGAAGAAGCCGCGAAGCACAGGTTCCTTTTCCTCGGCGAATCTCACCAGACCCGAGCGCACCATGCACTCCAGGCGGAAATCATGCGAGAACTTGTCGGCAGTGGCAGAAAGACCGTCGCCGGGATTGAATATTTAACCCGCCCCATGCAGGCGCCGCTTTCCCGGTATGCCTCGGGGGAGATCGACAGGGCGAAGTTTTTGGAAGAGGCAGAGTGGAAGACTCAATGGGGTTTCGACTTTGCGGCGTACGCTCCTATCTTCGAGGTCGCGCGAGAGCATAAGCTGCCGATGGTAGCGCTTAATGTGCCCCGTGACTGGGTTCGCGCTGTTGGTCGCGGCGGTCTATCGGCTCTGACCGACGAGCAGCGAGCGGAGCTTCCAAAAGAGATTTATCTGGGCAATGAAGACCACCGGAAGGTCTTTGTGGCGCTTACCGGAGGGCACCCTCTCGCGGGCGAGCGAGGGGAAAACTTCTACTCTGCGCAGGTTCTATGGGACGAAGGGATGGCAGATACGGCAATCCGATGGCTGGAGAAGAACAACCCCGAGGACGACGTGACCTTCGTGGTGCTGACTGGATCGGGGCATGTGATGTACGACCAAGGGATCAATTTCCGCGTGCAGCGGCGGCTGGGAAAGAGCGGGCCGAGCGTCGTCATGCTGACATCCGCTGAGCCAGTTACGGTTTCAAGGGGTCTGGCAGATTACGTTTACATTGCTCTGCCAGAACCCAAGAGTGACTAGTTCGGTCGTGCGGGCACTCGTCGCTGGAAAGGCGATTCTGGGTTCCACTGGAGTAAACCGTTTATTCGGTCGATCCCCTTGACAGTTTCCACAATAACCGAAAGGACCTCTGCCATGCCCTCGTAGTTGATCGTCTCGGGCGTATCTCGCTCGGTGTGATACTCGTTGTGCAATCCGGTGTTGAAGAACAGAATCGGCACGCCAGAACCGGCGAACGGAGCATGGTCGCTGTTGCCGCTGATCGCGCCTGTCGGCGCAAAGTTGCCCGTGAAGTTGACGCCAGCTAGAATCGGACCGAATTCCTTAGCGGATTCTGCGCCGTAGATCACAAGACCTGGCTCAGGTCTGAGTCTGCCGATCATATCGAGGTTGATCATCGCGGTTGTGTTCTTGATGAAGTCTTGGTTGTCTCGCACCCATGCCCTCGCTCCTACCAAGCCAACTTCTTCGCCACTGTAGGCTTGGAAGATAATGGTTCTTCGGTTTGAACGAGTCTCGGCAAAGTAGCGAGCCAGTTCGATGACCCCCACAGTTCCCGAAGCGTTGTCGTCAGCACCGACGTGCGGTCGCTCGACTCCAGTTCGCGAGCCGACCTCACCCCATCCGAGGTGGTCGTAGTGAGCACCAATGATGATGTACTCATTGCGCAGTTTCGGATCGTTGCCAGGAAGAATTCCGATAACATTGGTGCCCTTAGTGTCGTTTGCCTCAAGACCTGCCAGGTGGCGGATTCTCGTGGGCAGGCGCTGTGGCTTTGCTTCTCTCAGCTGCTCGAAGGTCATGCCCGAGAGAGCATTCGCATGTTTTCTGTGCAGGCCGAACGCAGCGATGTTCAGATTCGGCGGAATGCCCGCGTTTCGTGCCGTCGGCGGCACTTCGGGCGAACCTGGAAGCAAAGGGCCGACGAAAACAATCGCATCGACTCCCGCCGTGGCGAGAGCTCTTGCCTTGATCGTGTTCGAGGTAGGACGCTCTTGTTCGGTCCGGTCTCCTCGAATCACCACAGCAATCGACCCCTGAAGGTCGCTTGAGACGGCGTCAATCTCCTCTTGTGTGCCGAAGCCGACGAAAACCACGTTTCCGCTTCGGAGTCGACCCTGGGTAGAACCGACAAGCGGCACGTATTCAGTGCCGAGGGTGGGCCAGACAGGCTGCTGCCCTTCGCGCTCGATTACGAGCATGTTTTGGCCCGAAGGTCGCTGGTTGACGCGAACGTCGAATTCGTGGAAAAAGGTGCCGTCGTCTCCGCCAGGCCGAAGCCCCGCTTTGCGGAACTCGCCGGCGATGAACTTGGCTGCGGCCTTTTCGCCTTCAGTGCCCGTGAGGCGCCCAACCCACTCTGGTTTGCACAGAGTCTCCATCAGAGACTGAAGTGAGGAAACCGAGAACGTTGCGGAACCAGCATTGGCACCTGAAGTGGCTACAGCCGCCAACAGGATCATTGGTGCAAACATCATTGAAGTCTTTATCATAGCGCAAGCCCGTTGCGACTTGCACCCTTGATGAGACTATTCGTCTATGCGCCGGAAAAGAGTTCCTTCTGAATGATGCGGCTGGCTGCCAATCGAACTTCGTCGACTTCTACGGGTCTGCTACCCTCGTTTGTAAGCACTCGAGCGGTAGGCAAGATTTTGGCGAGCCCTCCAGTTGCGGAGTCGAGATCTGCTGCTATATCGAGCATCCTCAACCCTCTTTCCAGAACTTCGTTTAGGGTGCATTCCACCCACGGCTTTTGCGTTCGGGTCAGGAACTCGAAAACTCCTCGGATGCGCTCTGACCCAGAGCCGGCGCAGGCGTATTCGCCATTCTGGAACCTCGCTCCAGCTGCGTCGAAGAAGTACAGCCCAAAATCCTCAGTCAATGGGTCATAGCAGCAAACAATGGGCAGAAATGCGCCGATGCCCTGCGCTGCCATGGGAAGGTTGGTTGCCAGAGCCCTGGAAATTTCCATTAGCTTTCCTTCTGTTGAGAGTTCGTTCAGGCTCATTCGCCGGTAGTAGGCGAACGAGTGCTTCAACATTCGGCAAATCTCTAGCGAGCGCGCATAAGCACCCGAAATTGCAATTAGCGTCGAGTCATCGAGGGGGTAAATCTTGTCGGCGTGGTCGTATACGATGAAGTTTGCGGCGGTCGCCCTACGGTCCGCCAGCATGAGGCAACCCCTATCGAACCGGAGACCCAGCACCGTTGTGCCGTGGGCGAGATCAAATCCTGAGCCCAAAGAGGGGAGCGGATCGACGAGTTCGTAAAACGATTTCATTGGCCGGAACGCTGGCGGTACTTCTTCGCCTGATCAGGGTCGATCTTGCGAAGTCGCTTGAGAAGCTCGTTGTCTTCGGTCGGCCTCTTTACGTTTGGCTTGGTCGGACCCGGGTCCTCCGTGCGCTTGGCTGGTTCGGGGACTACCGGTCGCTGTGTTCTATCGGGGGCGTGAGCCTTCATCTACTACCTTCTTAAACGCCGAGACCGACTCTATCGTCTCCAGTTCTGGACCTAATTGTGCTTCCGGGGGGAGCCGAATCTCGCCGATCTGCTGCCCGTCGTCGATCACCACCGATCCCCAGCTGGCAGTTCGTACCTGATCTCCAAACTTGGTAAGCGCCGCCCCCCGAGCTGCAGCCCGAGTTGGCGGGGCTGCCCGCAACGAGTTTCGAGCTTGGACTTGCTCATCCGTTTCGGGCTCTACCATTCCAGAGGCAAGCATGCCATGGTACAGGCTGTTCTCTGGGTCGATAAGGGTGAACTCTAGGTCTACCGACTTCAGAATCGGATTCGACCAGCTGAGGTCTTCGGACCGGATCAAGTCCTCCATTAGCCTGAGTTTCGCCGCCCACTCGACTCTGGTGGAGAACTCTTCGTCGTGAGGGTGTCCGTTGCTTTGCAGGTTGTCCAGCAGGGCGCTGCATTCCTCAACGAACGAGCACATCTCTGCATTCAGGTTCAGCCTTTTGCTGGCGTGGTCCAGATAGGTTCTCAGCACCGTTGGAGCGTCGGTCCAGGAGCCTGAACTCAGCGGGATCGGGTCCCGCTTCTGAAGGGAGCGGCTGACGGCGTGGAAAGCGCTAACCGGGTCTTGGAGTACGAACGGTGGCTCATCGCCTAGCTCCGCGAGCTGAATCGCGAGCAACGCCCAACCCATCTTCCGAAAAGTGTTTGAGGGCATCTGGTTGGCATCGCCGCATATCACGTGAATCCGTCGCCACTGGGTTTCGTTGGCGTGTGGCTCGTCTCTGGTGTTGAAAATCGGGCGGTTGTAGAGGGTGTCCACGCTGCACACTTCGGAGAAGAAGTCTGCTCTCTGGGTGAGCTGAAACTCCGCTGGCGTTCTCGAGTCGCTGCCCACCTTCCCCGAGCCGCTGAGCAGCTGGCGACAGACGAGCGCGGGCAGCATCCAGAGAATGAGGTGCTGCAGAGGGATATCCCGCGCTACCAGGTAGTTCTCATGGGTTCCATAGGAGGCGCCGTGGTAGTCGGTGTTGTTTTTGTAGATTCGAACGGCGTACCCCGTTCGTTCCTCGTGTGCCCGAGCCGCCTCTCGTAGAACGAACTCGCCAGAGATGTCTTGAAGAACGGTTTCGGTGAGCGTCGGGCTCTCCGGAGTTGCATATTCCGGATGGCCGTGGTCGTTGTAGAACCGAGCTCCGTTGGGCAAGATTTGGTCGGCGCGTTCTTCCTCTACCCGCCGAGGTTTTCGGTTGTCATCGAACTGGGCATCGACGGGGTCGACGCTCAGAGCCTCGGCAGTGAAACCCCGTATGTCTTTGCGCGGAGACTCGTGGCGGTAGTCCCAAAAGGAAAAGCTCTGGTGCGGATATCCCCGCACCAGAGCCATTGAGTCATCCAGCTGGGTTTCGGCTCCTCGGCCCTCTATATAGAGACCGTACTCGGTCTCAAGGCCGAAGAGTCGAACCTGGCTCACCGGATGAACAGGATGAAGCTTGCCGACTGCTGGAAGCCCGACGGCAGCATCTGTCCGTTATCGAAAGTGAACTCGCCTCGGCGAACCAAGCCGCCCTGACGAACGAGACCGCTGACGGTACCGTTCAAAGCACCCGTTCGGGCGTTGAATTCGGTCGACATCTGGTCGATCGGCCAAACCCTGAAGGTGTTCTCTGCCATTCCATCTGGCGAGAAGCGAACTTCACCGAAGTAGAGCTGAGATAGCTGGTTACCGTTTCTGGCAAAGACCAAGAAAGTCTGGATCTCGTTGCCCGGGATACTGCTGTCGCTCGATGAAGGCACGATGCCGGCCGAGGTCGGCATAGAAAGCGCGCCGAACGACGGGATGTTTCTAAGAACGTCCGTGTACGGTCGCCAGATGCCCTCAAGCGAAGGGATCGTTGGGCCGGTTGGGTCGCCAGGGTTGGGCTCTCGGAAGAAATAGGTACCAAACGGAGTGGTCGAAATCGAACCAGGGGTCGGACCGGGTAACTGGCTCGGGCCGGCGATCACGCCTTCCACAAACTGGAAGCCAGGGAGCGGGCGGGCGAAATCTTCCACCACGGAAAGCACTCCGTTGTTGTCTCCAACGTTGAAGCCGCCTTGCGAAATCGCCGCGATATCACCGCTGAAGTGAACGAAGTCGGCAGGGCCGGCTCCTGGAACCACAGGGCGCTGCGGGATGGACCTCACGTCAAAGCTCACCAAGTCGGCGATGTAACCTTTGAGCGGGTTGCCGGGAGTGATTCCGTTGAAAGCTTCGAAAATCGGTCGATCCAGTACAACGGTGCTGCCAGACTGGTTGAACATCACGTCGCTGATGTAGATTGGAACCTGAGTCTGTCGGCTCTGGAAAATGCGCATTTCCAGCGGGAAGTTCTGATTGATCAATGGCAGACCGGCGAAGCTGCCGAAATCGGTATTGATCGCCTGGATGTTCAGGTTGAAAACCGGGAACTTACGTACGGGGAGACCCGCCAGTGTGCCAGAAAAGAATATGGTCTGGGTGGTGAAATCGCTCAACCGGATCTGGCGCTCTGGGTTCAGCAGCACCTGCACAACACCGCTTCCGTCTTCAAAAACCTGTCGGTTGATGACCGCCGTTGACGGGCCGATGTTTCGACCCGGGCCCGTCAGGTACGCAACCCCAATCTGCGCCTCTCCAGACGGCAGATTAACGGAGAATGTGCCACCTGTGGTGGTCGTTGAAGTTGTTGAGTCGGTGGTCGTCAGGGTGGTAGTTCCTGAGCCGCTTCCTCCTCCGCATCCGATGACGATCACGGCCGCTGCCGCTACACCCAAAAAAATCCACTTGTTCAAGATCCTTCTTTCCCTCGCTCGTTCTCGCGAACCTGACTTTGCAGTCGGTGCACAAGACAATTTGACGCCGTGATTATAGCCGAAGACGTGCCGAAGCGACCGTATTCGCGAAATCTTAGCGGAGTCGAGAAGGTTAGACGCCGAATTCAGCCCGAAGTTGCACGGGCAGCCGTTTAGAGCGGTTAACTATTGGTGGGTCGTGGGAAAGCAGAACGTCAAGATCGTTACATTAGGCTGCGCGAAGAACGAAGTGGATTCGGAAGAAATTGCCGGAACACTCGTCGAGGCGGGTTTCGCGGTCGATGGTTCAAAGAGAACCAGTGACGTCACGGTCATCAACACCTGCGGCTTTCTGGAAAGCGCTAAAGAAGAGTCGATAGCGGCAATCCAGGAAGCACTAGCGGAAAGGAGGAAAGGCAATACCGGAAAGGTAATCGTTGCCGGGTGTCTCGCGCAGCGCATGGGCAAAGACTTGCAGACCCTGCTGCCAGATGTTGATCTCTTTGTCGGTGTAGGGCAGATGGGCCGGTTCGATCAGCTCGTGGAGGAGGTGCTTGCAAGCCACGAACCCAAAATCGAGCTCAGGCCGCCTCAGCACCTCTGGGCGAACGTGCGGGCAAGAACTGGCGCGCCCTGGAGCGCATATTTAAAGCTAAGCGAGGGGTGTGACCACCGATGCACCTTTTGCACCATCCCCAGCTTCCGTGGGCGCCACCAAAGCAAGCCGATTGAGCGCCTGGTCAGCGAGGCGCGAACACTTGCCACAGGAGGCGCAAAGGAACTGAACCTCATCGCGCAGGACGTGACCCAATACGGATACGACCTATACGGCGAATTTACGCTCCCCAAGCTCCTTCGGGAGCTCAACGAGGTGGAAGGAGTGAACTGGATCCGGTTGCTCTACTTCTATCCCAACCGGCTGACTGACGAGGTCATCGAAGCTATGGCAGAGCTGCCCAAAGTGCTGGAATATATTGATATCCCACTTCAGCATTCCAGCGGCAGCGTTTTGAGGAGGATGAAGCGTCCTTGGGATGGAGAGCGGTACCTGAAGCTGTTCGACAAGGTTCGTGCCGCGATCCCGAACGTGGCGATCCGGACAACGTTCATCGTCGGGTTCCCTCAAGAGTCGGAAGAGGAGTTCGAGGACTTGCTGGACTTCGTGGAGGCAGCTCGGTTCGACCGTGTTGGTGCGTTTCTTTACAGTCCGGAGCCAGGAACGCCGGCGGGCGAGATGGACGGCCAGGTGCCATTTGCCATCAAGAAAGAGCGGTACGCGCAACTAATGGAGCTTCAGCAGGGGATTTCTGCTGAAAAGAACCAGGCCTGGGTGGGCGAAAGCCTCTCGGTGCTTACTGAAGGAAAGCGGGGCAAGTTCAACATCGGCAGGTCCTTCCGCGATGCCCCAGAGATCGATGGCTTCGTGTTTTTCTCCGGGCTTGCACGTCCCGGCAGGTTGGCCAGGGTGAAGGTTCAAAGAGCAGAGCCCTACGACCTCTTCGGAAGCTGCTGAGCCCACGGGAATGCCCAAGGTCCGCCGATGGTTATAAACTTCACAGTGACGAGTTGGCCGGACGATGGCTGCGCTGCTGCGGCAGCGGGGAGGAAAGTCCGGACTCCAAAGGGCAAGGCGCCCGGCGCAAGCCGGGGCGGGGAGACCCGACGGAAAGTGCCACAGAAACCAAACCGCCTGGCTTAGCTAGGTAAGGGTGAAAAGGTGAGGTAAGAGCTCACCGGCGTCTCAGGTGACTGGGCGGCTGGGCAAACCCCGTCTGGAGCAAGACCGAATAGGGAGAAGTTGAGGTGGCTCCGCCGATTCTCCGGGTTGGTCGCATAGAGAAATCATCGTACAAAAACAGAATCCGGCTTACAGGCCGACTCGTCGTTTATTGTGATTTGTACGGGTTTTGTGTTACAACAAAATTAGGGAAGCAATAAGCAAGTCGAACTGAATGTCGTATACTCAGGCGAGAATAAGAATATCATGGGAAACATCATGGGAAACAGTAGCAGAAGACTTTTGATTTTGGCGGGCATGGTTGCCCTAACAGGGACACTGTTTGCCTCCGATGCTGATTTTGCATGGCGGACGAACATCTATCCGGAGGGCAACCTGCAGGATGGTCGATCCTCCATGCCATTCTATTCGACTAACGGTCAGACTTTGCACGTGTTCAGTGCAGGTTCGACTGGTCGCTCTGTCGTCCGGGTTAATTCTTCGAACGGCTTGGATATCGGCAATACGATGATGCCCGCGGAATTGGACGGCGGCACATTTTCGAGCACCCGAGTTAGCCACAACGACCTGACGGTCGTGAACCAATCCAGAGTAGCCAAGGTCGATTTGGTCACTGGAGCGATGGTGGAGACCCACCCGCACAACCTGAACCTTATTGCCAGCCCAAGGATCTGCCAAAACGGCAGAATCGCGATGATTACGCAGGGCGAAGGCGGTGAACGTCGAGTGGTTACCTATCTCAACACCGACTATTCGGTTCCGCCGATCACGCTAGCTCATCCAGCATCGATCCCTTCGAACGCGTCGATTCGTGATCTTCACTGGTGTGCTCAAGGGCAGGTGCGGGCGCTCTATAGCGTTGGCTCGTCTACCGCTTACCTCGCGACCTGGAACGGGTCGAACGGCAACTTGATGAGTGCGGCGCAGTTGAATAGCGGCAGCTTTACTGGGCCATTGCAGAGCGAAGACAACGGCACGGTCGTATTGCTCAAGCCGCAATCCGACGGGACCACCATGATCTCGTTCGATGGTTCCAATTACTCCGACCTTCTTACGGTGCAGGGCAAGATCGCCGCAGTGATCAAGACCAACTTCGGGTCGGTGGTACTTGCCAATATTCCTCCCACAGGCTTCAACCCACCTACGGCGCGGCTTTACTTCACAAATCCTGGCCGAACACAGGTTCGAACGGTCACACTTAACAATGCTATCCTGAACTCGGGTGCGATGAGCGCGAACGGCAAGCTCGCACTCACCGGATGGTTTTCCGGTTATGGAAACGTGCCGTTCAACACTTCGCTGATCCAGCTGAGTTTGGGCAACAACCCACTCAACGAAGACCCCACGCTGGATTGGGCATACCTGCCTGAAGGGCTCGCGTCGAACGTGAATCAGCTTGCGGTTTCGCCAAACGAAACCTTCCTTGCGGCGACTGCTGGCAACAACCAATTGGCGGCGTACAACGCGGAAACTGGAGCTCAGCTCTGGCGCAAGTTCGATACCGGTTCTGAGTTTTCGATTTCTCAAGTACACGCCGCAACATTCAGCCCGGACTCGCAGCAGATTCTCTTCGTTGCCAGGCGGCACATGAACTCCGGCAACCCGTTTGAAATCGTTGGATTACGAGTTGACCGTACTACTGGCGACGTACTCGGCGAGATATCGCTTGGGCAAGGAAACGCTGTCACCAACGTTTTCTGGTTGCCCAACGGCAATTTGGTTTATGGCCACTACAATCGAGTACGGATGGTCGACCAAAGTGGGGCTTTGCTCAGCGAAGTAACGATTACCCATCAAGGTGGAGGTCAGGTCAGCCTGCTTCACACCCGAATCTCCCCTGATGGGTCCAAAGTTGGCTATCTGGGCCAGCAAGCTCAAACAACCTTCGCAGGGTTTGTGTCCGTCAACGGATCAACATTGGAAGCAGGCGGCCACGCTCTTGTTCGAGGTGCTCGAAACGACATGGGTTGGTCTGCAAATAGCCGCTACCTCTACATTATGGAGGGCTACACTTCGCACAATCCAACCCCTCCAGGCGTTTTGCGAATCGACACCCAGAATATCGCCGTCGAGCCGCTTTTGCTGGCTCAATTCGCAAAGGCAGGCGCAGTTACTGTTTCCGGAAATGGCAACCTGCTCATCTGCAGCGATTATCTCTATGAAATAAATCCCTCGACGGGCCACATTTTGAACACTGTTCGGCTGCCCGGCACCGCCCAGCGGGTGGTCTCTCTATCTGGCGGCTCCAAGTGGGGCGTCGCCTTCGGAACGGGGAACCTCGGCGTGGTGAACGCGCCATCGAACAACGGAACGATGGGCAACGGGATCATCTTCCAAGGGATGCCGGGTGGGCCCAACCCGGGTCTGCTGGTTCTCTGGAGAGTGAATGATGGTGCGGTTTCCCTTCCGGCAGTCACCATCGACTACGCCCCGGCAGACTGGGCGCTTCGCTCGGTCTCGCAGGTCGATAACTTCGGTCTGGATGACCTCGTTTGGCAAAACACCGACCCCGGTTACGCAATCCCAGGCTTGGTCGCCTTTTGGACCCTTGATCCGAACGGCGCGCCCGTGGCTGCAGGCATCGCAGGCGCCCCCAGTTCGTTTGACTGGCAGATCGCTGGAATCACCGACCTGGACGGCGACCAGATTTCCGATCTGATCTGGGTCAATCACTCAACAGGGCAGGTCGCCGCCTGGCGGCGAGGCAACCAGCGCGAGATCAGCTCGTTGGTACTCGGAGGGTTCGTTCCCGCCGGGTTCGAAGTTCGCTCAATCGCTCAGCTTACGACCGCGCACCGTCCTTATCTGTTCGCCCAGAACCTCTCGTCGGGTGCCGTAGTGGCGTACCCCATGAACGAGGTGGGACAGTTGCTGGAGCCGGTCAACTTCGGATCGCTGCCGACCGGTCAACGGCTAGTCGGGCTTGGCACCTACTCCGATAACCAGCCTTCGATGCTGGTATTCGATCTCAATTCGAGAAATCTGCTCGTCCAACGGGTCAATGCAAGTGGAAACTGGATCGGAAACGCCCAGCTACTCGCCAATCTTCCAGCCGGTTGGATGCCGGTCGGCACCGGCCGCCTGTAGTCGCACCGGCACCCAACGAATAATGGCTCTCTAGGGACTTTAGACCTAGGGAGCCACCCTCTTGTTTGAATCCATAGGAGCCAAAAGTTCGTGATTTCGATCTGAAGTTGTAGCTGGGTTGCCAGAACCCCATGAACTCCGGAACATAAATTCGTGTATAACTAGTGTGAGTGCACAAAAGTGCGTTCTTTTGGCACTGGAGAATCGGTAATGATCTTAAAAGCGAAAAGCGAAAAGCGAAAAGCGAAAAGCGAAAAGCGAAAAGCGGAAAGGGCAGATCTGCCCTGACCATACTCAGTGTAGGTTGTTTTGTAGCGGCTTCAGTTGCAGCTTTCGGGCTGTGGCATCATGCTTCAACAAATAGTTCGGGGATCTGGGTCACCGATGCGAGACTGGCATCACCAACGGATTCGACCAGCGGTGAGGGCGCAGAAATGCGCTTGACATTCATCAACGTGAGTCCGTTCTCACGAGAGTTCAGCCTGAAGCCAGCAGGCTGTTCACCGGTTCAGCAAACCAAGACGGTGCATCCATTCGGCGTTTCGACCATGACCGTGAAAGCGGCCTGGAATCGAAAATCGGATTCGTTCGTAACGGGCATTGGTAGTGGTGTGGGCTACACCGAGATCAGCCTTCCGGCTAATCGGCTTGTGGCTTCAACTTCGGGTCAACCCGGGGAGAGGCAATGAATATCGTCGGCTTCTTCATGTTGGCGCTTCTGGCGGTGCTTTGCGTCTGGCCAGTCAGCCAAGGCATGGGACAAGAGGAACCTCCGCCCCCTATCGACGTAGCGAACCATCGCTGCAATCACGGTCGGGATTGGATTACAACTGCTGAATGCTCGCCAGCGACACCGCCGAATTGTGGCGGGACCTGCAAAGTAGTATATGGGCCGAAATCGTGGTGCTCCTGGATGCCATTCGTAACCTGCACGGCAAACATTCCTACATCAGAGAGTCAAGTAGAAGAGTGGAGGGGACTATGTGTCGAGCAACCGGGCGCGGTACCTACGTGCAAGTGCTTTAAGAGGAGCTTCCTAGGTAACGTCGATTATGACTACTTGACTTGTTGGTAACTGAGGAAAACAAAAATGAACGAAAAAAGAGTGAAGATTTGGCTTTGCTTTTTGTTGCTTGCAACGACGATCTTGCCAAGTCATCTGATAGCACAACCTAGCTGGTTTGTGTATAACCTGAGTTACGAAGCTCAGATCGCTGAAGGTTCTGCCAATACCTTCCAAAAGACTGTAGACGCCTTTGTCGACCGAGGCATGATATCTCCGGAAATGGAGCCAAAAGCACGTGCCAAAGCGCAACATCAGCACGATGCCTGGGTGAAAGGGTTCACAGTTCGAGGGGAAGCGGCAGTAATGTCAACGGGGGCCGAGTTATCATACTCTTTCCCTGCGGCTGGAGTACCTATTCATCATCACAAGGGATATGATTGGCACGAAGGGCGGCTTAAAGCCATTGGTTCCAAGTACGAGGTTGACTATGTCTCAGGTGACTATCCTACAAGCTCTCCGTTAGCGTGGCTCTTCCTAGGCGGGAAACTTAATTCGGATTTCGTGGAAGTAACTCGAGATCCTGTTACTCGGAAAATCGTCTTTGAACGCCTTAGCACAGACAAGCAGTACACAGGCGTGTTAGTGGGAACAATTGAGAGAATTGAGGTCGAGTACATAGACTCGGAGCTGCTAAAGTGGTCTGGAGGTCGTGAGTGGACAATTCTTCCGAATGGTCAGGTTATGGATGGCAAGACTTGGAGCACAGTAGGCGACTTCGGCGAGCCGGGTTATGTTGCTACAGCGCGTTTGTTTGATGGTAACGGAGATAACTGGCGTACCTACAAGTTTGAGTTCGTTCGCACAGACTCAGCCGGATTCTCGCCTGAATCCATTCCCATTGGCACTATGATTACTGACCATCGTACACCTGATGGTCAACCATCTCTGCGATACGAGTGGGATGGAACGTTTGCAGACGTCTCGCAGCATGCTGGGGGCGGCTTCCCGGTAGCCGGGTGGTACGTGCTGTCGGCGCTGGGCTTCGCCGCGCTGGGTGTTTACTTCTGGCGAAAGCGGTAGACGCCCTAACCCAACAGCCATGAAGGTCGGGGAGAGCGAACTCTCCCCGACCTCGATTCACGCCTGCAGCTATTCGGTCTGCCAGCTCTTCCAGTAGTCCGGATCTTCGTACTTCGCCGCTTCTTTGGTCAGCTTCAGCGGCCGGTGGGTGTCCAGCATCACCGCCAGCTCTTCCGTCTTTGTATGACCCAGAGAAGCCTCTACCGCGCCGGGCTGCGGCCCGTGCGGAATGCCGAGCGGGTGCAGGGTAATCGAGCCTTCCTCGATCCCTCGGCGAGAACCGAACTTGTCGTTGCAGTAGTACAGCACTTCGTCTGAATCCACGTTCGAGTGGTTGTACGGAATGACGATAGCCTCCGGATGGAAGTCCAGCATCCGCGGGCAGAACGAGCAGATGACGAACCCCGGCGCCGCGAACGTTTGGTGGATAGGCGGCGGCATGTGCAACTTGCCCACGATTGGCGCGAAGTCGTTGATGTTGAACGCGTATGGAAAAACGTAGCCATCCCAGCCCACCACGTCTAGCGGGTGGTACGGATAGGTGTACATCGTGTGGTTGTTTCGCGCGCGGATCAACACCTTGTAATCGCCTCGCTCATCGAAGGTCACCAGGTCGCTAGGCGGACGAAAGTCGCGCTCTCTGAACGGAGCGTGCTCCAGAAACTGTCCGATCTCGTTGCGGTAGCGGCGCGGCACATACACCGGGCCGAAACTGATGATGGAGAGCATGCGAACGGGCAGTGAATCGAATTGCAGCCTCCAGACTGTGCCCCTGGGGATCACCAGGTAGTCGCCGGGCTTGAACTTTACGGTGCCGAAAATGCTCTGGAGCTCGCCGGAGCCATCATGGATGAAGAGCACCTCATCGCCGTCGGCGTTCTTGTAGAAGTAGTCCATCTGCTCTTCCACATTGGCGAAGGTCCAGATGACGTCCTGGTTGCCCATCTGCGGAATTCTTCCCGAGATAGCGTCTCCGCAAGGGGGGACCTGCTTGGTTTTCAGGTGTCGGTGGCGCAGCGCTTCGTCGTCGGCATATTGCGGTGCCACGCTGCCCACAAACTCGAAGCTCTTGACTTCGGTGGGCATGTGGATGTGATAGAGGGTGGACATCGGGCCGCTGAACCCCTGGGTGCTGAAGAGCTCCTCGGTGTAGAGGGCGCCATCGGGGCGGCGGAACTGGATGTGGTGCTTGTCGGGCAGGTTTCCTAGTCGAACATATCTCGGCATTTCGTGTTTTCTCCGGTGATGAGGATCTACCTAGATTCTACTACCGCCAGGCTTCTGGGGAATCCCGGTTTGGTTGCGATCCATCGGCCCGGCTCTTAGACATGAAGACTTTCAAAAGCCTCTTGTTCCATTGTCGATCGACTACCGCAAGCTAGCTGCCTAAGCGTGGCGTTGCCAAGGCACTCCATAACTGTGAAGCCGTTGTGACGAGCTCAGTTCTGTCAGGAGTTATAAGCTCCTAGGCCGCCTACGGCATGAAGTTGAGGACCAGTTCGAGGTCGAACGAGTTGGCGCGGTAGGCGCCGAACATCT
>JBKBWO010000004.1:0-93986 GCA_046314495.1 Fimbriimonadaceae bacterium
ATACCGGACCGGATTCGCGCGATTCAGCAGGCAACAGGCCAACGCGGCGCCCCAGTCTTCGACCAATGACCGGGTTGATGGTCTGTGTATCGGTCTCTGTTCTCCAGGGAGCGGCGCTAGCTGCAGTGGCGCAGTGCCTACGGCCAAATATTGGTCAGTTGTAGCTTTGCCGCAAATCATCTGCAGTCGAACAGGCTCGCTTGGTGACCGGTCCAGACCTTGTCCCTCTACCTCCAGAGCCGTACGTATGCTTTCAGCGCAAGGCGTTGACCCTAGTAAGGGGTGTAATCGGTCAGTCTTGGACCCCCGCGGCTCGGTATCGGAGCCGCGTCAGATAACGGATCTGCAGCAAGGTGAACCCGATTAGAATCGAGCCCATGATCCAGGCGGCGGCGGTCGCATAACCGAAGTTCAGGAACATGAAGGCGTTGGTCCACACCTCCAGCCCCATGGTGTGGGTGGCATAGAGCGGGCCGCCCAGGGTCAACACAAACACATTTTCCATCGCCTTGAAGCCCGCAATAAATGCGCCCAACAAGTTGATCAAGATGAGCGGCTTCAGCCCCGGTAGCGTGATGTACCAGAGCTTTTGCCACCAGCTTGCCCCGTCGATGTCCGCCGCCTCGTAGCGCTCCTCTGGGATACTTTTGAGCGCCGCTAGGTACAGAATGGAGCCGGGACCCGCTGCCGCCCAGATCGCTGGCAAAACCACTGCGAACATCGCCAGCCGAGGGTCGCCCAGCCAGTCGTTAGCCAGGGGTATGGGCTCTCTGCCAAAGTTGGCTGCGACGTTGTTGTACGCCTCAATAATCGGGCGGAGCAACTGGTTCAAGATGCCGGTTTCTGACCGGTCGTAGAATCCGCGCCAGAGAAAGGCGATCAGGATCGGGCTGGTCATCGCAGGAAGGAAGAACAGCACCCGGAAGAACACCTTGAACCGTGGAATCTCGTTAAGCGCCAGTGCCAGTCCGACAGGCAAAAAGAAGCCGAGACCGATGACGAGCGCCATGTAGGTAAAGCTGTTGGCAACACTTCGCCAGAAAATGGGCTGCGTGAAGACATCGATGAAGTTCTGCAGACCGTTCCAGGTTGCACCCCCCATAACGCGGTAATCCTGAAAGGCTATGACCAACCCACGACCCAGCGGGTAGTACTCCCAGACGAGAATGAACAGCACCGCCGGCGCCAGGCAAGCGCCCATGATGGTGTAGATCCGCTTGCGGGAGAGCCCGGCTGGGATCGGCTCCGGACCTTTCGGTAGCTTTCGCCCCTTCCACCACCGCACGATGCCCCAGGCGATCAACCCAAGCAGCATCAAGCCCACAAAGCCGGCGATCATCGCCGCCCAGAACTCCTCTCGCTCCCGTTGTTCCGGTGGTTTGTAGCCGAGGAGCTTTTGATCCATCTCGCGGGCTGTGGCTGCCAGAATCTCGGAGGAGGGGGTGTTCGGTTCCAGCATGGCGCGGTCCAACGCGCCATCGAGAATCACGTACACCTGCTGGACGTTTCTGCCATACGGCTCCGGATGACCGTAGCGGAAGAGATCGATGTTCGCCTGCACGAAGGCGGGATCAACCGCGCTTGCCAGGTCCTCGTAGCCGAACTTTTCCAGCAGTACGGGGTTTACGAGTGGGCCCAGCCCCATCTCCACGAACTGCTCGGTGTTCACGCGTGCAGCTTCATCGCTGGCGAAGTACTGAATGAACTTCCAGCACGCCTCGATCTTCGCCGGATCGGTGATGGAGGCGTTGATCGCCCACATGCCGGCATTGACTTCGTTCGCGTGACCAGCAGGACCGGCCGGCATCATGCCGAAGCCAAGAACGCTGGGGTCGATGTCCGACATGTTCAGAACGATGTCGTTGGTATAGGCGAACCACATGCTCACCTTGCCGGAGGCGATATCTGGGCCGAATGTGGCGGTCACTTCGGCTGCAGGGCCTGCCGTCCTTCTGTCAGCGGTTTGCCAGCGGTTTACAGTGAGTTTGCGAAAGAAGTCGAGGGCGGTTGCAGCTTCCGGGCTGTCAATCGCGCTCTTCCAGGTGCCGTCTCCCGCCGGAACAACGATCTCGCCTCCCGCCTGCCATACGAAGTTGCTCCAGTGGTAGCCGGCTCCGCGCGAAAACGCAAATCCCACGCGGCCCTGGCGGCTCTCGACCAGTTTTTGGGCGTATTGGTAGAACTCGTCCCAGTCTTTCGGGGGCCGATTTGGGTTTAGCCCGGCCTCAATGAAGTGGTCCTTCCGGTAGTAGAGGCCCTGGGCGACCTGAAACCAGGGCATGGCGTACATCTTGCCGTCGTAACTGGTGACGACCTCCATGATTTCTGGGTGCACGCGGTCTAGCGCTCCGGGGGTTCGGGCGATCAGATCGTCAAGCGGCCGCAGAAACCCTTGCTCGATGTAGTTGTAGTACTGCCGGAAGTTGACGTAGATGATGTCTGGCGCGGTGTCCCCTGCCATCGACATCAGGAAGAAGCTCTCTGCCCGAGGCCCTGCGAGATCGAGGCCTCCTGCGTTGACTACCCGAATGTCGGGGTGCTTGCGGTGAAACGCCTCGAAAACCGCGCGGCGCGCCAGAGACCGAGGGTCGGTGGCTTCCTTTGCCGGGATGCCCCAACCGCCGCCTGCCATCATTCGAATGGTGATCGGGTCTTGCTGCTGTGCCTGAGCTGAGGCAAACCCCGCCAGTGCCAGAACGCCGAGCAGAAGCAGGGCGAGGCGCAAGGGGTTCGGAAAGGGGCGTGGCGGCACCGCTGGCTTATGCACGGTTCAGGCAGATTCTCTCATATCGTGACGAAGCAAAGCAAGTTGTCGAAGTTGGGTCACTGTTTTACAACGGCAAAGGAAGCAGAATTGAATCACTGTTGCGTGCCCAGACGTAAGGCATAATGCCTCCTCGTGCTTCACAAGTTCCGAAAGCTGTTCGACATTCTTTATGAAACGCACAAAGTAGCGTCCCGCGAGGGGCTCATACGCTACGCCGGAGCTTTGGCGTTTTTCGCCATCTTTTGCGTTGCGCCATTCCTTACAATCATCTTGGGTGTAGCTGGAATCTGGCTCAGCCGGAGGTCGGTTGACCAGAAGTTCGAAGCAGTGCTAGCGGACAGCATCGGACCTGAGGCGGGGCAATTCATTCAGAATTTGCTGCAGGATGCTGCTACGCAGGGTGCCTATGCTATCGCCTTGGCGGTCATCACCCTGATTTTTTTGGCTATGCGGGTGGTGCTGGTGGTGCAGACAGGGCTGAACGCCATGTCAGGTTTGCCCAATCCGGAACCAGAGAATTTTGTCGACACGATTCGCCAGAACGCATTCAGAGCATTCGTCATTATAATCTTCCAGGTTGCGGCAATCTTCGTGCTCCTACTTTCTGCCGTTTTCAACAACATCAACGAGGCAACGAAGGAACAACTGCCGTTGGTCTTCCCGACTTGGGTCGAGGCGCTGCTGCACTACGGGCTCGCCTACGGACTACTATCCGGGGTGATTGCTGCCACTTACGCCTATTTGCCTGCAAAGCAGCTGCGGTTCAAATCTGTTCTCCCCGGCGCGTTCGTCGCCGCAGTGTCGTTTCTTGTGTTGAACACGCTGTTTGGAATTTATATCAACTTCAGCAACTACAGCCGGATCTTTGGGGCTGCTACGGCGCTAATCTTCGTGCTGCTCTGGTTCTACTTTGCAGCGCAAATCTTCTTGTACGGCGCGGCGCTAAACCACTCGTTGAACACGAGAACGAGTCGCAAACTTTGGAACGGCGATTCAGAGTCTACGGAAGTAGCCGCAGCTTCGGCCGAAGGTTAGGCTCGGCGTGGCGCCCGAAAAGCCGGTACACCCCTTCTCGCCCGAACGAATCGACCGGAAGCTTCGAGCCGATGGCAATTGCCACGGTCCTGTCGCTCTTCACGCTTTTGGACTCTTCTAGCCGAGAGAGCATGATGGGAATGATTACCGCGAACGGCTCTTCAGAGATGGTAACCGGAGCATTTCTGCCGAGGAAGGTCTTGGTCGGCATGAACTTCGGAGCAAGGTCGAAGTTCCAGCTCTTTTCGTTCCAGCCTGTAGGAGCGAGGAACGCTTCGATGGGATAATCCAAGAACTGCTTGGCGGAGTAATCCTGCCCCGGCACCGCATAGAGCACCAACTCGGCGCCGCTAAATTGGCTCAGGTCGCCATCAGGCAACTGGAACTTCAGCATGCTGTAGCTCAGTTCAGTATCGGTATCTTCGGCATCTGGGAGGGATGTTGCGCCATCGCCCCAGACTCTAAGGATCGGGTCTCTGTCCTGGGGCCCAGCGAACGAATAGACCCAGACATCGTCGGTCGGTTCAAGTTCAACCGGTTCACGATCGACCTCAACCCAGTCAGCAACAAACACATTGGTCTCTCTCGGAACCCAGTTGTAGCGGTTCGAGGACCAGAGCAGCTTGGTGCCCTCTTTGTTGAACATGGGGAAGCTGTCGAATTCCTGGTGGAAGGTAATGCGGCGCAGACCTGTTCCATCGATGTTCACCATGTAGAGGTCGAACACTCTTCCACGCGGGTCCTCGAAATTCGAACTGAACAGAATCCGCTTGCCGTCCGGGTGCAGGAACGGGGCAAAACTGGCACCGCCCAAGTTGGTGACCTGGCGCTTGTTCGATCCATCTGCATCCATAACCCAGATCTCGAGCCTGCCAGGCCGGACCTTGAATTGGTCCAGAAGTCGCCGGTATTCGGCGAGATACTCGGGGCTGCTGTCCGAGTCTCTTCGGTACACGATTTTGCTGCTGCACCAGCCCACGAAGGGGCCGCCGTCGTAGCCAGCTGAGTTCGTCAGTCTTCGGATGTCGCCGCCTTCTAGATTGGAACGATAGATGTCAAGCTCGCCATCCTGCAGACCGGTGAAGGTCAGGAAGCTGCCATCGGGGGCAATCGTCGCTTCGGCAACGTAGGTTCCAGTATCGATGACCGAATCCAGGGTCCCGGTCGCGAGGTTCCTGCGGTAGAGCGAGAAGTTGGGGTTGACCATCCACACGTAACCCTGGCTCATATCGATCGGGGGCTGTGCGCCTTTCTCTCGTGTGTGAGTGCTACTGAAGTAGATGTGCGAGTCGTCCGGGCTGAAGTAGCTGCAAGTGCATCTGCCTTCGCCGGTGCTCACCAGCCGCTTTTCGGACCCATCTGCGTTCATCTGGAAGATCTGCTCGTCCGGGTAGCCCGGAACACGAGCCTGATAGGTGATCCGGTCTCCGTCCACGTTCCAGTACGCTTCGGCATTCTGACCGCCGAAGGTCATCTTTTTTACGTTTCGAAGGTTCACCTCTCGGGGCTTAGCGTCAACCCGCTCATGGTCGGGCTGCTGGCTTGGGTGCAAAACTTTTGGAGCATCTCCGGATTGCGGCTGCATGAGCGCAAACACTTGATGGGCGTGGCATCCGCAAGCGGGAACGGTAGCGACGGCAGGGGAAGGAGCAAAGACTGCGACGGGCAGGGCGGCCATACCGGTACCTGCAAGCGCAACCAGAAGAGATCGCATGACTTAAGAGATTCCCGCCAGAATGGGGGTGGCGTCAATGATCTATTTAACGATCTTCGCAGGTTTTTATCGATTCGCCAACTGGAAGTTGCGGTTCATGAAGTCTACGCTAGCGGAGAACAGTTGCCGCCAGCCTTCAAAGGTGAACGAGTGTCCTTCACCTTCTAGCACCATCACCTCGTGTGGCACCTTATACTCGTCTAACTTTGCGGCGAGATCGTAGGTTTGCGAGATGGGCACAATGTCGTCGTCGGTTCCGTGGATGAGCATCATTGGCGGATCTTCCGCCGAGACATGGTGGATGGGGCTGGCATCTATGTATCGGTTTTCGTTGCCGGGGAATGGCGCGCCAATGAACTGCTCAATAAAGCTCCAGCTAATCGGCAAGTGGTCCACCTGGGGATTAGAAATATCCGTTATGCCGCAGATATCGACAATCAGGTCTGCTTTCTCCATCGGGCGCAGTTCTGTCAATGGGCTCTCGCT
This sequence comes from Fimbriimonadaceae bacterium, assembly GCA_046314495.1. Classification (GTDB taxonomy): domain Bacteria; phylum Armatimonadota; class Fimbriimonadia; order Fimbriimonadales; family Fimbriimonadaceae; genus JBKBWO01. The sequence continues at coordinate 6,003 of JBKBWO010000004.1, forward strand.
CCGGATGCCTGCCATAAGCGCCAGATACCCTCCTGCGGAGTTGCCAAAGCTCGCCACTCTTCGAGCGTCGAAGTTCAAGGTCTCAGCATTGGACCGAGCGAAATGGATGAACGCCTCCACGTCGTCGATTGCAGCCGGAAAAGTGAAGAGCGGGGCTAGCCGGTAGTCGATAGCGGCGGCGGCGAACCCTTCTTGAGCCAGATCGACGCACACGTCGGTCATCATCGTGCGGTCTCCGCTGATCCATCCACCTCCGTGCAGACAGACCACTAGAGGGGGCGTTTCACCTGACTCGGGGTGGAACAGGTCGAATCCCAGTTCGACTCCATGGTGGCAGGCATAAACTCCCGAAGTCCTCTTCATCTCGGGGTAAGTAAACCTTGCCGGGTTCCGGGCGGCTTCGCTGACACTCCGGTGCAAAACCCTCGTAGCAGAATAAACTTGTCCTACCACGATGGCTAATTCAAACCCGCATTTCCTTTGTATCGCCAGCTACGAGAAGGGCTATGACTTTCTGAAGGAACTGAGAGAGTTGGGTGCGCGGGTGACGTTAATCGTGTCGCTCTCCGGCGACCTTTCGGCTTGGCCCAAGGAGTGTTACGACGAAGTTTTGGAGTTCCCGGACCAAGAGAGGGAATGGAAGCAAGAGGACCTTTTGAAGGGCGTTGGCTACTTGCTGCAGGAGCGGAAGTTTGACCGTGTGGTGCCCCTGGATGATTTCGATGTGGAGAAGGCGGCGGCAATTCGAGAGCAGTTCGCTATACCGGGCATGAACTGTTCGGTTTCCCGCAGGTTTAGGGACAAGCTTGCGATGCGGGTTGAGGCAGAGCGTCACCAGATTCCAGTTCCCGTATACATTGGGTGCTTTAACTTCTCGGAGATTCTCAGCTTTTGCGAGCAAAACGAAGGTCCCTGGCTCCTCAAGCCTCGAGACAAGGCGAATGCTATCGGTATCAAGAAATTCGAAAGCGCCGATGCACTCCTGGAGCAGATTTATGCCATGGGCGATGACCGGATTCAGTACTTGGTGGAGAAATTCGTCCCCGGACAGGTCTTCCACGTGGACGGGATCATGTTTGGCGGCAAACTGCAGTTTTCCGTTGCCTCGGAATACGGAATCCCTCCGATGGAGGTGTTCCACGAAGGGCGAGTCTTCACCAGCCGGACCCTCAAAAAGGCAGACAAGACGGAAAAGGAACTAGCAGAAACGCTTGAGAAGCTGCTGAGTAGTTTTGGAATGACCGAAGGGGTTACCCATACGGAGTTCATTCGAAATGAGGACGGGACTTTCCTGTTCTTGGAGACTTCTACGAGGGTTGGCGGCGCGCACATCAACGAGCTGGTCGAAGCGGCATCCGGAGTGAACCTTTGGAAGGAATGGGCACGGCTCGAGTACGCGGTGGCAACTGGAAATGCCTACTCGGTAAAGCCAGGGCGCCGGAAGAGCGCCGCGCTACTAACCTGTCTTGCCTCCCAAGAGGAACCCGACATGGATCAATACGAAATGGAGGAGGTCTTCTACCGAGTTCGAAAGCGGTACCACGCCGGTCTGGTCATCCGCTCCAGCCGGTACGCGAGAACGACAGAGTTGCTCGCGGAGCTGGAGAAGGATTTCTACGACAAGTTTTTTGCCTCGCTCCCAGCCGCAGAAAAGCCCTCCTTGATGGTCTGATTTTTGCCTCACCGGTACTTTGGTGCTGGTGCGGCGAACAGATTGAGCCAAATCGGTGTCTGAACCTACCAAGGAGGTCAAAGAATGAGCTTTTTGTTGACGACACTAGTAATGGCATCGATCGGCGCACCCGCACAAATTGGCGGCGTGGTCGTATTGCCACCAACCCGAACCTGGGGACCCGTTACCCAGACGGTACTGCCCGGAGTTGTAGACCGCAGACGCACTGCGGCTTCGATCGCTTCTAGACCTTCGGTTACGATCCAAGACTCGACTGAGCAGCTTGGATGGAGTGCGCCAGGAACTATGCGGGAAGAGCCGGTAGCCCCAGAAATAGAAATTGAAGCGACAACCCGCAACAATTGGGGTGTTTATGCCGAAGGCGTCCCGGCTTGGGACTGGGCAGCTGGTGGTTCTGAAATGCGGTTTGGAATTGTTGTCGAAGCCCAGGATGGCACGACTTACACCCTCTTTGGTGATCGGTTCGCGCCCAACGGGTTTGGATTCCAGGCAACCGGCGTCGATACTCGGCTGAAGGTTCGGAGCACTTCCCGCGCGCCGAGACCGAGCCGGATGGAGTCCCGCGGAGTCGATCCTGACTTCCGCATTGGAGTCCAGATCGAGGTAACCGAGACTTCGGCAACAAGCTACATCAACACCGGAAGTGGATGGAACGTTTTCCAAAGGTTCCAAGCGGGATCAGAGGAGTACAGCTGGTTCGTCTCCGACGTTCCGAAGACCGTTCGCACCTTTGGAACAGTACTGGTGCCTGGTGCTGAAGGCGCGGTTCGGGTAGTCCGGTTCGAGTCTGATTTGTAGACCGATCGATAGCGGAAAAGAACCAGAAATTGTCGGTTGCTGAGCTTGTCTCGGCAGCCGATTTTCGGTGGGGGTACTAAAAGGTAAACTGAACCCTTAGCTCCAGAGGCTGTTGAGCTTCCCAACGCCTGCCTGGTCACAACCGTGTGCAAAGTGAATCGCCACGCTTGAGGCTCGCATCTGGGCAGATTTTGGAACCATGGCAAAGAAAGTTACAGGAAACATCAAGTTGAACATCCCGGCAGGAAAGGGAACGCCGGCGCCGCCAGTCGGTCCCGCATTGGGTCAGGCAGGCGTGAACATGATGGAGTTTCTCAAGAAGTTCAATGAGCAGACCGCTTCCCAGATGGGATATGTACTGCCGGTGGAGATCACGGTTTTTGAAGACCGCTCCTACACATTCGTCGTCAAGCAGCCGCTCGTATCGGATCTGATCAAGCGCGCGGCGGGTATCGACAAGGGCGCTGGCAACCCGAAGACCGAAACGGTGGCGACCATCTCTAAGGAAAAATTGCGCGAGATCGCGCAGCTGAAAATGAAGGACCTCAATGCGCTGGATGAAGAAAGCGCAATGTTGATCGTCGCAGGATCCGCCCGTTCTATGGGCGTCAAGATCGAAGACTAAAGGTCCTACCGTCGCATTGACCCACGAAACGTTATAGCGGCTCGTGGGTCTTACTTTTGCTACTACAATGACAAGAGTTGTTTTTCTGTTGGGCGTCGTTCTCGCCTGCGCCGTTGGTTTTGCGCAGGACGTTCGAACGGCAGCGAACCCGGTTGGGCAAAGCATCGCGGATGAAATTCGCTCGGCTGCCGGATCTGAGGTCGCCTTTATCACCTCTGGGGTGATCAAGACCAACTATTCCGGCAATGATCTGGCAGAAGCGCTGGACTTTCCGGAAGATGAGATTGTGGTCTCGTCGCTGCGTGGAAGCCAAATCCAGGAAGCCCTCGAGCGCTCCGTCGCTCTGTTCCCGCAGAACAACAGCGCATTCCTCCAGGTGAGCGGTCTCACCGTCACTTTCGATCCGGCGCGGCCTTCTGGAAGCAGAATCACCTCGGTGGAAGTCAACGGTTCGAGGCTTGACCCGAACCGGATCTACTCGGTCGCGATGCCTAATTCACTGGCAATCGGTGGTTCGGGTTACTTCAAGATCTGGGACAAGGGCGCGATTAGCCGCCGGTTAGGCCAGACCATCGAATCGGTAGTCAAGGGCAAAAGCCCGTCGGCTACTTCCCCTCGCTACACCGTCGGCTAAAGGCGTCTAAGGCAGCCTGTGACCCATGCGCTCCTTCTTGGTTCGCATATAGTTTTCGCGCTCGGCCGTTGGTTGAGCGACGATCGGCACGTACTCCACAATTTCTAGCCCATACCCTTCGAGCGCGGCCCGCTTTGAAGGGTTGTTGGTAAGCAGCCGCAACTTCCTGAGTCCCAAATCGGCTAGAACTTGTGCACCTAGGCCGTAGTCGCGAAGATCGGGCTTGAAGCCGAGAGCGATGTTCGCCTCAACTGTGTCCAGCCCTTGATCTTGCAACTCGTAAGCGCGCAGTTTGTTGAGGATCCCGATTCCGCGACCCTCTTGAGCGATGTAGAGAACCACTCCGCGTCCTTCTGCCTCAATCTGCTCGAGCGCCATCTTGAGCTGGTCCCCGCAATCGCACCTTAAGGACCCCATCAGATCGCCCGTGAGGCAGCTTGAGTGAACTCGGGTCAGGACCGGATCTTCCGTGCATACGTCGCCCTTTACGATGGCAAGATAGGGGTGCTGTTCTATCGGTGTCTCGTAGGCATAGAGCAGGAAGTGACCGTATTGGGTGGGAAAGTCGATTGGGCCAGCCACCCGCTTGATGAGCCTCTCGTTCTTCCGCCGGTAGGCGATGAGGTCAGCGATCGTGATGAGCTTCAGGCCATGAGTTTCAGCGAACTTGATCAATGACGGAAGCCGCATCATTCGGCCGTCTTCGTCTACGATCTCGCACAGCACACCTACAGGCTTCAGCCCGGAGAGGAGGCAAAGATCAACTGTTGCCTCGGTGTGCCCTGGCCGGCGCAGAACGCCACCTTCTTCTGCCCGCAGCGGGATGATGTGGCCGGGGCGCGCCAGGTCCTCTGGCTTGGAACTATCGTTGCAAAACACCTCGACGGTTTTGGCTCTATCGAACGCGCTGACTCCGGTGGTGGTCCCTTCCACAGCGTCCACCGTTTCCCCCATGGCAGTTCCCAGCCTGGCGGTGTTCGCCTTGGTCATCATTGGGATGTTCAGCTGTTGAAGCCGCTTTTCTGAAGTCGAGACACAGGGAATCCCGCGCCCGAAGCGAATCATGAAGTTCATTGCCTCGGGGGTGCAGAACTCGCCCGCCATGATGAGGTCTCCCTCGTTTTCGCGGTCTGGATCATCGACCACGACCAGCATTTTGCCCTTGGCAAATTCCTCCAGGGCTTCTTCAATTGTTGCGAACGACATTCTTCCTTATACTACGCAATGCGTAGATTGACTCCGGAGTAATAGAATATCTGTATCATGGATCACAACAAGCCAACGAAAACCCAGATCGAGGTTCACAAGGACTTTCGGTTCACTGGCTCTAGCTCCGTTGGCGCACTCGCCGTCGGCGCGCTCGCTTTGGGAGCACTCGCGCTCGGTACAGTGGCAATCGGCGCCCTCAAAGTCCGGCAAATGCGGCTCGGCCGCGCTACGATCGACCACTTGAAGGTCCGAAACCTGGAAGTCGGCTCGCTGACAATTTACGATCAAGAGTAGTTTCTCGGGTTCGCCGAACGCCCGTTATTTTCACTTGTGGAAACAGCGAGATCACGACTGCGGACAGGGCAGTTCAGCTTTCGAGCGACTTTGCGTCCTTTGCGTGAAACCAATCAGCTGATTGGGCTCGAAAGCCTCTGAGCGAAGCCGAAGAGCTATCGCCTTTAGTTGGCTTTTGTTTCAGAGGAGATTGGTCGTTTGCTTTCCACCTCTAAGGCTATTGCCAGGCTGCTCTGTCTCACGCAAAGGACGCAAAGGGCGCAAAGTCGATCGAAACGCTGCCGTTCTTATCCGATGAGGTCGTTTTGCCGTCTGAAGGATCTTCGGCAACTGGATCTTCCGGGGGAAATTCGCTCCGATCAGCCATGCCGACCGAATTGGCCTCACCGCGAATGTCCCCCGGGCACCCACTAATTGGGAACCATCCAAAGAGTATGGGATGCAAGGACTCTGGCGATTGATCGCGGCTGCCGCCGCATTAGCGAGCCGGAGGCTCGCGCTCCCGACCTCCCTCCGAATGTCGTCGTTTTTCGTACGACTCATGGTGCCCGGCAACTGAATCTTCCGAGGGACACTCCCTCTAACCAGTCGCGCCAATTGAACCAGCCCCACCGTGAATGTCCCCACGGACACCCACCAGGTGCAGGTTCACCGTGCACTCTTTCGGCTGGTGCTGATGGCATGCACCGACCTGAACACCATAGGACTTTTTCCTTACTTAACCGGATCTTAACACACGTCCCGCAGAAAGTGTGTACAATAGCTTTCAGGACACCAGCTTCGGTGCTGGGGTTCTGTCTAAACTGGAACTAGAAACCGTAAGGCTCTAGAACGAAGGAGAGCCAAACAGCGAAGGTTACAATTCGGACGACGAATGCCGAAAACACAAAAGGTTAACAGAAAGTTAAAATCAGTACTCACTTACTCGTCGCAGCGCTCAGCAGTGTAGCTCTGATCGCTCCCTCTATCGCCCTCGCCACCCGAGGTGGCATCGACCTCATAGAAGAGCGCGCCTCATCCAAGAGCCGCTCGAAACGCTCTACCCCCCCCCCCGCTAATCCACAAGCTTAAGGGTTCGCTCGGTCTGCTTGCGACCCTGCTTTTTGTCGCTGGCCTCCTAATCTGTAGCGCCGGAGCATCTCAAGCGTCTTATGGTCACTTCGAGGTCAATGCTTCAGGAGGAACGATAAACGAAAATGGAGAAATCTCCAGTTATTCGCATGCTACCGAGAACGACGGTGGATTCGTGAGCCACACGTTGTATATTGGTTTCGAATCAGGTGAAAGTGAAACCGAAGGAACACTGTCGCTTTCGGGTGAGGTCAGTGTAAACGCCAAATGGGTTTTCCCCAAAAGAGGAGACAAGACACTCATCGGCAAGGTGCACGAGTGCACCCATGTGGTAGTGATACAGGAAGTGACCGTGTATGCCTCGGGCACTGCCCCAAGCGTCGATACCGATCTGGATGCTCAGGTGCCCCCGGACGGGCCGGAAAGGCTCTCATCAAAGCGTCTCTACCAGGTGTTTGAAGTCTCTGATGGGAGAATCTCGTTCTCGCTGAGCCCGCATGCCTCGGTCACTTATCCGGCGGGGGAGACCAAGCCCCAAAGAGTGCAGCTGAACTACTCTTACAGACTGGTGCCCCTCTTCCTTCGCCTGGAAGGCGCGCTACCCATAGAAGTGGAGAGCGGCGACTTTATCACCGAGAGCAGACGGGAAATCCTGGTCGGGCAGAATCTGGATGCCAGGTTCCAGATGACCCGCCAGGGAATAGGCGAGGAGACCGTTATCGACATCGAGTGGGTCAATTTGCCCGAAGCAAATCTGTTCAAGGACTATATCGCTCAGGCAGGAGGGGTAGGTGAGGTAAAGCGTCTCGAGCAGAGCGACATGAACCCATCCCCTGGAGTCACTGATCCACTTCAGGCATATTTCGTGTCATCGGGCGACATCCAGGAAGAAATAAGGTTGAAGGTCACGTTCTCGCTCAAAGAAGAAGAAGAGCCGGAAGGGGGCGATCCGCCGTCCGGCCCTGGATTGGTGCCGACGGAGCTCGAGTGGAAAGAAGGTAGCGAATGCGAGCTAGTTCAAGATATTAGTGTAGACGTGCCGCGACTAGCGACCAATGCAAGCCCGCGATATGGAGATGGAGGAATTGTAAAGGGACTTACTAACGGCGGCTACTCAACGGAGGGTAGCTTCAGCATAATTCAGTTATTGGACGCCAGCGGTCAAGAAAGGACATCTCATCCCGGCGAAGGTTTTTGGACAGCTAACCACGTGATCACTCCAGATAAGTTTGTGCTTACCCAAGGCTCGAATACTACAGGCCTCTTCTATTATACGCAGCTAATCGATCGATACTATTTGCCCTATATCAGGCGCAATAATGCAGATCAGGAGGTCCCAGCTGAAGGTTACGCACGCTTCCAGCTTGAGCTAGATAACTGGGTGCAGTACCAAGTTGTTGTCGGTATGCACCCCGCTCTCTCCGCACGATCTATGACAGACTTGATTATGGTCGATTCCCCTTCGGTTCGCGCGCAGAGACAGAACCATGAGTACTATTCCAGAATCGACTGGACAGATAGGTTCGAGGCGTTCATTATGTACGTCCCTCCGGGTGCAAATGTCAAACCTGTGCCGATTGCCGTTTATGAGTGGGGTTTTACTGCACAGCTCAACAAGACTTGGACCGGTTATCACATTACAACAATTGAGCCGAGTTACGTTAGAGGGCCAAATGACAGCGATAGCCATCCAGTCTGGTCGTCAACGTTTATAAACGGCTTTAACCCACCTCGAAGGAGAATTCGATAAATGAAACCAACAACAACCAACTTGACCATCTTCGTATTCGCCAGTCTCTTTTGGCTGGCTTCCAGTCAGTGTTTGTCACAATCTGGCGGCAGCTCCGGAGGAGGGGTTATCGTTCGTGAGCTGCCTCAGCATCTTCACCCCATCGCCCACGATGCGGAAAATTTGCTCTACGAGCAGGCCCGTGTCGACGATGCGATCGCGTTTCTTCTCGGAAACGCCGAATATTTGAACCACCCAGCATCTCGGGGGAGAAACATGCTTTCTCTCGCCTACTGCATCAAAGGTCAGTGGGACGCAGCTGCTGAGGTACTCGATATGGGGGGGATGTTTGAAGCTAAGTTTACGCCGATGGTCTATGCGTTCAGTGGGCAGATCGAGCGCGCAAGGAACGAATACGAAGTCCGCAACAACTTTGATTCTAGTCCCCAATACCCTCAGAGCCCGTATCTCGCGCAAGGAGATAGTGTGCGCGCGTTGCAGGCGAACACGGCATTCGTCTACGCAATGTCCGCTAATGACCGTTCTCAACGCTGGCTGCGCCGCCACTTCTTGAGACTCGCCTACGACCTCGCGCCAGAAGCGCCGCTCATTGCGCTACGGTACGTCAGCTACGCTGAACCGGACATCAGGAAGGGCCTGGCGATACTGGCAACTCTCGAGTTTCCCACCAACAGTAGATTGCAACGCAACGTCGCAACCGAAAAGCAACTCCTTGAGCGACAGCTCAAAGAAGCCGAGCGCGGAGATAGACCGTTCATACTGGAGTACCGAACCAAGACTCCGTGAGTCTGACGCCGAGAGCAGCAGTGGACACGAATCACTCACGTGGGCGATCTACCGAAGATCGCCCACAGTCTTGCTCCTTCTATCAGAACCCTCGTGCTTGGTCCGCTTCGTATAACTCAAGAGCCATGAGAGCGACGGGATATCGGAAGGATCAGGGTGTGGTCAGGCACGATGCGAGCTACACCTATGACAATGCCGGAAGGCTGACGGCAGTGGCAGACACGGCTACCGGCTCCACGCTGGATGGCAGCTATACCTGGCACGCCGACGGATCCCTGGCGAGCTACCCCGGTCCGGGATACACCCGTACCCTGCAGTACGATGATGCGGGCAACCTCGCCTCCATCACCCGAGACTACGGCACCTACACCGAGCTCGCATTCGAATACCAGACCGGCTTCGACGGCAAGCGAAGGTGGAAGAAAGACCACACCACCGAAGGTGAACCGGAGTACTGGTATCCATGCGGGGTTGCCTGCTGCGCTGGAGAACTGGTCACGCTGATCTCAATGAACGGCGGAAACACCTGGGATACCCACCGAACGTTCGTGAGAGGAGTAACCGGTGTAGAGTTCATTAATGACGAATCGCAGCTTGTGGGCCTCGGAAACGATATAAGCGGCTTCGATTCGACCATTGGTCTCACCGGAACCACAGTCATTGACGCTCACGGCCTCCCTCGCGCTCCCTTCGCTGGCCAATTTGGTAACGCATTCGAAGACGAAAATGGCGAAGACTTAAAGTTCCGCCAATGGCAAGTCCCAATAAACTCGGTTAAGGACTGTGAGGATGTTTACCAGCGCGAACTTGGAAAGCTAAGGGATTCAAGATCGCTCTGCGAAACAACGTGCAAAATCGTTTGGGGCGTGGTCGCTGGGGTCTCGGGCGCGATTGGCGGAGTAGTAGGTGGTGCAGCTGGTGGTCCACTCGGTGCTGCTATTCTGGTTGGGGCAACGGCAGTGGTGAGTGCGATGGGATACATCGTATGTCTTGACAAATGCAAAAACAACTTTGAGGCGGCGGAGGAAGAACTATGGAAACAGTACCTAAACTGCAAAGCCCGTTTTATTGGCATCAAGCCGGAAAGTATTCAACACTCTTCTGGGGCACTAGCACCACCACCACTTCCGTAGGGTACTGTTCTTATGTCCAACTACGAACTTTTGGTACTCGCAGCTTTAGTGCTTCTACTGGCAGGAGCTTGGCGTCTGTCGGTAAGCAAATTGGGACGCGAATTCACAAAAAGGTGGAAAGCGACTTCGAGTTTTCAGTACCGCCTATGCTTTACTAATCTCGGAATCGTACCATTTGCTTCAGGCTTGTACGCGGCTATACTCTTGTTCAGCACACAAGCTGGCGTTACTGCACCACTCACAAATGCGCTCTTTTGGTTTGTTTTGGGTTGGTTCACTTTGGTCAGCTTGAGTACAACGGTGATCGCGCCACTTGCACATGAAAGGGCCCAGAAGCGAGCAATGGAATCCGACAGACAAGCAGATTAGAAGTGAACGGCTGGCCATGTGGCTGTTAAGATTGCTAACTTCTGCCCTCTTATGCCGATGGAATGCAGGGTGACGGGTTCTCCGAAAGGTGACCACCATGTTGTTTTGGGCTTCCGAATTCTCAAGCAGACGGAAACCACGAGCAGATTAAAGAACGTCACGCAGATGAGCAGATCTGCCAGGTTCTGTAGGAAGTTGGAACTATGCGTCTCGTCCCTCCGCCGAGTGGTGGAGGGTTTAAAACTCGAACTTCTCGGAGGCAAAATGCTGAGAATAAATGACTTGCCGTAGAAAGTCGTGGTCATATGAACAAGACCTGTTCGATTCCTTTGTAAGGTACACACCATTGTGAACACCAGGTACCCTCCACCTGAAAGTGTTCGGTGTCAGCAGATCCTTTACAGGATGTGTCATGACATCCTTTACAGTAGAACAGCTATGCAATGGGGTTTAGGGAATACACGAAAATGGATCAAAGACGTGGGCTAGCACGGCTCGTCATCGAAGAGGGAGTTTCACTGAGCGAGGCAGCCAGGCGGTTTGGCGTGAGCCGCGTCACCGCAGGTCTTTGGGTAAGCAGAGCCAAAGAGGTTGGTCTTGCCGAGTTGCATGAGAAGAGCCGAAGACCTCACACCAGTCCGGGTGCAACCAGTCAGGAGCATGTTGCGCGGTTGCTTGCCGCCAAGCAGAAGCGACCGTACTGGGGTGCCAAGAAGCTGCTGGTCTGGCTTTGGGGAGACAGCCCTCCGATATCGCTCAGCACTGCCAACCGGATCCTGATGAGGAATCATCTGAGCTGCCGCTCGCCCGGCAGCACCGAAGCAGTTAACAGCTTCGAGCACCCCTTCTCCAACGACCTTTGGCAGGCTGACTTCAAGGGGCTCAAAGGACCGAGGCGGGACTACGAGGTCCTTTCTCTGGTCGATGACTCGACTCGGTTTTGCCTGGGCTTTCTTCCGATTGCCAACCAGTCGGTAGAGGTTCTCTGGGAGGCTTTGTGGAGCGTGTTCGGTGAATACGGTCTTCCTGCTCGCATCCTCTCTGACAACGGTACTGCGTTTCGCGCTGGAGCAACCCGGTTGCCGAGTACGCTTCAGGTGAGGCTCTGGAGACTCGGCGTGAGCACCTCCTATTGCCGGGTGGGACACCCCCAGACCCAAGGCAAGGTCGAGCGGTTCCACCGCGCCGCCCAATTGGAACTGGGCGCGGAACTGCGCCAGCAAAGTGCGGAACTGGCCAGCAAAGTCTATGAGGAGTTCCGGGTGCGCTACAACTGGGAAAGACCCCACGAGGCCCTGGGCATGCGAACTCCAGGGACCTTGTACAAGCTCTCAGAACGAAGAAGGCCCGACAAGCTTCCAGAACACGAGATCCCCGAAGGCGTACTCACACGCAAGGTGGACAACTGGGGCAACATCAGCCACAAAGGGAACCGGTACAAGCTAGGCAAAGGACTCCGTGGTGAGCGGGTCATCCTTGCCGAGGGCGACCACGATCTCAAAGTGGTCTATATGGAGAGAACGGTCGGCTACTTGGAGGACTTCAAGGTGTAAAGGATGTCATGACACAAAGTGTAAAGAATGTCGTGAAACCATACAGAAGAGGCGGAGGGATGACAACGAGCATTCTCAAGCTCGAAGAGCCGCCCCTACGTACGCGAGCCTCTGGCTCGCAAATGCGGCGCTAGCCGCGGCCACGCCAAAGTCCAATTGCCATTTCATCCTCCGAGTCACTCACAGGTTCGTAAGTCAGTCGCAATTTTCACTTATGGGCTAAAGTGAAAACAAGGGTTCGTTCACTTGGCGGGAATGGGTGGGAATCGAACCCACCAGCCCTGTTAACAGGACACATCGGTTTTGAAGACCGAGAAGCACACCGGCACTTATCCACTCCCGCGGAACTGCAAACCCGAGTTTACAGTCTCTACTACTGAAGAGTAAACAGGCGAGAACGTTTATAATTGCAGTAGCGTTTAACCCATCGGAGCCATGAGAGTTTGCAAAAATTGCCGTACTGAACTTCCCAGCACCGCGCCTGTGTGCTTTCATTGCGGCACGCCGGTGCACGACTCCGGAAGCCGCCCGAGTGGGAAACTGATTGCCGCTGGCGCCCTGATAGCCGTACTGGCGCTGGCGATCGGCGCCATTCTGGCGCTCGGTTATTCAGGGATTCTGAACGTCAACCACTCACCAAACTCTGATCTGCTTCAGGCAGAGGGAACGGCGCCCGAGTCCGATCTGTTGGTTGGCCAAGGCCAGCAGCCAGCACCAATTCAGCGCGCAAGCGCGCCAGCCGCTCCGCCACCCAGCAACGCAACATCGATGCCGGAAGACGTTCGGAATTGGTTGGAACATCTGCGAATAACGGAGCAGCGCCGCCAGGCACTGACCCGCGAGCAACTTTCAGGGGCAATGATCACCATGGCAGTCCTCCGGTCGGGAGCAGGCAGGATGCAGGATCTGATGGATGATCCGTTCGGTGAGAGCCGTCCGAACTACGAGCGCGAGGCGAGCCAGGTCAAGACAGACTTCCGCCAGATTCAAGCGACCTGGACTGAACTTGATCGATTCTTCGCTTCTGTTCCCCCTCCCCAAGAATGCCAGCCAATAGCGAGCGAATACCACCTAGTGCTCAGGAACACCGGTCAGATGGTCGGAGAACTTCTTCGACAATTAGAGCGCGCGGAGCAAGATCCACAGGCCGCCATTAGTGCCTTGATGGCGATGCAGGGTCAATCCTCCGAGCGGATCGACAAGCCGGCCGTTCGAACGGACGCCATGATCTTCAATATTTGCGAGCGCTATGGTGTTCGAAAGTGGTTTGAAGTTAAATCCGACTTTGGCGGCGGGATGCTCAGCGGTAGCGGAATGTTCTAGGTCCGCTCCTTACCGGGTCCACCCAAACGTACCTACTACCGTGATCTTTGAAGAGAACGCGAAAGTGAGTTGGTTGGCTCGATACGGAATCGACGAACCTCCTGAAATCGCCTCCCTCATAGAAACGTTTCTCACCCATCGCTCTGTACGCAGGTATTCGGACAAGGCGATCGACGACGACACGATGCGAGCACTGATGGCGGCGGCGCAGAGCGCTTCCACCAGCAGCAACCTTCAACTGTGGTCGGTGATCAGCGTTCGAGACCCAGAGAACCGGAAGCGGGTGTTTGAACTAACCGCAGAGCAACACCAAGTGGCAAACGCACCCTGGTTTCTCGCCTTTTTTGCGGACCATCACCGATTGCGAAAGGCAGCAAAAGTGGCTGGAGTGGACCCCAATGGGCTCGATTACATGGAATTCTTCATCATGGCGGTTGTCGACGCCGCCCTAGCTGCAGAGCGGCTCGTTTGTGCCGCCGAGCACTTGGGGATTGGTGCTTGCTACATTGGGGCGCTCCGCAACAACCCGTATCAGGTCGCAGAACTTTTCGAGCTGCCACCAGGAGTGTTCGGAATCTTTGGGCTTACGTTGGGTTATCCGGTCGAGACCGCTGACCCAAAGATCAAACCAAGGCTTAGGCAGGAAGCGGTTTGGTTTGAAGAGAGGTACCGAGAAGATGTTCCGATTGAGGAGTACGATGCCCGGATGAGCGAATTCTATGTGCGGGAGCAGATGAAAAACCCGGGGCCTTGGTCACAGCGATCAGGCATCAGGGTCGATGAACACCACCTTACAGGCAGGCACGTCCTGAAACAGTTCTTGGATGAAGCAGGGTTCAACAAGCGCTAGCGCACCGAGAATCCTGATCTGCCGGTACGGGAAAATCGGTGACTGCGTAATGGCATCGTACGCAGTCACCGCGTTGCGGCAGGCGGTCCCGGAAGCGACCATAGTTTGGGTGGTGGAGTCTTCCAGCAAGGACATCATCAGCTCGCCAGAACTGGCGACTGACACTTGGGTGTGCAACCGAGACCGATTGAGACAGCAGAAGCGGTATGCAGCTGCTCAGCTCGACTTTCTCCTCCTGTGTCGCCGTATTCGTGGCTTCCGGTTCGACTATGCGTTTGATCTACATGGCCAAGCCAAGACTGCGATCGCTACCAGAGCGGCGCGTGCGTGCAAGACTTTCGCGCTTCAGCGAAAGGATCCGGTTTCAAAAGTGCTCTTGCCTGCGCCTCCTCAAGCGGCTACCGAAGGGCACTGGGTGGAACGATTCCACTCCGTAATCCGAGTAGCCTTCGATGCTCCTTTACCCGAGCGTCCGATGCTGCCGAGAACTGAGCAACTTGACCTGGAGCGCTTCGGCATCAAAAGAAATCGACCTTACGCCGTGATTAGCGCAGGAGGGCGGGATGCCTATAAGCGATACCCTGAACAGAAGTGGGAGGTGGTGATTGATGAGCTTCGAGAGATGGGGCTCCAGGTTGTCCTCAACGGCTTTTCGAAAGACCCGCAGCCTGCCTCAGACCGATGCATAAACTTAGTTGGAAAGTTGAACCTGCGAGAATCCTGCGAGTTGCTGGCACGAGCAGAGATCCACTTGGGGGCAGATACTGGCGCCGGTCACATAGCGGCAGCGTTCGGGACGCCCACTGTTGCCATCTTCGGTCCGATGAATCCAGCTCATTACCGTCCATACGGAGATAAGAACATTGCCCTCAAGGTTTCGGCAAGTCCTGAAGACGTGCCGACGAACTTGGTCCTAGCTTCGGCACGGCAACTGATCCGAGATAGAACCCTTTTGAAACAGAAAGCGTTTGAGATAGTGACATGAAGCATAAGGTGCATATCGGCGCAATCTCGCTCTGGCTCGAGATGATGAAGAGCCCCGCGACTCGCAAGACTGCGATTTGGGTTCCCATCCTCGCGCTTGCTTATGTGTTTTCGCCTATCGACATAATTCCGGACGTTATCCCGGTTCTCGGCTGGACCGATGACTTGATGATGGCGTTCACCGCGTTCGTGGGTCTTTCCATGTGGATGCGCAACAAGTACAGCCAGATGGCTCAAAAGGCTCCGCAGCCCGCGATGGTTGCTGTGTCTAACGGCCAGGTTGGCAGAGAGTTTCAACTCTAGCGAGTAAACCTTCGCGCTATACTCACAGAAGAGTTGAAACTCGCAATTTGCATCGTACAAGATCGGGATCGGGGCAAGATCACCGATGAATTCGTCAAAGCAGGCTTCAAGTTCACGATGATGCGTTCGACCGGCGGCTTTTTGCAGCGGGGGAACTGCTCGTTTTTCGTAGGTCTAGAAGACGAAGAAATACCGGCGATAAAGGACATCGTCTCGCGCCACTGTCAGGCGCGAGAACAGGTGGTCAACGTTGCGCCGATAGAAACCAGCCCCCAGGAGTCCTTTATTCCCAACCCGGTCAAGGTTCCAGTCGGCGGGGCAGTCATGTTCATCCTCGATGTCGAGCAGTTCGAGCGGTTCTAAACCGAATCTCGAGCTTCTGGCGGGCTCCAATGTGCACGCCGTGATGCTCTATGGGGCTCCGGGCAGCGAGGTTTGTCCGAAGGCGCTGGTGCTGGCAAGTTTCTGGCTGGGTACTGGCGACCCAGCTACTGCAGAGGCCAGTGGGATCGATTACCAACGGGTTTGCCCTTCCGGTGCTGGGAATCGGATCAAGTTAGGTGCCATCGTAGAAGGGTCCGATACCAGCGGCGAAGGCGACTCGGAAAACGTGATCCCTCTGAGCACCTTTCTGCGCACACCGCCAGTTAAGCGGCCGTTCAAGGTTTGCGTTTTTGAGGAGGTGGACCGACTCAGCTCCCGAGCGGCGAATGCCCTGCTGAAGACACTGGAAGAGCCTCCGACTTACGCTCGGTTTGTTCTCACTACCTACCATTTCGGCAAGGTTCTTTCCACCATTCGAAGCCGGTGCCTTTTGCTGGCCTGCTCCTACGAGAGAAGCGAGGACGAGGAAGAGTGGGTGACCGCGCTTTCTCTGGGAGCACCGCTCATCTCGGAGCGAATGAAGACGGACAGGGAACTCGCGGAAGCGATCTGGCACCTGGCGAAGGACTGCGGCGAGAAAAGACCCGGCAGGGTACTGGAGCTATCAGAGAGATTCGAAGAGTTGACTAAGCTAGGGTCAGATGCCAATGAGCGTGGCGTAAGGGAGCTCCGCATCGACCGGCTCGCGCTGTTCTCCAACGCCTACAGGACTCTGTACCCAGAGCGGCCGAAAGAACTGCAGTTAGTGCTCCGAACACACCAGTTTCTGCTTCAAAATGCTAGCAGCGGGGTGCAAATGGACGCGATGTTCAGTAAACTCCTGTTATAGAGATGGCTTTGCGCTGTAGCGCCGACCGGAGTGGAACTCCTCAGCCACATAGCAGCGTAAACCTTCAGGAACCACAGGCAACTTCATGATTGATTCCATTACGGCGATATTTTCCAGGAAAGCAGTAACCAGCGAAGCTGAGTTTGAGCAGTTACTGCGCTCCTCGTATCGTCAGGCAGCTAGCTTTGCTTTTCGCCTGACGGGAAACTCCGCCGAAGCCGAAGACCTGGTGCAAGAAGCATTCCTTCGCGCTTTCCGGTTTTTCCACCGATACGATCGTTCATTGCCATTTACCAGTTGGCTTTACCGAATCATCACTAACACTCATATCGACCAGATTCGGCGCCACGGCAAGCTCAAAACAACGAGCATGTATAGTGGTGGTCCTACGGAGGACTCCACCTACGCAATCCCCACCGTTGACAAAGGCCCCGAAGCTGTGGCGATGGAGACACAGCTTGAGCCGGAGATCCACCAGGCACTCCAAGATTTACGACCCGAATTCAGAACCGCCGTTCTTTTGGCAGATGTGGAGGGTTACTCTTATGAAGAGGTCGCCGAGATAATGGGCACCTCGATTGGCACTGTCCGCTCTCGGATTCACCGAGGAAGGATGCATCTCAGACGGCAACTTTCTGCCGCCTTTCCCCAGTACAGCGAGGAGCAAACCGAATGGGCATGAACCGCTTTGAGCGAATGATCGACTCCTATCTGGACGCAGAACTAAGCGGCGAAGAGATGCTCTGGATGCGCCGAATGATTGAGGAGAATTCGGAATACGCGGCGATCTACCGGCAAGCCAAGAAGCTTAAGGGTGCCTTGATTGGTTACGGAGCGCAAGAGTGCGAAGCCCTGCTTGCTGCAGAAGACCGAATCATCGAGATGGCAAAGTCAGGCGGGAAGCCGAAGTCCGTTTCGGTAACCGGCTTTAGACGAACGACTTGGGCGGCTGCTAGCATCGCCATCCTCGTGGTTATGGCGGTTGGTTACACCTTCAACCAAAACACGCTCAAGCTGCAAACAGCAGAGAATGAGAGAGCTGTTGACGAACTTTTCCAGGATGCTGCCTTCTTGGGCGGCGGTGACCCGCTCTCGGCATCTGCCGGGGTAACTCCGGTTATTTATCGAAGATGACCCGCACACTGCTCACGATCGGGATTCTCGGCTCTGCGATGGCTCTTGCCGTCGCACTTGCCCCCGCACAATCGAACCAGGCCAGGGCGGCGGGTGTGCTGCGGAATGCGATAGAATCTTCAGGCAAAGTTCGAATGAGCGCTGTGCAGAACCGGCGACCTTCTGTTAACGCACCCGAGGTGCGGATCATGGTCGAACAATCCGGTGATGGATCGATTCGTACGGAGACCCTACAGCCCATCTGTAGCCAGGGAATCGTCACGATCGACAACGGCGAAATCTGGGTTACGTTCTTCCCGGATAAGCAATTTTCGGTAACCCATCCATCCCCGCAACAGTTTGAGCCGCCAATCGACCAGAGAATGAACCGGATCCTTCGCAATTACGCGTTGGACATTGCTGGTGAAACCCGAGTCGCAGGTCGGCGCGCCGTAGTTATCGTCGCAACACCGAGGCACTCAGAGCTTCCACAGCGTCGTTTCGGCATTGACCAACGCAACCATGCGGTTCTGAGACAAGAACAGGTCGTAAATGGCCGTCCGGTGCGAACGCTCGACACGCTTACCGTCAGCTATCCGCGCGAGATTAGCCCAGTGCGGTTCGATCCGAACGTTCCTGCAAATCGACAGGGCAAGGTCGTCCGCGCGCCGGAGATGAGACGACCTGATGGCTCAAATGCCGGTTTTAGGCCCCTTAGGCCCCAAGCGCTGCCGTTCGGCTTCGAAGTTGACTTCGAGCACGTGGTTCGCATTGGGCGATCAAATATGGTTGCATATCGAATCTCTGATGGACTTTCGCGGGCAACCGTCTATCAGTGGTCTAGCTCGAATCAGGGCCAGCCCAGCGTACAAGTCATTGGCAACACCGCCGAGACAAGCCGGCAAGGCGTCCAGTTGAGAATCGTGGGCGATCTTCCTGAGCCAGTACTTCGCCGCATATTGGAATCCTTCCGTGGCGCGGGTCTTTCGGACCTCGTAGTGCTGGTTGTGGAACTTGACTGATTCTGCCTTTTGTTCTCGCTGGTAGCAGGAACCTTTGGTTCCGCGTAGGAATTACCAAGAAAAGGAACAACATGCCAAACTTCAAAACCCTCGCAACCAATCCGATTAGCTGGGGCGTAGCTTCATGCCTCGTTATTGGCGGCGTCGCTCTGGCGGCAACATTGCAGCAGGGGAATCTGCGCGTTCCAGCAGCAGATGCTCTGTTCCAGTCACCGGCGCCGGTAATGCAGCCAGTCTCAACGTTGAATGAGCAGTCGATGTCGGTTCTTCGTGACCTTGACCAAGCTACAGCGAATCTCGCCGAATATATGACCCCCTCCGTAGTGCACATTCGCGCCAACAGAGGAACCGAGAGAGGCCAAGGCGGAATGCTCGAAGGTCCCCGAGGAAGCCAGGGCACGGGTGTCATTTACCGTGAAGATGGCTGGATCATTACCAACGCCCACGTTGTGGACGGTTTCAGCAACGTAACCGTCGTGACCAGCGATGGAAGAGAATTTCAGGGACGGGTTACCGCATCGGATGACACCACCCTCGACTTGGCAGTCGTCAAGATCGACGCTACAGGTCTGAAGCCAGCCCGCTTTGCGGATAGCCGCACGGTTCGCCCTGGTCAGATCGCTATGGCGATTGGTTCTCCTTTTGGATTTGAAAACAGCGTAACGCTGGGTCACGTCAGCGCTCTCGGCAGGCAGAATGTCGCCGGAGACATGATGGGTGCCAACCAGCGGTTCTACAGCGACCTAATTCAGACCGACACGCCCATCAACATGGGTAATTCAGGTGGCCCGCTCATCAACGTGAACGGCGAAGTTATTGGCATCAACAGCGCCATCTTCTCTGTAAGCGGTGGCAACCAGGGAATCGGCTTTGCCATTCCCAGTAACCTCGCCCGATTCGTTTCGGATCTTTTGATCCAGAACGGAAAAATTACTCGCAGCTACTTGGGACTGATTCCTGAGTCCCTTAAGCCATATGAGCAGTCCAAGCTCAACCTGCAGGGTGGAGCGAGAGTGGTTCAGGTGGAGCCAAACACGCCTTCGGCACGAGCTGGAATCCAAGCGGACGATATCATCGTGCGAATTGGGGACCAGCAGGTCGTCGACCAGCAGGATGTCCGAAACTCGATGCTCAAGTTCCCACCGAACTCTGAAGTCGATGTCGAATTGCTTCGCAACAATCAGCGCATAACCGTAAAGGCTCGGCTTTCCGAAGTACCGCGAGACCTCGCCCAGAACCGAGGTCCCCAGCGAGTTCAGCCTGGTAACCCTGGCTCGGATGGCATGCTGGAGCAGATTCCGCCACAATTCCGAGATCAGTTCCGCGATTTCTTCCGCGACCAGGCACCGGAAGGTCGCCAAGACAACCGCCGGCAGGGTGAGAATGTAGAGCGACCGAGACTCGGTGTCTCTCTGCAGAACCTGGACGAGACCATTCGAAACCAGCGCAGCATCCCAGGCAACGTTAACGGTGCCTATGTTAATGCGGTCGTCCCGGATTCGATCGCCGCAAACATCGGCATTGAGGTCGGTGATGTGATCGTGCGAGTCGGTGATACAGAAATCCGCTCCGCTCAAGATCTGGTGAACCGAATTGGCTCGTTGAGAGTCGGCGAAACGGTCATGGTCACCTTCGTTCGGTACACCGAGCAGGGTGTCGAGACCTTCACAAAGTCTGTTCGCTTGTAAGCAGTCTCAGAAACTGACCTTAGAGCCCCTTCTGCCTGAACTGGCAGAAGGGGCTCGTGCTTTATGCTGCAACGGGCTGGCAGTGGGAGCAGACTCCGATGACTTCAATCCTTACGAGCTCGTGATTGAAGCCCTCGTCCTTGGAGAGAGATTTCAACATGTTGCTTTGCTCCGAAGGGCAAGGTTGCTCCACAACACAATCGCAACGTGAGCAAATGAAGTACACGGCCTCGCTCGGGTCGTGTAACGCCAGCGTGCAGGCGATATAGCCGTTAACGGTGCGCACGTGGTGGCAAAGCCCAGCTTGTTCTAGAGCTTCCAAAGAGCGATATACGGTCACGACGTCCGCAGTTCCGCCGTCTGCCTCGATCTTTTCGTGGATCGCGTACGGCTTCATCGGCTTCTTTGACTCTGCCAGGCAGATCAGGATGTCTCTTCTCTGCTTGGTGAACCTGAGATTCTTCTCCCGAAGAACCAAAGCAGCTCGTTCGATGAAGGAATCGATAAAGGGCCCGTTGCGCTGGTTGCAATCGAGTGTGGTGGTTGAGTTCTTACGCATGTTTTTCTAAGTTATGGGAGTCATCCAACCCGGGTGAACGGATTTCTTGGCTCGAAGTCAGTTTTGAAACTCCCTGGATTTGAACCTGCCTGCAGTGAGGCTTTGGTCTGAAATCGATCTGATCGTCGAATTGGCACTTTGAACCTGAACGACCTCTCCTGACCGCAAATAGTTGCATGTAGAGCATTACCAGAAGGACGCTCTGCATCGTTCCCGAGCATCGAGCCGTCACAAGTAACGGAAAGTCGCGCTATACTAGCTTCGCTGGAGCTTGCACTGAACGCGAGTCCGTGGGTATATCACTTGCGGAGTTGGAGGGTGCATATTCAGTGCAGCTGAAAACGCAACAAAAGGAAAAGGAGAAGAATGCAGTTCTACGATCTCAAAACGCGTCAACACGTCGATGTTCCCGATAAGGACATCAAGAAGAAGAAGATGGAGCGAACGACGAAGTCCGGGAAGCAGGTGCGATACGCGCTCGTTGCTGACTACGACGGTCGAAAGCTCTTCAAGTTCGTCAACGAGAAGACCTACAAAGACACGAAAGCCGACGAAGTAAAGTAACCACACGAGACTGGCGGGCTCTGGATTCGAACACTTCGGAAAACAGAGTCCGTTTTTTTGCCTCCTCGAGGTTCAGTTTCCCCCCTCCAGTCGTCTTGAAACCCGTATGTCCTCAATCATGGAATCTGCAGTGAACGCAGAGCTCAGGCCCGTAACCCACATCTTCGTCGATGGTCAGGTGCAAGGGGTTGGGTACCGTCACTTCGTTCTCCGGCTAGCTGAATCGCTCGGCTTGCATGGTGAAGTCTGGAACCGAGATGAAGGTGGCGTTGAAATTGTGGCTGCCGCACCTTCACCTGAAATTGAGACCACTTTTGTTCATTCGCTATGGAATGGACCTGGACAGACCCACAACGTGGAAGTCCACCATGGTTCTATGGAGCGCATCGCGCCCCACTTTGTGATCGGTCCTACTCGCTAGTCCTGCGAACCGCTGGACTCTTCCGAGTGCGGAACCGAGACCTCGAATTCTACGGTCGGCCCTTCTAAGATGAAGTTCTGTTCCGTCTTTTGCATCTCAAGCTGAAGCTTCACAAGATTGGCGTAGATTCCGCCCTCTTTCTCCAGAAGCTCGTCATGGGTGCCAACTTCTGCGATTCTGCCCTTTTCCATGACAATCAGCCTGTCCGCGCTCTTGAGCGTCGAAAGCCGGTGCGCGATGGCAAAAGTGGTGCGGCCGGTTACCAGCCTGTCTAGCGCTTCCTGGATCAACCGCTCGGTCTCAGTATCCACGCTTGATGTTGCTTCGTCCATCACCAAAATTCTCGGGTTATGAAGAATTGCTCTGGCAATGGCAATTCGCTGACGCTCTCCGCCGCTAAGCCGGTGACCGCGCTCGCCGACATAGGTGTCGTAGGCATCGGGCATGTTCGAAATGAACGTGTGGGCGTTGGCGGCTCGTGCAGCTTCAATGACGTCGTCTAGAGTTGCGTCCGGGCGACCGTAAAGGATGTTGTCCTTGATCGATCCGGGGAAGAGGTAGCTTTCTTGCAAGACCACGCCCATTTGGGAGCGCAGGTCGCTGACCCTGATCTTGCGCAAGTCCACATCGTCGATCAGGATTCGGCCCTCGGTCGGATCATAGAAGCGGAGCAGCAGGTTCATTACGGTACTTTTGCCTGCGCCGCTTGCACCGACGAGCCCGATCATCTCTCCTGCCTTAACTTCAAAGCTGACGCCCTTGATGATGTTCCGGCTCCGGTCGTAGCCAAAATGGACGCTTTCAAACTTGACGGAGCCCTTCATGTGCGGCATCTCGACCGCATCTGGTGCGTCCGCAATTTCCACTGGCATGTCCATGACCTCGAACACCCGCTCTGCAGCAGTAAGCGAGCGGCTCGTCCAGTCGATCAATCGTTGGAGCATCATGAGCGGGCTGTTCATCATGTTCACGAAGAAAACGAATGCGGTCAATTCGCCCAAGGTCATGGTGTCTCGAAGAACGCCCTGGCCGCCAACGAACCAGACAACGATCAAGCTGAAGCTCATCGTTAAGGTGACTACGGGGAATAGCGTTGCCCATGCCATCTCTGCCTCATAGCCGGAAGTGGCAACCGCCTTTACGCGGCGCCCGAATCGATCTTCTTCCCGTGTCTCGCCGTGGAACGCCTTGACGACCCTTATTCCCTGAAGGGTGCCTGCCAATGTGCTGGAAAGACGGCTCCAGTTGTGCCAGAACCGGCTGAACGCCAGCGTCATCTTGTTGCGGAAGTAGTAGATGACGAACACACAGATCGGGATCGGTATGAGTGCCCAGATGGCGATCTGCCAGTTCATTACCAGCATCGCGATGGGGATACCCGTCAGCAACGCCGCATTCATGATGGTGAGCGGGATGCCGTCCACCAACACGTCGTACAACGCGCCTGTATCGTTCGTCATCCTTGACATCACCGAACCTACGTTCCGGCGATCGTAGTACGAGAGCGAGAGAGACTGGAACTTGGCGAACAGCTTGGACCGAATATCGACAGATACTCTGCTTGAAAGGAATGCTACGTTCCGTCCTCGAATAATCGAGATGATCGCGAGAAGCACTTGGCACAAGATCAGGCCGCCGAGAAGGGGGAGAAAGAGGTTGATTTCGCGCTGGGTGAGAACGTTGTCGACCAGCCGCTGAGTGATGAAGCCCGGCGCCAGTTGGAGCGCCGTTCCCGCCAGAATCAGGAACGTCCCAAGGATCAGCCTCGCTTTGTACGGCTTGGTGAATTCAAACAGCCGCAAAAGGGTTTGTGATTTCTTGTAGCAAAACTCACAGAAGTCGGAATCTTCCTGAAGGGGTCTGTGGCAGCGTGGGCAGCGGCGGATCTGCTCGATTTCCTCAAGCTCTTCGCCTTTGAGCAGCCCATTCAATCTGCGCTCAACGGATGAAAGGCTCGCTCGCATCGCATTGGTGCCGCGGATCAGCTCGACTTCATCGTCTTCACGGAAACCGATGAGAGCGCAGGCATCGACGAGTTCCTCCAGGTGGAAGTCTTTGAAACTATCGAAGTCGAAGCGGTCTGAATGGACTGTCCCGTCAACGTCTCGTTCGAACCTGTGGAGCTCACCTTCAGTCATGATGAGCCACGACTCACCGAGCCGGTTGCGGCTGGTCAGGTCAGAAGAGACCCCCCAGACAGGCACACGCCCGACTGGGAGCTCGACGAATGATGGATAGGCGATGCTCAAGCGATATTCAGGTTGAAAGTGGACAGCAAGTGGCTAGACAGGCGGTTGCCAGTGTCCAGCAGAATTAAAGCGACAACGTGAGCGACATCGTCAAAAAGTATACGTAAGCCTAGAAGAAAAATGACGAAGCGAGCGATTTGCTGGTTCCGTAGAGACCTCCGGCTGAGCGATCATGCCGCCTTGAAAGAGGGGACTGAAAGATCGAAGGAGGTAATGCCGGTGTTCGTTTTCGACACGGCAATTCTCGACCCGCTGGAGGACCGAGATGACCGCCGCGTCAACTTCATTCACCGGTCGCTGATAGAGATCGACGAAAAGCTGAAGAAGCTTGGTTCTCGCCTGGTGGTCAAGCATGGCAATCCGGAGCAGATCATCCCTGAGCTTGCCAAGAAGTGGCAGGCGGATTTCGTTGTTTGCGCAGAAGATTACGAACCAACTGCGATTGAGCGAGATGATGCGGTGCGGCAAAAGTTGCACTCACAGGGAATCGAGTTCAGAAGCGTGAAGGACCAAGTGATCTTCTCGGGCGGAGAGGTTTCCACCCCAGAAGGTGCGGCTTACCGCGTATACAGCCCTTTTGCGAAGAATTGGCGGGCAAAGTTCAGCCCGGAGCTGGCGAGCGAGTTGGAGCCGAGCCTAGACCATTTGGCGCCAGCAGAGCCTCTGCAGCCATTTCTCGAAGATTGGTCGTTAACGGCAATCGGCTTCGACCCTGCCGAGGTTTGGGTCAAGCCCGGCGAAGACGCTGCCCAAGAGCAGCTTGAGAAGTTTGCCCGCGAAAGAATGAGCGGATACAAGAAAGCCCGGGACTTTCCCGCAGTAAACGGCACTAGCGTTATCAGCCCCCACCTTCGGTTCGGCACGATCTCTTGCCGTGCGGCAGTTAGGGCAGCCCTCGAGGTTTCTGGTGAGGGAGGCGACAAATGGCTGAGTGAGCTCATCTGGAGGGAGTTCTACAGCATGATCTTGCTTCGGTACCCGGAAGTGGTCAATCACACCTTCAGGCCTGAATTCGACGACTTGGAGTATCCAGGCACCAGCGAATATTTTGAAGCTTGGGTGGAGGGGAGGACTGGTTACCCGATCGTCGATGCGGCTATGCGGTGCTTTGAAGCGACAGGCTGGATGCACAACCGTTTGCGAATGGTTGTTGCTTCGTTCCTCACCAAGGACTTGCTCGTGGATTACAAGTGGGGGGAGGCATACTTTGCCCGTAAGCTACTAGATTTCGACCTTGCTAGCAACAATGGCTCCTGGCAGTGGGCGGCTTCAGTGGGCGCCGATCCGCAGCCGTATTTCCGGATTTTCAATCCGATCCTGCAGTCCAAAAAGTTCGACTCAGAAGGCAAGTTCATCCGCGAGTGGTGCCCCGAATTGAAGGGGTTCTCAAACGAGCGGATTCACTTCCCCGCAGAGGCATTAGAAATGGAGCAAGAACTTGCCGGTTGCCTGATCGGAAAAGACTATCCCGCGCCCATCGTCGACCACTCGGAGCAACGACAGAAAGCAATTGCCTTGCTGGAAAGAGCGCTAGACCGCTCAAAGAACGGAACCTGAGCCTCGGCGATCCCGTCCAACGATTAGACGGTCGGTTACACTCTAATTCGAACCGAGCATTATTGGAATGGGGAACGCAAAGACGATTTTAGCGGCAGTTGCCACGTGCCTACTTTTGGGCACAACTGCCACGCTTCAGGCACAAAGCCTTAGCCCAGCACTGAAATGGGGAACCACAAAGGCTGGCGTGCGGACAATTAGCTTCAGCCCAGCCGGAGAGCCAAGAGTTGCGACTTCGAGTCCGGCGCTGGTAGTTCGGAATGCAAATAATGGCGCTTTCGAAAGGCAGGTTCCGCAGTTTTCTGCTGGCGCACCCCAGTTGGTTGCCCGTTTCTCCCCAAACGGCACCCGGCTAGCGGTAGGTGAAGGCGTCTTTCAAGGGGTTGCCATGATCCGCGTGTTCGATACGAACAGCTGGCAGCCCGTGCTGGTTATCCCTGCGCACAACTTTAATATTCGAGACCTCGCTTTCAGCTCTGATGGAACCCTGCTGGTTTCCTGCGACGACAACCCGACTGAGCCCATCATCCGGCTTTGGAGCATGACCACTGGAACACAGGTCCAGACGTTTTCTGGCCACGAAGGGCTAGTTCGCAAAGTGGACATCAGTCCAGACAATCAAACGGTGCTTTCCGCCAGCTTCGACCAAACGGTCCGCACCTGGCTGGTTGCCACGGGAGCGCAGATGATCAGTGTTGCAGAAACACCTCCCAGCAACATGCACAGTGCCCGATTTGCGCCAGATGGGCTGAGTTTCGTAACCGGTTCCGCCAACGGAAGAGTCTCTCGCTGGGAAACCGACAGCGGCACCAAGCTGATGGGCACCATAAGCGAGCCTACTTGGGTGCTTTCGGTGGACATGAACCCTTCAGGCACCAGAATTATCGCTGGTCAGGGGTTCTCTGAGTTCTCTGGTCTGATTCGCGAGTTTGATGCGAATACGGGCGACTACACCAGAACGATCCCGTTGAACTTCACAGTGAACGAAGCGGAGTACACGCCGGATGGCACTCGGTTCGGAGCGGTGCAAGGCTCTGGGCGTTTGCGGGTTTACGACCAGGCTACGGGCGATTTAATCTACACCGAAATCGGTCCTGCGTTTGAAACGCCGGCGACCTCCGTTGCTTACTCACCAGACGGAACCCGCGTTGCGGCAACTTCACAGGGTGGAGTTCTCCGAGTTTTCGATTCTGAGGACGGCTCGGTGGTCTTGAACGTGTTGAGCGGCGTTAATCTGAATGATGTCACTTTCAATGCTGCCGGAACCCGACTCTTGGCTGGCGGTATCAACGGCCAGATCCGGCTTTACGATTTTCCGACGGGCACCTTGCTAGGCGCCTTCGCCATTGTTGGAGGTGACATCTACAAGGTTGCCTTCCGTTCGGACGGGCAACTCATCGTAGCCTCATCGGACCGCCGGATTCGAGTAATTGACGCTTCCAACGGTCTGGAACTAGTTAGTTCGTTCCCGCTGGGCACCTTCGGGCGGATCACCGACCTAAAGATGTCTCCCTCCGGTCTTCAGATCGGCGTGACGACTTCTTGTCCTCTTACTGGGCAGAACCTCGCCATTCGAGTGGTCGACCCGACAACGATGGGCGTCTCAGTTCAGTCCCCCAATGTCACCTCATGCATCTGGAGTCTCACTTGGTCTCCTGATGGTTCCGAGATCTGGGCAGGTGGAGAAAACGGCTTTGTTGTGCGTATGAACGCGTTTTCAGGCAACCTCGACCTCAGCTTTACTACCAGCGTCGGCGTGGTCGAAAACATCGCGATCTCTCCAGACGGTCGAAGACTTCTGGTGGCAGGGTTCATCCCAGGGAACTCAGGGATGGGCTTCTATCGAACCACTGATGGCTTTGAGCTCGTTCGCTACTTTCAGTGGGACTACCCCGTTGCAGGTCTCGAGTTCGCGCCAGATGGCGAGACGTACGCATTCGGTCGCTCTGACGGCACCGTATCTGTGGCGTTGAACCCGTTTGTGCCCGACCTTGGGGATAAGATTTTCTGGCAGAACGAAGCCAACGGCAGCGTTGTGAGATGGTCCGTGCCTGATGCAGTTGTCGACTCTTCCGTTTTTATCGGCACTCCGCCTAACACAAATTGGGTGGTTGTTGGTGGAGCAGATATGAACAACGACGGCGTTGGTGACTTGATCTGGCAGAACATTACAACGGGATTGGTGGTTTATTGGCTGCTTGACTCGGCTGGTGCGGTTCAGGGTGTTGTAACGGTCGATCAGCCTGCTGTCAACGAATGGGCTACGATAGGATTTGGCGACTTGAACAACGACGGATACAACGATATTCTCTGGCAGAACGTGAACACGGGTCTGCTTGCGATTTGGTACATGGATGGACTGGGCTCCCCGAACGCTACGGCAGTTTTGGGTTTCCCGCCCGACAACCAATGGCGCGTGGCAGGAATTGCCGACTTGAATGGCGACAGTAACCAGGACATCCTCTGGTATCGCCAGGATGTCGGGCTGCTGTACTACTGGGCGATGGACGGCTCTGGCGAGATTCTCGCTTCGATTCTAGTTGGAGTTGCACCCAGCTCCGATTGGAACGTTGTGGGGATCTCCGACCTGTTCAGCGACGGCGCTCCCGACATCCTTTGGGTTAACGAAGCGACCGGGCAACTGGCTTACTGGTCGTTCGACCTCGACGGGAACATCGTTTCGACTGGCTTGGTGACGGGCTACAGCCCGGCAAGCGTTGCCGGGTGGGTTGCTCGCTCCACAGCTCGTTAAGCAGGAGCTAGACGTCGATTTGGCCAGGGGTTCGGACCCGTTCGCCCACGTAGGGTACGAAGCGGGCAATGTGGTCTCCATCGACTTCGACCTTTCCGAAGGCACCTTCGGCGCAATACGTGTAGAGCTCCGGCGGAAGCTTGAATTCTGCCGAGCTTCCGTCCGGAAACTGTAGCCGTGCGTATAGCTTGTAGAAGTCATCGAAGGGATCGTCTATGTCGAAGTACATGACGCCTTGGCGGTCGACCCCGTAGCGCGCCGTTACCCACGCTTCAGAGCTAGTCGGCAAACGAGCAGGACCTCTGCGGGCTAGTGCCAAACCGAACAGCGTAGCCCCGAAAACCATTGCGAGTCCGGTCAACCCCAGCAAAAAGATAAGGCCGTAGTTAGGCGTCGTATTGACGTTCATTCTGTTTCGCGCTAGCCCGATTTCAGTAACGATCATCAGAAACCACAATAGCCCGGCAAGTAGCATCAAAAATATGCCGATCCCTACGATCACCATGATCGTAGTTTGCTGCCTTTTCATCGTCCACATGGCTCACCTAAATTCTAGCGGCTGGACAAAGAAAAAGGATGCCGCTTTCCGCAAGGAAAGAGGCATCCTTTCGGATTTATGGATGTCTTGGCTTTACAGTTGGCCGATGCCGAGCAAATTCCAACCAGCTGGGGCGACATCGATCGTTCCAGTCGCTGTGACGTTGCCGGAGGTATCGAAGTTCCAGAAGGCGACTTGCTGGGTTGCGGTATTGATGAACACCACAGCGCGGCTACCGTCGATGTCTCCCAGACCTCGAGCCTGCCAGTCGGCATTCGGTGCGAAGCCAAGCAACACGGTTTCGAAGATCGAACCGGTCTCGTCAACCGAGTAGTAGGCGATCGCGTTGCTTGCGCTGTCCTGGAACAGGATCTGTGCACTGCCTGAGATCGAGTTGGCGGCGCCAACAAGGTTCCAGGTGGAAACGGCGGTACCGACGAAAGCGGTGCCAGTAATGACGCCAGCCTCGTCTCGGAACCAGATCGCAACACCCTGGTTGTCGATGTTGAACCAGATAAGGTCTTGAGCTCCATCACCGTCTACGTCAGCGAGACCACGCACCTGCCAGTTGAACGCAGGAGGAGCGCCCACGGTGCCAGCCGGTGAGGGTGTGCCGCTTTCGGCGACATCCCAGAGGGCCACGAGGCCTGGGATCGAGAATGCGGGATTCGTATTCTGCCAAACCAAGGTGCTGTTCGCTGCTGTCAGAGGTCCAAAGGTTCGGACGCTCCAGTCAGCCGGAGCTACGTCAATGACGACGGTCGGAAGCGAGATGGCAGTGCCATCGATTCGCCAGGCAACGAGGAGTCTGGGGAGCGGACCGCTGTTCGGGCCTTCCCACAGAAGGGTGCTACGCTCACTCGAAGATTGGTTCGGATTCGCGAACGCATAAAGGGTGTTATTCTCAGCGCCGACGAACACCGTGCTGTTGTCGATGGAGAACACCACATCTTGGACACCGACCTGTGGGTCTGCCACGTTAAACGACTGGAGAAGAGTGCCGTCTGCTGCACTGTAGAACTGAATTCTCGGTGTGGAATCAGGAAATCGGCCTGTGGCGACGACCTGCTGGTTGTCTCGTGAGAAGATCACGTGAGCGATGGAACTTCCAGCAAAATCAGCGGTCCAAGCTGGCGACGCTGGGGTACCAATGTTCCATACTCGCGCTTTGCCGGTCGTTCCGCCTTCCCAGAATCCGGCTGCAGCGAGCTTTTGGTTGTCATAAGAAATTGCGACGCCGTTAATACTGGTCGCATAACCGACATACGAAACCGCAGGATCACCTATGGTTGTTCGGTTGACGAGCCAGAGGTTGTTACTCGACTGGTTAAGACCGATTGCGATCAGCGAACCATCAGCGCTAACCGCAGCATGGTTGACGAGGCCGGCGCTCCCTGCTGGGGGTGAATCGGCAAGAACGTTACCCGTGGCATAGTCCCAAACATAAGTCTTTCGAGAAAATCTGGAAACGCCAATGACTTCAGTGCCTGCGGTATTGAACCCAAAACCTGCAATCTGAGTCGAAGCGTCGGCAGCAGGAACTTCGAATGTTCGAACCAGCGCGCCATCGCTGATACGGAATATCTGAATCTGTCCGAGGTTGCCAGAAGTGTTATTGATCGAAACACCGATGTTCTCGCTGTCCGGAGTAAATGCAGTGTCTCGACCGCCTGCAAGAATCGGGGTGATCTCGACTTCTCGAACAATTGAACCGGTTCCAGTGTTCAACACAGCGACGAGGTTCGATCCGAACGTGGTGAAGGCCACAAGCTGACCATTATTGGAAACGGAGGCTCCAACTGGACCCGGGAAGCCAGGTATGGTTTGCGTCCAAGAAAATGTGGGGATGGTTTGGGCGAAGCTTGCGCCAGCGATTGCAGCGAAAGCGACGCAAAGTGATGCACGTCGTAATGTCATGGTCAAGTTTCTCCGGGCGTCCGGACGATGAGTCCTGAAAATGCCCATATAGATTGTCGCCCATAATTGGTGCTGCTTTTGCTAAGGGAATGTTAAATTGGTCCAGACAGGGCTGTTCTACAGCATCAGTGATGCTTCGTAAGTAGACTCCAGGGCCGGCAATTGCCGAAACAGCATCCTGATGTCCTTCTGGATTGCCTTCGTCCCGTTTATTGTCCTGTTCATTTGGCTCATTCCTCTGCGCAGGCCGGCAGTTGAGGCGGCACCTCTGGCGTTTCTTGCTGCCGTTGCCGCGGGGATCTTCACCTGGCAGATGCCAACGTCGGCACTCGCAGCAGCACTAACCGATACAGCAGTGGTCTACCTGGAGGTGATGCTGATCATCACGTTTGCCTTGCTCTTCCTCAACTTGCTCGTCAGCACCGGAAAAATGAAAGCGGTTGAGGTTGCTATAGGAGGAGTTTCTCAAGATTCTCGCGTGATCGCCATGCTGATTGGTTGGGGGCTAGTCAGTCTGATCGAAGGGATTGCCGGCTTTGGAACTCCGGCACTGTTGGCTGCGCCTCTGCTGGTGCTGTTTGGCATGGCACCTTTCAAGGCGGTCATTGTCGCGCTGATTGGCAATAGCATTGCCGTTCCGTTCGGAGCCGCAGGCACGCCTGTACTAATCGGTCTCGCCGGGTTGGGGCTAGATGAGGCCACACTCACTGCCTCCGTAATCCGCGCGGCAACCTTGCTTGCCGGAGTATCTGTTCTTGTGACCTGGTTCATGACCTGGGTGGTTACCCGGGGAGAAGAGCGAGGCCGGTTCAGGGAATTTCTTCCGTTTGCCACCTTTTCCGCTTTGTCATTTGCTGTTCCTTATCTGCTCGTTGCTTGGTTAGTTGGCCCAGAGATGCCCTCGATCGTCGGAGGCGCAGTCGCTATCGGTTGCATCGCATTTGCGTCAAGATCAGGCTTCCTTCTAGCTCGGAGCAACACGGCTGAAAAACTAGCCCTCGTTGGGTCGAGGCCAGCAAAGGTTTCTTCATCTGTTTGGCGCGCGGCTGCATTCGCGTTGGTTCCTCTCGCTGTTCTGTCAGTCGCATTGCTATTGTCTCGCACGATAATCCCCCTCCGGCAGGCTCTGCTATCTGTGAAGATCAGCCCGTTCGAGTGGTTCGGTCTCGAATCCGGCGCGGCCTTGACCCCCCTTTACACTCCGTACGCTTACTTCGCGCTAGCTTTGCTAACCTCAATATTGCTGTTTCGTGCGAGTAGAACGCAGGTTCAGTCTGCGGCATCGCTCACATTGGGAAAGATCAGGTCGGCAGCTATCGTTTTGGTTTTTGTGATTGCCCTGACCCAGGTTTTTCTGAAATCCGGGAGCAACTTGGCGGGGCTCCCTTCAATGCCAGAGGTTCTCGCCTTTGGAATTGCAACGGGGCTAGGCGAGAGCTTTACCCTGTTCAGCGCCTTTCTGGGGGCGTTCGGTTCATTCATGACCGGAAGCGCTACTGTCTCAAATCTGCTTTTTGCTCAGATTCAGGTCGACACCGGAATTGCGCTTGCCCTCTCGATTCCGTCCGTGATTGCGCTTCAATTGATAGGAGCTGCAATCGGCAACATGATTTCGCTTCAGAACATCGCAATGGCGACCGCCGCTGCGGGGGTGGAGACTCGGGAGGGGAATATCATCAAGGAGACTATTGTGCCCGTCGTGGTGATCGGGGCGGTGGCAGGGATTCTCTTTTGGATCTTCTAGCGGAAAGGGAAGGGGCAGGTGCCCCGATGAGCCCAAGCTGGGTATAAATATTGCCGGAGGCACTCACGGAAGGGTGGAAACGGAGGTCGACGCACGGATGCTCCCTCCATTCAGATTTCCTCTCCGCTGGTAAGGAATACCGCTTGCTTATTCGAGTTACAGCGAAGGATGTGCAACTCTTGGTGCGCAACCGTCTGACTGGTACAATCTCGGCTTTATGCGCCTTGCAGTTTTGTCCTTCGCGACCAGTGGAGATATCGCCCCCGCCTTCGGTCGCCAATACGCCCGTTTGATTTCCGAGTTTCTTCGCATCTATGCCAATGCAGATGTGCAAGACCTCTCTTTAACTGGTCAG
The DNA here is from genome assembly GCA_046314495.1 of Fimbriimonadaceae bacterium. Classification (GTDB taxonomy): domain Bacteria; phylum Armatimonadota; class Fimbriimonadia; order Fimbriimonadales; family Fimbriimonadaceae; genus JBKBWO01. The sequence goes on from JBKBWO010000004.1 coordinate 39,070, forward strand.
ACCCTCCAGGATGGAGTACCGGTTTTGACCTTCGCTCCGCTCGATGCGATGGTCGACATCGACAACGTTCTGCCAGTCCTACACCAGTCGTCAACTGACCTCTATGTTGATGGCGAGCTAAAGGAGACCGATGGTGCGCTCGACCTTACCTACCGAGTTTTTAAGGTAAGCGAGAAGGACCCGGTGCTGACAGAAACCCGAAGGCTGACCAAGGAAGACCTCGTTCCAGAACTCAAGTCGCTCATCGACGTCGTCGCCAAGCAGGCGAACCTTACTGTCGACCAAGCTGGCGTTGAGAGGTCCCTTCAGTTCACCGGAAGAAACGGCGACGAATTCATGCTGTTCTGCGAGGCGATGGATGCAATTGCCTACCTGCAGCAAGCTAACGGAGCAGTTACGAAGGACTTTGAAGTACTTCCTCTGTTGCACAAACTTCTCGAATCTCTGAAAGCGAATCCGTCTTCAGACCGAGCCGCAGCTTTGCTCTCCGATCTTGGCCGAGCCGCTGTCGCTTTTGGCACCGCAGACTTCCGCGAGGTTCAAAAAATCGCGCAGGAGGCAATCACCATCGCGCCGGAGTCAGCCACTTTGCAGCTTTTCAACGCTGAAGTGAGCGTTGCCTTAGGCGACGCCCAGACGGCAATGAACTCGTTAGAGAAAGCGATCGCCATTGACGATCAGCAGTCGTTCTTTTATCAGCGGCTCGCCCAAATGCAAGCGCAGCTTGGCATGCCGGTAAACGCAGAACGCAACCTGAAGAAGGCGCTGGAGCTAGAGGGTGAGGACAAGCCCTCATTGCAGGGACTGTCGCAGGTGCTTAGCCAAAGCGGTCGCCAGCATGAGTTCTTGCAGATTCTGCGGGATTACATCTCCGAGTACCCGCAAAACCCGAGTTTCCGGATTCTGGAAGCCCAAACGCTGGTTTCGCTCGAGCGACAGGCAGAAGCACTGCGAGCAATGGAGCAGTCCGTGAAGGACTTGAACGACCCTCTGCCCGCGAAGAGGGCTTTTGCGCCGTTCCTGGCACAGAATGACGAAGTCGACCTCTCGCTGGACTACTTCGAAGACGTTCTCGATGCCAACCCGACCGACATCGAGTCTCTTTTTGGGTATGCCCAAGCGCTCCAGGTAGCTGGAAGAGAGTTCGAGATCCCCAAAGTTCTTCGAAACGTGCTTAACCTGACCAACGACCCGAACGCTCGGGCGCAGGCAAACAAATGGCTCCTCGATCTCGAACAGCCACAACGCGTGGAGCGAGTGAAGGATGCCGAGCAGAAGCTAAATGACGGCAACCCAGAGGGCGCAATTGGCGACCTCAAGCCGCTGAAGAGCTGGCTGGGCGATTACTGGCCTCTTTGGGTTCTGCTGGGTACCGCGCAGTTCCAAACCGGAGCCTTGGAAGATTCAGTCGAATCTGCCAAGCGCGCGATTGACCTTTTCCCGACGCTCGAGCCCGCACACAACCTCCTGGCAACTGCGCTACTGGAGAGCGGAAATGCTGAAGAGGCGTATCAGGTCGCCAGAGGCTTTGCTTCTCGCCAACCGATCTCGCCCGACATGCTATTGATCCTCGCTAAAGCCGCCAAGGCGTCTGGCAAGGATGAAGAGGCTCGCCAAATGGCGAGCGAACTAAAGAAGATTCCGGGTGCCTCCGAGAAGGTTCAGCAAGAGCTAGCCGCACTCGAAAGCTGATCCCATGTCGCAGCCCCGGCCTTCCCCTGCATCCGTTTCGGTCTGGGTGAAGGCAGGGGTACTGGCGCTTCTCTTCCTTATTGTCAGCTGGTCGCTACCAGCGCCAGTGAATCGTGACGAGCCCCAAGGCACCGAGTGGGTTCTATGGCTGAACTACAAGTTTCGAACCGCGGGATGGCACTCGGATGGACGCTACATTTCACCAGTAACGGATTTCATGCTGGTAACGGGTCTCTGGCAGAACTGGAACATGTTCGCGCCGAACCCGGTGCGCGATGACTATTACTTTGAAGCTGAGATACAGACTGTTGACGGTAGGACCGAAGTTCACAGCCTGAAGCGTCTCTACGAGATGCCGCTTATGAGCCGATACGGCAACGAGCGCTACCGAAAGTTCTTTGAGAAGATGAGGCCTGATTCCGGAAGCTGGCTCTGGCCCAGGCTGGCTGAGAGGGCGGTTGTGTGGGCAGAACTCGAACCCTCAGAAGTTGAAAAAGTGACGTTGATCTTGAGAAACCGCAGGATTCTGCCGCCCGGCCAACCCCAACCTACAGAATACGATTCCACCCGATTGTTCGAATGGCAGCCGCAGACAAAGTAGCGGAGAAACCCGGGGGCATTCAAGAGTTCTTCCGCTCTGCGGATCGCTGGCTGTTTGGGTTCGGATCGCCGGTAACGCTCGGTCTCTTCCGGATGGTGTTCTGCGCCATCGTGCTGATCACTCTGGCGCTTGGGTTGCCCAACTTTACCGAGTTTTACACCGAAGAAGGGCTGTTTACCGCCGATATGGCGCAGCGAATGCGAGGCGACTGGATCCGGTTCTCCATCATGGAGTGGTCACTTTCACCGGCTTGGGGGCTGGCGGTCTATCTGTTCACCATGCTGCTGGCGTTTCTGGGCATGATCGGTCTTTGGACCCGACCTGTGATAATCGCCTTGGCGGTTTTGGTCGTTTCAGTTCAGTACCGAAACCTGATGATCCTCCACAGCGGAGACACGCTGATGAGGATTTTGCTCATCTTTCTCGCCCTTGCACCTTGTGGCGCAGCGGTTTCCCTCGACCGTGTACTGGGTCTTTGGAAAGGGAAAAAGCCACCGGAGCCGGCTACGGTTTCTCTCTGGCCGCAGCGGTTGATCCAGCTTCAGATCGCGTTGGTGTACTTCACCACGGTTTGGCACAAGTGGCCCGGCGCGACCTGGAGAGACGGTACAGCAGTCTGGTACCCACTCAACCTGCGAGAGTTTGAAAGATTTCCCCTTCCTGCATGGGCAGAGTCAGGCATCATCATCCCAGTTGGCACCTACGGAACGTTGCTCGTCGAGCTCGCTCTGGCGACCCTGGTTTGGTACAAGCCTTGGCGCAACTACGTGCTGCTAGCAGGCGTGGGGATGCACCTGTTCATTGAGTACCGGCTCAACATTCCCATGTTCTCGGCGATCATCGTTGCCGCGTACATCTGCTTCTATGATGGGGAAGAGGTGAGCCGGGGAGCAAAGAGGCTCGGCAACTTGCTCGCTCGCTTCAAGGCGAAGCTGCTGGGGCAGTGGATCCCGGAAAAGATGACCGCTCTCAAGGCACTCGATCCCTTCGACTTTCTGACCTATGAGACCACATCTGCCGAAGAGCCAGACCAGTCGCGGCTGTTTTCTACACGGTCGGTCGGTTACTGGCCGCTAATCTGGGTGCCGGGTCTTTCCCGTAAACTCCTGAGAAGCGCACAGGTGTCCCCAACAGAAGTAAATGCCGAATCAACGCCCAGATAGAGAGCGCCTCCGCAGCATATGGCCGTTCTGGAAGCCCAAGACACCGGGCTTCGGCGTCAGCCGCGACTTCTACCTCACCGTCCTCAGCACCACCAACCCTCTGCCGACATCCGCCCAAGTCCTCAACCCGAGTGGCAAAGACGGGGCCGTTAAGGGATTCGCTGTTCCACTGAAGAACGAGACCGACAAGAAGTTACTGGAGCGTCCGATGGAGCGCGGCGCTTACGCACTGGCGTCTCCTGACAGAAAGACCGTGCTCCGGCTTCTGGTGATGCCGAAAGAAGAGGCTCAGTTCGATCCCACTGCCCTCCTTCGAACCGAGCAAGGGGTCGGGATCTCCGAAGAGATCGCCTTGCGACTGAAGGCCGTCTGGCAACTGATGCAGCTCACGTTCGAAGCCCATGACCCTGTCGTCTATCCCTCGCTGGATTTCATTCTGGAGGTCGCTGAGCGGCTGGGCACGCTAACCGAAGGAGTTGTAAGTGACCCGATTTGCGAGCGGTACCTGCTTCCTCAAAGCGTACGTGTGCCCCTTGCGGTAACCAACAAAGTCGATGCCCGCAACTTCATAACCACCCGTTTTGCGCAACACCCGCACAGGCAGGTCTTTACCCTTGGGATGATCAAGTTCGCTCTTCCGGAACTGAGCTTTGCGGACGTTGAACCCGATCTGTTCGTTCCGGCATCCGAACTTCTGGTTGGCATAGCGCAAGGGATCCTTGAATCTGGACCTTTGCAAGAAGGCCTTTCGCTAGGTTTGGACGATTGCCCTTTCCTGGTTACCAAGGCGCCAGTAGAGGGCGGTTATTGGGAGGGGATCCCGAGATGGGAGTTCGTTCCGATGAAGGGCGACACATCCTCGGCAATCGCCAAGTGGCATTCAGAGCTACGACGGTAATCCGGACGTAAACTTTACTGTAGCCTGCAGTGGTTCAGTTGATCCGGGTAGGTCTCATTAGCCCCAAAATGAAAAAATACAAAATTCTTTGCGCTGCAACCGGCTTGCTCTCTCTGGTAGCCGTTGGCGCTTCACAACCTCAATTCGACCTACAACTGGTCGCTCGCACTGGCGCAACGGGATTCGTCCCAGCCTTCAATTTCCCCATCAATAACTCCATCAGCAGCTATCGACCGAGCATAAACGACAACGGCGTAGTTGCGATCCGTATGGAGACCGGTTCGAACCGAGCGATCTGGAGAGGCACAAGCCTGGGTGGAGACGTTGTAGCGACTTCGACCAACTTCATTGGCGACGTCTGGATCAACTCCAGCGGCGACATCGTATGGGCGGAGAGCGGAAACATCCAAAGGTATTCAGCCGCTTCCGGAACGACCAGTTTGTATACGAACCTCCCTGCGGGCTCAAGCAGCGTTGGAGGGCTGCGGCTCGGCAATGATGGGACTTTGGGTTACCGAGCTACCGTCGGCTCTAGCCGGCTAACCGGCGTATTCGACCCTAGCGGACCTACATTCACCCCCTGGGCCACGGAAGGTACCGGTACGACATTCCTGTTGACCCCTTACCGAAACCGCGCGAACCAGTTTGCTATGGCAGCCCAAATTGCAACAGGCCCAAGCAGGAATGAAGTAAGGATTTACTCCGCGCCAGGGCAGTTCATCAGCGTTGCCCAAGACCAGGCGACAAACCCTCAGTCACCTTACTCCAGTTTCTTCAACAACCTTGGTTTCAATGACGGGGGCTGGGTCGCATTCAACGCGGCACTCGTTGGTGGAGGTCGAGGGATCTACCTTTCTAATGGGACGGACACCATCGAAATCGTCAACACCAACACGAGCCCCGTGGTCGGGTCGATGGAGTCGTTCGATATGGTAGTGACCAATGACAACATCGTAATTTTTCGCGCCATCGACAAGGACAACCGGCGAGCTTTGTTTGCCGGAGATGGACGGCAACTGTGGAGAATCGCCAGCCAGTTCGACACCGTTCAAACTGACCTCGGCCCAGCAGTGATTCGATGGCCGAACGACAGCGCTTCCGCCTTCAGTTCCTCTCCGACCAACAATATCCACGAGCAGGTCGCGTTTGTTGCAGCTTTGGTTAATCCGGCGGTTCAAACCGAGCAGTGGGGGCTGGGCATGTTTGTGGCTACCCCTTCCAGTTTCGGAAACAGTCTGCTTTGGCAGAACGAAACAACAGGTCAGATGACTACATGGAGCCTAGACGGTGGTGAAGCGACAGCTGGGGTCGATCTAGGAGCCACTCCTTCCGATTGGAAGTTGGTGGGCGCAGGCTCGATCATCCCGGGCACAAGGTCGAATCTGGTGTTCCATAACTCAGTAACAGGCGAATTGGCACTGTGGTCCATCAATCACCTCGGCGCCGTTACGGCGACAAAGCTTATCGGTGCGGCATCGCTCGAGTGGACTCCGAGGGCAGTGAAGGACCTTAATCGAGACGGAGTGGCGGATATCCTTTGGCAAAACGGTTCCGGTGCCATCGCTCGTTGGACCCTCGATACCCATGGAGATGTAAGCGGAACCTTGTTTTTGGGCTCTGCCCCAACAGGCTGGAGGATCTTCGGTGTAGCGAACATATCGCAGAATCCGAATCCTGATATCGGCTGGGCGAACGATTCCACAGGTCATATAGTTGTTTGGGCGACTGCCTCGAATGGCTTGCCAGCTGAGTCCCGAACGGTTGGCTTTACTGGCAGTGCTCACTGGCAGGCGGTAGCCTTCGCCCGCCCGGACACAAACGCCATCGTCTTCCAGAACTCTGCCACCGGCGGAGTGGCTTATTGGAACATCGACGATATGGCTGAAGTGACGGGAACTGGGCTTCTGGGAATCGCTCCTTCGGGATGGCGAGTACGTGCTGGCTTCAACTTTTAGGCGCAGAAGCAGAGCTCGCCATGCCGTCAATCTAGTAGATGCAAAGAGCCTTCCCAACGTTTGCAATGTCCAGTTGGGCGAGGCTCTTTCTCTTTGCGTTTATCTCGGCGCTGGTCGGTCTGATCCTGCCGCCAGACATGTTTGCGCCGGCATTCATTACCGTCTTCATCGTTCTACTGTGGATGACCGAGACCCTGCCGCTGCCGGTAACCGGTCTACTGGTGCCGATTCTGGCGGTGCTGTTAGGAGTGCTGGCACCAGCAGAGGCGTTCGCGCCCTTCGGCTCGGAGATTCTGTTTCTCTTTATCGGCGCGTTTATCCTGACCCGAGCGATGCAGAAACACCAACTCGACGTTCGGCTGGCGTACTGGATCCTGGCGCAGCCCTTTGCCTCCGCGTCTTCGATCGCGATCGTGCTCTCCATGAGCACGGTTGCCTTTCTGCTGAGCATGTGGATTCCGAACACCGCGGCAGCCGCCCTCATGGTCCCCATTGCAATTGGGGTTCTCAGCACACTGAAGAAAAACCCGCCAGAAGGTGACGCGGGCGGAGTGCCGCTCGGGGTCAGCCTCGCTCCCTGGCTGTTGCTCGCTATCGGCTTTGGAGCAGGCGTGGGCGGAGTGGCTACCCCGGTAGGAAGTCCGCCGAACCTTATCGCCCTGCAAAACCTCAGCAACGCGGGAATCACCATCAGCTTCTTCCAGTGGATATCCATCGGTCTGCCCATCGCGCTTGTTCTGTTCGTGGTCATGCACCTGATTCTGCGAAAGAGCTACGGGGGCACGTTCGTGTTGCTCTCGGGGTTGGCAGCAAAGTTCAGAGCCCAATATAATGCCCGAGGTTCGGTGTCGAACGGGGAGCGGTGGACGCTGATTTGCTTCCTCGCGGCGGTGTTTTTCTGGACGGTTCCAGGGATGCTAGGCGCCATCTTCCCGGATTCGGCGTTTATTTCCTCAGTCCAGCAGCGGTTTTCGCTGGGGGTTGTTGCGCTGGCGGCCTCACTGCCACTGTTCTTCCTGCCAGAGAAACCCGGCGTGCCGACCCTCGCTTGGGACGATGCGGCAAAGATCGACTGGGGCACCGTGATCTTGTTCGGGGGCGGACTGGCGCTGGGTGCGATGATGATTCAAAGCGGCTTCGCTGAGTATCTCGCGCTACGCGTGATCGGAACAGGAGGTGTTCCGCTGATCGTGTTGGGCCTCATCGTCGCTGTTCTCGCCAGCCTCATTTCTGCTTTTGGCTCCAACACAGCCTCGGCCGCAATCATCGTGCCGATTTTGCTTAGCGCTGCGGCACAGATCGATACGAGCTCCAGTTTGTTGCTGGTGTTTGCTGCTACCTTCGGGGCAAGCTTTGGATTTTTGCTGCCCGTCTCTACGCCGCCCAACGCCATCGTGTACAGCACGGGGTCTGTCAGCCGGAATCAGTTGTTGCGATCCGGGGCGAAGCTTCAGGCGGTTGGAATCGTGCTGGTGGTGTTGTTCATCTTCGTTCTGTACCCCCTCATTGGGCTGTTGTAACGGCCTTCGGCTGGCAGTTGTCGCCCGGTAGGAGTCAAACTATCGGGGTATGAGCGAACCGGTTGAATCGACAATGCACCCTTCCGAGAGGATTAACTGCATGTCTCTGGTGTTGTGCGACACCGTGATTGAGGACACCCGGTCGAAGAACCGGTCTCTGATCAACATGTTCAATACGGTGTTCGCTCACCAGATGCCGTTCATCCTGCCGCATATGGCGATCATGGCAAGTGTGACCAATATCCGTGCCAAGACCATGATGACGGTGAGCATTAAGGATCCCGAGCTTCGGATCCTCTTTGAGGCGACCGGAGAGTTGTTCTCCAGCGACCCGACGCAGATCGTCGACCTGGTGGTGGAGCTGCGAAACCTTCGTCTGGAGACCTTTGGAACCCACTTCGTGGATGTTTCGGCGCATGGTTTGGTGGTGAACGGAAGACGTTTTGAGGTGGTTCACTCTCCGATGCCCCCAGACCCCCGAGAATGGAAACCGCCAGAAGTGGCCTAAGTGACTAAACAACGATTTTTTGCGCACGGGAGAATTTTCGCGCAGAAATGTAGTATCAATTTCTTATGGGCATTGCAGCTCTTTCCGTAACATTAGGATTCTTCCTGCCGGCAATCACAATGCAGCCGGCCCCTACAACTCCGCCTCCTACAGCTCCGGCACAAAACCGCCCGGCAGCCCCGCCTCCTCCTCCGATAACAGAAGACCAGAAGCGGGAAGTGTTGGAAGGCATGGAGAAACTGCTCTTTGAGAGCGCGTTCGTTCCCGGCGTCGACTTCCGAGAGAAGTGGCCCGAGTTCTTGGAGAAGCACAAGGAAGGCATGGAGAAGGCTGACACTATTCCGGCCTTTACCACCGCGGTCAACCGCGCGCTTAGGGAATTTGGCTTCAGCCACATCCGGTTGCAGACCCCGACCGCCGTGCAGGCAAGAAACAACGTGGTCCGCGTTGGAATCGGGGTTACCGCCGAGAACCGAGATGAGCGACTGGCAGTAACCGCAGTCGCCCCGAAAGGACCTGCTGACCTCGCTGGTATTCGACCGGGAGAAACCATCATTACGATTGATGGGGAGCCAGCCAAGCCAGACCGATTGTTGGGCGAAATGGGTCGAGAAGTCAAGCTAGGCGTGCAAAGCCCGACGGGCGAAACCCGTGAAGTGACCGTTCGCTATGGGCGGTTTATTTCGGCGACGCCTGAGGTGCTGACTTGGCCTGCGCCGGACACCGCCATGATTCGAGTTCGAACTTTTTCCGGCGGTTTCAACACCGAGCTAATCAACTCGTATTTCAAGGAAGTTCACGACAAGAAGGCGAAGAACCTAATTCTCGATCTTCGGTCGAATGGTGGCGGAAGCACAGCCAATTTGGCGCACCTGATGAGCTTCTTTGTTCCTGCGAACGACGTTATTGGTACGTTTGTGAATCGAAGAACCGCGGACCAGTTTGCCAAGGAGACCGGTAAGGAGCCGACCGACTTGATGGAAATGGCAGAATGGGCGCGCAGCAAGTATCGCGTGCGCAAGGGGCCTTTACCTCCGTTCGAAGGTCGAATTGTGGTACTGATCAACCGTGGCTCTGCCAGCGCTTCGGAGATCACCGCCCAGGCTCTGCGGGAGCACCGCGAGGCAGTGATCATCGGCTTGCCGACCGCTGGCGCGGTGCTGGCTAGCCAGTTTCGCCCGTTGCCCCATGGCTTCAACCTGCAGGTACCTGTCAGCGACTACGTTTCTCTGAAAGGAGTCCGTCTGGAGCGGAACCCTGTTCGCCCCGACCACGAGGTGGCAGCCGGTCGCCCGAACGAGCCTGATCCACAGCTTGCCAAGGCGCTGGAAGTACTTGGCGTAGCTCCGGTTGAAGAGCCGGAAGACAAGTTCTTCTGGCTGTAGCTTAGTTGTAACTAGCTTGTTGGTTGACATCGCAGCCGATCAAGCCCTGTGGCTTGACCGGCTGCTTTAGTGTGTTCAGGTGAAGTCCACAGCGCGAGCGCATGGCTCGATACAGCGGCGAGAGATATCCGAGTTTTCGCTACATCATCCTTTACGGGGTGAAACCGGCCCACGCCCACCTGCGGACTCGATGCGGTTATACGGGCGTAAGAAAGCTGGCAACGTTAGGTGCATCTCTTCAGAATCGTCCTTCTAAACCTGAACGTGAGAAGTGGCTTGGCGTGATCGGCAGAACCTCCTGAGGATATTTTGTTCTGGGTGTATTGCCGACTTTCGTCTAACTACTGTATACAGCCCGAATAGGATTTTGCGTTAACCTCTGCGGAACCACGTAAAGGGATTCCACCAAACTCGTCTAGGCCGTGGCGCAGTGTTTTCGGAGTGTTGTCTGTAAAGGTTCACTACGTGCTTATCCTTGGCCTTGCTCTTGTCGACGATTAGTGCGAGGGCAGTAGCAGTTTGATCGAGTAAATGAATTGCGAACGTCATCTGATCATGGGCCCTGTCTAACTGCTTCGCTTCCAAATCTGATGGCGCTAAAGGCGGTCGGTCCTGGAGTTGGCGATGGTAAACGCCTGTGAAAGTGACGTACATTTGAGACAGTTCTTCGCGTCTGTTCAGTAAACACTGTATCTCTTCCATAAGGGCTTGAGATCGAGCGCGAAACCGTGCGTATTCCTTTACCTTGGTCAGCAAATCTGAGTGACCGAATTCTGGAAGAATGACGGTTTCATCGGTGCTGGCGATCGCATCTAGCCTAGCATGATATTGTTGATCTAGCAGAGGCTCCAACTTCCGTCGGTACCATTCGTCTGCTAAAGTCTGGCATCTGGCATACTTTCCATCCTCGCGCCCAGTCGCCAAACCGCTGGTGGCCTTTAGGCACAGGTACGCGAATATGATGCTAGCGCCCATGACGGCATAAATAAAGTGGAATCCGCTCGGGGGTGCTTCAGATGCCGATCGAGGCATCAACTGCAAGATTCCTTCGTGCTGAAGAACAGTGTCTAGTACGAGCACGCCGAGGAATCCGACGAAGACTGCACTGGCGATTAAGCCCCAAGCCCATTTCGAAGGACGCGTCGAGTCTGGACTGGAGTACCGCAAGAACGCCAACTCTCTACACGCCCTTTCCACGAACCAACCTCCAGAGGCGAAGATCGCGATCCCAACGAACGCCGCTGCCCAAACCATAAAGTTTTCCCCAGACCTAATGTCCAAAAGGAGTGTTTGTCCGGAGATAAGACCGAGCTTCGAGAACAGCGCTATGCCGACAAACGGGCCGAGCGCGATTGCCAGAAAAAATGCCAGCGCTCTTCCCACGATCTGCAGGGCGGTTTTTGCCGGGCTTCTCGAGTCCAAACTCACCCCAGCTTCTCGCGCGAACGCCTCCGGCCCTAGGCGATCGACGTTCGGAAATTGCGACGCCGGTGACGTAGTGTCTGACTTCGAGCTCGCTTCGGCGTGAGTATTCGAGCTAGGAGCTTTGAGGACTCCGTTTGTATTCTGTGGCGCCGGTGCTTCTGGGTTCAGTGGGACTGAAAGCTTCTTTTTCCACCTGTCCCAGAATCCATTTATTTGCGTCGCAGGAGCGGTCGATTGTGGCAGATTGGCGACCGTGGTAGCCGCGGGTTGCGAAAATTGCAGAGGTGCGATAACGTCTAGGCGTCCAAAGAACTGGCTCAACTTGTCTGGCATGAGCGCACACCGGTGGACTTCTACTTCGATGAACAGTCGGTATCGGTTCTCGTTGGCATCCGAAATTTGGACCCATAATTCTTCGATTTTCTGGTCGATCTGCTCCAATGCACTTAGCCGCGACTGCTCAATCTCACTAAGCTTGTCGCGAACGACCTCATTATGGCGATCGACTTGCTCGGCCAGCCAAAGCTTTCTTCCAATGAGCCCCTGCTCGGTCCTGTAATAGTTTGCTTGTGCCCAGTTCGCAGCCTCATAAGCAATCTTTAGCTGTTCCGCAAACCCTGGACTAATCGATTTGCCATGTTGATAGAGCTCGAAATAGGGTGAATTCGGAAACGGTGACCGTACGTGACTAGACAGGTCCATCGATCTATATTCATGGCGGCCATGGTGTACGTATCGGTCAGCGTCGCTTACCTGGCGAATGAAGGCAGCTTCGTTTGTTCCGTACAGGAATTCGAGATCCATTTCTTCTGTCATCCTCACTCCCGTGCGCCTGTCCTTAGTGTCGACACTGTTTCACGGGTCAGCGTCACCTGATCGATGTCGCCGACGAAAACCTTATCGTAAAACTCCTCTGCGCGATCTCTCCACTGTTCTCGAAACCTGGGCTTGACGCCAAGGAGGAATACTTTCGAGACCTTGGGATTGCTCGCCAATCGTGCGAGAGCCTGATCGATGGCCTCGCCCTGTTGTTCCAAAGGTCCGTCTGGTGCACCATCGGTAAAGATGACCACGACGGCTGGTTTATCGCCGGACTGGCCGGCAGCTCGGTCCAACCGCTCCAGAATTGCTACAAAGTTCGTCCCAAGCTCTTCTGTGACCTTCAACTCTCTATATAGCCTCACGTTGAATTGAGAGACTGCCAAGTTAGGGTCAGATAGAACCTCCCTCGGAAATGTGTCGAAGGAAAATACTCGAAGGTCGTCGTTGCGAGGGTCGACCATCGCTCCCACAGTTCCCGCAGCATTGAAGCTGGATTCCAATTCAGGTTCGAATGATCCTGAAGTGTCGAAAGCCAGCAGGAGAGCGACGGGTTGTAGAGGCTGAGATGTGGCAGCTCGACAACCCGTCAAAGCTGCTGCGGTGGCAAGACTTACCACCGCCAACAGCACTATGGATAACGTCTTGAGGTCGAGCGCACTGCGCGCCATCCCTTGAGCTAGATGCGTAAACAGGAGTCTCAGTTGGCCCATGGTCTTTCAGATTCTTCCTTCGTAACACCTAACTGAAAAAACGAGGCAGTTGTACCACAATTCTTGTGGCGTAGGCAATAAACATATCAGAAAGTTATCGAAACGTTGCTCCCCGCAATGCTAGACATTCTACAGTGCGTTGCGGGCCTTCGTGGGTGGATGGTCGCCTCGACCTTACCGGGGGCTTAATGGGGACGTTTGCTAACAGATAGAGACTTTCCGAACCGCCTCAAAGTCCTACCTCTCGTAGTACGCCGCGCTACTGCCGACCCAGGTGTGGTCTTGGTTCTTGGAAACGTTCGACATCGCGCCGCGACTGACCCGCGCGAGAGTCTGCGTCACCACCGGTTTGTCGTTCCAGATGATCATCATCCTTAGCTCTGCCTTGCTCGGTTCGAAGGGGGTTGCGATCACTTCGGCATATTTCACTTTGCGCTGCAAAATCGTATTTTCCGGGTCGGCGCAGCTCTCTACATCCTCCCGGCTAGGACCCAACTTCACCCCGGAGCCAGCGAAAGAGTAGAGCGGCTTCAGAACATATTCGCTCAGGTCGTCAGGAATCGCAGAAAGATCGCTTAGCAAGGTGGATTCGGGCACATATGGGCCATAAAGGTGCGGCAAAGAGTGCTTGCTGATGCGGAAGTACCAGTTGGGATGGATCGCCCATTCAACGTCTGCGTGGTCCAGCAGGTCGAAGTCCGATTCCAGTTCTGCCGTCTCCAGGTGGTCAAAGATCACGCGGTTGTAAATGCGGCGAATCGGGATCTTCTTGCCGTCGCGCTCATAGTACAGTTCCGCGCCGCTCTTGCGAACCTCTGAAAGGCAAACCGTATGGATTCCCGTGAGGTCCTCTGTGTAGGCGAAGTCGATGGCGGTGTGCTGCTTGACCGGATCTGCTTCCAGCAGCACCACGTTTTCGGGCTCATGCCCGCCTAAAACGGCCTCGCGAAACAGTTCAAGAAACTCCTCGTCAGAAATGCCGTCCTGGAGCGTTGTCCAGCCTTCGGGGACCAGTCCGTACTCTCGATAACCTCGGTCTACGGCGTACTGGTAGGCAAAAACCGAGGGAAACGCCTGAAGCTCGATGAGTTTCGGCACGCACTCGCCGTTCTCTTCGGCAATGGCAAAGTCGAACTGCAGAAATCGCGGCCGATCACCCTCTTCCCCTGGCACGCGGTACTGGTCGGGAATGGCAGTCTTGCTGTTCGCCAGAAAGGCGGGGTCTTGAACCTGGTCAATGAGGAAGTGGGTGGCAGAGAGCAGCTGCCGTTCGAACCCATCCGGCATAAACACAGGAACCTCGCTCAGACGGAATCCCGCCTCGAACTTCTTGCCGTGCATCACCTCTTCTTTCATCCGTTCGAATGCTTGCGGGTCAAAGAGTTCGACGTACCGTTCTTGGTGCGGATGCCAGCTCGCCATATTCGTTTAGATTCCCAGCTTTGTCTCGTCAATGATGTAATCGACGACTGCTTTGATGTCCTCGCCCGAGTTGTGATAAACGGTTAGCTGCCGGTCTGCGCCGGTTCCCTGCACCAGCAAAGTGTTCCGGATGTACTCGATTTCAGGGCGAACGTCCATTTCATCCACCACATCCTCTACAAAGTCCAGGAGTTCGTGCATTAGCTGCAGGGTGTCCACCTCTTGCTGCTTGCCGTAGTCGATCAGCTTGCCGCCAAGCCCTCGGCGCATCGCCCTCCACCGGTTCTCTTCCAGAAGGATGTTCCGGTAGATGCGGAAGGAGAGGTTGTTGCGCAGCAGCGTATCGAGCTTGCGAGTGATAGCGAGGACCAGGCCGACGAGTGCCAGCGTATCTTGGGTTCGCATCTGGGCGTCGCACATCCGGAACTCGATGGTGTCAAAGTATGGATGGATGCGGATGTCCCACCAGATCCGCTTGGGGTCGTCGATGCAGCGTGTTTTTACCAGCAGTTCCACGTAGTCCTCGTACTCGCCGAAGCTGTTGAACTTGCCCGGCAGACCCGTTCTGGGGAAGCCATCGAATACGTTCAACCGGTACGACTTGTAGCCGGTATCGTGGCCCAGCCAGAACGGCGAGTTGGTGCTGAGCGCCAGGATGTGGGGGATGAAGTAGCTGGCAGCATTAACCAGGTGAATCGCCTTTTCCCGGTCGGGGTAGCCCACGTGCACATGCAAGCCGAAAATCAGGTTGCGCCGCGCTGCACGTTGCATTTCCTCTACGACTGATATATACCGAGCGTGTTGCGTGATCTCTTGGTCCAGCCAGTGCGAGAACGGGTGACTTCCGGCGGAGGCGATTTCGAGCCCTCCACGATTGGCAATCGTGCAGAGCTCTCGCCGGAGATTGTAGACCTCGTTTCGTGCATGCTCCATGTTCTGGCAGACAGGCGTGTTGCCCTCTACCACCGACTTGTGCATTTCGGGCCGAATGGACTCTTTGAGTACCAACTCGCCCTGCTCCATGACCTGCTCGATGTGAGATCGGAGCTGGCCCGTTTCGGGGTCTACGATCTGGAATTCTTCCTCGACTCCTAGAGTAAAGAATCCAGTTTCCATTTCTTTACTCTACAACGTGGTTCCCTGAGCGTAGTTTCGAACGAACGAACCCCAGGTGAGGTTGTTTTGGTTCGGAACATGCTCCAGCGCCTTCTCGATGCAGAGATCAGACGCCTTTTCCACGATCCACTCGAAATTCTCTTCGCCCACCGAATGCACATCTGCGTCGGGCGCAGGGTTGCAGAAATCAATGGCGTACGGAATTCCATCCCGAACGGCGAATTCCACAGTGTTGAAGTCGTAACCCAACGCCTGGTTCAGCGCGAGAGTGTCGCGGTGCACTCGCTCCAGAAGTTCTGGCGGCGAATTGAAAGAGGCGCCAATGTAGCGCAGGTGGTGAGGCTGGCGCGGGTCGTACGGCATGATGTGCACGTACTTGCCTCCGAGGCAGTAGCAACGGAAATAGTGGGTGAAGTCGATTGCCTCCTGGAACAACATGACCAGCGTTTCCGTGGTGTTGTACACCTCAAAGAACTCGTCAACGTTCTTAACTTCGTAAACGTTCTTCCAGCCACCGCCCGCGTGAGGCTTCATGAAGGCAGGGAAGCCGATGTAGTTGAACATGGTCTCCCAATCCAGCGGAAACGCTAGGTTGCGCATCGAGTTGTGGTCGGTATCCGGCGGGTGCTGATTGCTGGGCAGCAAAACGGTTTTGGGTACAGCCACGCCGATCTTAGTTGCGAGACAGTTGTTGAAGAACTTCTCATCTGCGCTCCACCAGAAGGGGTTGTTGATGACGGCGGTGCCGTTAAGGGCGGCGTTTTTCAGGTACGCGCGGTAGAAGGGTATGTCTTGCGAAATTCGGTCGACAATCACCGCATAGTCGGTGGGTTCGCCCTGGATGACCTTGTCGATCAGCAATCGCTCTGCCCGTATGCCGGGGACGTCGCGGGAGTTGATACGAGCGATCAGCGCCTCGGGGAAGGTGTTCTCTTTACCGTGTAGGATTCCGATTTTTTTCATGTTGGTTGCTGTGTCTAGAAGATGGCTTTCATGTAGTCGACGAACTGAATTTTCCACCAGGGCCAGTCGTGCTCGAAGCCGGGTCGGTTGTCGAGCCAGTTCGGAATGCCCTTGCTATCCAGAATCTCCGACATCTCGATGTTGGCGGCCTGGCATATGTCCTTTTCCCCGGTTCCCAGAATGATTCCCATCTTTCTCAGGTGGTCCACATACCAGGGGTCGGAAAGGTTCTTCATGTAGTCTGGCGGGTTGTTGAAGTAGCAGTTATCGTCGAAGTAGCCGAAGATGAACTGTTTGATGTCGAATGCGCCTCCCATGGAGATCATGGTCTGCACCTTGTCCGGGTGCTTGAAGGCGGTGTTGAGAGCGTGGTAGCCGCCGAAGCTGCATCCGGCGGTGATGCACTTATCGTGGCCGGTGTCGTGCCACATCATGGGCATCAGCTCGTTCAGGATCAGCCGCTCGTACGCCAGGTAATTGAGCAGCCGGTATTTTGGCGGTATTTGGTAGTTATAGAAGCTCTCTGCATCGAAAGAATCCGGGCAGTAGACCTTAACCATCCCGTTCTCGATCCAGTGGCCAATCGCCTCGACCAGCCCGAAATCCCGATTTTGCATGTAGCTGCCTTTGCTGGTCGCGTACAGCAGCATCGGCACGCCCGAAGTGCCGAAAGTGAGCATCTTGAATTCCTTCTCGATGTGCGGGCTATACCAAGAATAGAGTTTCTCGTTCACTTCCACCTTTCCCTCCTCTCCTGGCTCTCTGCGACGGTGAGTTCTTCCGTTTCAGAGAGCCAGAGATAAGGTACCTAGTTATGGTTCAGATTCCGCTTGCCTCAGGCGTCGGAAGCATGCTGCCTTCGCCCCTCGTAATCCTTCACCAGTTGATCTTGCAGGTGAGTGGGTAACTCCTCGTAGTGGGAGAACCGCTGCTTGAAGCGGCCGCGACCTCGGGTGAGCGATCGGAGTTCAAGAGCGTAAGAGGAGATGTTCGCCATCGGCACTTCTGCCTGAACGCGAGTTCTGCCTCCTTCGATTGCCTCCATTCCCTGAAGGTGTCCCCGTCGACCGTTCAGGTCTCCGGCGACATCGCCTACAAACTCGTCCGGAACCTCTACTTCCAACTTGAAGATGGGTTCTAAAACCACCGGGTGCGCCTGCTCCGCAGCAGCGTGAAGTGCCAGAGCACCTGCGATCTTGAACGCTCCCTCGCTCGAATCGACATCGTGATAGCTGCCGTCGTATACCACCGCCCTAATGTCCACCACCGGAAAACCTGCAAGCACCCCGTGTGCCAGCGCTTCGTGGATTCCCTTTTCGATTGCCGGGATGTAGTTTTTCGGGACTGCTCCTCCAACGACCTTGCTATCGAACTGGAAACCCGAACCTTGCGGCAACGGGAAGAATTCCACCCAGCAGTCGCCGTATTGGCCCCTGCCGCCGGTCTGCCTCTTGTGGCGACCTTGGGCCTTTGCGGGTGCCCTGAACGTTTCCAAATACGGGATCTGTGCTTCCGTGGTCTCCACATTGACGCCAAATTTCGACTTGAGTTTCTCAATCACCGTAGCGAGGTGGATGTCCCCCATTCCCTCGAGGATCTCCCTGTGGGTTATGGGGTCCCTTGAGGTCCTTAAGGTCGGATCTTCATCCAGCAACCTTGCCAGAGCCGCGCCGAGTTTGTCTTCGTCTGCCTTGGTCACTGGCACGATGGCAATTCGATAGATGGGCTCCGGAAACTCGGGTCTCGGGAGCGAGATGGGTTGCTTCGGTGAGGTGAGCGTGTCACCGGTAGCGGTGTGCTGTAGCTTGGCTACGGCGCAAATATCACCTGCGATGACCCTTTGGGCGTTCTCTTGACCTTTGCCGTGGGGGAAGAACAGGTTGTGAAGTCGCTCCTCCTTCTCGGAGTGGGTGTTGAGAACGTGGTCGTCGTGGTTCAGGGTGCCGCTGAACACTCGTACATAGTTGATACGCCCCACAAACGGGTCTGCTGAGGTTTTGAAAACGTAGGCAGCGAGCGGACCGTTCGGGTTTGGCTCCAGCTTTGTGCCGTCAATCTCTTTCGGGAGCTCTGCCGGCGAGGGCAGCTCGTGAACGATGCGGTCCAGCAACGTGGCTACCCCGATACCACTGAGGGCAGAACCCATCAGTACTGGGACTACCTTTCCGGTTTCGACTCCCAGTAGCAGACCGTGTTCGATTTCATCGGAACTGAGCGGCTGCCCCTCCAAATACTTCATCGCCAGTTCGTCGTCTCCTTCTGCTGCGGCGTCCATCATCTGCTCTCGCAGGTTCTCGGCGTCCTGTTTGTAGCCGGAAGGCACCTCTTCGATTTCAGCACCACGGTCCTTGCCTTTATACACCTTCATGTTCAGCAGGTCCAGCACTCCGCTGAATGCCGCCTGGTGACCGATGGGAATCTGAACGTTGACGATCTTTCTTCCGTACTGCGACTTGAGGGTTTCCATCAAGCCAGCGTAATCGGCATTGTCTCGTTCGAGCTTGTTCACGAATATGCACTTGGCAAGGCCGTGTTTTTCGGCGATTTCCCAAGCGAGTTCAAAACCAACGTCCAACTCTCGCTTTGCCTCGCAAACCAGAATCATCGCTTCGACGACCTGGGCAACGGCGTGCAACTCTCCGATGAAGTCCGGATAGCCTGGCACATCAATGAGATTGACTTTGGTGTCTGCCCATTCCAGTGGCAAAACACTGGCAGAGAGACTGATTTTCCTTCGAATTTCGAGCGGGTCGAAATCGCTTTGCGAATTTCCCCCGTCGACGGTTCCGACGCGGTCTACCGCGCCAGCTGTATAGAGCAAGTGCTCAACCAGCATGGTTTTTCCACAACCGCCGTGACCGACGATCGCGACATTTCTAATGTTGTCAGCAGAATACTGCTTCACAAGTACCTCCATCGGCTGTTGGCTTCTCAGCCGTACCCTATGCTACCCATACCGTGAAGTTGACGTGGGTTGGCTCTCCCAGGGTCGAGCCGACGCGAACTTAGGAAGTAAGAGTAAGCCGCAGAAACGGCTCAAACTGGGTTGCTGCAGCAGCTGCTGACAACCTTCTTCAACTCACTCACCGCGTTGGCGACTTCGTCGTTCGTCACATGGTAGCGATAGTGAAACGACTCGTCGAGCTCACTTTCTGCGGTCTTGATTCTCTTTGCGAGCGCTTCAGGTGATTCCGTTTGACGGGCAGTCAGCCGCCTCACAAGCTCCTCCCTCGAGGGTAGATGAAGGAAAATCGAGCAAGCATCGGGCCGAAACGTCATCGCAGCCATCGCCCCTTGCACGTCGATCTTGAGCACGGTGATATAGCCGGCGCCCTGCAGAGACTCGACCTGATCAAGAGGGGTGCCGTACCAGTTGCCGTACACGTTTTTGTACTCCAAGAAGTGGTTGCTCTCGATGGCACGCTCGAACTCTTCTTGAGACTTGAACCAGTAATCCTCGCCGTTGACTTCGCCGGGTCTCGGCGCCCGGGTGGTCCAGCTGACGACCTTCCGAACGTTGGGATCGGACTTCATCCACTGTTGCAGAACGGTGTCTTTGCCCACTCCGCTCGGGCCACTAAAAATAACGAGGCAGCCGGTTTGGCTCATGCTAGTTGCACCAGCCTTGCTGCTATGCGGGTTTGGTTGTGGCGCACAAGATCGGTTGACGACATAAAGTCGCCACTGATGACCTTAAGACCGCTCTCTCGTATCCGGTCGACATCCGGCTCGACGATCTCGGCGCCAGCAGCTTCATAGCGGTCCAGAACTTCTTGCGGGGGCATGGCAGTGTTTACCATGACGTAGTCGAACAAACCCGGGCCAACCGCGCCGATTATCGCCTGGGCATGGCCAAAGGCCGAGAAGCTGTCGGTCTCCCCTGGTTGGGTCATCACATTGCAGATGTAGACCCGAGGCACTTCGGATGCCTTGAGCGCATCGGCGATGCCGGGCACCAGAAGATTTGGAATAACGCTGGTGTAGACCGAGCCTGGCCCAATGCAAATGAGGTCGGCGGTTTTGATGGCGGTTACCGCGGCTTCATAGGCTTTTGGGTCGTCGGGGTCGATGAAGATCCGCTGAATACCTAGTTTAGACTCCGTGATTGCCGATTCTCCGCAGATTTCTGTGCCATTCAGCATCAGCGCTCGCAGGCGGACCTCCTGCAGCGTGCTGGGCACCACGCGCCCACGGATGTTCAGAACGTCCGAGGCGGCAGCGATTGCCTTCTCGAAATCGTTGCCGTTCTGGCTTACCAGCGCCGCCAGAAGTAAGTTGCCCACGCTGTGCCCGCTCAGCGGCCCCGCGTCGCTCTTGAAGCGATGCTGAAACAGAGCGGTCATGCTCTTTTCCGCTTCTGCCAGTGCCACCAGACAGTTGCGGATATCGCCCGGTGGAATGATGCCCATTTCCTTTACCAGGCGCCCGCTAGAACCACCATCGTCGGCTACAGTGACGATGGCGGTGATGTTGCTGGAGTACTCCTTGAGGCCTCTAAGCAAGGTGCTGAGTCCGGTTCCTCCACCGATCGCTACGATGTTCGGACCCTGTGCCAGAACCCGGCGGCGCAAGTAGTTGTCGACAACGCCACTTTTCCGGTTCGGAGAGAGGGTCTCGACCAGCCGGTGGTAGGCAGTCCGAAACCCGTAGTACGCCAGAGCGAACCCAATGAAGATCAGAAGCCCGCTGAAAAGGTGGGTGGTCGTCGAAACTAGGTCTTGCGGGATGAAGAGAGCGAAGAAGTTGTCGATCCTCGCGTCGAGGCGGTCGAATAGCCGTTGAATGTAGCTGCCGAAAGTCAGCGAGGTTCCAACAACAAAGAGTAACAGGCCGAGAAAGCCCGTAAGAACGGCATAGCGCACCCCCTTCGTTGGGGAAGCGAGTGCGCGTACGACGTCCTTACGGATCACGCCTAGCTCCTAGTCTTCTTTGCCTTTTGGAAGGACTCCTAGCGCGATCATGTTCAGAATCGCCCAAATGATGGAGCCGACTAAGGCTGGCAGAAAGCCACCTACCTGGAAGCCGATACCCCAACTGCCGACCCACCAGAACATTAAGGCGTTTATGATGAGTGTGCTCAGGCCGAAGGTGAGGCAGGCAATGGGAAGCGTCAGCAGCTTCAACAGGTTTCCGATCGTGGCGTTGATTATCGCGAGCAATGCAACCCCCAACGCGATTCCGATCCATCCTTGAATGCCGTCTCGAACGTTGACCGTAAAGTCAAACCCAAGTAATGAGGTGAGCCAAGCCGCCAAGACAAGCGTTACACAGAACACCAGCCAGCGAATAAGTAATCCGATCATGAGTTATTGTTACCAGACGCTTGAGTAACGAGGTAATGATTTCGCAGTGCTACACAAATCTGAGCCAGAACGAGCCGGCTATAAGCGCCATGACTAAAATGGTCACCACCATCAACGAAATCTTCTCATCCTTAGAGAGCCTGAAGGTGTTCCAATTGACCGCCAGAACAACGACCGCCATCGGAACCAGAGCGGGCAAAGCCGCAAGGCTGAACGGGCCTAAGCTGAGGTGCCCGAATAGCAACACGACTAGCAGGTACCCAGCCAGAGCGAGCAGAACCCACAGGAAGGTCGCCTTGGCGCGACCGCCGAACCGGTTAAGCGCAACCAAGAACATGCTGAAGAACAAGAAGTCTGCAGGACCGATGAGCGCGAAAGGCTGCAGCGGTGCCTCGGTGACCTCGGTGCGAACAGCCGGAGTGGTGTATGCCACCTGAGCCACCATCTCCGGCGCGGCGCCCAGAACCGCTTGGGTGATACCGGCGGGGGTCAGCACGAGGAAGAAATCAAACCCCATGAGGAACACGCTAATGGGAAGAAGCATGTTGTAGTCCCGGATCAACCCTCCGACCAGTGCTCCTAAGCTGGCCGACCAAATGATGAGCCCCGCAGGGCCCAACGATGCCGAAACCAACCCCATCCAGGGAGCTTGGATAAGCGCCGGCAGCCCGAACTGGAGAATTAACCCAAAAAGCACTCCGACCAGTGCGGCTTTCCATGTCCAACTGTGCTTCGAGCCAGTATAAACTGCCCAAAGGCCGCCCACAAGAAACACGAGGCTGGCGCCCACAGAAACCCAGAACGCGGCAGGCAGCGGCAGAATCACGGGTGCCATGGCGAGCCGGAGCGCTGCAAGCGCAGCCAAGATCAGCAAGGCAGAAGTCAGCGGCGCGAGTTTCACAGATGGCAGGTTACAGCATCGAGTGGGGGTCAACGTCGATGGTGATGCGCACGTCTTCGTCCTTTGCGTTGTTCACTGCCTCGCGGATCGGGCTGAGGTCTACGTCGTGCCGCAGACGAAGAAGAATATGCTCTCGGTACCGGTCGTTCAGCCTCTCGATTGGGCACGGGCTTGGGCCAAACATTTCGACTTTGGGCATGCTTTGATCTAAGCTCGAAGCGACCTGTCTCATCCGGACCCCCAGGTGCCCGCGATTCTCTGAGCTGCCGACGATGTTCACCAGTCTGCCGAACGGAGGGTAGCCCAGCCGCTTTCTCACTTCGATCTCGCTTTCGTAGAATCCCAAGTAATCCGCCTCGGCGGCGAACTTCATCACCGGGCTTTCGGGATTGAACGTCTGCACGACTACGCGGCCTGGTTTCACCCCTCTGCCTGCGCGCCCGGAGACCTGACATAGGAGCTGAAACGTGCGCTCTGTCGCCCGAAAATCCGGCATGTGAAGCCCGACATCTGCTGCCACAACACCCACCAGGGTGACGTTGGGAAAGTCGAGCCCCTTCGCCACCATTTGCGTTCCGATCAGGATCTTTGCATCGCCCGAACGAAAGGCGGTCAGTGCTTCCTCTAAAGCTCCTTTCTTTTGTGTCACGTCTCGGTCGAGCCGGCGAGTTGGAATGGTTGGGAAGGTGTTCTGAATGGCTTCTTCCACTCTCTGCGTGCCGATCCCCAGCACGCTGATCCGGTCGCTTTCGCAGTTCGGGCACAGCTCCGGCACTTTCGATTCGAGACCGCACTGATGGCACTTTAGAACATGATCGAACCGGTGATACGAAAGGGTGACATCACACCGCTGGCACATCGCCATGTACCCACACTTTCGGCACACCACGGCAGGCGCATAGGCGCGCCGGTTGAGAAACAGGATGATCTGTTCGTCCTTCTCTAGCGCCTCCGCCATTCCATCGAGCAACATGTCACTAAACAGCGTCGGCGTGCCCTGGAGATAGGCATTCCGAAGGTCGTGAAGATACACGTCGGGCAGCCGCGCAGATGCAGCGCGAACCGGTAGCGTGCAGAGGTCGATGTCGCCTGTCTCGGCATCATAGTAGGTCTCGATGCTGGGTGTCGCCGAGCCGAGTACCAACGGGCAGCCATGCTGCTTCGCCAGGAACTCCGCTGCCCGTCTGGTGTGGTAGCGCGGGGCAGTTTCCTGCTTGTAGGTGCTCTCGTGTTCTTCGTCGA
The DNA here is from genome assembly GCA_046314495.1 of Fimbriimonadaceae bacterium. GTDB lineage: Bacteria > Armatimonadota > Fimbriimonadia > Fimbriimonadales > Fimbriimonadaceae > JBKBWO01. The sequence continues at coordinate 62,696 of JBKBWO010000004.1, forward strand.
GAATGATAAGACCAACGTTGTCTAGGGGCGCAAACAGCGCCGAGCGTGCGCCAAGAGCTATGGGCGCTTCGCCGCATCGAATCCTGCGCCAGTTCTCCAGCCTCTCGGAGACAGAAAGATTCGAGTGGAGAAGAGCTACCGAAGAACCGAACCGGTTCTTGAGTTGGCCCACTACCTGAGCAGTAAGAGCGATCTCAGGAACCAGATAGAGCACCTGCCTGCCTTGCCGCAGGGTGTCTGCCGCGAGACGGAGATACACCTCAGTCTTTCCGCTGCCCGTCACGCCGTACAGCAGGGTTGTGCGGGGCTCGCGGTTCCGAATGTATTCGCTCACGTGGTCGATTGCGGCTTGTTGATGGTCGTTGGGTTGGGGCGGCGGCAGGGGGAGGATGGTCGCGGTTTCTGCAGGAACCAGGATTCCCGCAGTTACGAGCTGCTTGAGGATCCCCGCGGAGACACCGCAGAGGGTCCGGATCTCTTGCGCCGAGAGAGCGGTATCCGGAGCTTCCTGAAGGTGAGCCACCACCAGAGCCTGTGCTGGCTTGCGGCGCCCTTCTTGCTTTAGCCAGCGTTCGATTTCCTCCTCGTTGGCAGCCAGCCGCAGCAGCTTTTTTTCCTCTGCAGTTTGCTGGTACGGAACGATCTCGGATCGCTCCTCGACGAACCCCTTGTTGCGGAGCAACCGCAGTGTTCGCAGGGCTTGCGTGCTCATCGGCGACGAGGCGGGCTCGCGGATTTCCGCCTTCTCCCCGATCGCTTTCAGCGTCTCGAGTTGGGTGGCGGTCAGCTTCTCTGCCATGGTCTCGGGGTCTTTCTCCTGCGCGAGCCGCTCTCGACCGACCTCGGTGATCTTCCATACCTTCTTGAGTCGAGTTCGGGCGTTCGGCGGCGCTGCGGCGCTGAGTGTGACCGACAGCGGACACAAGTACTCCGCCGAGATCTGGTCCAGAACGGCGAAAAGCTCCGGAGGAAGACTGAGCGCGTCGTGTTGAGTGCCCAGTGGCCGCAGCTGAGAGCGAGGGAACCCAAGCTCGGACTCCTCAATCTCCCGAATCCGCCAGACGTAGCCGACAATCGAGCGGCTTCCCAGCCCGCATAAGTAAGCCGATCCGGGCAGAACCCCTGGCTCTGCCTCGTAGGTGTAAACCGATTCTGTTCCCGCTGTTCGGAAGTCGAAAACGACGTCGGCTACGATCAATTTCTGCCTGGAATTCGACTCTGCGGGCTTCTTTGTCATCACAACCTCGAAGCTAAAGAGGATACTCCAGATAGTAGAGACACTTCTACTTTACGGGGCGGCTTCTGCCCGTCGGTTTTTGTAGATGGACGCGCCGATCGACAGAGCTAGAATCGCTCCGATGAGCCCGAGAGACCATGCGATCGGGAACTTATGGCCTCCGGGGATCACATGCTCTGCGAAGTAGTTGTAGACCATCTTGCCGCCAACGAATACCAGCACCGCAGAGAGTCCGTAACTGAGATACTCGAACAGCCGCATCAAACCCGCAACGGCAAAGAAGAGCGCGCGAAGTCCGAGGATGGCGAACACATTTGAGGTGAACACAATGAATGGCTCGGTCGTGATGGCGAAAATCGCAGGGATCGAATCGACGGCGAATATGATGTCGGTGAACTCGATGACCAGCAGCGTCAGGAAGAGTGGTGTAGCGTATAGAACTCCTTTGATCCGGGTGAAGAACTTCTGACCGTCATATTCCGGAGTGATCTTGAGGAACTTCTGCGAGAACCGCATGACCGGGTTCTTGGAGATATCCATCTCCTGCCCATGGCCGATCGCCATCTTGATGCCCGTGAAGATCAGGAACAGCCCGAAGATCACCATGGTCCAAGTAAAGGCAGTGAGCAGGGCGGCACCAGCGAAAATGAAGATTGCGCGGAAGAAGAGCGCGCCCAGAATGCCCCAAAACAGAACTCGGTGCTGGTACTCCGGTGGCGTTTGGAAGTAGGCGAAGACCATCAGGAAGACGAAGATGTTGTCGACGCTGAGTGCCTTCTCCACCAGGTAGCCGGTGAAGAATGCCAGTGCCGCGTCTTTCGCTGAGTAAGTGGTATCGACGGCTACCAGAGGCCAGAAGTAGAAGAGCGCGACGTTGAATGCCAGCGCTAGGGCGATCCAGACTGCGCTCCAAATGAGTGCTTCCCGCATCTTGATGACGTGGGCTTTCCTGTGGAACACGCCAAGATCAAGCGCGAGCATCGTGATGACGAAAGCCAGAAAGGCGCCCCAGATCCAGATGGGAACGTGAAGGAACGTGGGCATCAGTAGTGCCCTCCGGTGGCTGGAGTTGGTGTTGGCGGAAGCGTCAGCCGCTTCCAGAGTTGGAGTTGCATTTTAGGACCAATTCATCGAATTGCCCGGGCTCGCGAAATGGAGAACCGAGCGGTTCTGTGAATGAAGGTCTTGCCAGTTTCCATACTCGACCGGCTTCGTTTTGCGAAGCGTGCTGACGAATCGAGTATCCGGATGGTTACGGCAGCTACTCCCCTTCTGTTCTGCCGCTGAGTATACGCCGTAGATTTTGGTTTGGGTGCGATTTTGCTGGGTATCTTGGTTCGCGAGAGCGGAAAACCTCCAGCCGGAACGACGAAGGGTCCTTACAGCGGGAGTTCGGTCTGCTGTGCTTTCTCTGTCTCGACGAAGGTGCTCGGTTCGTCGCTTTCATGCTCTCGGTCGGTCGTCTTTGTACGCTCGACTTCGTATAGCACCCAGCCGTTCGCTTTGTTGCCGGTCTTGCGGAGGCGCTCACCAACGATGCTGTCCTTGAACGGCTCGGTAACCACGATCGAGCCTGTTCTGGCCAGCTTTTCAGCATGAGCGGCTATGTCGATGACCTCGGTAAACACCACATCGTCCAGCTCGCCGGATAGCTGCCCGCAGTGCAGGGCGATGCGCAAGTGGAACGGTCCCAACCGGTTGACCTTGTCGTTGAACTCCTTTATGTCCGTATGGATTTCTCTAGCTGCCTGAAGCGCGGCGGGACCAGAGTCAAACGCCACGATCGCCCCATCACCGACCATGTTATGCACCTTCCCGCCGTGGCGGTTGGAGTGTCGGCGCACCAAGGCGTGGTACTCCCGGAAGCTGTATTCGATGTCTTGCTGGGTGTGGCCCTGTTTCAAAGGTGTGCTTCCCACTACGTCGGTTACCATCACGGTCACCATCTTGGCAGGCGCGCTCACTCGCAGCTGCATGCGCACGAGTTCGGCTGCTAGCACCGCGGGGTCGTTCTCTTTCAGCTTGCGATTCCGCGCCCCCCGCCGCTCCAGAACTGCCGCGATCCCGGCGATGCTGCCGATAATGATCACCATCGTCAACATATTGACCAGCTGAAGTGGATCAGTGACTTGCTTCCAAACATAGACTGGCCCGAGCGCCCCGATCGGAAGCAGTGAAAACGGAAGCTGAAGGATGGTGACCAGGAAGACCGAAAACATCGACTTCCAGAACCCGCCAGAGAAAAAACCAACCATCAGGAGAACCACAAAGTTGATCATCGTCAGGATTCCTGCGATTACCAAGGAAAATCCCTGGATTTCTTCCAAGGTCGTCCCGATAGTTACTGCGCCGAGCAAAAGGGCATTAACGAGGCCTGTGATCAACCCTACGATGATCGAGGCCTTTAGCCAGTCTCTTCGAACGAAACGCGCGAACCGCTGCAATAGCGCCGTCTTCCTTTCCTCCCCTTCAGGAACTGGCTTACCTGCGGCCAAGGCGCGCTTGATTTCATGGATTCGAGCCAATACTTCGTGCCTGGACAGCTTGCGGTCGCGCTGGTTCTCTACTTGGACGGCAACAAGACCGCCGATCAGCGCCGCGAGAAGCGCCAAAAATCCGACCAGCATCCCCAGAACAAAACCTGCTAGAACCGACAGGAAAAGCTTGCCCAAGATTGCGGCAATGGCATAGTCAGGGTCGGAGATGTGGACACCAACGAATATCAGAGCGGAGAAGACCGCAGCGTTATATAAGCCAGTCAGCACGCCGTACTTCCAGCTGGCGCTTCGGGCACAAACGTAGAGCTGGACTAACATAAGCGCCCCGACAACGACCAGGATCACACTGTCTCCGTCGAGGCTGATTCTTCTGGCACGATTTTCACCTTCGCCCCCTACGAAAACCATCGAGATCCCCTGGACTACGACGATAGACACCAAAATCAGCAGTGCCGTAGCGATGAGCGTGGTGTTCGGGTTGAGACTGATTCGACTCGAGAAGCTCTGGAGGCGTTGCCAGCCGATCTTGAGGACCTCCATGATTCGCTCCCAGATAGGAAGTTGAATCGCGGTTCGCTGCTGGACTGCCGCCTGCACATCCTTCACTAGCTCGGGGTCTACTCCAGCCTCGGTGGCAACCAGGTACGGATCCTGAGTGATCGCCTCAGGGTACGCCTGAATATAGTCGGCAAGGCGCATCGCCTCGCTTACGCGGTTGTGCTCAACACTGTTTCCCACGCTCTCCCCGCTAAGAAAACGCGGTGCGACCGACTCTTGTTCCATCTTTCTCCCAGCGCAGTTACCAGCCTCTTCTCCTGTTGCCGATGGCTGCGCCGAACGTACTCAGCACTTTTGTACCGAATTCTTCTTTGGTATTGACGAATACGCTATCTGCAAAGGGTCTGTAGGACGATTGGTACCTGTGGGACTCTACGGCGCGGAGGGGGCACACGACTGCGTAAGCTATTGAGCATGAGTAACGCCGCAAGCCTCACACCAGAAGCGCTGACCAGCAGAACCTGGGCAGATTACGAACCCCGAGTTCAGCAACTTCTTGAAGCCGACCTGACAGCAGACTCAGCCGAGGGATGGCTGACCGATCTGAGCGAGATGCAGAAAGAGTTCCAGGAGCAGCTCTCCAGGCTCAACGTTGCAACGACTGTTGACACCACCGACGACGTCGCGCGAAACCGGTGGACCGACTTCCTCGAAAACACCTACGAGAAAGCTGCCGACGCTCAAGACAAGCTCAACCGAAAGTGGCTGGAATCCGGAATCCGGCACCCAGGCTTTGAGGTGCCCCAGCGACAAATGGAGGCAGATGCCTCAATCTTCCGCGAAGAGAATATTCCGATCAAGACAGTAATCGAGAAGATCAGCCTCGAATACGATGAACTCGCGGGGAGCCAATCGGTCACCTGGGAGGGCGAAGAGCGAACGCTATCGCAAATGCGGCTCCCACTGCTGGATGACAACCGCGATCGTCGCGAAGCCGCCTGGCGCACGACGATGGATGCCTGGCAGCAGAACCGAAGCGAGTTCAACGACCTTTGGAAGCGGTTCCTTGCCGAGCGGATGAAGCTGGCAAACAACGCCGGCTTCGGCAACGACTTTAGGGCGTATAGCTGGAAGGGGATGCATCGGTTCGATTACACGCCGGAGGACTGTGCGACCTTCAGGAAAGCGATTCGGCAACACGTGGTCCCCGCAGCCGCAAAGATCTACGAACGGAGAAAGAAGAAGTTGGGGGTGGATTCACTTCGGCCTTGGGACCTGGACGTCGATCCTCTAGGTCGCGAGCCGCTCAAGCCGTTCCAGAATGCAGAGGAGCTCTCCAACAAGTCCGCCAACATTTTCCGCGCGCTGAACCCGAAGACGGGCGAGTACTACGAGATCATGGAGCGGGAAAACCTGCTTGATCTGGATAACCGAAAGGGGAAAGCTCCTGGCGGTTACTGCACCTCGTTCGCCGTGGCAGGAAGACCGTTCATCTTCATGAACGCCGTGGGATTGCACGACGATGTCCAGACGCTGCTGCATGAGGCGGGTCACTCGTTCCATGTGTTCGAGGCTGCCGAGTTGCCGAGCTTTTTCCAGGAGTACGGGGCTGAGATCGCAGAAGTCGCCTCGATGTCTATGGAATTGCTGGCGGGTCGGTTCCTGGAAGCCGACAAGGGCGGGTTCTACTCCGCTGAAGACGCGGAACGCGCCCGGCAGGAGCACCTAGAGAACCTGATTCTGTTCTGGCCTTACATGGCGGTGGTGGATGGGTTCCAGCATTGGGTTTACGAGAACCCCGAACTGGCTTCGGACCCAGCGAATTGTGATGCAAAGTGGGCTGAGCTTTGGGATCAGTTCATGGTCGGCGTGGATTACGAAGGTCTCGAAGAGCAGAGGAAAACCGGATGGCATCGCAAGCTGCACATCTTCCAAGCACCGTTCTATTACGTGGAGTACGGATTGGCACAACTAGGTGCGGTCCAGATCTGGCGCAATTCGGTTTCCGACCCGGAGAAGGCGCTTACCCAATACCTCTACATGCTCTCACTTGGCAGCACAAAGCCGTTCCCAGAACTGTTCGCCGCAGGTGGCGCGAGGTTCGGGTTTGACAATAAGTTGGTGAGTGAAGCCGTCGGCTTCATCACCTCAAACATGGCGGACTAAGGATCAATGGGCGGAGAGCGACTTAGGCGCTTTCTGCCCGCTTCTTGATTGCTGCGAGCACGCCGTCCATATTCTTTTGGACGATCCCTTGAACGACTTTCTTGACCAGCGGCCCGAGCGTCGGGACGGTGTATTCGTAGGTCACATCACTTTCGAAAATGGTGCCGTCGCCATCGGGCAAGAAGCGCCATTCTCCGTACATTTCGTCGTAGTCGCCTTCTGTCTGGCGGAACTTGCAAGTGTGGGCTACGGGGTCCCAGATGTCTTCTTGTTGCCACTTCACCTTCAGGCGAAACTGCGGGATGACGCCGACCCAGTTTGCGAGAACTCGCTCCCCTTGTTGTTCCAGAACCTTGATCGACTGAACATCGGACATAAAGTCTGGGAAGGTCTCAACATCGCGGGCGACGCGGTAGACGGTATCGACGGGCGCTGCGATCTGCACGCGGCTTTGAACCAGGGGCATCTTCGGCTGATTCTACCGTTGCCAGGCGCAGTTCGCCATCAAGTAGGTGGCTTTGATTGCGCGGTCATCTCCCGCAGCAATGAGACCAAACAGCAGGTCCGCGGCTTCATGGATGTCCGCAGGTGATGAGCCGTCAATCTTGAGGCTTTGTCGCCACCGAAGCGCTCTTTGGCCACCATTCCAGTCAAGCACTACGAAGTCTGCATCCTTGCCTGGCTCAAAGTTACCGACCAAGTGGTCGATTCGCATCGACTCTGCACCGCCTAAAGTAGAAGCGTAAAGCGCCTTGTAGGGAGAGAGCCGGTTCCTTTGAGCTTCTGCCAGTTTCTCAGGATCTTCGGGGTGATCGAACAGTATCTGGGTGTAGTTCAGCATGCCGACCTTGTACGCCTCATCCAGCACAGGCAACATGCAGAACCGGTTTCCACCACCAATGTCGGAGCCGACCGAGAACCGCACCCGCCTGGCGGGATCGGTGATTCTGCCTAGCTGGAAGAGCCCGCTACCGAGAAAAAGGTTGGAGCAGGGGCAGAAGCTTAGGGCGGAGCCAGTTTCGTGGAGCCGAGACAGTTCTGAGTCGCTAAGCCAGATTCCGTGCCCTCCGGTGAACTTCTCTCCGACCAGCCCAAACCCTTCGTAAACTGCCAAATAATCTGGAAAGTCTGGGAACGCCTTCGCTACTTCACTGCACTCCTGAAGAGTTTCCGAGAGATGGGTGTTAACCCAGCAGTCGGGGTAGCGTCGCTTGAGCTCTCCGCAAGCCTCCAGCAACTCCCGGGTGGAGCCGAGCGCATAGCGAGGGGTGATGGCGTAGAGCAGCCTGCCCTTGCCGTGATACTTCTCAATGAGGCGGCTACTCTCTTTCAGAAAGTCTTCGGGAGAGATGCAGGCATCGGGCGGGGCCAGACGGTCCATGCCGGTCAGCCCAGAAATGACCCGAACGTTGCGCGCCAGCGCTTCCTTGAACAGCGCCTCAGTGGAAGTCGGCGAGGCGGTTGTGAATACCTGGCAGGTGGTGGTACCGGCAGACAGGAGGTCGTCGAAAAACTCTTTCGCGCCAAGAGCGGCGTACTCGGGGTCTCGGTACTTCGCCTCTTCTGGGAACACCCACTTCTGCAGCCAGGCAAGTAGCTCTTCGCCGTAAGAGCCGAGGACTCGCACTTGTGGAAAGTGGATGTGCCCATCAATAAACCCTGGGATGATCAGCCTGCCTGAGAGATCTTGGATGTCGAGGTTCGGATAGTGGCTCTGCAGATCGTTGAAGTCACCCATCGCCTCTACCTTCCCGTCTTCCGTGACCAGAAGCCCATCGGGAAAGAACTCTGCCGATTCGTGCTCGGCGCCTGAGAGCGCCCAGGGGTCAGAGACCGAGTGGAACAGCAAGCCTCGAAATCCTTTCCGCATCCGCAGGGCTAACTATACAGGACAAGGCGGCTTGGGTTTCTCCGCTGAATGGTGCTTGGCGATCGTCCTTACCCTCAGTGGGGTTGATCTTGAGGAAGGCAAGCGGGGCAAGCCAGCCATTAGAGCGAGTGGGTCCAAAAGGAACCCGAGGGAGGACCTCGGGCGTTCAAAAGGCAGTAGCGTGCTGACTCTTCTCGCCCTTACGCTCTTTACCCCGGGAGCGACCGTAGCCGAACCTGTGCGAACCCATTCCCCTTGGGAATGTGGAGGGCACTGCGATCATGCTGCCGGTGCGCCAGAGGCGATTCAGGCGAAGGTGGCAGAAGCCTGGCACTCGATCGAGCCCGATCCGAGGCACCTGAGAGACATCCAGGCAGATATCGAACTCGGCCAGAAAGTGGCAGCGGAGATCGACAAAGAGATCAAGCCGAGCGACAACCCTGAGCACCAGGAACGAGTGGAGCGAATCGGTCAGGAGCTGGCGAGAATCGCCAACTTGCATACCGTAAATGTCACGTACGGCGACCAGCGGCTGAACCCGTTTCCCTATCGGTTCCGAGTTTTCAAGGACAAAGACGTAAACGCCTTCTCCTTGCCTGGAGGGTTCATCTACATCACCGATTCTCTGATTGAGTTTTGCGAGAGCGACGATGAGCTTGCGGGCGTCATCGGGCATGAAATTGCCCACGCCGCTTTTCGGCACTATCGTGCCATGCAGCGAGACACCCAGCGGCTGAACAACATCGTTCTCCCTGCGACGATTTTAGGAATTTTAGTCGGAGGGGCTGCGGCACCGAACATCGCCATGGGCGGAATGTTGACCACCCAAGCATTCCAAAGCTCCTGGTCTCAGGATGCGGAGCGCAGCGCGGATTACGGCGGGGTCCAGTACTTGATCTTGAGCGAGCGATGGAACCCGGTTGGGTCGCTGACTTTCATGGAGCGGCTAGGTAGAAGGCAGCGGTTGATGAACGCCATCGACTGGGGAATCTACAGAACCCACCCGCCTTCCCGGGAGCGTGCGATCGCCATCACGGGTCACTTGGAGCAAAAGGGGATCCCGATTCGGCGCTCGAAAGTCACGACTTCTTACCGGACCGTTGCAGTGCCCGCTGAAAAGGGGATCGAGATCCAGTTCGGTGGCAAGACGCTGCTGACCCTTTACGGTCCAGATGCCGCCGCCAGAGCCGAGCGTGCAGCGCGGCTAGCAAACGAGACGTTTGACCAAATCCCTCAGCCTTTTCAGCTCACATCAAACAGTTCTGGCCAGATTCTGTTCAACGGAAGTCCTATCCTCTCGATCACCGACGACGAGGTGCGAGCGACCAAAACCGACCTCACGGAATTGACCGCAAATGCCCTTCGCGAGTACCGAGGCGCAGCCTTCTCTGTTCAGTACGGTACGGCGGATTCTCGGTAGCTTGCGGCTTCTATTCTGCTAAACTTGCCTTCCATGAGTTTTGCGACTCGATTGGTTTCCGACCCGACGGTATTGGAGACTGGAACGTCGACGCCGATCGACTTTGAAGTCCACAACACCAGCGATGCCGAGATTCGAGTCGAATTCGATGTGCAGGGTCTGGATCCAGAGTGGGTATCCACCCCGATTCCCTCATTTACGGTTGGTGCCGGTGAAACCCATACGGAACGCTTTTTTGTAAAGGCACCCAGAACCAGCGAGAGCCGTGCGGACAATTACCCATTCGTCGTCTCGGTTCGTTCTCTCACCACCGGGGATATCAAAGAGCTTGCCGGTGTCGCGCGAATTAAGCCTTTCACCCACCTCTCCGTAGACCTGAAGCCACGGCGAAACAGCGTTTCGCCGGTGAGAAAGGAAGCGTTTTATGAGGTCACGGTTTCGAACCTCGGGAACACCGACCAGGTTCTGAAGATTTTTGCCAGCGACCCAGACGACCAATGCCGGTTTGAGTGGGACTTCGACGAAATTTCGGTCGCGCCAGGGGAAAGCAAGGCGTTCGACTTGGCAGCTTACGCCGCCCATATGCCAGTTTTCGGCGGCGGCAAGAGCCACGTTTTCACCGTTAGCGTTCGCAATGTAGAGCAGTCTGGGATTCAAGCAAGTACACAGGGCCAGCTCGACGTGCGACCCATGGTCTCGCCGTTGCTTCTCTCGATCTTGGTGTTTTTCATTATCGTTGCAGCGGCGATTTGGTTCACGCTTCCAAAACCCTCCACGCTTAGGGCATCGGTGCTGGAAACGGATGTTTTCCGAGGAGATGTGGTGACCGTTGAGTGGAAAGCCCAGAACGCAGACAGTGTTAGGATAACGGCAGGTGGCCAGATTTTTGAAGGGCTTCCGCTGGAAGGAACGCAGCGCGTTTCGACAGAAGATGCAGGCAAGCTGCTGCTGGTTGAAGTGACCGCGGTGGTTCGGGATCGTCCTTCGACTACCCGCACACTCGAAGTTGTGCTGCAAGACAGGCCCGAGACCCCGCTTCCAACGATTGAGCAGTTCTCCGCCAATCAGACCGAGGTACCACTCAACTCGCCCGTTATCTTCTCCTACACTCTCGGCCCGGGCGTTACCCGCGCGTTCCTCTCTCCCCCGGGAGTTGAGCTGGACTTGAGATTGACCTCTTACACCTGGACGCCCAACGTCGCTGGCAAAGTCAACGTAACGTTGACTGCTGAGAATGCCGAAGGTGCAACGACCCGCAGAGAAGTAACTCTCAACGTGGTCGAGAAGAGTGAGGCCTCGATTGTGAAGTTCGGCGTGAAACCAACGACGCTAGAGTTCGGCGGGGGCGACGTTTTGGTCGAATGGCAAACTTCTGGCGCAGTTCGAGTTGAAATCTCAGTGAACGGTAGCAGCAGCATCGTCGATCCCATGCAGGGTAGCCGGCAATTCTATGTTTCCGAAACTTCGAACATTCAGATCACCGCTTACGATCAGAGAGGCCGCACGGTGACTCAATCTGCCAGGGTTGAAGTTGCGGCAGCGCCTCAGCCGCCCCCGGACCCAGCACCGGTAGAGCCGATGTCGGACACCCCGCCAGCAGGCTCTCGATCCGAAAGAACGCCTTCCACTATTCCGGCGAGCAACGATGCCATACGCGCTGCTTTCAGTCTTCGATAAGGCCGGCCTGGAGGGTTTCGCCTCCGGGCTGCGGTCTGCCGGATTTAGCCTGCTGAGCAGCGGGGGTACAGCTGAGTTCTTGCGGTCTCGGGGAACGGAGGTCAAGGATGTCGCCGAACTCACCGAGTTCCCCGAGATTCTGGGCGGCCGTGTAAAGACCCTTCACCCCAAAGTTCACGGAGGGATTCTCTTCGATAGGAAGAAGGAGGACCACGTTGCGGCTACGGAAGACCACGGGTTGCCCGACATCCAAGTGGTCGCCGTGAACCTGTATCCGTTCGAGGAAACGATTTCTCGCGAGCACACACTGGGCGATGCGATAGAGAACATCGACATCGGCGGTCCGGCGATGATCCGGGCAGCCGCCAAGAACCACGCCAGCGTGATGGTGGTGGTCGATCCGGCTAACTACGACGAAGTCTTAGAGGCAATAAGCACAGGAAATGTGACCGACGCACTGCGCACCAAGCTCGCTGCGAAGGCGTTCCGGCACACCGCCTACTACGACTCGCTGATTGCCCGCTACCTCGCTCGCGAGGTCGGGCTCTCCCCGTTCCAAAACCCGCTGGTGCTGGGACTTCGCATGAAAGAGCAGCTTAGATACGGCGAGAACCCGCATCAGCAGGCCGCTTTCTTTGAAGACCCACTGAGGCAATCTTCCTCCCTGAAACAACTCTGGGGAGTTGCGCTGAGCTACAACAACTTGCTCGATCTCTTCGCGGCTGCGGGAATCGTAGTCGACCTCGGCCACTCAGCCTGTGCGATTGTCAAGCACGGTAACCCATGCGGGTGCGCTATTCGAAGTTCAGGGGCAGAGGCTTATGCCGAAGCGAAGTCGGCTGACCCGATTTCAGCGTTCGGCGGGATCGCCGCGTTCAACGTGCCGGTAGATGAGGAGGCAGCGCAGGTGATGACCGAGAAGAACAACTTCCTGGAGGTGATAGTTGCGCCGGAGTTCGATAGCCGCGCCGTCGAGGTGTTCAAGGCGAGGCAAGGCTGGGGGCAGAACGTTAGGTTGGTGCAAGTTCCAACTGGATGGCGCCCAAGAGCTCAGATCCGCAGCGCCGGCAGTGGATTTCTGCTTCAGGAGACAGACAAATCGCTGTCTTCCAAGAACTGGCAAGTGGCAACGATCTCTGCGCCGACAGAGGAGCAGTGGCGAGACCTAGAGTTCGCGTTCCAGCTTTGCGCCCACATCAAGTCCAACGCCATCGCCGTTGCACGAGGAGCGGCGCTTCTGGGCGTGGGGGCCGGTCAGATGAACCGCGTGCAGTCTGTGCGATTGGCGCTGGAGCAGGCAGGAGAGGACGCTAGTGGAGCGGTGCTCGCAAGCGATGCGTTCTTCCCCTTCCCGGATAGCATCGAAGTGGCAGCGCGGCATGGCATCTCGGCGATCGTTCAGCCTGGTGGAAGCAAGAAGGACGAAGAGGTCGTCGCAGCGGCAGACCAGCTAGGTCTTGCAATGGTGTTCACCGGCGAGCGTCACTTTTTGCACTAATTGCGCTGAGACGCAGGGCGAGCATCGTTACTCAGCCTCCCATAATGCGTCTAAATGTGTAAACTGGACGAAAGGTTTTCGATATGGCAAAAGGCAAGAAAGGTATGGTTCTTGATCAGACAAGTCTGATCGTAATTGTGGTCGCCGTTGTGGTGATGCTTGGTGGTGTAGCTACGATCTATTTCACCAAGCCCGAACCCGAGATGGCTCCAGCTGCCCCGACGGTCAATACCTCTGCTGTTCAGCCTCCTCCCGTCAACGTGGTCATGACCAACTCGCTCCGAGGCTCTGGTGGAGCTGGCGGAACGGGCACTGCAGGTGACAACGGTATGGCTGCTGCTGGGTTCGGCGATGATGACGCTGGTTACCAGGGTGCCGCAGGCGGAAGCCCTATTCCTCAGCCCGAGAGCATCGGCGCTGGCGCAGCTGCTCAATAGTCGTTTTTCTGCAGCGGGTACCTTTAACCTAAATACGGGCAAGTACGGGCCCGCTCATTGAACTATGTCCGTTCTTTCCACAATCAATGTGGGCTCCTCCAACTTCGTTGCCAGCCGAAAGGTCGTCGCAATCGTGAACAGCGAATCGGCGCCGCTTCGGAAGCTGATTCAGACCTTAAGAGGAAGCGGGCAGATTATCGACGCAACACAGGGAAAGAAAACCCGCTCAATCGTGGTTACCGAAGGGCAGTACTTTGTTCTCTCCACACTGGAGCCAGAGGAGCTGGCATCCAGGCTTAAGGAGGCGTTGGGCGGCTAATGAGCAAGAACGGAAAACACAGTTTCTGGCAGTCCCTTCAAGCCAGCTGGACTACCAACATCGGCATCGACCTCGGTACCGCCAACACCCTGGTTTATGTCGCTGGCCATGAGATCGTGATCTCCGAGCCGAGCGTGGTTGCGATCAACCGCGATACTGGGAGTGTGGTTGCCGTTGGCGCAGAAGCAAAGGGAATGTTGGGCCGTACCCCGGCAAACATTGTGGCAGTCAGACCCTTGAAGGACGGAGTCATCGCCGAGTTTGACCAGACCATGCAGATGCTGCGCTACTTCATTCACAAGGCAGCCCCCAAATTCAGTTTTCGCCGGCGTGTTGTTGTCGGCATCCCAAGTGGTGTTACCGAGGTGGAGCGCCGGTCTGTTATTGAAGCGGCAAGAAAGGCGGGCGCAACCGATGCTTATGTGCTAGAGGAGCCTATGGCTGCCGCAATCGGTGCAGGTTTGCCGATTGAAGAGGCTATGGGGTCGATCATTGTCGACATCGGCGGAGGAACGACCGAGGTTGCCGTTATCTCCCTTGCGGGAATTGTTTACTCGCGCTCAATTCGGGTAGCCGGGGACGAGATCGATGAGGCGATATCCGAATACCTGAAGACCGCTCACAACCTATACATTGGGGACCGAACGGCAGAAGAAGTCAAGCTTGCCATCGGTAGCGCATATATCTTGGAAACCGAGCTGGAAACCGACGTTCGAGGGCGGGACATGCTTACCGGCTTACCATCAACGATCACCATCCGAAGCGAGGAAATCCGCCAAGCGATAGCCGAACCGGTAAACCAGATCGTCGAGGCGGTAAAGGACACCTTGGAGCACACTCCGCCAGAATTGGCTGCCGACGCCATCCGCAATGGAATTACCCTTGCAGGGGGCGGCGCATTACTGCGTGGAATCGACAAGCTTATCGAGCGCCATACACACACTCCGGTACAAATCGCCCCGAATCCCCTCGCCTGCGTGGCACTGGGCACTGGCAAGGTCGTAGAGGCGATGAACGAAAACGATCGCATTCGACACATGCTGGAGCGAACATCGACCTAGAACGTCGCGCTCGTCCGAGCGACTTTGCGCTGCTCGTGGCGCTCATCGCCTTGGGCTTTCTGCTAGGTCTATGGCAGAACAATGCGCGATCTGCCGGTAGAACCGATTTCGTAACGATCAGCGTTCGGACAATTTTTATTCCTGCTTCTGGCTTGGTTCGAGTGCCTGCAAATGCTGTAGCAGACTTCTTCAGCGCCTGGCAGCAAGTCGGCTCGTTGCGGCAAGAAGTCACCCGACTTCGTCAGCTGGAGACTGCCGCCTCCCTCTACGAGTCCCACATCGAGAATTTGAGGCGAGAGCGAGACGCTCTCCGAAAGATGATCGACCTACCCGGAAGGGCGGGGCGTGAAAGAGTTTTTTCGGATATCGTCGGTTTCTTTCCCAGCGAGAACCGGATCATCATCAGCGTGGGCGCGTCGTCTGGAATCCGGTCAGGGCTTGCGGTGGTTAACGAAGCCGGGCTCATTGGTGTGGTGGAATCGGTCGAGCCAAACCGCTCTCAGGTCTTGCTCATCTCGTCCCCAAGGTTTAGAATCGGCGCGGTTGTGCCAACTCGCAACCCGCCAACCCCAGGCTTGCTTCGCGGCGAGAACGCCAGCAGCCTCACCATGGAGTTCCTCAGCATGAAGGCTCCTGTTGAACTCGGCGACGAGGTAGTCACTTCCGGTTTTTCTGAGCTAATTCCCAGAGGTATCCCGATCGGTGAGGTTGGGCAAATTGTGGACGCGCCTGAGTACGGTTCTCGCCAGGCGATCGTGTTCCCCTACGCTTCCATCGGTACATCGCGTGAGGTCTTCGTCGTTAAATGAAAGGCAAAACCGCCTGGGGCTTTGCTATTGCTGCCTGGTTGATCGGCGGCATTCTCCAACAATCTCTTCCTCTTGCGCTTCCGCTGTGGGGATTCTCTCCGTTCTATCAGCTGGTGGCACTCGCATTGGTGACCATTTACACCAACCGTGGGATTTCCACAGTCAGCGGATTTCTTTGCGGGCTTTTCGACGGCGCAACATTGGGAATCAACATGGCTCAGTTGATCTTCAGCCGCACGCTGGCGGGCTTCTTCGGGGGGTGGGTTTTCCGGTTCGGTTTCCAGCGCAGTTTCACATATGTTGCGTTGCACACATTTGCTCTGGTGATTTTTGCCCAGGTCCTCTATATGATTCTGGCTCCGCCCCCTGACCTCGGCGGCTTCTTGCTGGATACACTTAAAGGCGCGTTATCTAGCGGCATATTGGCAGGGCTGCTTCATGCAGCGATCGAAAGGATCCCTGGCCTGTTGCCACAGAACGATTAACGCATGAGGAGTTAATGAGCGAAGGTTCGCACGTTTTGGCAATGGCACGCGAGCAACTGGATGTTGCCGCAAAGTATCTCGATCTCGATGAAGGGCTGCAAGAGGTCCTCGCCGCACCGAAGAGGCAGTTGGTCGTCAATTTTCCCGTCGTTATGGATAACGGCGCGGTCCAGGTTTTCCAAGGGTTCCGCGTACAGCATAACGTCTCTCGTGGACCTTCGAAAGGCGGGCTTCGATTTCACCCAGACGTAGACCTGGACGAAACCACCGCACTGGCGATGTGGATGACTTGGAAGTGCGCCATTGCTGATATCCCGTATGGCGGCGCGAAGGGCTCTGTAAAGGTCGATACCAAAAGACTTTCCAAACGAGAACTGGAGAAGCTCACCCGTAGATTCGTCACAGAGATCAACATCATTCTGGGCGAGCGAAGCGACATTCCCGCACCTGATATCGGCACCAACCCCGCAGTTATGGCATGGATCATGGACACATTCTCCATGCAATCTGGCTATACCGTGCCCGGTGTGGTAACCGGCAAGCCCATCTCGCTTGGCGGATCCGAAGGTCGTGTTGAAGCAACTGGCCGCGGGGTAATTGTTTCGGCGGAAGAGGCTTCAAAGTTGGTCGATCTCGACCTCGGCAACGCCAAGATCGTGATTCAAGGCTTTGGTAACGTCGGCAGCGTGGCGGCCAAGCTCGCCTACATGAACGGCGCGACCATCGTCGGCATTTCTGATGCCCGAGGCGCAATCTACAATCCCAAGGGTCTTCCTGTCACGGAACTGTACAACAAGTACTCCCAGACCGAAGGCGGCATCCGGAACTACAAGGAAGCCGAACAGATCACCAACGAAGAGCTGCTGGCTCTCGATTGTGACGTCCTCATGCCCTGTGCTATCGCCGCGCAAATCACCAAGGATAACGCAGACAAGGTCAAGGCGCGGCTGGTGGTAGAGGGCGCAAACGGACCCACAACGCCGGAAGCGGATCAAATCCTTTCGGATAAAGGCGTTCTGGTGGTGCCAGATATTCTGGCAAATGCCGGCGGCGTCATCGTCAGCTACTTCGAATGGGTGCAAGACCTGCAGAACTTCTTCTGGGAAGAAAACGAGGTCAACGACAAGTTGCAGCGCATCATGCGACACTCTTTCGCAAACGTCGAGCAGACCATGCACAGCCACAAGACCGACATGCGGACGGCGGCTTACATTATTGGGGTCAAGCGAGTGGCAGATGCCACCGTGACTCGCGGAATCTTCCCCTAGGAAGAAAGATGACGGGTGCCGGGTTGGCGAACAGGGATCTCCTGTAGCCAATCGGGCACTTCATCCGGCGTATAGCTTTTGGCGGCGATTCTGCAGGCAGCGTAAATCTCGCACCCGAGCTCGGGGTGGGTCTCGCTTCGATCAATCAGCACGGCAACCGCGCCTACGTTTCCCCCAATCGCTTGTACTGCGGTAATGGTCTCGTGAAGAGACAACCCCGTGGTGAGAACGTCGTCCACTACGAGTACGTTTGCGTTTTCAGGGAGTGGTGAGTTGCGGCGCACCTTCTTCAATCCGTTCTCGTTTTCGACGTAGATCGCCTGCACATCCAGCTGGCGGGCAATCTCGAATGCCAGCAAGATGCCGCCGGTCAAAGGCCCTGCAACCGCATGGAACTTCTGTCCCTTTAGTTGCTTGACTAAATTCTTGCAGAGTCGCTCCGTGATTCGGGGCCGCTCAAGCAGTCTGAACTTCTCCACGTACAGGTCGCTGTGCCTGCCGCTCGAAAGCACGAAGTGACCCTTGAGGAGTGCGCCGCACTCTTGAAGCAGCTCTTCAACGTCAATCTGATCTGCCATTAGTGATCGTCGGCCAGATACTCGGCAATCAGCAAGGAAGTGTCGAGCAGGGCGTCGATGTGGGTTCGTTCGTACGAGTGGCTGTTATCAACCCCAGGGCCGATCAATGCAACTTGCGCATCTCCGCCAGAGCGCCAGTAGGCCGTTCCGTCACTCGAATAGAACCGATAGACATCCGGCACCAAGCTGATGCTTTCGCGCCCTGCAATCAATCGGAGCCTGTCGCTCAATCGCTTGCTGTACGGTCCACCGCCATCTTTCAACGCGATTGAGCACTGAAATTCATTCCCGCGTTGACCTTTGCCAATCGGCGCCATATCGACCACCACGTACTCTTGCAAGTTGGCTGGCAAGCCATCCATACCGCCGTGGCCGACTTCTTCGTGGGTACTGAACAAGATGGTGGAGTGCTGTGCAGGCACGACGTTAACGTCGTGCAGCGCCTTTAATGCGGCGAGAATGCTGGCTACACCAGCTTTGTCATCCAGAAACCGAGAACGAATGAAGCCAGCATTAGAGAACTCGACCTTTGCGTCAAAGTAAACGTAGTCTCCGACTTCGATTCCCAATAGCCGTGTCTCTTCGCTGGAGGCGGTTCGTTCATCCAAACGAACTTCCAAGGTGGTTTCGTCCCGTTTGGTTGAGCGCGCATCCTTGTTCACGTGCGCAGAGCCGTTTTCGAGAACCAGTGAGCCGCGAACCTGTCGCCCGCTAGCAGTCATGATCGAGACCCCTTCGCTCTCAACCGAAGGCCACATAACCCCGCCAATTGCTGATAGCTTCAGGCGGCCGTTGGACTTGATTTCGCTGACCATCGCACCCAAGGTGTCCAGGTGAGCACTGATGGCACGGGGTCGGTCGTTCCTCAACCCGTCCATTCGGACCACAAGGGCACCCTTGTTGGTCACGTGGGGCTGCAGGCCTAAGCTATCAACTTCATCGGACACGAAGTTGACTGCCCACTCGGTGTCGCCCGTTGGGCTTGGCGTATTCAGCACGTCGCCGAGAACTCGGCGGAGGTAGTCAGGGTCAATCTGGAATCTCGCCATAAGGTCTCAGTTGTTCTCGGGTTCCGGGTAGAAGGCGATCTTCATATCTCGCACTGTTCCGCGAAAGTCCTTTGCTTGGAAGAACGCTCCTCGGGGTCCGATTTGGAAGGCGGTTGTTTCAGGTGAGTGAGAATCAACGGCAAACACTTGATTCGGCCTGAACCGGACTGACCAGTTGAACTGGCCGATTCCGCCTGGGATACGAACGGCAGAGCCAGTGTGATAGAGGATGTACTGTAGCGGATCACCAGACGCTTGTGGAAGTGGCGCCGTGGAGTTGATTCGAAGAACCGTGGTCGAACGAGGCGGCAGGGTGACCCGGGCAGTAGCCGTGGTCGAATAGAAATTAACGTTTCGGCTGATCTGACGCTGAGGCGGGATGTCTGGAAGACCAGGGTACATCAGCGGGAGCTGCTGACCCGACCAGGTTGCAATGGTCGTTGCCCAAGTTAGCACGTAATTGTCGTCTGCCTGTACAAAAGCTGGCACCGCCAAGGTTGTGTTCACTGTTCCGCTTCCAGGGTTTCGAATCTGTGTAACAGACTCCATGACCGACTCCTTCTGATTGAAGGTGATAGTGACCGAGTGGGAGGTAAACCGGACATCGCGCGGTACCGGCTCCTGAAGATACGGGATGCCGGTGTACACCGCAACCACACTCGGCGGCAATGGCGGTGGCGCGGGCTGCATCAGTAACAGGGCGAGAACAGGGCTCATGCGTTCCAGTTTAACCCGATACAGTCGGTCGCGCCTGTATACTTTGCGCGCAGGGGACCTCGGGCATGCATCAGGATAGAGAGTGGCTTCGGGCGAGTGACTGGATCGGCAGCCGATCTATGGATGAAGTCACCAGTCTGTTTCCGGCAAATGTGGGCATTCTAGGGGTGCCTTGCAACGCGTCAATCTCTCCCGGAAACTGCCACCTGGCGCCTAACGCAGTTCGCGAGGCGCTCGCACGCTTTTCCCCGTTTGATGTGCGTACCCAAACCGACCTGACAGTCCTCAACGTGGTCGACTTTGGCGATCTCCCGCTGGAGCTAGAGTGGGACGCTTACGAAAGAGGCCGAGCCATTTTTGAGACCGTAAAGTGGGCACTTACACAAACCGAAGTTCTGATTCTCTTGGGAGGAGACAACGCGTTGACCCGACCGGCAGTAAACGCGCTCGGAGACTCGTACGGCGGGCTGCAGAACGTGGCGCTGATAACACTGGACGCACACCTGGATATGCGCACGCTCGATACCGGTCCGATCAATGGTAACCCAATTAGCGGCCTGCTCTCCGATGGGCTGATGGGTGAACAGGTCGCCCAAGTTGGGATCCAGAGCTTTGCCAATAGCGTGGTGTATTGGTTTGAAGCGCGAAAGGCGGGCATCTGCGAGATAACGGCAGAACAAGTGCACAGCCGAGGGATGGAGACATGCATCCGTAGTGCGATCAACACCTGCTTGGGCAACCGGCCCGCGCTCTATGCCGACTTCGACGTTGACGTGCTCGATCGCGCGTTTGCGCCCGCTTGCCCAGGGGCGAGGCCCGGAGGGATAACCCCTCAGATGGCGCTGACAGCAGCGCGCATGCTGGGCACGGAGAAGCGCTTGCGCGTGATTGACTTTGTCGAAGTAGACCCGACCAACGATGTGAACGACATCACGTCGCTCACTGTAGCCTCGCTGGTGTTGAACTTCATGACAGGGGTGGCGCAGCGCCGAAGCGCCCCGCTCGATCTGACCTGATAAACCATGTTGCTGGTTACGAATATCGGACAGTTACTTACCATCCCTCCGGGTGGTGGCTGGGACCTGGGGATGCTTCACGATGCCGCCATGCTCATCCGAGAAGGCCACGTGAAAGCTGTTGGCCCGCGCGCAGAATTGGAGCCCTTCGCAGCGCGCGAGGGCTGCGAGGTGCTGGATGCGGGAGGCAGGGTGGTGATTCCGGGGCTGGTGGACTGTCACACCCACCTGGTTTACGGTGGCAACCGAAACGATGAGTTTGAGATGAAAGTTCGTGGCGAGAGCTACGAATCGATTGCAGCGACAGGAGGGGGGATCCGCAGCTCTGTGCGACAAACGCGGGAAGCGTCGTTCAAAGAGTTGTTAGAGCAATCGCGCCGCAGGATGCACTGGTGCTTGCTCAACGGCATCACCACCTTGGAAATCAAAACGGGTTATGGGCTATCGGTAGAAGCCGAGCTCAAGATGCTCTCGGTAATTGAAGAGCTCGCGCAAGAGGGTCCGCAGCGAGTGGTCGCTACGTTACTCGCGGCTCATGCGGTGCCGCCAGAGTTCGGATCGGCAGCTGGATACTTTGAAGCGATTGTGCCACAGCTGGTCGAAGCCGCCGCCGGTCGGGTTGAAGCAGTCGATATCTTTGTTGAACAGGGGTACTTTAACGACGATCATGCAGAGGCGCTGGCGGTGATGGCAAGGGAGCGAGGTTTGGCGCTCCGGCTTCATGTAGACCAGCTCCACGACGCTAGAGGCGCGGCACTTGCCGCCAAGCTATACGCGAGGAGCGCCGACCACCTAGAGCAGACCTCTGCACAGGGCATTGAAGCGCTAGCAGGCTCTGGGGTTGTTCCTGTACTGCTCCCGACTTCCGTGCTGTGCCTTTTCAAGGATCAGTACCCAGACGCTCGGGCGATGATTGAGGCAGGTCTGCCCGTTGTGCTTGCTTCCGATTACAACCCGGGTTCGTCTCCTTGCTGCTCTCTGTTCGTTGTGATGTCGTTGGCGTCGACTCGCATGAGAATGAGCCCCGCGGAGTGCCTGGTCTCCTGCACCCGAAACGCCGCGAGGGTTTTGGGGCGCGAGGGCCTGGTGGGCACGTTGGCTCCAGGAGCCGTCGGCGATTTCGTATTGCTTGATTGCTCTGATTACCGAGATGCGGTAGTCCAGCTGGGCGCGCCGCTGGTCGATCAGGTTTACATCTCAGGTCACAGAGTGGCTTCTCGGTAGCGCAGGAAACGAAAGAAGGCAGAGTTCGGACTGGGTTCGTCTCGTATAGTTGGGTTGAGGTTAGCGGTGAAAAAGCGTCTTTCTGCAAAGTCTTCCAGGTCTCGTTCTCGAGCTTTGCAAACCGGTGCCTTTGTGCCAGTGCTGGCGGCACTGTTCTTAGCAGGCTGCGGCAACAACGGGGCACGAAGCGGCGAAGAGGCGAATCTGGAGCCAGTTCCTGTCGTTGTTTCGGTTGTCCCTGCTGAGGGGAACCCGATGATCGAATATCCGTTCAGTATTCAGTTGGAAGAGGGATGGGTGGTCGCGAACCCTGAGCAGGTGGGCGAAGATGGCAAACTGAAATTGCCCAGCGGCCTGGTGATTGCGAATCCAAGGGGGCTCAGGCTCGAGTTCGCTGTGGGCGACGTCGGTCCGAAGTTCGACCCTTTCAAGGCGCCAATTCAGTCAGGAGAACGCGCTAAAGAAGACGAGTATGTAGATGAAGATATCCGCGTCCGCGTTTCTCAGCTCTTTCGCACGGAAGAGGGACTGGAGGGGCAGGCGAAGCTGAGCGCCGCCTGGACTAACGGCAAGGCAGCCGCTTTCGGGATGATGTTTGAACTCGCCGACCCACCTTCGGAGGAAGAATTGGGGGAGATTCGGGACATGATGTTCTCCATCCGGCTAGCTGGCACGGAGAATCCGACCGGTAACTGAGGAAAAATTGGGGCGGAAGACGGGTCTTGAACCCGCGACCTCCTCAGCCACAGTGAGGCGCTCTAACCCCTGAGCTACATCCGCCGCGTAACCTACTATTTTGAACGATTCGCGCCCATTTGTGCAACTTTGAAGGCTCGATGAGCCAAACCTGAGTACGCAATCCCAAGACGATTGCAAAATGGGAAGCCGATATTCCCCCCTGCGAACGGGGGCGCAAAGCGAGACGCGTTAGTCCGAACGGCTCGGCACACGGATCCACGTTTGCGCTCTGAAGTGAGCCGAGCGGAGTACGACCGGACAGATCGAGCTCAGCTAACCACAGCACTCGCGCTTGTCCTGTTCCGAACCCGTTGGTGGGTATCTTGAACGGGGTATGACAGCCAGCGGCCGCATAACCGATGCCATCCTCTACCCGGTGGTCAGCGTGCTGCAGTTCCTCGGGGAGGCGGCAATCCTGTTCGGCTCTGCCATTCGCGGACTTTTTGGTCGGCGGTTCGAGTTCGTCGAGACCCTGAACCAGATGGCGTTCGTCGGGGTCGCATCGGTGCCGCTCGTGGCACTCGCCACTTTCTTTTCGGGCGCGGTTCTGTCTCTTTACACCACTCAGTTTCTATCTGAATACGGCGCTGATATGTTCATCGGGGCGACCATAGGGCTCGCCATCGCCAGGGAAGCAGGCCCGGTACTTGCCGCTACAATGGTTGCGGCGAGGGCGGGCTCTGCCATGGCAGCACAAATCGGAACTATGGCGGTCACCGAACAGCTGGATGCCCTAAAAATGCTCTCCGTTCCGCCGGTGCGGTATCTGGTCATCCCCCGTCTCATCGCCGGAATGATCATGCTTCCCGTGCTGGCGCTTGTGGGAATCTGGGCAGGGATCGTGGGTGGCTGGGCAGTGGCGCACTATCTCGGCGGCGTTCCCAGCGACACCTTTCTTCAGTCTCTTCGTCAGTTCTTGCAGCCCTGGGACGTCTGGGGAGGCATCATCAAGGCGCCGTTCTTTGGGGTCATCATCGCCATCGTCGCCTGCCAGCAAGGTATGCGAACCAAGCAAGGCGCAGTCGGCGTAGGAAAAGCGACCACCAACGCCGTGGTGATTTCGATGGTGCTCATCTACATCACCAATTTGATCCTGGCGCGAATCATCTTCAACTGATTTCCGTGCCACGGGGCACCGGCGGGTACAATCGAACGTTCAGTACCCAAGGTTCACGTTTTTATGAAGCGCACGTATCAACCCAATAACCGCCACAAACAGACCACCCACGGATTTCGGGTGCGGATGAAGAAGCGGAACGGCCGCAATGTTTTGAAGCGGCGTCGTATCAAAGGCCGTCACCGGCTCTCTCACTAATCCTGCCCGCAGGGGGCTTGGCGCATGGGGCGCGGCCTCTCCAAGAGCGAATTCGACCACCTGTTTTCTAGCGGCCGGAGGCGTAGCCTTCCGCAAGTCCGCCTTTTCAGCGGCAGCGGCACCGGAAGGATCGGGATTGCAACCAGCCGAAAGATCGGAAACCGGCCTCAGCGCAACCGTCAGCGCCGAGTCGCGTTAGAAATAGTGAGGAATCTAGGCGGGGTTCCTCCTAATGTTGATGTGATCTTGCTGCTGCAAGAGAGCTTCGCGCAAGGGGATTTTTCAGAGAAGCAGCTGTGGATCGAGACGTTGTTCCAACAAATCAGAAAGGACTCGGCCGAAGATTCGGCATAGCAATGATCCGGCTGTACCAGCGGGCAACGGTTCACATGCCGCCAAGCTGTCGGTACGTACCCTCTTGCTCGGAGTACACTCTTCAGGCGATAGAGAAGTACGGTCTGGTCAAAGGTTCCTGGCTGGGCGCAAGACGGATTCTTCGATGTCACCCATTTTCCAAGGGCGGGCATGACCCGGTTCCCTAACCTGAGATTCTGCCGATTTTCTAGATGAGCAAACCCCAGCCAAAACCGTTCAACACATTCTTGCAGATTGCGCTGCTGGGTGTGACGGTCTTCCTCGGCTGGCAGCTGATCAAAGGCGGCTTCGAGCGCGCGCCCGATAACCGCACTACGCAAGAGGTCTACACAGAACTCCTTGCAGACAACGAGAATCTGCGTGACGTAACTGCCAGCCAAAACCTGAACGCCTATCTGGGGCGGCTCGATACCGAGCTGAACCGTGGCGATCTGACGCTCGACGACAAGCAGCGACTCCACCTAGAGGCAGCGACGATCGTTGCCGAAGCGAAGTACCGCGCGGGCCTTGCCCTGAGAGACTCCGGCAGGATGACCGGTGCCTACCACCAGATGCACCATCTGCCCAAGGAGTTGATGGAAAGCCAGGCGTGGAGTCAGCCGTTTACCTTCAACGGTCAGACCATTGTGCCGGGCGAGCTTCACGACCAGATCCGAGAAGATCTCTCCGAGCGGCTCCAGCAAGACCCCGTTATGGGATTCTTCCCGGGCTACAAGTTTGTCGACTGGCTGGTGCAGCTCTCCGGAGCCCAGCCGTGGGTCAGCTACTGGCTCGCCGCATTGTTCCTGGCGATCATCGTGCGCCTTATTGTTTTCTACCCGGCACACCGAACGCAGATGTTCTTCCGCCAGATGGGGCAGCTTCAGCCACTGGTCAAGGAGATCCAGCAGCAACACAAGGAAGAGCCTCAAGAAGCGCAAATCAAGGTGATGGCGCTCTACAAGGAGTACGGCATAAACCCCGCTGCGGGCTGTTTGCCCGTTCTGCTTCAGATGCCTCTGTTCTTGCTGGTGTACCAAGCGATGCTGCAGTACCAGTTCGAATTCACCAAGGGCTACTTCCTCTGGATCAACCCCTGGACCAGCGAGGCTGTAAACGGGTGGACCGCGCCGAACCTCGGCGAGCGGGATTACCTCATCATCATCGTCTACGGTATCTCGATGATAGGCGCAACCTTGCTCGCGCCGGTAACCGATCCCAGCAACGTGCGCCAGCAGAGGCTGATGAGCCTCGGCATTACGCTGGTGTTTACGGTCACGCTGTTCTTCTGGCCGATTCCGTCTGCGTTCGTCGTTTACTGGGTCTTCACCAACATCCTCTCGACTGGACAGTCGCTATGGGGGTACCGCCAGCCGCTGCCACCGTTGCAGAAGGTCAATGCTCCGAACGGAGCCGTCAAGCCTGCCTCGGGCTTCATGGCGAAGATGCTGGAAGCCGCTGAAAAGCAGCAGCAGGATCGGATGAAAGAAGGGGGCAAGAATGGGAAGATCGTAGACACAGGCGTAACGAAGAACCCCGGAACCCCGAAGCAGCACAAAAAGAAAAAGAAGAGAGGCTAAACCGAATTAGACAATGGAACCAATAACCATAACTGCACCCACGTTCGAAGAAGCCGTTGAGCAGGCAGCTCAGCAGCTAGGCGTGGACAAGAAGAAAGTGAAGGCGACGATTACCGAGGAGATCAAGGGCCTGTTCGGAAAAGGAACCGTAACCATAAGCGCGACTGCACCGCAGCCGAGAGCCAAAGCTAAGCCCAAGGCAGAGCCCGAACCTGAACCTGAACCAGAACTCGAGCAAGAGCCAGCACCAAAGCCAGCCTCCCGTGCCCGCAAGAGTGAATCGGCAGCACCGGTTGCCCGTGCCCGAAAGAGCGAAGACACCGAGGAAGCCGATGAGCAGGAAGATGTTGAAGCAACGGAAGAAGATGCCGAAGAGATGGCAGAGTTCGTCCGCGAGCTCATTGAGAAGACTGGACTGGACGTTCAGGTTCACATCTCTTCGATCTCCGGCCGGTATGTAGGACTGTCAATCGACGGCAAGCATGCCTCGCACCTTCTCGGCAAGAACGGAGAAGTGCTGAACGCCTTCCAGTACCTGCTGAATGTCGGATTCCAAAGATCCATGCGGCCAGGAGTTCGCGTGACGCTCGATGCCAACGGCTATCGAAAGAACCGCGAGGACGCCTTGACTATCGAGGCGCAGAAGATCGCAGAGATGGTGCTGGAGCGAAAGGAAGAGGCGGTGCTGAACGCTCTGCCTGCGTTTGAGCGACGCATCATCCACCGAGCCTTGACCGACTTCGATGGAATCACCACCTATAGTGAAGGCGAAGAGCCCGATCGGCGCGTCGTCGTAGCCCCGGTGGACTAATCCATGCCGAAGGCGAGGGCGCTGCGGGCAGGGGATCGCATCCGGCTGGTAACTCCAGCCTCGCCTATCAGTGCCGAAAGTGTTCGCTTCACAACGGAGTTGCTGGAAGCGCAGGGGTTCCTTGTGGACGCCTCTGCGCACGCCTTTTCAACTTCAGACTGCGGCTATCTCGCCGCGCCAGACAAAGATCGCGCCGCTGACCTCATGCAGGCGTTCGAGGATTCCAGAGTTCAGGCGGTGTACTGCACAAGAGGTGGCTACGGCACATCTCGGCTCATCCCGTATCTGGACCTGGATATGATCGCCAGCACCCGAAAGCTGTTCATCGGCTATAGTGATGCCACAGTACTCCATCTCGCGCTTCAACAGAGGGGGGTGACCTCTCTCTATGCACCGATGCCGCTGACCTTCACCCGTCACCGAGAGGAGTGGGTGCTGCAGTCGTTTCTGAGCGCGATTCAAGGGGAGGACCCCATAACCGAGGGAGCGCCAAAGGGCGAGACGATGGTGCCCGGTCGCGCTGTTGCGCCTACTGTAGGCGGATGTCTGTGCTTATTGACCGACTCCATCGGCACTTCCTGGGAGCTCGATACCGAAGGCAAGATTTTCCTGATCGAAGATGTCGACGAGCCTCCACACCGAGTGGACGCGATGCTGACCCACCTGATTCAGGCAGGGAAACTGGATCGCTGCGCAGGCATTGTTGTGGGCGAAATGACCCGAACCGACCAAAGTGTGGACGCTTCGATTGGCGCCTGGGACTGGCGGCGGATCGTGCGCGACCGGATCGAGCCCCTTGGCATTCCTTCGATCATCGGTTTCCCGTTTGGACACATGACCACCGGGATGCTGAGCCTGCCATTAGGAGCAAAAGCTGAACTAATTGCCACCGCAGGCACGTTAAGGTTTATTGAGCCTTTCTTCGAGGGATGAAACGGGTCGCTCTACTTTTTCTGGTCCTGCTGGCAGCGCCAGCATGGGCACAGATCCTAACCAAGGAACCAGTCCCCGGGTTGATTTATCGATTCGAGCGGGATCCGATCCGTGGGATTAACTACAACGCGATCCGTATCGGTAAGTCGGATGAGAGTCTTCAGCTGTTGCCCAAACTGGCTTGGCGGACAGATGCCGCGAGTGGCAGGCAGATTCGGGGAGAGACCGTTAGCGGGATCGCGCGTTCACACCGAGCATTGGCGGCGATCAATGCCGATTTCTTCCCCATGAGTGGACTGAACGGTAGGATTCCGCTGAACCTGACGGTACGAGACAGCGAAGTGTTCACTACGCCTTTTCCGCGCAGGTCCGTGTTCGCCTGGGGACCAGATTTCGCACAGATCGGCTTCCCGCAGATGGAGATCACCATGCGGATCGAGGGTCGGGCGCAGCCGTTGAGGATTAACGGCATCGATAACTTTGCGAAGCAAAACTGGCTGACGATCTACACGGACCGAATGCAGCGAGTTGAGGCAGAACCCGGAGCGACGTACGTACTAGTCGAAATTTTTGAAGGGTCTTGGACTGTTTCCGGCACGGTTGAAGGGGTCATCATGCGCAAGTTCACCTCTCCGGAACCGCCAGTGGTGCCTCAAGGGCACGCCATACTGGTAGCGTTAGGCAGCCGCGTATTGGATATCGCGACGATGGAGGCAGGGTATCCGGTCAAGTTCACGCTTCGCACCAACGGGATTGATTGGGAGCGAGCAAAGCACGCCATTGGAGGGGGTCCCCAATTGGTTACCGATGGAAGGGTGAACGTGGACTGGCAGTTCCAAAACTTCAGCGCTGGTTGGGGTGCCAACGTAGCCCACCCGCGCACGGCCATTGGCAGCACCGCAGATGGGCACATCTGGATCGTTACCGCAGATGGCCGCCAGCCGATGAGCCGAGGAGTATCGCTTGGCGACTTAGCTCGGTACATGATCTCCTTGGGTTGCCGCCAGGCGATGAACCTGGATGGCGGCGGAAGTACCGCAATGAGCCTTATGGGGATGCTCGTGAACCGCCCGAGTGACGGGTCAGAACGGCGGGTTGCCAACGCTCTGGTGGTGATGGGCGAGTGGCCCGAAGTCTCAACCCTCGCGATGGCGATCGAGGCTCCCGCTGAGCTGACTGTTGGCGGGTCTGCCCAGTTGCGCGTTGTGGATGCTGAAGGGGCAGTTCTCGGCCCGAGAGATGTGATCTGGAGCCTGCCATTCGGTCCGGCGTGGATCGACCAGACAGGAACCTTGCGAGGCACGGCAGAAGGCACCGCAATCGTACGGGCGTTTGCCCGTGGACAGTTACTTAACGCGAACGTTATCGTGCGAAGACCGGTTCCGGCTGCGCCGGGCAACTAGCGGTCCTGGATTAGAAACACGGAGACGAGCTCCCTTCCGGGGGATTGCACAAACCCTCTGCCCCGCACGAACAGTGCAGCCGATGCCCCAGAGTCCAGGTTCATGGCGTAAGTGCAGCCCAGCCGGAGCATAACATCCGCGAACTGGTCGAAATTCACCGCACTGCGAACCTGTACCAGGTAGAGAGTGCCAGAATCGTCAAACCCGAGCCCCATCCGCGAAGTCGAGCCGATGACTGACGGATGTTGGAACCCTTCCTCGCTGAATTTCACATCCTTTCGCCCTTCGGATACTAGCAAAGGTCCGCAGGCGATAACCATCTGATATTCCGACCAATCCACGCTTCGATGCCGCTGCACCCGCTGCATGGTCAAGGTGCCGTCTTTCTTCACCCCGAAGGCCGTGCCCATTCTGCCGGAGTGCAAGGTCTCTCCGTCCACGGCAATGTCTCCTATCGGGCGCTTCCTGCCAACGTCGAAATAGGCACCGTTGATTGTGACTACTGGGTTGGTGCGCTGCACGAAGGAGCGAAAACTCTCTGAGGAGCCGATTCCGCCGCGAGCTATGGCTACAGTTGGTTTGAACCTGCCGGTCGATAGATCGACCTTTACGCCTCGCACCCTCTGCGAGAGAACCGTAGATTCGAAGAAGGTGACTCCCGGCGGCGTTTGCTGCATCTCCAGCGAGAGCGCAACCGGGCTGAGCAAAGCGGAAGCCAGCAGCAAGGACGTCATAGACCTGCCGTTCATTGTACAGTTTTGTTCGAAACAGTGGCTACCGAAGCAATAGAGCGCTTGGTTTGGAGCCTTCTGCCGGTTTAGCGGAAGCAGGCAACTCAGTGGTCGGCACCCGGGCGAGACCCACGTCAAAGAACTGGCGCGCCAGGGCGACAGCCGAAGGCTGGGCGGTAGCGTGGTTCAGCTTCAGATTGCTGCTACCAATATGGAAACCCATCGTCTGGTCGGTTACCCCTCTTGCTCGCATCGCTCGGATCGCGTGGTAGGTGTTCTGCGGGTCGACCATCGTATCATTCTCGATGCAGAACAGGAAAAGCGGTCTTTGCGGCGTCCAGTCGAAGCAGTTGTTTTGCTGCATCAGCTTCGAGAACGGGTTGTCAACGGCGCCTTCCTGCATAGCGCGGAAGAACGGCGGTTGCATCAGCCGCTCGATCGAAGTAAAAGCGCCTAGTTCGGCGGCCTTGACCATGAGTTCGCGGGCGTAGGCTTCGTCGGAAAGGCTTCTGCCGAACACAACAGGGATGTAGCTGGCGAAAGAAGGAACGAAGTAATCCGAGAGGTTGAAACCCTGGTTGGCGTAGCCGGAGTAGCCCACGTAGGAGAGGAAGTAGACGGTCGCACCGAGCGTCTCCAGATTCTTGATTTCGCGGGTCATGAACGGCATCTGTGCACCGGTCAGATCATACGGACCGCTCAGGGGTGCCGCGCTAACGTAGCGGAAACCTCTTGGGGACTGCCGGTCAAGCTCCATCGCTGCCCACATCGCGACCGCGCCACCTTCGCTGTAGCCGCTAACGTATAGCTGAGATCCAAGCGGAAGTCGGTTATCGGTGGAAATCTGGGTTACCGCGGGAAGCATGTCCACTCCTGCTCTCCAGTTCACACTGGCTAAGGGATACGGGTGGACGGTTTGGTTTACGCCGAGGCCCAGGTAGTCCGGCATAAGCACGGCGTAGCCCCCGCCCGCAAACGCCGCGGATGCTGACGCCACCTCTGCCGGCTGCATGGTGGAAACCTGGAATCGTGAGGGAACGTAGTTTCGGTCGGCGGTGGTGCCGTGGTAGTAAATCACTACCCCTTTCGGCGCACCGGAAGCAGGCATGGCGATGAGCCCGCTCACCTCTTGCCTGCTGCCATCGATGCCCCGCGTTGTATAGACCACTCGGGTCAACACGATGTTCTCCTGAGGGATGGGGATCTTGACGGGTCCGGGAGCATTGGCAAGTGCCGCCGCTGCCTGGGTTACGGTGATCGTTCCGGCAGGGTTGGTCGAAATGACCGTTTGAGAGGTGCCAATTGCGATCGAAAGCAGTGCGAGAGAGGCGATTACGTACGTTCGTGATCTCATCGAATTCATCCGGAATTTACCCCAAGTTCCCTTGACGGCTAGTCAAAAAGAAGCCGCGCATCGGCAAGAAGTCGATGCGCGGCGGTGGCTAGAATGGATGCCTTAGCGGCGGACGGTAACTTGGAACTCGAACAGGTTGCTGGTGTTGATTCCTTGCTCGAACGGCCGGAACTGTACGAACTTGACCCACTGAACGCCGTTCGAAGCAGGTCGGAACCGCCAGATCATCATTCCGCCAGCGCCTG
>JBKBWO010000005.1:0-80231 GCA_046314495.1 Fimbriimonadaceae bacterium
TGTGGCAGCACTGGAGGCCCCGATTTCGGACGACGTCGCGGCGGCGATCGACGAGATCGTCCCACCAGGTAGCCATGTCCTGAGCTACTACACCGCGAACTTCGGTCCGAATGTTCGACCGTATGCCTAGAGTCTAGACTCCAGTAGGAAGTCGTTCCAGCTTCGCTGTGAAGTGTCGCAGGAACGGCGCTTGCTGGGTGATCCTCAATCCCGTTGCGCTCTTGCGCTCCTGGTATATCTCTGCCAGAGCCTCTGCTACGTAGGTGATATGGGCTTGGGTATAGACGCGGCGGGGAAGGGCTAGCCGGACCAGCTCGCGGTCGGCGGGGACTTCAGTGCCGTCCACGTTCTTGCCGAACATCAACGAGCCAATTTCAACTCCGCGAACCCCGGCCTTTAGGTACAAGTCACAGACTAACGCTTGAGCTGGGAACTGCTCTGCCGGAATGTGATCATAGATCTTTGCCGC
Source organism: Fimbriimonadaceae bacterium (assembly GCA_046314495.1). Taxonomy (GTDB): domain Bacteria; phylum Armatimonadota; class Fimbriimonadia; order Fimbriimonadales; family Fimbriimonadaceae; genus JBKBWO01. Next base: position 470 of record JBKBWO010000005.1, read on the forward strand.
ATCAAGGTACACGGCGTGGCCTCCCGGTGGTCGGATGATGCTCAAGCCAGAATCAATGAGCCTGTCGGCAAGGAATCGGACCGTTGCGTGGCGGTACTCAAGATATTCCTCGTCAAGCGTCTCTTGAAGGCCGATTGCCAGCGCCTCCATATCTCTCCCTGCTAGGCCACCATAGGTAGGAAATCCTTCTGTGAGAATCAGGATGTTTCGTGCGTGGGTTGCAAGGTCGGAATCTGACACTGCTAGGAACCCGCCGATGTTTCCAAAGCCGTCTTTCTTGAGGCTCATGGTAGCGCCGTCGGCATAGCTGAACATTTCGGCGGCAATTTCGCGAACGGGCTTGTTCTCGTAGCCGGGTTCGCGCATCTTGATGAAGTACGCGTTCTCCGCGAAGCGACAGGCATCGATAAAAAACGGCACTCCGTACGATCGAAGCAACTCCGATGTGCCCCTAATGTTTTCCATGGAAACGGGTTGACCGCCACCGGTGTTGTTGGTGACCGTCAACATTCCGATGGGGATTCGGTCTCGCTCCGTTTTGAGCAGGCTCTCGAGCGCAGCAAGGTCGATATTCCCCTTGAATGGATGCTCTGTCTCGAATTGGCGTCCCTCCGGGATGACAAGGTCAAGTGCCTCTGCGCCGGTGAACTCAACGTTGGCACGAGTGGTATCGAAGTGGTTGTTGTTGGGGATAATTTTTCCTTCACCGCCTACAATGCTCATCAAGATTCGCTCTGCTGCGCGACCCTGATGCGTGGGGATGACGTGCTCAAAACCGAAGATGCTGCGGATGGTTTGCTCAAACCGGAAAAAGCTGCGAGAGCCAGCATAAGATTCATCTCCGACCATCACCGCGCCCCACTGCTGTGCGCTCATGGCGCTGGTGCCGCTGTCGGTTAGAAGGTCGATGAGAACGTCGTCAGCTGGGATTAAGAAAGGATTCCAGTCTGCTTGCTCGAGGATTCGCTGACGATCTTCGATCGTTGTCATCCGAATCGGCTCGACAGTCTTTATTCGAAAGGGTTCGATGATTTCCCGCATAAGTGATCGACTTCTGGTTGAGCCTTAGTAAAATCTCCTTGGTGGAGTGGCTCTTTCAGTTCGACGTGGAAGGTTACCGGGCTATCAATGTCGAATCACGTCAGTCCTGGCTCGATCCGATCATGATCGGTTTTTCAGAGAGTGGGTTAGGTCACTTCGTCATTTTCGGGATTCTGCTTCTCATAATGTTCAAGCAGACTCGCCCTTACGTCATTCCCCTCCTCTCAGCTTTCGTCGTCTCTGGACTTGTGCGCCTCGTAATGTTCATGGTGATCGCGCGCCAGAGGCCGAGCAACTACAGCTGGGCGTCGCCGCTTGAAGGAACGTTCGGAAACAGCAGCTTTCCCAGCGGGCACGCAACTACGGCAATGGCAGTTGCATTTATGGCGATCTTCCTTACCTGGGGTACTCGCAAGGCCTATCTCGGGTGGATCGTGATGGGTTGGGCGGCTATCGTGGCGTACAGCCGAATCTACGTGGGCGTCCACTACCCGCTAGACATCGTTGGCGGTATCTGTTTGGGCTTCATCTGCGCCGTGATTGTGTACTTGCTGATGGACCACTTTGAGAAGCTTCCTACGCAGAGATTTGACCGAGATCTTGACCGGGCACTAGACGCTGGAATGACGGCAAAAATCCCTCCAGTTCAGGAGAGTTTTGCTGATTCCCAGAGCCGGTCCCAGTCCGAGTAGCTCAAGTGATCTAAGGGCTTGTCGCTGGCGGTCTCCATTTTCTGGAACCGATCCGTGAACCTGCGGAGCATCCGATCCAGCGCCTGCTCTGGGTCGACTCCCTTCCACCTTGCGAGGTTGATCAGAGTGAAGAACACATCTCCCAGCTCTTCCTCGAAACGATTGGTGTCTTCGGCCGCCATCGTCTCGGTCAACTCTGCCAGTTCCTCTTTCAACTTATCGAAGACGGACTCGACGTCAGGCCATTCAAAGCCTACTGCTGCCGCGCGGCGCGAAACGAGTAGCGCCCTTGCTAAAGGCGGCATGGCTCGGGGTACTCCGTCAAGGATCGACTTGTTTCCTTCGGCTCGCTCTGCTTTCGATCGGTGCCACTTCTTGAGCACTTCTGCGGAGTCAGCGCACCTCTCTGATGGCTCCCCGAAGACATGCGGGTGCCTGACGATGAGCTTGGTTTGCAGCCGGTTGCAGATGTCATCGAACGGAATTCCGCTGGATTCCTTGAGTTTTGCCGCGCACATGATCGGCAAGAGTAGCACGTCACCAAGTTCCTCGGCGATTTCGTCTTTATCTTGACCCTCCACCGCTTCTTGCAGCTCATAGCACTCTTCAAACAGATACTTCAGGAGGGATTCGAGGGTTTGCTCTCGGTCCCATGGACAGCCGTCTGGCTCTAAGAGCCGATCAACAACATCTTGCACTCCTCGAACCCCGCGGCGCATGTCTCTGTACGGTTCTTGAGAAGGGCTAGCAGGAACGATCACCGCCCAACTGACTTCTTCCAAATGGAGCTTTTCGATCGTTGGCGGCTCTAGGAAAGACCTGCTTACTAGCTGAGTGAGTTGGTCCCCGTTACTGGCTGCGGGCAATATGTGAGCTAACCTGGAATCCAGCGGCTCGTCCGGAAGGGAAGTGTGAAAAAGTACCGAGCCCGACCAGCCGAGCTTTTGAAGTTGCTCGTTCAGGACCGGGCTCAACATAGCCTGATAGCTTAGCTTAGGGATTTGAGGTTTGGCGCGCAGTTTCGATGAAGGTTCGAAGGGCCGCTTCGTACTGCTTATCGTTCACGACCAAATTCACTTTGCTCCACATCTCTCGCATCTCTTCGCCGAGTCGGTTTCGGACCATCCCACGATCAAGCATCAGCTGTCGTCGAATGGCAACTCGCAAGTCGTCATCCAACGGAAGCAGCTTAGGTGGCGTTACCTTCTCCACCAAGAACCGAAACTTGATGTCGTCAGGGCCAATCCAAGCGGTGTATTCACCAACGTTGGTTCTGCTCAAGACTTGCTGAACAGGTTCGCTGAGGGCGCCTTCTGAGACGGTTCCGATGTCCCCGCCTACGAGCCGGCTTGCTTCTACACTGTGCTGTCTGGCGACTTCTTCAAAGCTCTTTCCAGCCGCCAGTTCAGAGTCGATAAGCTGGCGAAGTCGGTCCGAGTTTGCTGCGATGATCCGCAGCTTATAGAACTTCGAGGTGGTGTACATCTCGGGGTTGTCCTTGTAGTGGGTGTCTACCTCTTGATCTGTGACCGTAACCCCTCGAGTTTGCAACTTGAACTGGGCGACATCCAGCAAGATCTGCCTTTCGAGATCTCGGCTTCCCAGTCCTGCTGCAGAAAGGTTCTCGAGGATGTTCGGGTTCAGTCGAATGCGTCGATCTCGTTCATCCTTCAACTCTGCCTCTGTCGGAAAGACTCCTTGCTCTCGTGCCAGCTGCAGTAAAAGTCGCTCTTCAAGCAGCCTTTGTAGTGTTAGCAGCCCTGGAGGAGCTTCTGCAAACCGGTTGCCGACAAGCATGCCGACCCCGGACAGTTTTTCCATCCTCTCGTAGAACTCGCCAGCCTGAACGGCCTCGCCGTTGATGGTGATTACCGTGCGTTGCGAATCGATCTGTGCAAATGCCGACCCGCCAATAGCCATGCATGCGAATGCAGCAATTAAAAATTGTCTCATGAAGCGTTCAGAGTTAAGACGCGCCGAAGTACCAATTCGTGTAGGACTATTTTCCGATCAGGGACCGAAATTCTGGGATCGCTACAAACAGGTCTGCAACGAGTCCCAAATCCGCCACTTCAAAGATTGGCGCGTCTGGATCCTTGTTAATAGCAACGATGATCTTGCTGTCCTTGATCCCTGCGATGTGCTGAGTGGACCCACTTACACCAGCTGCGATATATAGGTCCGGAGCCACGATTTTCCCCGTTTGGCCTACCTGAAGCTCATTTGCAGCGATGCCGGAATCGACGGCTGCCCGGGTTGCCCCTGCCGCGCCACCAAGGGCATCGGCAAATCCACCAATGACCGATTCGAAGGTGTCTTTGTCTCCTAGAGGGCGACCGCCTGAGACGACAACCTTTGCCTGCGCCAAATCTGGCCGCGCTCCGGATCGCTGAGAGCGGTTGGTGACCGTCAGCGCTGAGGTCCCTGAAACCGAAACGGACCTCGACTGGGAGGTGCCGGAAGGAACCTCGGTGAACCCTGCTGGGCGGAAGGTGATCATGACCGGTGTTCCCTCGACTTCAACCGTAGCGATGAGCGAACCAGCATAGATCGGCCGCTTGAACTTTCGATCTGAAAGAACCTCGATGGCATCGGAGACCATCACGCCGTCGAGGAGGGCAGTTAGTGCGGGCATAAAGTCCTTGCTTCTCATGTTGCTAACCGTTGCGACGTGGCTGTAACCGCTCGCAAGCTCCTTGAAAGCGGTGCTGATGGCGTCGCCAGGAGAAGCTGTATCGAAGTCAACCTGTATAGCTGTTTCCGCACCCAAGTCAGTTGGCGGTGCAAATCCAATCCCGGCTAGATCAAAGGGTAGGCCGATTTTGGAAGCTAGTGCGGCACAAGCTCGGCACTCCTCCGGAGTAAAGGCGATGCAAAGAGTCTTGGACATTAGTTGAGGGCTCCCATTGATTTCAAAGTCTCGACGAGTTCAGCGGTTGACCCAACCTTTCGGCCAGGCGGCCTAGTCGGAGGAGCCTCTACCGCGACCACCTTGACTCGATTGGCGATCGATGTAGCGGGAGCCAGCTTGGTGAGCGGCTTTCGCTTCGCCTGGATAATGGCTGGAAGCGCAATGTAGCGCGGTTCGTTTAGCCGAAGGTCTGCGGTGATGAGGCAGGGAAGAGCGGCCTCGACTGTTTCTTCCCCAGTATCGGTCTCTCGCGTTACCGTTGCTTTGCCATCTGTTACTTCGACCTTAGCGGCGAATGTCGCTTTCGGCCAGCCGAGGAGTTGGGCAAGAATCTGGCCGGCTTGGTTGGAATCATCATCCGTTGCCTGCTTGCCCATAATTACCAAATCCGGTTGTTGTTGCTTGACGAACTCCGCGAGTTCGCGGGCAACTGCAAACGAGTCGGGAGCATCGCCGGTTTCGATTAGGAAAGCCTCGTCGGCGCCCATTGCCAGCGCCTTTCGGAGTTGCTCTTCTGCTTCAGAAGGGCCAATCGAGACGACGATAACATTGGCTGAACCGAGTTTCTCGCGAAGCCGGATGGCTTCCTCTAGGGCGATCTCATCAAACGGGTTGATCTCAAACTTGACGGTGGAGGTGTCGACCGTTGAACCATCGGCAGAAGGCTTAACCTTAGCGTAGGGATCAACGACGCGCTTAATGGGGACTACTACTTTCATTACTTAGTTTTTCATGGGGTTGCCGGTCTCCAGCATGTGCCGGATACGGACTTGTGTAAGCGCCATTTCAGCCAGATGCACGAATTCTCGGCGCTCTCGCTCTAGGGCGTTCTCAAGGTCATTCGCTTTTGCAAAGACCATCTTGATTCTTTCGCCAATCTCTACGTCGTGCTCGGTGAACGTGCCTTTGGCGCGAAGCTGCTCCAAGTCTTGATCGATCCTGCCGACCAGCGGCCCAACAACAGGTGACCATTCAGGAAGCGGGCGAACCTTAGCTTCCAGAGCCTTTTGCTTTGCGGTGTGAATCAATCTGTCGGGGTGAAACTCGACATGATCCGTGGGTCGAAGGAACCCCAGATGCTTTGCTTCTACTGCATTCGAACCAACGCGGCCTTCCGCCAGCCGGATTGCCATTTCGCTCATTGTCTTGGTGTCGGGCTGGGTGAATAGCCTCATGAGAACGGTGCCCCGTCCTCCCGGTATCAATCCAACCTTCGCCTCAGGAAAGCCGATTCGGGTTTCCACCGCTGCAACGACTTCAGAGCAACTAATTGCCATCTCTAGGCCGCCTCCGAGACAGTACCCAAAAACGGCCGCCACGCCCGGCTTGGTCGAAAGAGCTTGCCCCAACTGCTGAAACTTCAGAAGTGCAGCTTCTAGCCCCGCCGAGTTGCCAGACTCGATGTAAGACTGGATGACCTTCAGGTCGAACCCTGCCGAGAAAGCCCGATCTTCTGTAGTGAGCACGAATGGATCGGAAACCTCATTGTTGATGTACTCGGTCAACTCATCGATGTAGGTAGGAGAGAAGACGCCCAACTTTGTAGTGGAACAGATGGCTGTTACTCCATCTCCGAGGTCACGAAGATTGAATGTTGCCCGCTCTTGAATCAGCGGATACTCTCTCAGGTTCTTGAACTTGTTCTCATCTCGCACGGGAACATAAGTCGTGTTGTCACCCGTGAGTTGCATGCCTTCCTTGTAGAAGGGCTGTTCGGTAGACAGTTTTCCGCCGACTGACTTCAGGACGTCGCTGCAGATCGCATCGCACATGGCAAACGGTCCCATCTCCCAGCCAAAGCCCCACTGCATTACTCGGTCGAAATCCTGAACGCTGTGGCTGATTTGCGGTCGCAGCCAGTCGGCGTAGGCGAGAATGGGGACAAGATAAGCCCTCAGAAACTCTCCGGTCTCATCCGGGGCCGCGAGTCCTCGCTTCAGACGTTCAGCTAGCGGAACCCGCCCAAATTCTTCTATGGTTCGCAGTTCGGGGTCTCGCCGTACGCGATACGCCATCGTGGTCAAATCGAGCGCCAGCAATTCCTTGCCTTCTCGCTTATAATAGCCCTGTCCGACCTTTTCCCCGATCCAGTTCTTTCCTAAAAGAAACTGCATGGACTTTGGAGTTTCAAACACATCAAGGAACGGGTCATCCGTGCATCTCTTCAGAATGTTGGATGCGATGTCGACCATGATGTCGAGTCCGACAATGTCGTTCAGGCGGAAACTGCCAGTTCTCGGTCGGCCGATAAACGGTCCAGTGATCGCGTCTACTTGCTCGACGGTCAGCCCCAACTTCTCTGTTGCATGGATGGCCTTGTACATGCACCACATTCCGTACCGGTTGGCGATAAACCCCGGAGTATCGAGAGCGAGGACGACGCGCCGTGCCAGCTCTTGTTCGAAAAACTCGGTAGCAGCCGTCACGGCGAGCGGGTCGGTGTAGCTCGAAGGAATGAGTTCTAGGAGCTTCAGGTACCGCGGCGGGTTGAAAAAGTGGGTGCCCATGAAACGGGGGCGAAGTGATTCGGGGAGGGCCTCAGCGAGGAGTTCGATCTCGAGTCCGCTGGTGTTGGTGGAGAATAGTGCGTCTGGGCGAACAGCGCGGGACAGTTTCTCCAGCACTTCGTGCTTGACGTCCATTTGCTCAAACACTGCCTCGCAGATCCAATCTGCCTCTGCAGCCCAAGCGATATGTTCGTCAATTCCTCCCACCCGAATCTTTTGTGCATCCGAAGGTAAGTAAAAGTGAGGAGGCCGAGCATTCAAAGCCCTGTGCAAGCCGTTTTCCGCTACGGACTGCGTGCGGTCAAGCAGCGTAACCTCAAATCCGAGATTTTGCAGATGGGCTGCAATCCCGCTGCCCATCGTCCCTGCGCCAACGATACAGACCTTTCTGATCTTTGTCCAATGGGCGTAGGGGTTGTTGTTCGCGTTGGTCATGGGCTACTCAAAAAACCCGATGCAGGAGAGCAAAAAAAGCTCAGACGGGCCAAGAAAAAGATACCAAAATGGCGGCATTTCCGTTAGCAGGGCGCTGTAAAGTCGGCGCGAGTTCGGCTATACTCTTCCATCAATGGATCGCACCAAGCTCATTCAGGTGATCGACAATAGCTAGGTTTCGGCGTTATGCCAGGCAAGAACCTGCGCCCTCGATCAATGAGAGGCTGCTGCGAATTCCAGAGCTCCGGGTAATCGGGGCAGACGGTCAACAGCTGGGAGTCATGCGCTCGCGCCAGGCGTTAGATTTAGCGCAAGAGGCGGGTCTTGACTTGGTTCTGGTAGCAGATACTGCCAGCCCGCCAGTTGCAAAGATCGTTAATTACGGTCGACACCGTTACGAAACGAAGAAAAAGGAAAAGGAAAACAAGAAGGTCAAGCAGGAGGTCAAGGGCATCAAGATCAGCCCGAGAATCGCAGAGCACGACTTACAGAATTACATTCGACACGCGACAAAGTTTTTGCAGGAAGGACACAAAGTCCGGGTTACCTGTAGGTTCCGCGCTCGCGAGTTGGTTCATCCAGAGAACGGCAGAACAAAGCTGGAGCGGTTTGCCGCAGCGCTTGAGGAAATCTCGGCGGTTGAGCGAACACCCTCGTTGGATGGAAACCAGATGATCATGGTTCTGGCACCAAAAAGTGCCGGAAAGAGTTTGGGGAAACAAGAAGATGCCAAAACTGAAAACAAACAAGACAGCCGCGAAGCGGTTCAAGATAACGGGGTCGGGAAAGATAACTCGGAGGAAGGCGTACAACAGCCACCAGTTCCTCCACAAGTCGTCGAGCAGGAAGAGACGCCTGGAACAGGAGCCTGAACTCTTCAAGGGTGAGCGCAAGCGCGTCCGCCGAATGCTCGTATTGTAGTCGGATCGAAGAGAAAGAGTTCACAGGACATTAGAGAATGGCAAGAGTAAAACGCGGCATAATGCGCCACAAGCGCCACAAGAAGGTCATCGCACAAGCGTCCGGCTACTGGGGCAGGAAGAAGAACGTCTTCCGCCGAGCCAACGAGCAGGTGATGAAATCGGGGCAATACGCTTTTCGCGATCGCAGAGCGCGAAAGCGAGAGTTCCGACGACTTTGGATTGTCCGGCTTTCCGCAGCATGCGATGAAGCTGGCATTAAGTACAACGAGTTGATCGACGGGCTCACGAAGAGCGGCGTTCAGGTCAACCGAAAGATGCTGAGTGAATTGGCGATTCAGGACATGGACGCCTTCAAAGCGCTAGTTCAGTCGCTAAAGACTGCTTGAAGCGAACAGGCATCTTCTTCCCGGGCTCCTGATCCAGTGGATTGGGAGCCCTTTTCTTTCAAGGCTAGTTGCGTTCTCGGCGCCGCTGGGCAGGAATCTTTTCTTGTGCCAATTCGCCCCCGAGGTAACACATAGCCCCTTGTAGGGTTTCTACGACGTCGTCAACGCCAAGTTCATAAAACTTTGCCCCTTGAGACCAGGCAGCGCGCCCACCAACAACGACCTTCATCGTCGGGTCGGCGAACTTGCGATGCCGAACCAGGTCTCCAGCGCATCGAAGTGCTTCTGGAAGGCTTGATTCCACAGTTGAACTCAGCAGTACCATATCTACCGGCCTTTGGCTCACGGTGTTCATGAGGCAATCAGATGGGGTGCTTGCGCCGACATATGTGGTTGACCAGCCGACGTGCAGCAACAGCTCGTTGAGCATCCGAATCCCCAAGTCGTGCCAGTCACCATCTGCGCAGGCGAGAACGGCAGTCTTTCCATTCGATGAGGCGCGAGGGAACTGGTTCGAAACGCGGGTAACCAGCCGCTGAACTGTGTGCGAAGCCACGTGCTCTTGAGCGGTGTCGATCTTGCCAGAGTCATACCAGGCACCCAGAACGTTCATCACGGGTACCAGGATCTGCACATAGAGGTCCGAAAGACTCGTACCGCACTCAATCTCTCTTTCAAGCTGGCTCCAACATGCTGATTCGTCTCCACGAGTCAAATCGGCGGCAAAGTTAGGGAGGTGGATCGGTTCTCTCGCTCGACCTTCTCGGTCAATGCAGGAGTGAACCGCGACAATGACTACTTCTCGGACCGCATCCGAGCTGAGGGAATAGTATTGGTTTCGACCGTTTCGCGTTCGGATTACCAAGTTGAACTGCCTTAGACGCCCCAGATGGTTTGAAACGTTGGGCTGGTTCAATCCAGTCCGTTCACATATTTCGGAGACCGTCTTCGGGGATTCCAGCAGGCATTCGAGAATGCTTCTACGGGAGGGTTCCCATAATTCGCGAATGATATCTGCTTGCACGTCTTTACTCTACGTTCAGTCGTGCGCCGAAGGCGCAGGTTAACCAGATTCAGGTTCGGTGAGTGCAACGATTGCTGCATAAACCGTAGAATCTTGTTGCGTCCGAACGACGCACCCTATTGAAATGATTCTAGAGCTTTGTCCCGAAGAAGTTGCTTTTCTTGATCGTGTGCGGGCGTTCGCAAACGACTACGTGCTTCCAAACACCCGTAAGTGGGAGGCTGACCGAGCCTTTCCAGATGAAATCTGGCCCAAGCTAGGTCAGTTGGGAATTCTGTCGATGACGCTGCCTGTCGAAATGGGCGGCGCAGGTCTTTCTTGCCGTGCCTATTGCGAAACGTGCCGAGAATTGGCGAAAGCAGATCCTGCTCTTGCAATGAACGTCGCAGCCATCAACGCCCTATGCGTAGCGCACTTCGTGGAGTTTGGTTCCAAAGAGCAGAACGAAAAGTACCTGCCAGGTATTGTTCGAGGGGACATCAAACTCGCTTGGGGTCTCACCGAGCCAGATGCTGGCTCTGATGCCAGACGCGTAAAGACCTTTGCCGAGCCGATCGCTGACAAGCCCGGGTATTTCAAAGTCAACGGCGAGAAAATGTTCATCACTAATGGTGGCAAGGCAGATCTGATCATCCTCGTCGCCCGAGTTTCTGATACGGAACTGTCAGCATTCTTCCTTGAGACCGATCAGCCAGGATTCGAACTGGTAGAGCGGATCAATACCGTTGGGGTTAGCGCCAGCAACACGGTTCGGTTCAAGCTAGACGACGCCATCGCCTGGCACACACCCTGCAAGTTTGAAGAAGCCATCGGGCTGCTGTACCGAGGCAGACTCGGAATCGCCGCAATGGCTCTGGGTATCGCGGAGAAGGCGCAAGAGCTTGCAGTTGAATATTCCCAGCAGAGAGAGCAGTTCAACCGAAGACTTTGCGACATGCAGTCCGTGCAGAACATGATTGCCGATTCCGCTATGGAGATCGAGGCAGCAAGGCTCTTGCTCCAAAAGGGAGCTTGGCTCTACGATCAGGGCAAACCGGTCATCAAGGAGTCGTCCTTTGCAAAGCTTTACGCCAGCGAAACCGCCAACAGAGTTACCAACCGCGCCATCCAGATCCACGGCGGTAGGGGAATGACCCCTGAATTCCTGGTGGAGAAGCTTTGGAGAGACGCAAAGCTGACCGAAATTGGCGAAGGATGCAGCGAAATTCAGCGAATGGTTATCGCAAAAAACGTTATCAAAGAGTCTCGCGTCTAAACTCTGACTATCATGCTAACATCGATCGCTCTTCTTGCCAGCCTTCAGGCTGGCTTTCCAGCAGCACTTGAAGTCCAGGCCGAACCTCAACCCGTTGAGTTGACCCGCAAGTTCAAACCGAAGGAAATCTCAACGTACGATGTCGACGCTAGAGCTACAGTGGAGTTCAAACCATATGGGCTGAATACCTTCATCCCGCTCACCGATGGCGTTCGATTCCGATTTACAACCGAGGTCATTACTGTAACCAATGATGGGTTTGCGCAAATGCTGTACACCCGTCCGACCATGACGATTTTCGGAACAGACCTGCAGAAAGGGGCGGTGCAAGAAACCGAGTTGAAGGTCGATTTGCGGTTCCTCATGACCGTCTCACCGATCAACGAAGTAACCAACATCAGGGACCTCAACCCAAGCGACGATCAAGATGATCAAGCAGAGTTGATGGCCCGTCTCCTTTTTCAGGGCGAAGGGAGAAGCCCTGAACAGCAACGGCGTGAGATTATCGAAACGCGTCTTCAGGTGATCAATGAGGTGTTGGGGCCGTTCATGAATTCCTTCACGCGGCTGACCCTCTTTGTGGAAGGGATAACCGGAATCGACTTCTCACCGAAGCTTCCCTTTGATGAAGTCGTCCCAGGTGACACATGGCAACGAACTGTTGATTACGCTCCGCAACAGCTTTCAGGAACAGACAAGGCGGCAGTCCAGCGGCTCGACATGACCTACACGTACGTTGGTCGCCAAAAGAACACGGAGGGCAAGGAAATCGAGCGAATCGAAGCGGTTTTGGAAGCGGAAACAAACGCCGCTGACTACCTTAACCAGCTCTTTCGAGTGGACGCGAAGCGAACCGGAATCGAACGGGTCGATCTGAAGTTGCGAACAGTGGTGAAATTTGACCTTGATCCCGTTACTCATCAGACACTATTCGTCGAGGCAGACGGCAACAGCTCCGTCGTAGTAATGCTGAACAAGCAGATTTCTGAGAATCCGGTTCTCGAGCGGCGAACCCGCGGTCGCACCACCATGCGGCTCGTCTCCAACAAGTAACTTCGGCCTTGGCAGAAGAGCCGGAACGAGAAGAAGAGTCGACATCGGCTCAACAGTGGGAAAAACTCCATCCATGGGTTTTTCCCGCTGCCATATTCGGCGTCGCTCTACTCATTCGCCTTCTGGCAATCAATTGGGGACTGCCCGGCGAGACTTTCCACTTTGGGTTCCACCCAGATGAGTTCGTCAACTGGCGCTATGCCATCGAAATTGATCCGCTCCAACTCGACTTCGATCCCGGTTTCTACAACTATGGTTCGTTGTATCTATTCATCCTTCGGTTGATCACCGACTTCGGCTTCTGGTACGGAAATCCGCCTAACCCCGAGGATCCAGCGAGTCTCTACCCGTTTGTTGGATCGGTGCTGTTAGTTGGTCGAATTGTCAGTGCCATCGCGGGTGCCTGGATCGCTACTCTCGTCTTTCTGGTGTTGCGCCGGTTCTCCGGCTTGTTCGGAGCAAGCCTGGGCGCTGCTGCGATAATCGTGGCACCGGCTCTGGTAGTCCACTCCAGGTTTGCCACACCAGACATGCTCGCCGCCGCCCTTGCGGCAACGAGCTGCTTCTTTGCCTTGAAGCTCATTCCCACCGACTTCAAACTGGGAACAAAAATTGCGGAGCCGGCAAACCTGAGGTTTGCGGTGTGGGCTGGTGTGTTTGCCGGTCTTTCGGCAGGAACAAAGTACAGCGGTGTTCTTGCTCTGGTGGCTTTGGGGGCAGTTCTCATCTGTTTGAGACCTCCGAATTGGATCCGCCTTGGAGGGCTGGCAGTGGGAGCGACCGTGCTTGCGTTTCTCATTAGCACCCCTGGAGCACTCATCAACACCCAGGCGTTTCTCAGCGGCGTCGGCTACGAATTGGCGAAGTCTGGCGAAGGTCATGGGCTGATCTTCGTCGGTACAGCTCCCGGCTGGCTTTTTCACACGACGAACCTGTTCACTGGATTTGGGATGATCCTAGTGATCCTTTCCGTCATTGGCTTGTACTTGGGGGTCCGCAGTCGCCAAGTTTGGGCGATCGCGCTCTCTGCGGTGTTGATCGTGTTCTTTCTGAGCATTGCCACAGCCGAAGTGAAGTTCATGCGGTACACGTTCCCGCTTCTCTTTAGCCTTGCTGTTGGGTTCGGGTTCCTGATGGGAGAGGCGCACCAGCGGAGAAAGTTCTGGAGCGTGTTCATCGTTTTCGGATTTCTCGGGCTCGGTGGCGTGTTCGGCGGAGGGTTGGCAGCAAGCCTTACAAACACCTTGCACATGGCGGGCGTCGATCCCAGGGTTGAAACGGTTTGGTTCTTCAAGAGGGAGTCAGAGGACAACCCGAACATCACAGTCGGCCTCGTCGCGGACCCGTGGTTCTACACCGCTCCCTTCTATCCGGAAGTTGGCGCGCCGAGATTCGTCCCGTTTGATGATCGCCACTCGGCGATGCTCGCAGCCGACAACCCGCAAGTGGTTAGGTACGTGCCAGAGAACCCGGCAGAGCGGTTTGATTGGGACGTGCGGCTGATAACGGAGCTTCAGCCCGATTACATTGTCTATTCCTCTTTTGAGTTTAGTGATCTAGCGAGGCTACAGAATCAACGGGGTCTCAGCCCTCAAGTGCAGCTTCAGGTTGATCGCTCAATGGAGTTCATGAGGTTACTGAACGAGCGGTACGAACTGGCGAGAACCTTTGGTGAAGGCGCTCCGGTCGAGCATGACATGCAGTACATCCGTCCATACATTGTGATATGGAAAAAGAAGGCTCAGAGCCCCTAAGCCCGGAGCTTCTCGCCCCGATCGAGTGGTTTTTGGACTACCAGAGGTTCAACAAGGGGTTGAGCCTGAACACCATCTCCGCTTACCAGGAAGATTTACTTCAAGCTGGGAGTTACTTTGAAGGAGTTGGACTAAAGACGTGGGCGGAGGTTGATGTTGACCGAATCTTGGGCTACGTCTCAGAGATCGGTGCGAAGTACTCCGCCACCTCTCGATCAAGAAAACTGAGTTCACTTCGCTCGCTGCTGAAATTCCTGGCAGCCAGAGGCTCAGTTCCGGAGTTTCACTGGCCCACGTTTAGCTTGAGTGCCAGAAAAAGGTCTCTGCCCAAATCGTTGCCGATAGAGCAGATGATCCGTCTGCTGGGAGCGCCGGATATCACGACACCGGTGGGGCTTCGCGACAGAGCATTACTAGAGCTTTTGTACGGAGCTGGGCTGCGGGTGACAGAAGCGGTATGCCTGACGGAGAGCGACTGGATCCATTCGGAGATGATGCTTCGGGTTCGGGGGAAAGGAAACAAGACCCGATTGGTGCCGCTTCCTCTAGGCTCTCACCAGCTTCTGCAGGTGTATCAGCTAAGTGCTCGTACACAGCTTGTCAAGACACCTCGGGCAGAGCTGCTGCTTTCAGACCGAGGGCTTGCTCTCAGTCGCCAGCGGGCCTTCAACTTGCTAGATAAGTACCGGAAGCTTGCTGGAATCGAGCAGTCTATGGGTCCACATACCCTTCGCCACAGCTACGCGGTTCACTTGCTGAAAGGCGGGGCAGACCTCCGATCCGTCCAAGAGCTGCTCGGTCACTCCTCACTGGTGACCACGCAGATCTACACATTTCTGGATCTGGCGACTCTTCGGACTGAGTACGACAAGGCCCACCCGCGGGCTTGAGGCCAATTAGTCTGCAACGAGTGCCTTGATTGCAAGATCGACGATGCTCCAGAGCGGTGCACCTGCGGGAGGGTCGAGCTCAAGAACCACGGCGAATGGGTGGGGCTTGGGTTCGAAATCAAACGCGAACCAGCTGCTGGCGAGCCGCTGTTTCCTGTTTTCGATGGAGTCGTTCCAAAACCCGACGGGCGCACCGTCAAGCAGCACCCTGCACCGCTGCCGACCGTGAAACGTGTCGTACTGCCGCTCCAAACGAACTCCGGCGCAGTTTCCGGGCAGCGCTAGCTCGATCTGCGTCGGACCGAGATGATAAGTTGACCGAAAAGCGTTCGGTCTTCCCTCCCAGTCGAAAGAATCTACATCGTGAAGCGCGCTCATCTGGCGCGTTTTGATGTGAGAGAGGCCAGCTGAAAGTTCTTCAGCGGAAACATGCAACAGCGACTCCCAGCGCGATGGCGCGGACTTCCAAAAGCGGACTGAGCAACTTGATTCGAAACCCAGCTGGACTGGAACAAGAAAACTGGGGTCAAAGGGCAGATTCAATTCGATACCATCGACCACCGCAGGCTGATCTGCGGGGAGCTTCAACCACCCCCTGCAGCCGACTGAGGCTTCGGTGAGGTTTGACTCGTGGGAAGGTTGAACCAAATCTCCCGTCAACGCTACAATCCGTTGCCCTTGAACAAAGGGGGCAACGAGATATTCGCTGAAGCAAACGCGCATTGATCGTTCGCTCTGCCCATCGACATCGGCACTGAATTCTCGGTCAGACTCTGCCACCCCGGCACCATCGATGTCCAGCGCAACGGCGTCACTTGTGGTTTCGTACAACGGATTCGCCTGACTGACCCAGAGCCTCTGGCATGCAGGAAGAAGGAGTCTTTCCGGTTTCAAGTCTGATAGCATATACATGCTCATGGCAAGTCGCCCAATCTCCCAGGAACTGATGCCCCTCTCCAGCACGGACGCCGAGATGAGCACGCTGGGTTCTATGCTCCTGAGCAAGAGAGCCGCGGAAGAGGTAGCCGCGGTGCTAGAAGCTGCAGACTTTTATCTGCCACCTCATCAGTTCATTTTCGAGGCGATCTTCAGCCTCCTAGCGAACGACGCGGCAGTTGATGTTCTCACTGTTTCCGAAGCACTCAAAGATCGCAGTCAGCTGGAGAAAGTCGGCGGCTTGGACTACCTGGTTTCTCTTGCAGAATCGGTACCGACCGCGAGCAACGTGCTGTATTACGCAGACATCGTGCGGGACAAGTCGATGCTTCGCCGGTTGCAAGACGTTGGCAGAGAAATTGCGGGGCTTGCTTCTCAACCTGAGCGAACCGCCGAGGACAAGGTTGACGAAGCAGAACAAAGGATCTTCGAGATTCGAAAGAACCGGCTCGGGAAGGACTTCGAGCACATCAAGAGTCTTGCTTACGAGTTTTTCACCGATGTCGACCGGATCATTGAGACGAAAGAACCGAACTTGGGTGTTCCGACAGGCTTTTACGACCTCGACGAGATCACGATGGGCTTTCAACCGGGCGACCTAGTCATCGTCGCTGCACGCCCCGCTATGGGTAAGACCTCGCTCGTTCTTAACTTCGCCGTTCATGTAGCGCATCAGCAGATGGGCAATGTCGCCATCTTTTCTCTCGAGATGAGCAGCGAGCAACTGGTTCGCAGAATGGTCTCGATGGAGAGTGGTGTGACGGGCCAGGAGATGCGCCAACCGAACATCACCAAAGATCAGTATCAGGCGCTGGCAAATGCCTGTGATTCGCTCTCTGAGCTGCCTTTGTACATCGATGACCAAACCGACATCACCTCCATGGTGATGAAAGGGAAGTGCCGCCGGCTGCGGGAAAACGGTGGCCTCTCGCTGGTGGTTGTCGACTACCTGCAGCTGATGCGATCGATGAGGCAGAATGACAATAGAGTCCAGGAGGTGGGCGAGATTGCCCGCTCCCTTAAGGGGCTAGCCCGTGAGCTGAAGGTTCCGGTGGTCGCGCTGAGCCAGCTTAGCCGCCAGGTGGAGACGCGACCGGACAAGCGTCCGGTCCTAAGTGACCTCAGAGAGTCTGGCTCGATCGAAGCTGAGGCGGACATGGTCATGATGATCTACCGCGATGCCTACTACAACGCAAAAGAAGATGAGGATGGAGAGCCCGTACCGCCACTGGAGATCGAAGAGGCAGAGGTAATCGTCGCGAAGCATAGAAACGGCCCTACCGGGAAAGTAGTCCTCGGCTTTCAACCTCGCTACACCAGGTTCGTCAATCTAAAGCGATGAAGGTTTTTGTTTACGGTTCAGGGGCTCGGGAGCACGCCCTTGCTTGGGCGCTCTCGAAAGGAGCGGAAGTTTTCGCCTTCCCAGGAAATCCGGGGATATCACAGTGCGCCCAGATTTTGCAGCCAAGAAACAACGACGCAGAGAGCATCGCTGAAGCGGTTACCGCTATGGGAGTGGATTTCGCGCTCATCGGACCCGAGGCCGCCATCTTTGATGGGTTCGGAGAGGCTCTTCGAAAGCGGGGAGTACCGACCGTTGCACCAACTCCAAAGGCGGCAGTTTTGGAAAAGAGCAAAGCGTTTGCCAAACAGGCGATGCGAGCAGCTGGCGTTCCAACTGCGGAATTCGAAATCGTAACCGACGCAAAAAGCGCGAGGAGTGTCGTGGAAAGGTACTTGAGGGAAGATGGCGCCGCAGTGCTGAAAGTGGATGGACCGGCTCTCGGGAAGGGTGTGTTTGTCTGCCGCGACCAAACGCAGATCGACCAGGCTATCGGTCAGTTGTTTGGTGAACAGTCGTTCGGAAACGCAGCGGACCAAGTCATTGTCGAACGATGCCTCTTCGGCAGAGAGGCCAGTTTGATTTCGATCTGCACCGGTGGTGCGGTAGCCAGCTTTCCGCTTGCTCACGATTACAAGCGAGCTTTTGATGGCGACGAGGGACCGAACACGGGTGGAATGGGCAGCTTTGCCCCGTCGGAGGTCTTTGGCGACGACAAGAAGGCGCTTGCAGAAGACCAGGTAGTTAAGCCAATTTTAGAGGAGATGGCGCGCCGTGGGACGCCGTTCTCGGGTGTTCTGTTCTCTGGTCTGCTTTGGCAGGATGGCGTTCCCTATTGTCTGGAATACAACGTGAGGTTTGGTGACCCGGAGACTCAATCCCTCATGATGCTCGCCGGAGATAACGTTGCAGAGATGTTGCTGGCGGCGGCGCGAGGTGAACCTGTCCCTTCTATAGAAACCAAGCCAGGATTCGCAGTGAGCGTTGTCTGCGCTTCAGAAGGGTATCCGGGCTCAATCGAGACTGGTAAGGAGATCGACATCAGAGAGCTTCCAGAAGGCTGTCAAGCGTTTCACGCTGGCACCAAGTTGGTCGAAGGACAGCTACAGACTTCTGGCGGTCGGGTGATCACTGTCTCAGCGACGGGCGAGACTGTGGCACAAGCGCGCTCACGCGCCTACCAAGCGGCAGATTGCGTTCACTTCGCTGGGAAGCGAACGAGAAGCGACGTAGCCGCCTAGTAGCCGGCTACTGCGGCTGAACTTCTCGGTACTCTGCCTTGACCCCGTGTGCCAAGAGTTCCTTCTGAACCATTTCCGCCTTTTGCTTGGCGATGTTGGTGAGAAGTACTTGCGGCGGGTTCTCGACCATCTCCCGAACTACACTTCGGTTCAGTGCCAATAGCCGTTGCAGCTCCAATATTGCTTGCTCCTTGCTTCGGCCCGCGTCGGTAAGTACCAGCTCGTAGAGAGCATCATCGTCCACCCTCAGGAAGCTCCTCGGGATGGACTTCGAAGGCAACCCGTCTTCGTTTGCAATCGGAATTTCTCTGTCGCATGTCTCACAGATCAGCACCTCCGTCTTCAAGCTATAGAAGTTCAGCTCGTTGCAGTAGCCGCACCGAACCTGCATAACTTCCATAATCGCACCTTCCCGAATCGGTACCATCCGGTGACATCCTTCGCAGTTGAAGTCGTCGGTTGGCGGGCTTTGAAAAGCGTTCACTTTCTCGCAGAATGGGCATGTCACGGAGTTCGATTGGACTTTCTTCATCTTGGAGATGAAGAAAACGGAAAACCCAAGCGCTACCAAGGCGAGGAGCAGTAGAAGCTCAGCAAAGATGAGGATTCCGCGCCCGTAGATGAACATCAGCGTGCTCGCGATGCCTAGAACTGCGGCGCTGATGAAAAAGTAGAGAGCCCGTTCAGCGTATTGCTCCCGTACCGTCGTTACCCTAGAATTTTCCATGCCGATACTCCATTGTACAGACTGCTTACCTGATTCGCTAGCCGCCCTGAATTGCAAGAAACCGACAAAAACCGGATCAGCGAATATCTGGAAGGGTTCTGGGAGGGGGGATCACCCTCGGAGTTGGAGGATCGCTTGCTCCTGTGGCGCCGGGTGGGACTATTAGCATCGTGCCATCACGTTGGTCAATGTAGCCGATTCCCACCTCGGCGGTCAATGCTTCGAGGATCGAACGAACCGGAGTTGATTCGAAACTGGCAGTGATCCGGGTATCCGGAAGTCGCTCCGCAAGTACCGGTCTCATCCCAGCCTCACTCAAGACGATGGTGAGAACTTCTTCTAGGCTCGCCTGTTGGAATCTGACCGTGATTCTCCGTTCTAACGAAAGTGGGGCATTGCTTGCCGCAGGCGATTGAATTGGTGGAACCCCGATCCCAGGGTCTGGCTGATGTTCTGCAGGTGCAGTGGCAGGGGGCTGCGAGCCACTAGGTTGTTGGAAACGTTCCATGGTTGGTGGCGAAGGCGTCGGAGACATCTGTGCGAACTGGTCTTGTTTGTTCAACCACTGAGTTAAGAAGATTGCGGTGGCAACAATCAGAACGGCTCCGGCGCCAAGTGCCGCATAGACCGGCCACTTAGGTATCGCCTGAACCATGATCGACGAAGGGAGCTCTGGGGTTCGTCCAAGGTCTCTCGCCTTCTTGCCGCTGGTACGAAGGTGCTTAACGGTTTCAACCCGCTCAATTAACTCTTCGGAGAAGTGCGGAAACCGCTCGCCAAACTCGGTTATCGCTTGGGGGTCGCCTCTGTCGGCGATTTCCCACATGAGTTCATCGATGTCCCTTGGGGGTTTTCTCAGTTCTCATCCTCCGATTCGTACACAGCCTTGAACCGTTCTCGGGCTCTATAGAGCCTCGTTTTGGCGGCGTTAACCGTGCAGCCGAGAGTGTCAGCGATTTCAAGCACGGAGAGCTCGTCCCAATAGAACAGCACCAGGGCGGCACGATCGGATGGCTGCAGTTGCTGCAGAGCTTGGTGGATCTTCGAGTAATCGTCCTCAATCTTTGGCGATTCACTGCTGGCGATATGGAACGAGTCTTCCAGCGGCAACTGCCGCTTGATGTGCTTGTTCTTTCTCGCCTGCTGAATGCTGCGATTGACCGCGATCCGAAAGATCCAGGTGGAGAATTTCGACCTTCGGTCGAACCCTTCCAGGTGGCGTACCACCAGTGCGAACACCTCTTGCACGGCATCCTTCGCTTCGTCGATTTCACCTAGAATGCCATGCGCTATGGCGAAGACTCGCTCGTAGTACGCCTGGTAGAGCTTCTCAAACGCAGTCTGATCGCCCGCCAAATAGCGGTCGATCAGCACTAGGTCTTCATCTACCAAGGCCATGCCACAGTTGAACGTAATCGCCGCAGCACCCATCCGTACAGGTTTGGACGCTGGAGTATCCACTGAATGTAACGGACGGATGAGATGCCATAGATAGAGCCTTGCGACGCTCGAATTGTATCGAGGCATAGTCAATCGCAAAGATATTGATGCCGATTAGCGCCAAAGTGACGGTTAGAATTGCAATTTTTGGGCGCTTCCAGGAAAGCGCAGTACCAAAAATAAGTGCAATCGATGCAATTGCCGGATACAGGTACCGGGCCTGGCCTTGGAAGTACTCGCTGTTGAACCTGATGAAGAGCAAGATGATGATCAACAGGAACACGCCGTAAAGCAAGTGCGTTCGCTGGGTTTCGGCATCGATTCCCGCTGCAGTCCCTTTGAACATCCGGAAACCCCAAACCGCCAGCGCCACAATCGCAAGGACGGCAAAGATTCTGTAGACAGCGTCGGGAAGAAAGATGTCCATGTAGCCGAACACCCCAAGGAAACTTCTGGTGGTCCACCATCCGACCCATCCAAACCAGTAGTCCATGTGGCCGAGCTCCTGGATAAATACTTGCGCCTTCGGAGACCCTGCGAAAGCCTCATTGAACGCCCCGACAGCCAAAGGATCTCCGTATAGGTTCTGGTTTCTGGCCCACCAAGGTACCGATAGAACCAGGTACGGCGCGACCGTAGCGGCTACCACCTTCCAATTGAGCTTGGAACTTGAGATCCAAAACGCCAGCAAAATAACGGGCACCAGAGCAATAGCGCTGGTCTTGGTAAGAGACCCGAGACCGGCAAGGGACCCGATTGCGATCGCCAGAGGCACCGACCAGCCCTCCCGAACTGCCTTGACCGTGAGCGCGAGTGTCCAGGTACAGATTGCGATCAACAGCGGGTCGTTGCTTACCGCCCCATGAAGCGCCAAAAACATGGGCAGTAGGGAAGTCGCCGCCGCCCCAGCCAGGCCGGTCCAAGCGTTTCGGGTACCCCAGAAGAGCCCAAAAAAGATCCCTGCGGTGGTAAGTGCGGCTAAGAGCGCATTGAGCCATCGCAGGCGAGAACCAGCGAGCTCTTGGACGGAATCAACGCCAACAATATTTGCGAACGCCGCAGTCAAAAAGTAGTAGAGCGGCGGTTGGTGCGCCTGGTAAGTTTCGTACAGGTCTGGTGATCCGGGCTGAAAGACAGGGACACCCTCTCCATCGAGAATGTGCTGGACATAGTTTGCGTGCTGGCGTTCATCCGGCGCGCCGTAATCTGGCTGAACCGTCCGATTGATAATTCCAGCCTCTCGGTACGGAGTTATGGTTGCATAAGTAAGGCTGCCGACAACCACGAGCAGGCACAGTGCCAGCAGGAAACCGAACTGAAACTTGTCGGGCCCAGGGCCCCTTTCGGCGCTCGGATTGGAACCTTTATAATCACCCATTGGAGTAAGATAACGAAGTGGACGTCCTTTCGTGCGTCCTATCTAGAGGTGGAATCATGCTTACTCAATTAGTTTCTCTCGGCGTGCTGGCGATTAACGCGTCAGCAGGATACGTCAATTCACCCCTCGACCCGATGGTTACTGCCCTTCGCGACGCCAACGAGTTGAGGGCTGACTTTGTTTACCAGACGGTTGGAGGCCCGATTGCGAACTACAGCATTGAGTTCTCCAGACCCAATAAGGCTCGCTTCGACACGCCAAGCGAACTCATCGTGTTCGATGGCAAGAACATGAACGTGTTCAAGAAGGACTCAAACGTGTACTACGTCAAGCCGCAAACCCAGGATGAACTCAACAAGGTCCTCGCCAGGGAAGAGTTTATGGTCTTCGGTCCGTTCTTCGGAAAGGACTTGAAGCCTGCGGTTGTTCGAGATCAGGGTGTTCAAACCCGTGGTCGAAACGAGTTCAAGGTTGTCGCGTTCCAGTTCGATGCGCGAGACGGCCTAGTCTACACAGTTTTCCTTGACCAGGAAACTTCGCTACCTCGCCAAATGGCGCTCAGCGGAAAGGATTCAGCAGGCAACAATGTCGACCGAATTTTGACCACTCGAACCTTCGATTCTAGCGTCAGCTCTGCAGAAGTTTTCGCCTTCCAGGCTCCGTCAGGTGCCCGAAAGGTAACCGAGGCAGAACTCAACGCTGACCGCTGGTTCAACAATTTGGACGACGCCCTTGCCGAGGCACGCTCGACGAACCGCTTGGTCTACGTTCACTTTTACGAAGATTGGTGCGGCCCGTGCAACATGATGTCTCAGCAGGTCTATCCGACCGCCGAGTTCAAGGCGATGTCGAAGGACTTCGTTTTCTGCAAGATCAAGCCGTCCGACTTTCCTGCCCAAGCACAGCGCTACAACGTTTCCGGTATCCCGGCACTCTTCGTGCTGAACCCGAACGGTGAAGTCGTTCACTCGTGGGTTGGATTCCGACCGACCGCAGCAACGCTTACGGAGATGCGAAAGGCCCTTCAGTAGTTGCTGATTCGTCTATCTTCATAGGCCGGAAGCCCTTCAAGGGCTTCCGGCTTTTTTCGTCGCAAAGTCGAGTTTCGGTAGACTAAAACAGCGCCTGCAACGGGTGTCGGAGTCCCCAAAATTGGCTTCCAAGACCGCACAAAAATCTACTGAACCGATAACCATCGACGACCTTCTAAAGGATAAACCCAGCGAGAAGCTGACCGCCGAGCAGAAGCTTGAGATGTTGGAGTTTCTCTACCTTGCCCGGTACTTTGACGTCCGGCTCATCAAAGAAAAAAAGAGAGGAAGGCTTAGAGGAACCCTGTACTCCTCTTTCAATCAGGAAGGCATCATCGTCGGGACGGTCTATGCGATTGAATCCGAAGACTGGGTGAGCCCGATCCACCGAGACATGCCCGTTTTCTTCTTGAAGGATGCTAAAGGCGGAAGGCTGCGAGACTCAGACCGACTCGGAATGAGCATCCAGGAAGTTTGCGCGCAAGTCTGGGGAAAGGCAGATTCGCCAGGGCGAGCCCGCGACAACTGGTCGCACATCGGTTCTCGGTCGAAGAGGATTGTCCACTCGACCTCCATGCTTGCAGGCACGATTCCTGTTGCGGCCGGCGTGGTCTATGCCGACAGGCTAGATGGCGGCAACGTGGTAGCTCTCACGTACAACGGTGAGGGCTCAACCGCCCAAGGCGTTTTCCATGAGGCGATCAACTTCGCAGCAGTTCACAAGCTGCCTCTGATCACGATTGTAGAAAACAACCAGTGGGCATACGGAACGCCCGTAGAACTAGGCTGCCCTACGCCCGACGTAGCAACGAGAGCCGCCGGCTTTGGCATCCCAGGCTTAATCGCAGACGGTCAGAACGTTTTCGATGTGTATGACAAGACCATGGCTGCTGTGAAGTGGGCAAGAATGGGGAACGGTCCAAGCATCGTCGAATGTAAGACCTATCGCGCCTATGGCCACGGAGACCACGACGACGACCGAGCGGCGAAGTACAGACCGGGTGATGAAATTGAAGAGGGCCGAAGCAGGGACCCGATCGCGGTTGCCAAGAACATCTTGATTCGTGAAGGAATATTGACCGTGGATCAGGCGAAGGAGTTTGCCGCTGAAAACAAAGGCGCCGCAGAAGCCAGAGATACGGACTTTCCGCCGACTGTCGTCGAGTTTATGAAGGAAGGAGTTGAGTTTGCCCTCGCCTCGCCGCTTCCGGAGGCAGAAGAAGGAGCGATGTGGGTTTTCAAGGAGGATCGATCGTGAGCGCAACAGTAGACAAGAAAACCGAAACTCAGGCGGTGCCGAAGAACTACCTTACAGCAATCAAGGAGGCGCTCTACGAAGAAATGGAGCGAAATCCCGACATGGTCATGCTCGGTGAAGATATTGGCCTGCTTGGCGGAGCCTTCGGTGTTACCGAAGGGATGCTTGATCAATTCGGTCGCGCACGGGTGATCGATATGCCCATTAGCGAAGCCGCAATTGTTGGAGTGTCGGTAGGCATGGCACTAAACGGCAAGACCGTAGTCGCCGAAATGCAGTTCATCGACTTCATCTCGTGCGGTTTCGACCAAATTGTCAATAACCTGGCAACCTACCACTATCGAACTGCAGGTGAAGTCAATATGCCGGTGGTCATTCGGGGTCCTGCTGGCGGTTACGGTGGCGGTGCTCTGTATCACAGCCAGATGAACGAGGCATGGTTCTGCAACTCTCCTGGGTTGCAAGTGGTCTGCCCATCGACACCTTACGACGCGAAGGGTTTGATGAAGGCATCGATCCGAAGCGGCAACCCGACCGTGTTTTACGAAGTCAAGGAGCTATACCGAAAGCGAGAGCTGGACGAGGTACTCCCCGATTCAGACTACATCGTTCCTCTGGGTAAGGCAAACATCCGAAGAACGGGCACAGACCTGACTTACGTGACCTACGGTCAGAACGTGTATCACTGCCTCGAAGCGGCGGATAAGCTAGCCGAAGAGGGAATCCAGGCAGAAGTGATCGACATTCGATCTCTAGTGCCACTGGATGAAGATACGATTCTTGCCAGTATTGCCAAAACCAACAGGCTGGTTGCGGTAAACGAAGCCCCAATGACCTGTGGCTACGCAGGCGAACTGGTGGCGCGGATCGCGGACAAAGGATTCGAGTACCTTGATGCCCCGCCAATCCGTGTGACCCGTCTCGACACTCCTGTGCCGTGGGTGAAGCCGCTCGAATCACACGTTTTGCCTTCGGTCGAGAAGATTATAGACGCCGGTAAACGAGTCGTTCAGTTTTAGTCGCTAAACAGGCTCGCCGAGATACGCCTCAATGACCTTGGGGTCATTGCGTATCTGCTCGGGCTTTCCATGGGCGATTTCTTCGCCGTGGTCAAGGACAACGATTCGCTCGCAGAGGGCCATAACGAACCGCATATCATGCTCGATGAGCAGAATGGTTTTGTCGAACTCGTCACGCAACCTTCTCACAGCAGCGAGGAGGTTTTCCGATTCGTGCGGATTCATGCCTGCAGCGGGCTCGTCTAGTAGCAGTAGGTCTGGATCAGTCGCCATCGCCCGTGCGATTTCCAGGCGGCGCTGCTTGCCATAGGGAAGATCGCCAGCTTTGGAATCGAAGTTGGCGTCGAGCCCCATGACTTCAAGCCAGTACATTGACTTCTCGCGTAGCTCCTTCGTTTCGCGGACGGTTCCTGGGGTCAACATGAACGAGCCAAGAAGAGTGGAATGAGCGCGAAGGAATGAGCCCACCATAACATTCTCTAAGGCGGATAGTTGGGTGAACAGCCGGATATTTTGGAACGTTCTGGCGATGCCCAATTTACAGATCTTGTTGGGCTTGAGACCGTTGATTTCATGACCCTTGAACAAAACCTGGCCGCTGGTGGGTTTATAGACGCCTGTAATGAGGTTGAAGCAGGTGGTCTTGCCGGCACCGTTCGGACCGATCAGCCCAAAGAGCTCGCCCCGTTCAACGGTGAAGCTCACGTCGTTTACCGCCGTCAGACCACCGAACCGTATGGTGGCGTTGCGCATCTCAAGCAGGCCTTCGCTCAAGTGGCTGACTCCTTTTCTACTGGCTTTTGGATCCTGAGAACCTTTCGCAGCCATGCCCAAGAGAACTCGTGGTGCGCCATAACGCCCTGGGGCCGCAACATCATCAGAACGATGAGGGTAACCGCAAAAATCAGCATTCTCAGCTTGCCGGGCTCATAGGTCGTTTCCCGCATTATGGGGATAAATGACAGAGCGTTAGCCAGCAATACGGCGGCTAGAATGCCCCCGATCCAGTAGATGGCGTACCGCTTTCGCCTCTCTGGTTTGGCGAGGCTCTCCTGACTCTCGGTCTTCTTGGTCAGAGCAACTGCGGCAATCAGCGAGATGAAGACCGCCGCCAGGGTGGCGCCGCTCACCGGCGGAAGGTTTCTGAGCTGTTCAGGTAGTGCGAAGAGAACAATCGCTGCGAGAGTTGCGCCTGTGATCGAACCGCTGCCCCCGAGCACGACCATCGTGAGGATGATGAAGCTCTGGTCCATCGCGAATGTCATCGGGGTGATAAAGCTCTCGTAGTGAGCCAACATTCCGCCGGCTGCGCCGGCGAAAGCTGAGCCAACAATGAACGCCGTTACCTTAACCCGTGTCGTTGGAACGCCCATGGCTTGAGCGGCGACCTCATCTTCACGCACGGCAAGGAACGTCAATCCTCTGGCACTTTGAAGAAGATTTCGGCTACAGGCGATGGTGACAAATGCCAACAGCCAGACCAACCAGATGTAGTTTTCCTGGAACGGGACGTTCATCCCGTACGAGCCACCCAGCCACTCGGAGTTCTGAACGAATATTCGGACGATCTCACCAAAAGCGAGGGTAACGATGGCGAGATAGTCTCCGCGCAGGCGCAGGGAGGGTAGACCCACCAGAAACCCGGCTATGGACGCACCTATAGCTCCGCCTATGCAAACCAGTATCAGCCACAAGAGAGGAGGCAGATTAGCTTGCTGAATGAACGTGTTGGTCAGAAAGCCGCTGGTGTAGGCACCGACCATGTAAAACGCAGCGTGGCCGATAGAGAATTGGCCAGTAATTCCATTGATCAGATTGAGGCTGACCGCCAAAGTAACGTAGATGCCCGCGAGAACCACCAGACGACGTGAATAGTCGTCTAGGGTCTGGCGAGCCAGAAACTCGATGAGAAAGGCGCCAGCAATGGCCGCCAAGATCGAGCCGATACGAACAGCCCAGAACTTCAAACCTTCTCCACCGCATTGGAGCCCATAAGACCACCAGGTTTAAACAGAAGGACAACGATGAGGATGACCAGCGCAATCGCGTCTCGATAAGAACTCAGGCCGACCCAGACCACCATCGTCTCGGCGATTCCCATCACCAACCCGCCAAGTACAGCACCAGGGATGCTTCCGATGCCACCCAATACGGCAGCAACAAACGCTTTGACCCCAGGTTGCACCCCGACAAACGTGGTTAATGGCGTCCCGATGAACGTAGCTGTCATCATCGCTGCGGCACCGGCAAGCGCAGAGCCGATGATGAATGTCAACGTGATGATTTTGTTTACGTTGATGCCCATTAGCGACGCACTGTCGAAATCTTGGGCGACTGCGCGCATCGCCCTGCCTGCAGAGGTGCGCTGCACGAGCTGCCTTAGAAGCAGCATGAGCACAATTGCCGTGCCCAGCATGAGGAGCTGACCTTGGGGAATTCGAATGGTCAGGGCGTCGAAATCGACTTCGCGTTGGGCGGCTTCTGCTTCCCGGCGGGTTCTAATGGTAACTAGTTCTTGGTCGGCGAGTTCCTCTGCGTTGACATCAACGGCTGATGGTGCCGTCATTGCCGCAAGCTGGTCGTTGTTGGTTGTGTAGATCTGCTGAGCGACCTGTAGTTGCTCGAGCAGTTCGCTGCTCGCGGGCCGAATCTGAATGTTGATCGCCGACTGGAACGGATTAACGTTCTCGTTGATGCTTGGAGGAGGGCTGTTCGGGAGGAACAGGGCACCAGCGTATTGCAGGAACAACGACACGCCTATGGCAGTGATGAGAACCGAGATTCTGGGTTGATTTCTGATGGGCCGGTAGGCAAACCGGTCAATCAGCATTCCCAAGATTGCGCACACCAGCATCGATCCCAAGAGCATCACGCCGATGTAAATGACCGTGTTGGCAGGCGAACTCTGCGTCCCGGGACCAAAGCCCATCAGCCATGAGATGAACAGCGCGATGTATGCACCGAACATGTAAACCTCTCCATGGGCGAAGTTGATCAGACGGAGAACGCCATACACCATGGTGTATCCCAGCGCGATCAAAGCATAGATCGCACCGATCAAGATTCCGTTGATCAGCTGCTGTGGAAGCGTGTTGAGATCAAATGTCAGTTGAGCAAGCATCATCCGTGACGCAGCGGCAGCAAGGTCGCAAGGTTTCGTGCCTGAAAAGCATGCCCGAACGTGAACCCAACATTAGCATCGCCCGAATTGTCTACCCGATGAAGCATGGCTTCAGTTTCGCGGGTTGAAAATTAGGGGTCCGCCGAGTTCGATTACGGCATCGGAAAGGGCATCGACTGTACCCATCGTTGCCGGAGGCAAAGTTACGCCCTCACCCGTGAGTCGTTGAAAAGCTCTAGCCGCTTCAACGTTTGCCCAGTTTATGAAGTGGGCAGCGGCTGCCGCTCCAAGATCACCTGTCCTCTTGGCGCGTGCATTGACTGACTGCTCTGCGTACATCAGCATCAATAGGTCGGAGATTGCGCCGACTTGCGGCTGCTCCAGGCATCCAGTGCGAACGGCCTTCACCGCTAAATCTGCGATAAAGGTGTCTGCCAGCCCGTCGAGGCTGGCTCGGCCAGCTGCTGCACGCTTGAACAGCCGATCAGCCATGAACAGCCGGTTGATTTCGTTTGTCCCTTCATAAATCCTGCTGACTCGGGCATCGCGGAAGCTTCGCGCAGCCGGAAACTCTTCGGTAAAGCCGTAGCCGCCGTAGATCTGCAGTGATTCATCGACGATCATCGCCTGCGCCTCGGTAGCGAACACCTTGCACGCGCTACATTCCACAGCAAATTCTTCTGCTGCGAGTCGAGGCTCTTCGATCGATTCGAATCCTTTGTCGATCAGCGCTCCGGTTCGGTAAATCATCGCTTCTGCCGCGAAGAACCGTGCGGCCATATCCGCCACTTTCTGCCGGAGAAGTCCGAAAGAAATCACCGGCTGGCCGAATTGCTTTCGGTCTCTGCCGTAGGCGACACCCTGTTCGAATGCCAGCCTCGCGCTGCCGAGCGACATCGCGGCAAGCTTGAACCTGCCGAGGTTCAGGGAATTGAACGCTACTTGATGCCCTTTGCCCTCTTGGTGAAGGAGATTCTCGACCGGAATGCGGACTTTATCCATCGAAATCCGTGCGGTTGATGAACCCTTAAGCCCGAGCTTGTGTTCTTCTCGCTCAACGGTCAAGCCTGGGCGGTCTCTCTCAACCAAGAATCCAGAAAATCGCTCCCCATCGACTTTGGCAAACACCATGAAGAGTTCTGCCCACTTGGCGTTAGAAATCCACATCTTGGTGCCTTCGAGCACGTATTCATCACCGACACGGTCAGCTCGGGTAGTTGCCGATAATGCGTCTGAACCGCTGTTGGGCTCGCTCAGGGCATAAGCTCCGATGATCTCGCCGCTGGTTAATGCCGGCAAAAACTTCTTCTTCTGCTCCTCCGTTCCGAACAGTACGATCCCGAACTGGGCTATCCCTCCGGTGATTCCGATCGTCACCGAAAAAGATGCATCTAGGCTGAGATACTCCAGCATTCTCGCCGCGATGTTCTTTCCTAGCCCGAGACCGCCAAAGTCTTCGGGAGCATCGGGACCACAGAAACCCAGTTGTCCTGCCTGTCGGATGAGTTCGGGAACGAGTCCATCTTCTTGTTTCTCGATCCGTTCTGAGTTGGGAAGAACTTCTTTTCGCGAGAAGTTCTCCGCCATCTGAATCATGAGAAGCTCGTCTGAAGAAAACTGTTCAGGCGTGAAGATTTCGGAGGCAGTTTGCGAGAAAAATGCGCACCCCGAGTCCGCCAGTTGAGTAGATGTCACCGACATAATGCAAGACCTGCTGGGCTCAGCAGGCAGTAGTTTATCCTACGGCTGGTGCTGCGCCAACATCTGCTGAGTTGCAGTTGCCGAGGCGGTACGCTTTACTTCGCACTGACGGGCCCGTAGCTCAGTGGTTAGAGCGGGCGGCTCATAACCGCTTGGTCGTGGGTTCGATCCCCACCGGGCCCACTTTAGTTTCTCAGTACCAACAGGTCGTTCGAGGTGTTCAGCGCTTGGTGCAGGGTGTTGCTTCCCAGCCGAATCCGGTCCCAGAACCCCTTGCCCTTGGCGCCCATGATAAGTAGGTCGGCTTTCTGGTCGCGCATCGCCGTTTCCACTGCTTCATGAAACTCTGTTCGTACAAACACGGACTTCGCTCTTAACCCTGCGTTGGCGAACTGCTGGGCTATCTTTTCGTTTGCTTCCTCAATTTCCTCCGTGATTGCGGCTTCAACATCGTCGAAGTCATGTTGAATGCCAGGCAATGCACTCTTCAGCAGGTCCATGTCAATTCGAGAAGCCGTTAGTACTGTGATCTCTTCGATGCCAACAGGGTTCATTTCGATCAGCTTCTCGGCGCAGCGCTGGCAGTAGTCGCTATGGTCCGTGGCGAAGATTGCGCGCACAGGGTCCTGCTTATCCCGTTTGTTCTTGGCAATCAGCACCGAGCGTTCGGCACTAGTGACAACAGCTTTGGAAACGCTGCCATACATGTTCGCTACGAAAGACGACTTGGGTGGTGAACCTAGGGCAATCAGGTCTGCTCGCTGAGTACCCGCGTATTCCAGGATGGCTTTGCTCGCATGCCCGTGTAGAATGGCAGTTTCTACCGGATAGCCGAAGTGGCGGAGTGATTCCACAGCTTTATCCAGTTTTGATCTCCCCTGGGTCTCGAGGTGCTGGTTTACATGATGAATGGGAAGCCGGCTGGCAGATCGAGAGGGAAGTGAAGCTGCTCCGAACCCTTCGACAACGTGGACCGCATCGATGGTTGCGGGTTCAAACTTCAGTCTTTTCAGCAGGTCAACTGCGTTCCAGAAGTGTTCGTGATCGACGCCGAGAACGATTTTCATGGGTTCTGAGCCAAAATTCTACCAAGCACATGAGCGTAAAGGGAGTCCATCACATAACCGCCTTCTCAGGCGACCCTCAAGAAAACGTCGACTTCTATAGCGGGCTTCTCGGACTCCGCATGGTAAAGGTGACAGTGAACTTTGATGATCCAGGAATGTATCACCTTTACTACGCAGATGCCCTGGGAACACCAGGAACGGGCTTGACCTTCTTCCCCGTAGGAGCGGCGCCAAAAGGACGCCGTGGCTACAACGAGGTGGTTCGAATCACTTTGGCGATCCCAGAAGGGAGTCTTGGTTTCTGGAAAGACCGCCTTGCAGCGGCGGGACGCGAGGTGCAGGAAGAAGGAACTTCGCTTCTGGTGCTGGATCCAGACGGAATCGAAATCAGTTTGGAGGAAGGCCCGATGTTCCCTGGATGGAAGAGATGGGACAACTCCTCCATAGCTCCAGAGCACGCAATTCACGGAGTGCGCTCGACGCGGTTCAATTCTGCTCGCCCAAGCTCAACTGAAAACGCCTTAACTCAGCTGCTGGGTTATAGGAAAATCTCTGAAGAAGGTGAGTACGACGTATTCGAGGCGGCTGATGGATACAACTTGATCCACCTGCTGCGTAAGCGGGGAGACGACCCTGGAAGCTTCGGCGCGGGAAGCATCCACCACATCGCTTTCCGAGTTGAATCCGAGCACGAACAAGCTGCTGCCCGAGCTGCTGTCCAGAAGTTCGGGCTCTATCCGACGGAGGTGCGAGACCGGCAGTACTTCAAGAGCATTTACTTCCGTGAGGGAGGGGGGATCTTGTTCGAAATCGCCACGAACGGGCCCGGGTTTGCCATAGACGAGCCCGAAGAGGCCCTAGGCGAATCACTTTGCATTCCGCCTCAGTACGAATCACTTCGACCCAGGTTGGTGAACGCCTTGTTGCCGATCCAGAATGGAGATGTCAAGCTGCCATGAGCTTCGAGTACCGATTCGTGCCAGGCAGACGTTCTGACGTAGTTCTGGTGACCTTGCACGGCACTGGTGGAACCGAGAACGACCTGATCGAGATTGGGGACATTGTCGCCATGGGCTGGCCCATCCTCAGCCCTCGCGGAAACGTTCAGGAGAACGGGCACGGGCGCTTCTTCCGGCGGTTTGCCGAGGGAGTCTTCGATGAAGACAGCATGCGAGAGCAAACTGATTTGCTCTCGCTATTTTTGAGAGAGAAGTTCAGCGAGTTAATCGGGGAGGACGTTCGCGCGTATGGCCTCGGCTATTCCAACGGTGCCAACATGGCTGCTTGCTTGGCGCTGCTGCACCCAGGCACTCTTCAAGGGGCGTGCTTGTGGCGCGCTGGTTTCCCGATTCAACCTGAAGTTAAGCCGGCGCTCAATGGCTTTCGTGGGCTCGCCATTTCGGGCAAATTCGATTCGATTGTGCCGCCAGAAGATGCAAAGGCGCTGACCGAGTACATGAACGGCTGCGGAGCGAACGCGGAGTGGTCGGCGATTGATGCCGGGCACGGATTAACCCGAACCGACATCGACATGGCGCAGAGGTTTTTCGACTCGATCTAGCGAGTCATGGTCCAATTGCGAGGTGGCCAGAAGATCACTTCGCTCCTGCCAATTACCGCATCAAGTGGTGCCAGACCCCAGCCACGGCCATCGAACGAGCCAGTTCGGTTGTCTCCCATTGCGAGGAAGTAGCCGTCGGGAATCGCCGCAGGAGGCGCATTTCGCAGTCGCTCCTGCATCTCCTGGGTACTTGCGACGTACTCGTCGGCGACTAACTTTGGGGGATTGATAAATGCAGCGTTGTACTGCACAGGCCAGAATTCGCCGTCCACTTCGACCAACTTGAAATCAAACTCGTTTGGAGTGCTCAAGTAGGGCTCTTCGACTCGCTGACCGTCGATAAACAAAGACCCACCGCGAATCTCTACAACCTGCCCCGGAAGTGCAATTAGCCTCTTGACGAAGTCGATGTCCTGCCCCCTTTGGAAGTCATAAAGGGCTCTCTCAGGTGGTTTGAAAACGATGATGTCGCCCTGCCGGGGTTCGGTGTACCGGTAAATCGCCTTGTTGGCGATGATGTAATCGTTCAGCTGCAGCGTCTGCAGCATGGAGCCGGTTGGGATGGTGAACGTCTGGATGACGAACGGGCGAATGAGGAGAAAAACTACGATCGCGGCGTAGATCAGGGAGTCGAGGATTTCGTTGACAACGTTGCAGGTCTTCGTGAGGCCATTGCTTATGTGAGGCTTTCTGCGCGCCAGCACGAAGAAGCAGCCGAACCGGATGGCAGTGAGAACCAAGCAAACCAGCACAATGGTGCTGATCGGGGTTCGGGCGATGGCGTCCACTGTTTGGGTGAACTGGCCAGGACCCTGCTGCTGTGCCAGTAGCTGAAGCACAGGCCTTTAGCGCTTTTCTTTGATGCGGGCGGCCTTTCCGACCTTGTTTCGCAAATAGTAAAGCTTGGCTCTTCGAACATCGCCTCGTCGGGTGACTTCGAACTTCGCCACGTTCGGCGAATGGAGCGGGAAAGTCCTCTCGACGCCTACACCGCTAGCGACTTTTCGAAGAGTGATCGTCTCAGCGATTCCTCCGTGCTTGATGGCGATACAGGTTCCTTCGAAGATCTGGATACGCTCTTTGCCGCCCTCACGCACCTTAACGTGCGCCTTGACGGTATCGCCGGGATTGATCTGAGGGAGATCCTCCTTCAGATGAGGATTGGCAACAGAATTGAGTATCGCTTGCTTTGACATGGAAAATACGCCTCGAAAAAGGTAACCGTCTATTTTAGCAGATCGGCGTCTCCCTTCTCAAGTCTTGCCTTCGCAAGTAAGTCCGGTCGGACCCTTGCTGTTTCCATCAGGGCCTGCTGTCGCCGCCATTGACGAATGGCTTGATGGTCGCCGCTCAGCAACACGTCGGGCACCAAGGCTCCTTCGACGCCTACCGGCCGAGTGAACTGCGGATATCCCAAGAGATCGCCTTCAAAGGTCTCCCCTACCAAGCTCTCTTCGTTTCCAAGAACTCCGCCCTGCAACCGCGTTACGGCATCTACAATCGCTAGTGCAGGGATCTCTCCGCCAGTCAAAACAAAGTCTCCTAGGCTGATGGTTCGGTGACAAAGTTCGGTTCTGATGCGCTCGTCTACTCCGCCGTAGTGGCCACAGATGAGAATCAGTTGGTCAGCACGGGCAAGTTCCTTGGCAATAGGCTGCGAAAAGGGCTCACCTCGCGGGTCCATCAGGGCAACCTGGTGGTTCGGCTGCAACTCTATACTTCGAAATGCTTCGAACATCACGTCGTACCGGAGCACCATTCCCGCCCCGCCCCCGCAAGGGGAGTCGTCTACGCTTCGGTGGGCATCCTTTGCAAAGTCACGCGGATGAACCGCTTGTAGCTCAACGGCACCAGTTGCAAGCGCCTTCCCGATAACGCCGTGCTGCAGAAACTCACAGACGACTTCTGGAAAAAGAGTGAGAATTATGAACTTCATGCCTTTGTTGAATTGTGCCTCTACCGGTAAACTTCAAAGCTGAGGTTATCTGCTTTCAGTGAACGTTCCAAACGATCTTCGATTTACCAAATCCCACGAGTGGGTTCGCGTCGACGGCAACACCGTCACCATCGGAATTACAGACCACGCCCAGAGCGAATTGGGCGACATCGTGTTTGTCGACCTACCCACAGCCGGACGGACTTTGGCTGCCGGAGACACTTTTGCCTCCGTGGAGAGTGTCAAGACTGTCGCCGATGTTTACACCCCAATCGCCGGAACGGTTGAGGAAGCCAACGAGGCTTTGGGGTCCCAGGCAGAGCTGGTCAATGCCGACCCCTACAACGCGGGCTGGTTGGTCAAGCTGAAGGTCGACGATCTCAGCACGCTCGACAGCTTGATGGATGCTGATGCATACCGCAAGGCGATCGAATAGTTAAGTAGTTCATGCCCTACATTCCGCACACAGACGCAGATCGGGCTTCTATGCTCGAAACCATCGGTGTGGAGTCGATCGACGATTTGTTCGTCGAGATTCCAGAACACCTCAAACTGAAAGGAGAGCTCGATATTCCCAGTGCTCTCGATGAATACGCGCTGACGAAATACATGCGCAAACTCGCCGCCAAAAACAAGAATTTGGCGGACCATCTCATTTGCTTCGCCGGTGCCGGCATCTACGACCGGTTCATTCCACAAAGCGTTGGAGCAATCATCTCGCGAGGAGAATTCCTGACGGCTTACACGCCGTACCAGCCAGAGTTTTCGCAAGGGTATCTGCAGACGATTTACGAATTCCAGACGATGATCGCCGACATCTACAACATGGACGTAGCGAACGCGTCAATGTACGATGGCGCGACTTCGGTTGCCGAGGCAGCCTTGATCGCCTGCGCCATCAAGGACAAAGACAGGGTCGCCTATAGCGAGGGCCTTCATCCTCACTACCGCCAGGTTTTGGAGACCTATTGCTGGAGCTCCGGTGTCGAGTTGGTTCGTGTTCCTTTGAACGAAGGGAGGACCTTCGACTACAGTTCGCTGGACGACAGCATTTCCTGCATCTTGGTCCAGACCCCCAACTTCTTCGGAGTGATCGAAGATATGGCGGCAATGCGAGAAGCTTGCGACCGAACCGGGGCGATGATGATCGTGAATGCCGACCCTGTAGCGATGGCCCTGATCAATCCACCGGGAGCTTTCGGAGCTGACTTTGTGACCGGCGAAGCTCAGCCCGTGGGAATTCCCATGGGCTTGGGAGGCCCGGTTTGCGGTCTCTTCGCTTCAAAGAGCGAGTTTGTGAGGCGCATTCCCGGGCGGATCGTCGGAAAGACTGTTGACCATGAAGGCACTGAGGGCTTCGTCATGACACTGCGAACTCGCGAGCAGGATATTCGAAGGGAGAAAGCCACCTCGAACATCTGCACCAACGAGGCGTTAATGGCGCTTGCCGCAACGGTTTATCTTTCGGCGATGGGAAAGAACGGGCTGAAGTCAGTTGCTGAGTCATCCGTTCGAAACGCCCAATATGCTCTTGCCAGACTGGAAGAAGCTGGGGCAAAGCGCAAGTTCGCCTCCCCGTTCTTCTGCGAATTTGTCGTTGAACTGCCAGTGGACGCCGATCTGGCACACGAAAAACTAGCCGAGCGCGGGTTCCTTGCTGGCGTTCCACTCGGCAAATACTTCCCCAACATGCACAACTGTCTGCTTCTTGCCTTCACCGAACTTCGAACTCGCGAAGAGATCGACCAATTTGCCAATGCAGTCGCGGAGGTGGCACGCTCATGATGCCCTCCGTGAAGGAACCCTTGATTTTCGAGCGCTCGGAGCCAGGGCGTGTGGGAGCAAACTTGCCGAAGGCAGATACCCCTGAAGTCGATCTTAAAGAGTGTCTCGGAGAACTGAGAGAAGAGCTCGAGCTTCCCGAGGTAGGTGAGCTGGAGGTAATTCGCCACTTCACCAATCTCTCGCACAAGAACTACGGAATCGACTTGGGCTTCTACCCGCTGGGAAGTTGCACCATGAAATACAATCCGCGGATCAACGAGACGATCGCTGCGCTCTCAGGGTTCTCGAAGCTACACCCGATGCAGCCGGAAAACCAGATTCAGGGAGCGCTCGAAGTGCTGGTCACGGTTCAGGAAATCTTGCAAGAGCTGACCGGTTTCCGGCACATCAGCTTGCAGCCCGTTGCCGGTGCGCACGGCGAGATGACCTGCCTGATGCTGATCAAGGCGTACCACGAAGCTAAGGGTGACGCGGCGAAACGCACCGTTGTCTTGGTGCCGGACAGTGCTCACGGAACGAACCCGGCAAGTGCTGCGCGTTGCGGCTTTAGCGTCCGCTCGATTGCCACGGACGAAGATGGAAACACCGATCTGGCTGACCTAGCAGCAAAACTCGATGACAGCGTGGCGGCTCTGATGCTGACAAACCCGTCGACGTTGGGCTTGTTCGAGCCGAATATCGAAAAGATCTGCCAGATGGTCCATGAAGCCGGCGGCCAGGTCTTTTGTGACGGCGCAAACATGAACGCCATGGTGGGTACCACAAGACCGGCAGACCATGGGTTCGACTGTATGCACCTGAACCTCCACAAGACTTTTTCCACCCCGCACGGCGGAGGAGGACCTGGCTGTGGGGCGATTGGGCTCCAGCCGCATCTTGAGCCATTCCTTCCAGTCCCCGTGGTGGTGCGGGTTGACGATCAGGTGCGTTTGGATGAGTCCCGACCGCTGAGCATCGGCAGGGTTTCCCCCTTCTTCGGTCAGTTTCTCATGGAGGTCCGTGCGCTCTGCTACTTCATGGCTTACGGCAAGGAGCAAATGGCAGGAATCTCTCGGCACGCGGTGTTGAACGCCAACTACGTGAAGGCAAGGCTTCGGGATGTGTTGCCCGCCGCGTTTGACCGGCCTTGCATGCACGAGTGTGTTTTGACTGCCCAGCAATACAAGAAGAAAGGCATCAGGGCTCTAGACATCAGCAAGCGTTTGATCGATTACGGATTCCACCCGCCTACAAACTACTTCCCGCTGATCGTCCCAGAAGCGATGATGATCGAGCCAACGGAAACGGAGACCAAACGGACCTTAGATGAGTTCTGTGATGCGATGATCGCTATTTGCAGGGAAGCGGAAGAGACGCCGGAAGTTCTGCTCCACGCGCCTTCAACTCAACCTGTCGGTCGCCTGGATGAGGCTTTGGCAGTCAAGAATCTTGACGTCCGATACCGAAAGAAGTCGGACCAAGTCCCTGTTGCTGGCTAATTGCAAGTAAACGTTCGATTGGATGGAGAGTTCGACGGGCCTACCAATATGGCACGGGACGTCGAACTGCTGCACCCCTCGGAAGTTCAGGTTCGAATCTATGATTGGACTGCCGTCTGGGTGACGCTCGGCCGCTTTCAGAAGCCTGATGAGGTGTTAGTGCCTGGCACTCCAGTCCCTTACGTTATGCGACCGACAGGCGGCGGCGGCGTTCTGCACGGTCACGATGTAACGGTAGGCATGAGCTTTCCGAACGAGTGGCTGGGCCTCAAGCCAAACTCACGAGACGTGCGAACTGCCTACCTGGAGGGAATTCGTCCCCTGGCGAAGGCGCTGACTGCCAGCGGATTACCCTGTGCGTTGGCGGCTGACCTATTGCCGAAAACCGAGGGCGGCGAGAAGCGCTTCGGAGACTGCTTCGCGGGAATTTCTGAAAACGACGTAATCCACCGCCAGAAGCTAACGAAGGTTTGCGGCTGTGCGGTTCGAATGTATCCGGAGGCTGTACTGTTTCAAGCGAGCATCCCGTTAAGGGAGCCAATGATTCCTTACCGGGAAGTATTCCAGGATGCCGGGGATCACGTGTTCTATCCGTGGGACCCTGCATCGTTGAGAGAAGAACTTGAGGCAGCGATAATCGGCGCCTAGTTCGGCAGGTTGGTGATCTCGAACCCTTCGATTGAGAGTTGCTGGCCGATATGCTTCAGCTTCTTCATCGCCCGGAGTTCGATCTGGCGGACCCTTTCGCGCGTCACCTTCAGGTCGTGACCGACTTCTTCCAGTGTTCGGGTTTTGCCGTCGTCTAGTCCGAACCGTAGCCGAACCACATCGCGCTCTCTTGGGGTTAGCCGCTGCAAAATGCCGTCCAGTTCTTCGCGGCGGATCAGCTGCCAGGTGACATCGCCCGGAGTGGGCATGTCGGAAGACTTGATGAAGTCGCCGATCGTGCTGTTGTCCTTCTCACCTACGGGGGTTTCGAGGGACATTGGCTCTGCAGCGACGCGCATCATTTCGCGCACTCGCTCTACGGAGAGGTTCACCTCTTCAGCAACTTCTTCCTCAGTGGGCTCCCTTTGCAATTCCTGCTGAAGCCGGCTACCCGCCTTGACAACCTTGTTGATAAGCTCTGCTACGTAAACCGGGATGCGGATGGTCCGTCCCTGGTTGATGATGGCTCTGGCGATTGCCCTTCGAATCCACCAGGTTGCGTACGTGGAGAACCGGAAGCCCTTTCGCCAATCGAACTTTTCGACAGCGCGGATCAAGCCGAGGTTGCCTTCCTGAATCAAGTCAGCCAACGGAATCCCACGGGCGTTGTACTTCTTTGCGATACTGACGACAAGCCGCAGATTGGATTCAATCAGCTGCCGTTTTGCCTCGGGATCGCCTTCCTGAACTCGCTTTGCGAGGTGGACTTCTTGCTCTGGGGTGAGGAGTGAAGCGCGGCGCGTCTGCCGCATCCACATCTCGAGGTCTTCAGTATCGTCTTGCGCCGCTCGTTCGGCTTCTTCTAGCTCCTCGTCTGTAGGATCAAGATCGAGAAGATCTTCGTCGAGATCTCCGACATCCTCCTCAATGAGGGCGCTGCCGGGATTTTCGATGTACGTACCTCGCCCGGGAGTTCGAACGGTGATTGCTCTACCGCGGCGGGGTGGCCCAGCGCCTGGGTTCTTATCGGCGGGCAAGAACGCACTTCCTTGTTAGGGTTGAAGATTTCGAAAGTTCTACGAAAAATTGGGACATCAGGAACGCTAAAGCTAAACAGCCACGGTCAATATTCGGTTCATCAGTAGGCACTTTGCGAGCTGCAAGCCCGAGATGAGGCAGAAGCGACCTGAGGAAACAGACCGAACGCACTTGAATATATTGTACAGGCGCTATGATCAACGCGTAAAGGATAGACGCAACTGCGCCAAAAGATGTTGCAACGCGAACCCGTACTGCGGCATCAGGAGATTACCCCGCGCGGTGGTCTCTGAGTTTCGCGACCGCTTCGCAAACAACCTTTCCAAGAGCTTCGGTCGCTTCATCCGAATTGTACTTGCCGAACGAGAATCGCACCGTCCCGCGCAGCAGTTCCTCAGGCAAGCCAAGTGCTGTGAGAACATGACTCGGCTCGGTTGACCTTGAAGAGCAGGCGGCACCGGCACTCACGGCAAAACCACGTGAATCGAGATCAATGACGAGTGACTCACCTTCGATACCTGCGAAACTGACGCTGAGGATGTACGCAGAGTTGGGCTCTCCGGCATTCATTTTCCAGTCTTGAACTTGCGACAATGTCTCCAGAAACAGGTGCCGGCGCCGAATGGCATGGCGCAGATTGGTCTCAGTCTCAGCCAGGGCAATCTCTGAGGCGACCCCAGCAGCGACGATAGACGGCACATCGATAGTTCCGCCGCGCTTGCCAAGCTGCTGCTCTCCGCCCAAGATGAATGGCTCGACGGTGTACGGGTTGCGAGCGTATAGCGCGCCGATCCCCTTCGGTCCATAGAGCTTGTGAAAGCTGAAGAAGGCGAACTCGCAATCAACAACAGAGCAGGGAAGCTTGCCAACCTGTTGTGTAAGGTCCCGTGCAAGGAGTCCAGCGTCGGCTGGCGGCTCGATCATCGCTCCGGTCTCGTTGTTCACCGTCATGACGGCATACAGATCGTAGGAGGAACTAGCCGGAAGCAGGTTAAACCCTTCATTCTCGAGGGTCGCCGCTCCGTGCAGCAAAGCTGGCTCGCGGACGGCGCTGTGTTCAAAGGGCGATATCGCAACTGATTTTGTCTGCGAGAGCACCCAGTTGGCAGCTTCCGTAGCCCCAGAAGTAAAGAAGATCTGCTCGGGTGACTCCGCGCCGATCAAGGCAGCGACGTGCCGCTGGGCTTCTCGGACAGCATCCATCGCTTCAAGACCCGGCGAGTGCTGCGAGTTTGGGTTGGCAAAGAAGCGCTCGGCTGCCTGGGTATAAGCCTCAAGAACTCGCGGGTCGACTGGTGTCGTCGCTGCGTTATCGAAGTAGCGGGTGCGGTCCACCTGCTCTAGGCACTCAAAGCTTGCCGCGTCAACTCAGGAATCTCGTTGGTCTTGTCAGCAATCGGGACGCCCGCCGAAGTGAGCGCGTCCACCTTGCTTTGAGGTGTTCCTGTGTTGCCCGAAATAATGGCTCCAGCGTGGCCCATGCGCTTGCCAGGAGGTGCCGTTCTTCCGGAGATGAACGAGACGACCGGTTTTGTCATGGTCTTGATGAACTCGGCGGCTGCTTCCTCATCCGAACCACCGATTTCTCCGACCATAACTACTGCTTTGGTCTCTGGGTCTGCTTCGAATGCCTCAAGTGCGTCGATGAAGCGAGTCCCAGGCGTCGGGTCTCCAC
Organism: Fimbriimonadaceae bacterium; assembly: GCA_046314495.1. Taxonomy (GTDB): domain Bacteria; phylum Armatimonadota; class Fimbriimonadia; order Fimbriimonadales; family Fimbriimonadaceae; genus JBKBWO01. Next base: position 41,723 of record JBKBWO010000005.1, read on the forward strand.
CAATTCCTACACAGGTGGTTTGCCCAAGCCCTGCGCGGGTCAGCTCCCAAACGATTTCGTAGGTTAAGGTGCCAGATCGGCTGACCATGCCGACAGGCCCGGGAGTGAAAATATGGCCCGGCATGATGCCCATCTTGCACTGTCCCGGAGTGATGATTCCTGGGCAGTTTCCACCAAGCAGGCGCATAGTGCCGTTGTCCTTCACCCGATTGACCACCTTGACCATATCTTGGAAAGGAACCCCCTCAGTGATGAGCGCGGAGAACCGGATTCCTGCCGATTCACACTCGATGACCGAGTCCGCCGCAAACGGAGGAGGAACGAAGATTACAGCGGCATCTGCATTGGTTGCGGCAACGGCTTCTTCAACCGAGTCGAATATCGGCCGGTCGAGGTGGGTGGTTCCCCCTTTTCCTGGTGTAACGCCACCTACGATATTGGTTCCATACTGGATCATCTGTTCCGTGTGGAAGCTGCCCTCGCGGCCTGTCATGCCGCAGACAATGACGCGCGTGTCTCGATCTACATAAATCGCCATAAGTGTAGGAAGGTGGTCGAAGCCGCAGAACAGGATACCGATCTGAGACGTCAGATTTGGCGTACCGTGGTCGCAAGCGGTATAACGGTGATCATGGGAAGGTCCAAATCTGGCGTTCGATACGCCGAGCACGAGGTCGAATGCCCGGACTTTCGGGTCCAGGTCCTGTTGGATCTAGACGGTGGCGCCAGGGCGGACATCTCCACCGGAGTCCCTTTTCTCGATCACCTGCTTCGTGAGTTTGCTGGAGGGGGCGATTTTAATCTTGGCTTGAGCGTAGAAGGGTCTTCGCTGCCGGACGAAGTTCCATTGCTTGAAGCGGTGGGTCTTGGGATTGGCCACGCTTTTCGAAAGAGCTTTTCAGGCGAATACGTAAAGAGCATGGGCTCGATGGGCCACGGAGCGAGCCAGGACGCGCTCGTTCTTTGCACCCTCGACTTGAACATGGTTTCGTACTTCGATGCCGATGAAGACCTGGGGCTAGAAGGAAGCGCGAACGGAATGAACTTGCGCTATCTTTGCCGTCTCTTCGATTGCTTCTGCAAGGGAAGCCTATCAACAGCCCACCTCGTCTTTCTGAAGGGAACAGAGCCGCGCGAGGTTGCGATTGCGTCAATGATTGCTCTGGGCAGGGCGATTACGGCAGCCTCCGAGGGGCGAACGAATTGACCTTTTGATGTCATTGGGCGTATAATAACTAGACAGCGAGCACTTATCCTGAGAAAAATTTCTCCAGACGGCGAAAAAAACTGAAAAACGACGAATCGCCCGCATTTTGCGGGTACAATTATCTTTTGCCCAAACCCTGCCCGGAGGCGTGAATGAGAGTAATTCAGCCCTCCTCTAAGCGAATCGGACGATTCCTAGAGGTGCCGAATCTAATTGAACTACAAAAAAACAGCTATCGATGGTTTCTGGAAGAAGGTCTGCCCGAACTTTTCCAAACCTTTTCACCAATATACGATTTTACAGGTCAAAATTTCCTAGAGTTCGTCAGTTTCTACCTGAGCGAACCGAAGCACACGATCACAGAGTGTCGTGAGCGGGACTTGACCTACGAAGCGCCGATCCGTGCGGTAATCCGCATCGGCGTCAAAGGTGGGGAAGTTACAGAAACCGAGCTCTATCTCGGCGATTTGCCGCTGATGACAGACCTCGGAACCTTCGTGATCAACGGTAAGGAGCGCGTGGTGGTAAGCCAGCTCAGCCGTTCACCTGGCGTTTATTTTGAAGAAGGTGTCGATACGAACATGCAGTTCGTCGTCTCTGCCCGGATCATTCCTATGGAAGGAACTTGGCTCGACCTTGAGTCAGACGCGAACCTGGTTGTGCGCACCCAGGTCAAGCAGCAGAAGAAATTCACCATCACCGAGCTGATCAAGGTGTTCCACGCGTTTGAGCGTGGTCGCGCCCAGATGCCAGTTCCGGTTCGAGCCAGCCACAAGCGTCGCATCCTTGAGCCGATTGCTGACCCCGATACGGGCGAAGTTCTGGTTGAGGCGAAGACAGTCCTCTCCAAGGATATCATGGAATCGCTCCCTGAGAGCGTGATGGACCTGATGGTCAAGTCCGAAATGCCGCTTCGGTCGAACGAAGAGATGTATTTCACGTTCGGCGAAGAGATCACACTTGAAGAGATCGACCCAGAAGCGATTGAAGGGATGCGGCTTGATCAGGACGTGGAAGACGTGAAGGGCAAAGCTGTTGCCAAGCGGTTTGATGTAATCGATGCTCCACTCGCCAAGAAGCTCGCTTCAATGGAGCTGAAGAAGCTCAAGGTGCTCAAGGTGCTCTCGGTAATCGAGGCGACCCTCAAGGAAGACCCGACTACCAGCAGCGACCAGGCACTACTTGACTTTTACAAGAAGCTGAAGCCAGGCGAGACCGCAACTCCCGAAGCGGCTCGAAGCTTGGTCTACAACCAGTTCTTCGAGATCAAGAACTACGACTTGGGCAAGGTCGGCAGAAGGTTCATGAACCAGAAGCTGGGCCTCTATGTCGATATCAACACTCGAAACCTCACTTCCGAGGACCTGGCGAACACCATCATCAAGATGGTGCCGTACCTCGAAAAGGATGCAGACCGAGATGACATCGACGATCTAAAGAACAAGCGTGTCCGATCAGTTGGAGAGCTTCTTCAGGCACATCTGCGAACAGGCTTCGTCCGAATGGAGAAGGTCGCCAAGGAGAAGATGACCAGCTCCGAAGAGGAGAACATGAAGCAGGGCATCCTGACTGCGGTCAAGCCGATCAACGGCGCGATCAAGGGCTTCTTCAACGGCAACCAGTTGAGCGTCTTTATGGATCAAACCAATCCGCTCAGCGAGTTGGTCAACAAGCGACGATTGAGCAGCATGGGTCCTGGCGGTCTTCAAAAGAACAACGCCAAGTTGGAAGTCCGAGACGTGCACCGTTCTCACTACGGACGGATCTGCCCGATCGAGACGCCAGAAGGTCAGAACATCGGTCTGATCTCTCAGCTAACCATCCACGCGAGAGTTGACGAGTTTGGGTTTATACAGACTCCATACCGCCGAGTAAAGGACGGTTACGTTACAGACGAAATCGTCTACCTGACGGCTCAGGAAGAGTCGGGAATGCTGGTTGCTCCGGCAGACACCAAAACTGACGAGAACGGACTGATTGTCGAAGAGCTCTTGCAGGTTCGAGCGGCTGGTGGTGACATTGGCGGAGAGTCGTACCCCACAAGGCCTCGAACTTCGGTGAACCTGATGGACGTGTCCCCAGTTCAGATTGTTTCTGCTGCCACAGCGCTGATTCCATTCCTCGAGAACGACGACGCGAACCGGGCGCTCATGGGCGCAAACATGCAGCGGCAAGCAGTTCCCCTTGTTCGGTCAGAAAGACCGTATGTTGGCACAGGCTACGAGCGCGTGATCGCGGTCGATAGCGGAGCAGCAATCGTCGCTCACAGAAGCGGTCTCGTGGAGAACGTCACGAGTCTTGAAATCCAAGTTCGGGCAGACGAGGATGGAGGGCTGGACATTTATCCACTGCAACATATGATGCAGTCGAATAAGTCGACCAGCTTCACCCAGCGACCCGTCATCGAACTTGGTCAACGGGTGCTAAAGGGCGACCCACTTGCTGACGGTGCTTGTGTGGACGATGGCGGCGTAGCGCTGGGCAGAAATATCCTCGTCGCGTTTATGCCGTGGGGTGGCTACAACTACGAAGACGCCATCTTACTCAGCGAGCGGCTGGTAAAGGACGACGTTTACACCTCGATCCATATCGACAACCACGAAACAGAGGCGGTCGACACCAAGCTTGGACAGGACGAAATCACCCGCGATATTCCCAATATTGCGGAAGAAGCACTCCGAAACCTGGATGAGAACGGAATTGTTCGAATCGGTGCAGAAGTTCGAACAGGAGACATCTTGGTCGGAAAGGTCACCCCGAAGGGTCAGGTCGAGCAGTCTGCGGAAGAGCGACTCATCATCGCCATCTTCGGTAAGAAGGCAGAAGAGACGCGCGACGTCTCGCTCAAGCTGCCGCACGGAGAGAAGGGAACGGTCGTTGGCGTTAACGTCTACAGCCGGTTTAAGTACCTCAGTCCGTCGATTAACAAGGTCTACATGGAGTCCAAGAAGCGAGATCGGCTCGAGTGCGACAGTACGGGGGAGCCTCTCCAGCAACTTCCACCAGATGATCTCCAAACCGGAAAGAACATGCGTGTTCAGGTGCACATTGCCCAGAAGCGCAAGTTGATGGTGGGAGACAAGATGGCAGGCCGACACGGAAACAAGGGGGTCATTTCGAAGATCCTTCCGGTGGAAGATATGCCGTTCCTGATGGACGGTACTCCGGTCGACATCGTGCTCAACCCGCTCGGTGTTCCGAGCCGAATGAACATCGGTCAGATTCTGGAGACCCACCTAGGCTATGCAGGCAAGCACCTTGGGGTGCGGTATCACTGCCCGGCATTCGAGGGAGCAACTGAGACAGAAGTACTCGCAGAGATGGACCGCCTTGCCCGCAAGTTCCGTCAGGAAGCCTTGTTGGCATACGCCAACTCTGAACTGGCACTTGGGCTGGAACTCGAACCTGAAGACGAAGTCGATGCGATGTTCGGCAAGCTCGAGGATCGACTGAAGACTCTCGGCGAGCAGGGCTTGGAGAGAATTGCACGAATTGTCGCAGCACCTCCAGTCAAGCAGACTGGTGACCTGGTCAATCAGTCCGCAGATAACTTCTCCACTGAACCTGATCAGTTCGATGAGAAGCCGTTCAAGGCTCCGAAAGAGGTTTATGCGCAGATTATCGAACGGATCAAGGACAACGTGTTCAACCGCGCTGGTCTGAATCCCCAAACTTGCAAGTCGACCATTCGAGATGGACTCACAGGCGATCAACTGCCTAACCCCATTACTGTCGGAATCATTTACATGCTGAAATTGGAGCACTTGGTGGACGAGAAGATCCACGCGCGCTCCACTGGCCCGTACAGCTTGGTTACCCAGCAGCCGCTGGGAGGAAAGGCGATGTTCGGTGGACAGCGTTTCGGAGAGATGGAAGTCTGGGCGCTCGAAGCTTATGGCGCAGCCCATACGTTGCAAGAGCTGCTCACTATCAAATCGGATGACGTCAACGGCCGAATGAAGGCTTACGAGTCGATCGTTCGTGGCGAGCCGATCTCCGATCCGGGAATTCCGGAGTCGTTCAAGATTCTCGTCAACGAGCTTCGTTCGCTGGGCTTGAAGGTGATTGTGAGCGTTCCGGGTTCTGGCGAGAAGGCTCTCGATGACCTCGAGCAGCTCACACCGCCGGAAGACAACCGGATGAGACGGGCTTTCAGCTTCAGCAACAACTAGGCACTCTGCCCGGAACCCTCTAACGATGGCTCCGGGCAGCAACAAAACACTATTCGGTCCTCACAAAACAAAAACAATTCATGGCAACCAACAACTTCGATACGGAACTGGAACAGACGGGAGAGCGCGGCAAAAGAGAAAACAAAGCGCACGTGAAGGATTTCGACGCGATCCGCGTCGGCATTGCCTCACCTGAAGACATCCGGAAGTGGTCCAAAGGAGAGGTCAAGAAGCCCGAGACGATCAACTACCGAACCTTCAAGCCAGAGCGCGACGGGCTCTTCTGCGAGAAGATCTTCGGACCGGTCAAGAAGTACGAATGTGCTTGCGGTCGGTACAAGAAGGAGAAGTTCAAAGGAGTTGTCTGCGAGCGCTGCGGTGTTGAAGTCGCTGATTCGAAGGTTCGCCGAGAGCGGATGGGTCACATTGAGCTCGCTGCTCCCGTTGCGCACATTTGGTATCTAAAGGGCAGCCCTTCTCCGATTTCCCAGATTCTCGACATTGGGCACAAGAACCTTGAAAAGGTCGCCTATTTCTCAGCTTTCATTTGCATCGATATCGACCGCGACCGAGTTGAGGAGATGCTCCCTGAAATTCGGCAGACGATCGAAGAGATCAAGTTCAGCCGCCAACGCGAAATGCTAGAGCTCGAGATGGACGCTCTCGAAGCACTCCGCGAAGAGCTGACCCAAAATGCAGACGTCATCGACGATGCATTTGCCAAAGAGCGAGTCAAGTTGGTTCACGACCGAATTCGGGCAGAGCACCGAGACGCAGACGACGAGCTCAAGGATCTCGACATCGCGATCGAGACCCTAGCAAGATTGCAGCGTTTCGAGCTCATCGAAGAAGACAAGAATCGTGCGCTGGTTAAGATGCTTCGCCTTGTGCGCGAAGCCTGGTCGCAGCTCAGCAAGCCGAAAGAACTCGATGTCGAATCGATGGTTAAGATCGATACCGGCGCAAAGGCAGTTCAAGAACTTCTCCGCACCGTCGACCTCGAGCGAAAGGCCCGGGAGCTTCGCCAGGAGGTTATTGTCACGACTAGCCAGCGGCGGCAGCGCGCCATAAAGCGGCTTGAGCTCATCGAGGCACTGATTCACTCAAAGAGCCGTCCCGAGTGGATGGTTTTGGATGTCATTCCGGTAATCAGCCCCGAGTTGCGCCCGATGGTTCAGCTGGACGGCGGCAGATTTGCTACGTCCGATCTCAACGATCTCTATCGTCGGATCATCAACCGAAACAACCGGTTGAACAAGATCATCGAAATCCATGCTCCTGACAGCATCGTAAACCACGAGAAGCGGTTGCTCCAGGAAGCTGTGGATGCCCTTATCGACAACAAGCGCCGAGCGCGACCGGTAAAAGGCTCCAATCAGAAGGAACTGAAGTCGCTGAGCGACATGCTCAAGGGTAAAGAAGGGCGGTTCCGAAAGAACCTTCTCGGTAAGCGAGTCGACTACTCTGGTCGATCGGTTATCGTCATCGGTCCTCACCTCAAGCTTCACCAATGCGGTTTGCCGAAGGAAATGGCTCTTGAGCTGTTCAAGCCGTTCGTCATGCAGCAGCTCGTCGAGCAGAAGATGACTCAGAACATCAAAACGGCAAAGCGAATGGTCGATCGAATGCACCCGGCAGTTTGGGATGGCTTGGAGAAGGTCATCACAGAGCACCCAGTTTTGCTCAACCGTGCGCCGACGCTTCACCGCTTGAGTATTCAGGCGTTCGAACCGATTTTGGTCGATGGAAAGGCGATTCAGGTTCACCCGCTGGTGTGCCACGCCTTCAACGCAGACTTCGATGGCGACCAAATGGCGGTTCACGTGCCTCTCAGCACAATTTCGCAGTCCGAAGCTCGGGTGCTGATGCTGTCGACGCAGAACCTGTTCTCGCCAGCTGATGGTCGTCCGACGGTTTCGCCGATTCAGGACATCGTTCTTGGCTCGTACGCGCTGACTTTTGTCGATAAGGCCGCAAAGGCGGCTTTGGAAGAGAAGATAGCACTGCACGAGAAGGACCCCGAAAAGTATCCTGCGCCGCCTGTCTATAATTCGATCGACGAAGTTTTGTTCCTCCTAGAATCTCCAGCTCTTGGCGAACAGTTGAGGCTCAATACTCCCGTCCGGGTTCGTATTCGGCGACCAATTTTCCGAAAGGATTCTGAGATTGACAAGCGCGATCCGATCACCGGCAAGGAGTACCTGCGAAAGGAAACCATCGAAGAGCAGCCAGAAGAACTGATTGGGCTATTCGAGCCCAGCGCTATGGTGGAGTACGAAGAGCTGCCTCAAGAATTCGAGACGATCATTGCCACAATGACTCCGGGTCAGCTGAAGCTGAATGAGGTCTTGCCGTATCCGCTGAAGTACAGCGACCACTTCCTGACCGTAGAACTCGGCAAGAAGGCGATTGCCGATACTATTGTTCGCGCTCAGCGAGCAGTTGGCTTGGCAGCAACGGTCAAATTACTGGACGACCTGAAGGATCTCGGTTTCCGGTGGGCAACCAAGTACGGAATATCCATCGCTATAACGGACATGGACCCACCTCAGCGCCGAGAAGAAATTCTTCAGGAAGCTGACCGACGCTCGGCAAGGGTAGCCCAGCAATTCCGCCGTGGAATGGTGACCTTTAACGAGATGCAGGCGCAGCTCATCAAGCTCTGGACGGAAACATACGACGAAATCGGTCGAGAGTTGACTACGGGATTGAAGCAGATGAACCCGCTCTCCATCATTACGGTCAGCGGTGCAAGAGGCTCGGTCAAGCAGTTGGCACAGCTTTCTGGAATGAGAGGGCTGATGTTCAACCAGTTCAACGAGGTTATCCACGAGTTGCCTGTCAAGAGCTCGTTCCATAAGGGACTGAGCATGATGGAGTATTTCGTAACGACCCACGGTGCTCGAAAGGGTCTTGCCGATACGGCGCTGCGAACGGCAGACGCCGGCTACCTAACCCGTAGGTTGGTAGACGTGGCGCAGGACGTCATGATTCGTGCAGATGACTGTGGGACACTCGAGGGAATCGAAGTTCACCGATTAGTCGTAGATGGCGAGACCATCGAGCAGATTGGGGACCGAATGACCGCTCGAATCTCGCTCAGCACTTTGATCGATCCTGCTACCGGACAGCCACTGATAGAACCCGGGGTACTGGTTGCTAAAGAGACGTCGAAGCGTGTCACCGAGATCGAAACCGAGGCCTTTGAGCGACTGGAAACAGCGGAGTCAGACGAAGATCGAAAGAAAATTCAGAACGAACTCATGGAGATCGGGTTTTCATTTAGCGACCACGGCCTCCCGCTCCTGAAAATTCGAAGCCCGCTTACTTGTGAGTTAGTTCACGGAATCTGTGCGAAGTGCTACGGCGTTGATCTCTCGACCAACAAGATGGTCGAGCCAGGCGTAGCCGTTGGAATTATTGCCGCGCAGTCAATTGGCGAGCCCGGAACGCAGCTGACCATGAGAACCTTCCACACCGGTGGTGTTGCGGGCTCAGCGGTTATTGCGAAGACGAATCAGTACAAGACGGCGAAGTTCATGAAGCAGTTCAAGACGGACTTCGAACAGTCGATTCGTAAAGAGCAGGACGAAGAGACCTACGACATGAAGGACTTCGATCCGACCAAGCTGTTGCAATCGCAGGAAGGCGTCATCAAGGATCTCTTCAATCGAGACTTCTTGACCATCGAAGATGAAGTCAAGGCGACCTCCGGCAAGGCACGAACCGAACGACAGCTCAAGAAAGACGAGAAGCTCCAGCTCAAGTCGGAAACGGAAAGCCGCAAGCTTTGGCAGCGCTCTCAGAAGACCTTCTTCTACACTTGGACGGGTGAATCCAGCGGTATCGTCCGCGTTGAGGAAATCTTCGAGGCACGGCGACAACCGCGTGGTAAGGCGATTATCTGCCCTGTCAGCGGTGTCGTGCGAACGGTTCAGGAGTCGCAGTTTGGACGCTGGGTCATCGTTGATGGCGTAGTTCGAACCGATATCAAGGCTGCGGCGAAGGAAGCCTATATCGCCGATGAGCAAGACTTTGCTGCCTGGGATGCAACTGAGCGTGGAGACGCGCTGCGCAAGCTGGTTGGCCAGAAACTGACTGCCCAGCACGCGAAGATCCTCTTGACAGCTGGAATCGAAGAGGTCCGAGTCTACTGGCCGATCTTGGTTCCTCCGATGGGCAACCTTCCGGTTCAGAAGGGTAGCCATGTCATCAAAGGTGATCCACTAACCAATGGTCCGCTCGATCCGCATGACGTTCTGGAATTGGCAGGTGCAGCTGCGGTTTACGACTACTTCGTCGAAAACCTGCAATCGGTGTACAAGGCGCAGGGAGTTGACATCAATGACAAGCACATCGAGGTCATCATCCGCCAGATGCTGCGAAAGCGCCGCATCATCGAGCCAGGCGACACGACCTTCTTGCCAGGTCAGGTCGTCGATCGATTTGCTTTTGCCAAAGAGCAGAACCGTATTCGGCAGCTGATCTCCGAAGGCCGAATGATCAAATATACCGATCCCATTACGAACGAGAATGTTGAGCGCGAAATGCGAGAGCCCACCTCTGAGTGGCTGCTCTTGGGTATCTCCGAGGCATCGCTCGCCAACGATTCGTTCCTCTCAGCCGCTTCGTTCCAGAAGCAGGTGAAGATGTTGACCGATGCAGCAGTGCGCGGAAAGCAAGACCACCTGGTTGGCTTGAAGGAGAACGTCATCGTTGGGCGGCTTATTCCTGCCGGAACAGGTGTCAAAGAATTCCAGAGTGTCGAGGTTCAATTGCCTGCCGGCCAGCAAGGTCCACAGCCGACACTGGCATCGATGGCAGCTGGAGAAGAGGCTATTGTGATGGGCGGCTCGATACCGACGCTCACCCTGGAAGCAATGGCGGGTCTGGACGAAGGCGACCTCGAAGAGTAGTCGTCTAGGATTCCCGAATCATTTGCCGCCCGCGCCAACTTAGGCGCGGGCGGCTTTCATTTAGCCGAACAGCCCTTGTTGTTTGTAGGTGGAAACAGGCTCTGGCCGCTCCTGGAACCGAACGTTTCCGATTCTCGGGTCAACCGCCACGGTTGTCAAAAGATCGTCCGGGTAAGGCACAAGTAACTCCGCCGCCTCTGGCGCAGAGTGACCTTCAGCATCCAGCCAGGTTTCGAAGTCTTCCTGAGAGAGAATCACCGGCATCCGGTCATGCAGATCGCTAATTTTTCTATTCGCTTCGCAAGTGATGATGGTGCAGGTGGTCAGATCGCCATCTGGGGAGCTCCATTCCTCCCATAGCCCGGCAAACGCCAGCAACTCGCCCGTTGTAGAGGCGATCAGAAACGGTTGCTTCTTGCCCTCAACTTCCGTCCACTCGTAGAATCCGGAGGCGGGGATGAGGCACCGGCGGCGCTTTGCGGCGCTTCTGAAGGCGGGTTTCTCCAGCAGCGTTTCCGAGCGAGCGTTGATCATCCTGACGCCGATCGACTCATCCTTTGCCCAACTCGGCACCAGCCCCCAACGGGCAAAGCTGGCAGATCGACCAGCTTCTTCCTCTCGAACAAGTAGCACTTGAGAGGTTGGAGCGATGTTAAACTTCGGCGCAAGTTCGGGCACAGTTTGCAGCTCGAAGAGCGATTGAATGTCTTCAGGTGCGGCAAAAAGGCTGTATCTGGCACACATCGAAGCCTTAGTCTATCTGTTGCCCACTTGCCTAAGGGAGTAAACTTAGCGTGGCTGAGAGTTCTCGGTCCACAAAATTTTTGCCGCTCGTCCCCGTGGTCGTTTGAACTGAAAGGCGGTGCGGCTTGAACACCAAACACCATGTCGATCGCACATCCTACCGAGTCCACCGTTATCGATCTCTCCCGTTCTCCCGAAGTCTTCCGAAACCTGCCAGTAGCCGAACTGGTCGAACACGCTGTTCGAAATGGGGAAGCCGTGCTTGCCGCAAATGGCGCAGTGGTTTCGAGAACCGGAAAGTACACAGGCCGAACTCCAAAGGACAAGTATGTTGTGCGAGAGCCGAAGAGCGAAGAGAACATTTGGTGGGAGAACAACCAGTCCATGGAGCCAGACACGTTCGCCAAGCTGCGCGAAAAGGTGCGGGAGCATATGGCAAACCGGAAGCTTTACGTGGTTGATGCGTTTGGCGGAACCGACCCGGCACATCGAATCAAGGTTCGAGTCATCACCGAAAAGGCATGGCACGCCCTCTTCATTAAGACCCTTCTAGTTCGCCCGTCCCAGGAAGAACTCAACGATTTCACGCCAGACTGGACCATCGTCAACGCTTGCACCCTAACTGCTGACCCCGAAGCTGACGGAACCCGAAGCGAGGCGGCGATCATGCTCAACTTTGCTGACCAGCAAGTGATGATTATGGGAACGCAGTATGCGGGCGAAATGAAGAAGAGCGTCTTCACAATTCTCAACTATCTTTTGCCGCTGAAGGGCGTTCTCAGCATGCACTGCTCGGCAAATGTCGGCCCAGATGGCGATACCGCCCTCTTCTTTGGATTGAGCGGAACCGGGAAGACCACCCTCAGCGCAGACCCGACACGAGGTCTGATCGGAGATGACGAGCATGGCTGGACAGAGGACGCGGTGTTCAACTTCGAAGGGGGATGCTATGCCAAGTGCATACGGCTCAGCAAAGAAGGAGAGCCGCAGATTTACGATGCGATCCGGTTTGGTTCGGTTTTGGAGAATGTCGTACTCGACGATTTGCGCAACCCAGATTACAATGACGATTCCATTACCGAAAACACTCGATGCGCCTACCCAGTTGAGTACATCTCCAACTTCGTTCCTGGCAGCCGAGGAGGAATCCCCAAAAACATTGCGTTTCTCACGTGTGACGCCTATGGTGTTCTCCCGCCCATCTCCAAGCTGACCCCTGAACAGGCGATGTACCACTTCCTGAATGGCTACACCGCAAAGGTCGCTGGAACAGAAGCTGGCATTACTGAGCCGACACTCACATTCTCGACCTGTTTCGGCGCGCCGTTTCTTCCACTGCGTCCGAAGGCTTACGCCGATTTACTCGGAGAAAAGCTAAAGGAGCACGGCACGCAGGTTTGGTTGATCAACACCGGTTGGACCGGCGGTCCCTTCGGAGTCGGCTCGCGCATGAAGCTCGCCTTCACCCGAGCCATGATCAATTCTGCGTTTGCTGGTGAACTCGATGATGTCGAGTTCGCCTTCGATCCGATTTTTGGTCTTCAGATTCCGACTACAGTTCCCAATGTTCCGGATGAAGTTCTCATCCCACGAAATACTTGGTCGAACCCAGAGGAATACGACGCGAAGGCGAACGACCTCAAGTCAAGATTCGAAGAGAACTTCAAGAAGTTCGCGTAGACTTCAGCAGCGGCAGATAGAACCCCGAATCGGGCGGTCCATCGACCGCTATAGATAAGCCTTATGTACACCCCATACGATTGGCAGGAAATGATTGGCAACCGTGCCCAATTCATCGAGGATCGGCTTCGGCGAGGCACTCCGGTGCTCGCAGCTTCGTGTAAGGATGGGATCGTGGCATACACCCTTCGCAGAAACGCCAGGAAGCTGTACGAGGTGTACGATAGGGTGATGATGGGCGCGGTGGGTCAGCAGGCTGATATGGAAGCCATGAGAATCGCCGCGATTGAATTCACAAGCAAGGAAGGTTATTCGCGTAGCGAGCTTGATGTAGGTGTGCAGCGGGTAACAATGGCGATCAGTGCGCCGATGAAGAGCGCCTTTTCCGATTTCAGTACAGCACCGTTCTCGCTGAAGATCTTGATGATGGAAGTGAACGCACGGCCAATCGACGACGTGTACTACGTGATCGACTACGATGGCGAATATCAAATGTCTTCCCTGGCGGCATGTGTGATTGGTGATTCTGAAAAGCTGTCGCTCTTCAGTGACCAGCCGATCGACGCCTCCGAGATGGAAGTCGAAGCGACGCTGAAGCTACTGCGAGGGAGATATGAACCACTTCTTCCAGACGGTCTGGAGAAGAACGATTTGATCGAAGAAGCCGCTCTGTTATCCCGCGATCCTAACTTGCAGATTCGCTTTTCGCTTTTGCTGCCGAAGTAGCACGTTAAGGTTTGGTTAAAGCGAATCCACGCCAGTACACTTTTGCCTGAGATGTCAACTGTACTCTTTGTCGCTTTGGCGTTGCTTCAACCTGCCGCCGCCAACACCCCCGTCGTCCCCATTGTTGAAGTTCAGCCCGTGGTGCAAACCGAGGCTGTACGGTTTGATGCGGATGACCCTGCGATTTGGGTCAACAGGAAGAACCCAGAAAGGAGCCTGATCTTGGGAACGGACAAGAGACAGGGAGAGGGCGCCTTGTTCGTGTTTGACCTTGACGGGAAGATCGTTCAGACAATCGACAATATCGACCGACCGAACAACGTGGACGTGATCCAGGGCGTACGTCTTGGCGACCAGCAATGGGATCTGGCGGTGGTCACCGAGCGAAGGGCAAACCAACTACGAGTTTTCCGAATCGATGAAAATGGGCGCCTATCAGACGTTACCGGCTCAACCAAAGTCTTTGAGAACGCCGCAGAGAACGAGAATCAGCCCATGGGCATCGCATCGTATCAAGCGCCGAATGGAGAGCTGTTCGCGTTCGTTTCGCGCAGCCGAGGCCCAGCGGAAGGGTACGTGCACCAATACCGGCTCAGCGTGAGCAACGGTAAGGTGGACGCCAGATACGTGCGGGCTCTAGGGAGCTTTAGCGGAAAGAAGGAAATCGAGGCGCTGAGCGTTGACCCAGATCTGGGAATTCTCTACCTGTCGGACGAACTTTACGGTATTCTGGCAGTGCCAATTCCTGAAGCGAATTCGTCGCTAAAGGCTCCGTTTTCCTTTGCCACCAGCGGCTTTGAAGGTGACCACGAAGGCACTGCCATCTACCGAATTGGGCGAGACGCCGGCTACTTCATTGCGAGCGACCAGGTGGAAGGGAAGTCTCGCTATCACATCTATGACCGCGTGCCGGTTAACGGGCAGATGCGGCTGTTGAAGATCGTGCTCGGCGCGGATGACACTGATGGACTAGAGGCGACCTCCGAGAACCTCGGACCACGGTTCCCGAACGGCATCTTGGTAGTGATGAACAGCGAAGGGAAGAACTTCTGGATTTACGACTGGCGCGACATCGCCTCGGCTGGTGAGCCGAAGCTGCGGCTGGCTCGCTAATCGGTATACTCAGGGTTCGCTCGGCGCGGGCGTAGCATAATGGTAATGCTCCAGCCTTCCAAGCTGGCCACGTGGGTTCGATTCCCATCGCCCGCTCCAGAATTTTCGAATGCGCGGGTGTAGTTCAATGGTAGAGCGCGACCTTCCCAAGGTTGATGTTGCGGGTTCGAATCCCGTCACCCGCTCACTTTCTTTTTTGCCCAATTAACGCTTCGTCGGGAGCGCGAGCCTTCAATTTACTTCGATGCAGTGGGTGACTGGGGGACATTCCCGACTCTACGCTTGAACGAGAGTTTAGCTGGTTCTGCGCTCCAAGCCCCAGACTAGATGCCGCTGACTCTTTCAGGTTGGAAGTTGGGCTCCAGCGCCTTCACGGTTAGCGGATACCGTTCCAGGATTTCTACAACGGCGCGCTGAACATCCGGCTGCTCATTCCCATGATCATGGTGAGAGGTCTCAGTGGCGTCTTTCAGCCGCTGCGCTGCCTCTACGGGGGTCTCGATCACATCCATGAAGAATCCACAAGCTCTGTCGTCAGGTACGGTCAGCAACTGATCGTTTATCTCCAGGAAAGCGAGTAGCGAGACGAACGAGCTTCCGGCATTGCCCGCATCGAACGGCTTCA
The DNA here is from genome assembly GCA_046314495.1 of Fimbriimonadaceae bacterium. Lineage (GTDB taxonomy): Bacteria > Armatimonadota > Fimbriimonadia > Fimbriimonadales > Fimbriimonadaceae > JBKBWO01. Next base: position 56,906 of record JBKBWO010000005.1, read on the forward strand.
GCCGGAGGAACCCAGCCGAAAAGCGCGCTGCCTGACCGAACAAGTCCGTGCTCTTCCCATAGCCGTATTGGTACGCCATCACTTCTTCCAAGTAGGCGTATTTGAAATGATTGACCCTCCGGGTCACTTGCAAGTTGATCCAGAGGAGATCCTGAGTGGTGAGGTAATGCAGCTTGGCCATCAGGTTGAAACGAGTCTACCTTTCCACTATTGTCTCTTCGGCGGTTCCGGCTTCTTCCGGGTCGGCTTCAAAAAGAAAGGCGGCAACGTCTCCTGTGGGCATCTCAACGATGAACTTTGAGCCTTTGCCCAATGAGCTCTGTGCCTCTACCGTACCGCCATGCTGTTCGACAATGTGCTTAACGATGCTGAGCCCAAGACCGGTGCCACCGCTAGAGCGTGATCGGGCCGGGTCAACTCGGTAGAACCGCTCAAAAATGCGGTCCAGATGCACGCTTGGGATGCCGATTCCAGTGTCGCTCACTTCAATACGAAGCCGCTCTCCGCGTGCAAACAGGGCGCAACTCACTTGCCCGTCGGCAGTGTAAGTCAAGGCGTTTTGCAACAAATTGAGGATCACCTGACGAATCGCTTCCGGGTCGAGGAACGCCAGCAGTTCATCTGGACCCTCGTACGATAGCTCCAAGCCCCGATCTCTTGCCTTTGCCATCATCTGCTCGCAGGTCGACTTCGCCAAATGTGCAGCATTGCAGAGTTCCAGGTCGGGTTCTTGGGCTTCGGCAGCAGAGAGGGTCAGAAGGTCTTGCGCTAGCCCGGAAATACGGTCGATTTCCTTGACGATCTGATCGAGGTACCTCATCTGTAGCTCAGGGTCTTCGGTTCCAGTGTCGATCAGCACCTCCGCCATTGATCGGATGAGCGTCATTGGTGTTTTGAACTCGTGTGACACGTTGGCAACGAAGTCTCTCCGGATCCGCTCCAGCTTGCGCAAGTGAGTGGTTTCGTAGATCGAGAGGTACACGCGCTCTGAGCTCCTTGACTCCTTCCAGCTTCTGGCGATCGCGGTGCGCTGGCCTGCTCCCCGAACCCGTATCTCGATGTCTCTCGGCTCACCGTCTTGCGCTGTCTGCAGCACCATTTCTTCGAGCTCTGGGGAGAGAGTAGCGGTCAGCACGGTCTTCCGAATTGGCTGAGAGATGGCGAACATCTCCACAAACCGAGGATTGGCATAAAGGATTTTCGCGCTGGAATCACATAGAAGAACCGCAACGTCGAGCCCCTCGGCAAGGGCGTCGATCGCCTCTTGCTGATGCTCCAACTGCATCGTCAGGGCGTCGATTTCGTGCCCTCGTCGCGCTTGCGCATCTTCCAGCTGGTCGATCTTCGCGGCGGACCGGCTGAGAGCGATCATGGCAAGCACAAAGAGCGCGCCAAAGACGATGCCTACAGCCACCGCGCCTTGCCATAGGGAAAACCCGACGGACAGTGCTGCCAAAGCCCCTAGTGCCCAAATGGCGAATCTCGATTGGCTTCGGCTTTGCATCGACCTTCTCGCTGTACGTATACGATTTTAGACCCTGCGCGGGCCTTCAGCGTTTCCGATGAAGTCAGGTTGGAGTTAACTCTTGGGTTGGCGTGTCGATTCGGGGATCTCAAATCAGCAAAGCGTACGGGACCAAGCCCATCTTGGACTCGATCAGCTTTGAGCTGAAGCCACGCAGGAAAGTAGCACTGGTTGGCAGAAACGGCTGCGGAAAATCGACCTTGATCCGGATGCTTTGCGGCGAGGAAACGCCAGATTTTGGCCGCATCCACGTGCCTCAGGGCACTAACATTGGCTACCTGGCGCAGAACGCTATGCTCGGGCTTAGTGGCACGGTCAAGGAAGTTGCAGAGGGCGCAATTGGTGACCTTGTAGCGATCTCAGAAGAAATTTTGGACCTAGAGACTCAACTGGCTGACGCAGGGGCAGATCTTGAGCTTGTAGATGACCTGACCAGCCGGCTCGAAGTGCTGCATGCCAAGTTTTCGCAGTCAGAGGGATATCGCAAGCAAGGCCAGCTTCAAGGGTTGCTCTGCCGGTTCGGTTTTCGCACAGAAGACTTCGACCGCCCAGTAACCGAGCTGAGCGGAGGAGAGACCACCCGATTGATGCTGGTCAGGCTGCTTTTGCAGGAGCCCGATGTTCTGATCCTGGACGAGCCGACGAACCACCTCGATATCGATGCCGTGAAGTGGTTGGAGAACTGGTTGGTCGGATACCCGGGCGCGGTTTTGCTTGTGAGCCACGACAGGATGTTTATGGACAAGGTCGCCCAGGAGTACTGGGAGATTCGGAGTGGCAAGATGTTCGAGTACCCCGGCCCTTATGAGAACTTCCGAAAACTCAAGGCAGAGGAGCAAGCGCGAAAGGCGAAAGAGTTTGCGGCTTTGGAGGCGCGAAAGCGGGAGCTCGATGAATATGTTCGGCGGTTTCTGAACAGCGAGCGGGTGAGCCAGGCGCGGGGACGGCTGAAAATGCTAGAGAAGCTCTCGAAAGTCGACCTGCATGTAGAGAAGGAGCAGAAGTCGATGCGCAGCAACCTGAAAGCGGCGGAGCGCGGCGGTGACATGGTTCTTCGAACGGAAAAGCTGACCAAAGGCTTCGATGGAAGAATTTTGTTCAAAGACCTGAACTGGACGGTCTCCAATGGTGAGCGGTGGGGGGTTGTGGGCCCTAACGGTTCCGGCAAGAGCACGTTGATCGAGATTTTGCTTGAGCATGAAGAGCCTGACAGCGGCTCGGTTCGTCTGGGTTCCAGAATCGAGGTAGGCTACTTCTCTCAAGATCAACAGGAGTTCGATGGCGCCCAAACCCCCCTCATTTATCTCATGGAGGGTCTTGGTGCTTCGCGCCAGGAGGCACAAGGGCTACTAGGATCGTTTTTGTTCGACGAAGCGATGGTGGAGCAACCAATTCGGTCCCTCAGCGGCGGCGAGAGGAATAAGTTGGCGCTGGCGACCTTGGTCTGGGCTGGCCCGAACCTGCTGATATTGGACGAGCCCTCGAACCACCTAGATGTTGAGTCGGTAGAGGCGCTCGTGCAGCTGCTCCAAGACTTCGCGGGTTCCATCGTGCTGGTGTCACACGACCGGTATCTGCTGCAGCAGGTCACCAACAGGACCCTGCTGTTTTCCGACCGGGGAGTCTCGCAACACCCGGGCTCTGTTTTCGACTTGTCAGACCCTGTGCCCGTAGCTGGAAACGTCCAACGTCAAGCTGCGAGCGGCGCAGAAAAACCCGAAACGGGTCTGACCCAGAAGGAGTTGAGCAAGGCTCTGGCTAAAGCGAGAATCAAGCTTGATTCGGCTGCGGAATCGGTGGCTAAAGTTGAAGAGGAGATCGCTGAGGTGGAAAAGAGTCTGGCTGAACTTAGTGGAGACGTTCATGAGCTCTCGAATAGGCACCATGAACTCAGCCAACAATTGGAGCGACAATTAGAGGATTGGGCGGCCAAAGATGAAGCGGTCGAAGAGCTTGAGAGAATGAGGAGAGGCGAATGAAAGTCGGATTCTATGGCGTTGCGCACGTTCATGCGGACAGCTACGCACGCACCGCCGCAAACATGGAAGAGCTTGAGGTGGTTGGCGTGGCAGACCGAGACCCAAAGCGCGCCGAGGAGTTTGCCCAAAAGCATGGGCTCAAGGCATTCGAGCGGGAAGCGCTGGCGGAATCCAGCGACGCACTTATCGTCGCCTCAGAAAACGTCAACCATGCCGAAGACTTGGCCTTTGCCCTGCACAACAACCTTCCTGTTCTTTGCGAGAAACCGTTGTTTCTGGACTCTTCGAGTGGCGAAGAGCTGGTAGTAGAGTTTGAGCAGCGGGGACTTCCGCTGATGACGGCGTTTCCGTGCCGGTACAGTAGCACCTATACTCAGCTTGAGGCAGAAATTCGTGGTGGCTCGCTTGGCGCAGTATTGGCAGTTTGCGCGACAAACCGAGGCAAGTGCCCATTCGGCTGGTTCGTTGAGAAAGAACATTCTGGCGGTGGCGCGATAGTCGATCACACCGTGCACGTGGTCGATATTCTGCGTTCGCTCTTGGTGCGAGAGATCGTTTGGGTCTACGCCTCCGCCGGTCACAACCGGTTCTTGGAGCCGTGGGAGGACGCTGGCTTAGTGCATCTAGGGTTCGAGGGGGAAGTTTTTGCAACGCTCGACACCAGTTGGGACCGGCCGGACAATTTTCCGACTTGGGGCGATGTGATGCTCAACATCGTTTGTGAGAAAGGTGTGGCGACCGTTGATCTCTTTCGAGATGGGTTGCTTACGTACCGGCAGCAAGATTCCAAAGTGGTGCAGAGTAGTTTGGGAGACAACCTGGATCGAGAGCTCTTGCTCGACTTCTACCGCGCCGTAACTGCTGGAACTCAGCTTAAATCGACCGGGCGAGATGGCCTGCAGGCAACCCGAGTGGTTGAGGCAGCGTATGAGAGCTTGCGAACCAATCGAGCGGTCTCAGTTCGCTGAGCTGATCGTTACGAATTCAGGTTCAGTAACGTCTACCTAACAATGCACTGTCGAGACTGCGCTCGCTTTGACCCAGAGTCAGAGCGATGCTTGGACAACAAAGTGAATCCTGAGAGCTGGAACCAGGCAATCGAGGTGTGCAATGTGATGGGTGTTCGGGTGATTTGCTCGTTCAATAATTACCGGCAGCGCATCCTGAATTCCCGCTGCCGAAACCTAGCGGGTAGCCAAAGCAGTCTAAAGGAGGATCGCGATACCGCTTGAAGCGGTTTTCAATCTATACAGACTCAATGAGTACGGATCGTTTAAAGGCTTTATGGAAGCTCCACCTGGTGGATGACGCGTTGCATCGTGCTGGTGCAAGGTATGAGCATGCCGACCAAGGTGAGAGAGAGATTGCCGAGTTCAAGGAACTGGCAGTTCCGTTCAAGCAGCTGCAATCTGAGGCGGCACAACTTGAGCTAGAGATAACAGAGCTAGAGAAGCAGGTGGCGATGCTGAAACGAAAGCAAGAAGGCGATCAGTCAACGCTCTACAACGGCTCCGTTAAGTCCGCAAAGGAGGCGGAGACTCTAGAGCATGAGATCGAGTCAATTGGTAGCCGGCTTTCTGAACTCGAGCCCCGGCTGGCGGATCTCTTGCAGAAGCGAGCCAGTACACAAGAAGAAGTCTCGGCCCACCGAAAGCGTCTTGCCGCGCTCAAAAAGACCGTAGAAGAGAAGCAGAAGAATGCAGCGGGCGAACGAGAGGCGATCAAGCAGGAGATTCTCGAACTGACCAAGAAGCGGTCCGAGTGCCTCTCTGTGATCGATTTGGTGAGCCGGCAGGAATACGACCGGGTCCTCTCAAGAACCCATGACACTGCGATGGCAGAGGTAACTTCTACCGGAGTGTGCGGCGCGTGCGGCACCAAACTCCCCCGAAAAACAATCGATCTGGTTGCCCAAGGCCACCTTCTACGATGCGAATCATGCTCAAGAATTTTGTACAGACATCCCGTAACCTCGGTCGCGTAGCGGTCGTCGGCTCTCTTTTCGCGTTAGCGATCGTCGGCAGTGTCGGCTGCGCGAAGTTTCCCACCTTAAATCCAGGTGACCCGGCTTCGACCCGACTCATATTCGCATTTTCGGTGGAGCAGCCGATCAACCCGAACTACGTCTATATGGTTGCGATAAACACGAGTAGAGACCGCAACCCCACTACGCTCGGTCCGATCCCGACTATCGCACCGCCATGGGGCAACGGCTTCGTTGCTGGCGACGTGGAGTACTTCATCCGCTGGGATCCGCTTCAATCGCCCCAATTTCTCATCTACGACTTTCCGAACCCGAGCGACTTGACCCAGTTCCGCGAAATCGGTACACCAGTTACGTTCCAGCCTTGGCAGCAAGGAGACAGGACTCTTAGGTTCGAAATCGACCTCACCCAAATTGCCCGATCGCAGACTGACGCTGAGTTGATCGAGACGCTGCAAGTGAATATCCTCACTATGGATCGAGTGCCGCAAGGCAGTGAAACCAGCAAGATCTGGGATGCTCTCGGCGATGGCCGTAATCCTGTTGAGATCAACAGCCCGATCAACATTCCGGTAAAGACAGTGGGAATCTATGACAACGCGCGGTTCAACAACCTGGAGCCCGTTGGCGACTGTGTTGAACCGTCGCTCGACCTAGCAGATTTCCGAATAGAAGTCCGCATCAATTAGATGGCCTCGCCGCGAGTCAGCGTTCTGTTGACTTGCTATAATCACTTGCCGTTCCTGAAGAAGGCATGGGCAAGCTTGTGGGCTCAAACTTTCACCGACTTCGAGGTGATTGCACTGGATGACGAGTCTACGGATGGAACGAGAGGTTGGCTCGCAGCGCGGCCAGAAAATTTTCATCTTCACTTGAACGAATCCAACCTGGGGACGTATGGAACGTTGAACCTGGGGCTGGAGATGGCAAAGGGTGAGTTCATCGCGATTTTCAACGATGACGACCTTTGGGCGCCCAGAAAGCTTGAGGAACAAGTTGCGCTCCTAGACTCAGATCCGGAGGTCGGGTTGGTCCATACCGACGGGGTGTTCATCGACGGCAGGGGGGAGGAGATCCAACATAATCCGCTGGGTTTCGACTACCCCCGATTTCCGACCGGCTACATCCTTCCAGAGTTTTTCTATCAAAATATGGTGATAGCTAGCGCAGCGCTCTTTCGAAAAGAGTGTGTCGATCGGGTTGGAGGCTTTGACAAGCACTTCTTTGGCTCGGGCGACTGGCGGATGTGGGCGAGGATCGCCACACAGTACAAAGTGGGGTTTGTAGACGAGAAATTGACCAGCTACCGGATTCACGGGGCGAGCGCCAGCCACCGGCTGGACGAGATCTGGATGGATGACGAGCAACTGAGAACCTGGTTGGTTGGTGTTGGCGAGCAACTTCTTGCCCGCGACCCGAAAATTGCAGGGCTCAAACACTACTCGGCTGAACAGATCCGGGACGCAGTGGCTCACAACTGGGCATGTCTCGGCACCGCGCGTAAGCTGAACGGAAACTCCCGTGGTGCCAGAACGGCGTATCGGAAGAGCCTGGAGTACCGGCCCGGTCGGTTCAAGTCCAAGCTGCGCATGGCAGCTACCTTGTTGCCTCGGGGCGTCTTCAGGAGGACTCTGTGATCGACCAGCAGCGCATTTATCTGGATTACGCGGCGACAACGCCACTTGACCCAGCTGTGGCCGAGCGGATGATCGAAGTCATTCAAACCGTTCAGGGAAATCCGAGCTCGATGTACCACGAGGGCAGGAAGGCGCGGCAGGTTCTAGATGACGCCAGAAGCTGCCTGGCAACAGCATTGGGTTGCCAGTTTGGAGAAATCATCTTTACGGGCTCGGGCACGGAAGCAGCCAACCAAGCGGTTGTCGGCACTGCTTTTGCTAGAAGAGACGGTAAGCGCAAACGAATCCTGGTGAGTGCAATCGAGCATCACTGCGTTCTTCATTTGAGAGAGCCTCTACACGCATTGGGCTACTCGCTAGAGTTCATTCCGGTCAGCCGCGACTTCGTCGTAAACCTCGAGTGCCTGCAAGCGATGCTAGATGATGATGTGCTGTTGGTGTCGGTGATGGCGATCAACAACGAAGTCGGCTCCGTACAGCCGACCGCCGAGGTTTCTCGGCTCGCTCGAAGCGTGGGGGCGCTCTTCCATTGCGACATTACACAGTCGTTCGGAACCGATCTAATGAAGGGCGAGAATATCTGCGCGAAGTACGATGCGGACTTTCTAAACGCTTCTGCACACAAGATATTCGGGCCGAAGGGTATCGGATTCCTTTACGCCAAGGCAGGCACAAAGCCGAAGCCTATCGTGTTTGGAGGAGCCCAAGAGCGGGAGATGCGTGCGGGAACCGAAAACGTGGTTGGGATCGCGGGTTTTGCCGAGGCAGTTCGGCGGATGCAGCAGGCTGAGGCAAAGGGAGAAGCCCGCATCGCGCGCGAAACGTTCCTCGCAAGACTGACAGAGGCTGACCTTAAGTTCGACGTTGCGGTACCAGAAGACTCCCGCAGCGAACACCACGCGTATCTGATCTTTCGAGGTATCAGAGCCGATGCCCTCATCATTCTGTTGGATCGAATGGGGGTTTCGTGCAGTACCGGCTCTGCCTGCAGCTCCGGCAGTATGGAGCCGAGTCACGTGCTAACCGCTGCAGGCTACGGCCCGGAAGACGCCAAGTCAGGTGTTCGATTCTCGTTCTCGCATCAAGTCTCGAAGGAAGAGGCAGAAGAGGCTGCAAACCGCGTGGTCGCGGCAGTTCGCAAGCTCGTCCAGTAACCTATTCCTTCAGTTTATGAATCAGAAGATCGAATCGCTCACTCCCCGCCAAATCGTTCGAGAACTGGATCGCTATATCGTCGGTCAAGATCAGGCAAAGCGTGCTGTTGCCGTTGCGTTGCGTAACCGCTTTCGTCGGCAAAAGCTCAGCGAGGAAGACCGACAAGATGTGATTCCCAAAAACATTCTGATGATCGGGCCGACCGGTGTAGGAAAGACAGAGATCGCCCGCCGTCTCGCGCAGCTGGCTCAAGCCCCTTTTGTCAAGGTTGAGGCAACGAAGTTCACCGAGGTTGGTTATGTTGGGCGCGACGTCGATTCGATTATCCGAGACCTTCTTTCCGAAGCACTCCGGCTAGTTGAGCGCGAAAAGCTCGCCGAAGTTAGAGAGGTAGCTGATGCAGAGGCAGAGAAGCGGTTGCTTGACCTCATCGAATGGAAGCGACTATCAGACATTGGCTTCTCAGAGGGGAGCAATGCCGGAAACATGTTCATGCAGGCACTAACCGGCATGGGCTTTCAGAATTCCGAAGACGAGAACAGCCAAAACTCTGAGGAAGAGATGCAAAGAGAGCAACAGCGCGCTAGCGTGCGGGGCGACCTCGAACAACAGTACAGAGCCGGCGAACTGGAAGACGAACTGATCGAGATTGAGGTCGAAGCACCCCATAACCCTTTTGTTCAGGTGTTCAGCAACCAGGGCATCCAGGAGATGGGAATGGACATGTTTGGCCAGGGAGGAACCCGAAGAGCCACGCGCAAGGTGACTGTTGCAGAAGCAAGGCGAATACTAGCTGACCAAGAAGCAGAGAAGCTGGTTGACCGAGGTGGAATCGAGAGGGAAGCGGTGGACCGAGCCGAGCAAACGGGGATCGTATTCATCGATGAGATTGACAAGGTTGCCGGGAAGAGCGGCGGCGCCGGTCCGGATGTCTCCCGAGAAGGGGTGCAGAGAGACCTATTGCCGATCATCGAAGGTTCCACAGTAGTGACTAAGCACGGTCCGGTTCGAACAGATCACGTTTTGTTCATCGCTGCCGGAGCCTTTCACATCTCTGAGCCAAGTGATCTGATTCCGGAACTGCAGGGGCGACTTCCGATTCGAGTCGAGCTAACAGCCCTGGGTCAGAACGACTTCCAAAGGATCTTGACCGAGCCGAAGAACTCGCTTGTGAGGCAATACCAACTACTCCTTCGTGCTGACGGCGTTGAGATCGAGTTCACCGAAGACGCAGTTCAAGCGGTCGCCAACGAGGCCGCCGCGCAGAACGAGCTTCAAGAAGATATTGGCGCCCGAAGACTTCACACGGTCATGGAATCCATGCTCCATGAAATCTTGTTCGATGCGCCCGACACGGACCAAAAGAAGATTACGATCGACCGAAAATGGGTCGAAAACGCTTTGGATATCTAAGGAAGCAGGCGGTTAGCGTTGCATCAAGATTCTGACCCGCGCCTGAACTGGTGCGGGAGCGCCAGGCATCGGTGCGTTCTGCCAGGCTGCGTCCATGCGGGTCATGATTCCTGTTTCGACATCAATCCAAATCATTCCGGAGCTTCGGGCCGGCTGGACTCCATCCAGCTCTCGGTAGTTGAACCTGATCTTAGCAGAGTCGGTGCCGGCAACTGGCTCTCGGCCTTCAAAAGTGTAGGTAACCATTGCGGCTGGGGTGCCCTTCTTGGCGTCGGCCTCGAAACTGGCAGTCCAAGATCCGTCAACCGCGATGGGGGTGGTCGGATACCGGAACGACATCATGTTGGCGATGCGATAGGTTGTCGAGTCGGTCAAGTCTCCCGTGACGGCACTTACCAACCCGGTGCGATCGACCGTTGTGAACGTGACGAGCGAATCGTTTCGAACCGGCACCATCTGGTTGTCAAGCACCATTCGGCTGTTGGTTTGAGTGGTCTCGAATCGGGTTTCTCCGTCTGAGAGGTTCTCCGCAACTCTGTCCGTAGTGGTTGTGCTGAAAAACGCCTTTCGGGATTCAACTTCGAACTCGATGTTCATCGAATAGCGGAAGGTGTCACCTGTCCGGACATTGCGGCGCAGGATAACAGAATCCTGTGAAAAGACAACTTGGGGGAGAATTACCAGGGCGACGGCAGCAACGCCGGTAGCCAGCCTGGGATCAAAACGCATAACGAACAGTTTACAGCACGATTGCGGCTATATGGAACACTAGTGGGTCTTGGAACCCGCAAAGCTAGGGAAGGTGCTTCTTCTGGTTGCAGGCGCTGTCGCGCTGGTTGGGCTTGCGCTGGTGTTTTTGCCGTCGGGCTGGCTGTCGAGAATCGGTCGGCTGCCCGGCGACATCTACGTCTCGCGCCCAGGGTTTACTTTCGTGTTTCCCATCACCACGATGGTCATCCTCTCGATTGCGCTGACGGTGGTCTTTTGGCTGGGGAGCTTGCTCCTTCGAAGATGAAAATCAAGCTCCTTTCCCTCGATGTCTACAATACGCTACTGCGTCCGACGGGGTCCCTCGGTGAGCTTGCCTGTGAGCTGGCACAGGAGTACGGGCACGACGTTTCTCCTAATGCTGCTCCTCTGTTTCAGGAAGTCGTGTACTTGGTTACCCGGGAGCACTCGAATTTACCGGACCCCGACATCGGAGCAATGTGGGTTCATTCTTGCCAATTGTGGTTAAGAGCCGCTGGAGTTGCCCCGTTAGAGCCCGAAGAGTTTGCGCAGCAGATGCAAGCCGAAATGAGAGAAGAACCTCGCCGTTTGTTCGAGCCCTTCTCAGACGTTGATCCCGCTTTCGAAATTCTGAAGACCAAGGACGTCGCGGTTTGCGCTCTAAGCAACTGGGATTTCACTCTGGAAGCCGTGCTTGCGGCGTATTCCTGGCGAGCGCAACTTGACTACGTTGTGCCCTGCTTGGTCTATGGAGTTCACAAGCCGAATCCAGAGAGTTACCGACTCTTGACCGAGCTCACGGGGATCGAGCCCAATAGCATTCTGCATGTAGGTGACTCGATGGTCGACGACTGCATTGCCCCTAAATCCGTGGGGCTATCGTCTAGGCACATTGATCGGGGTTCATTCGCCACCGGTGCAAGTGCTCGTAGCCTTGTCGACGTTGTGGAGACGCTTTGATGGACTCCTTGAGCGACTATTGTTACCATTTGCCCGAAGAGCTGATCGCCCAGCAGCCTCTCGAGGACCGCTCTTCTTCTCGTCTGCTTTGGCTGCATCTAGACTCGGGTGAAGTGACGCATCACCACTTTAGGGACCTTACGACTCTTCTGAAAGCTGGCGACCTGCTGGTTGTGAATAATACGCGGGTGAAGGCGAGAAGACTTTTCGGCGTAAAGTCTACGGGCGGCAAAGTGGAAGCTCTCTTGCTGTCCCAGGAGAGCCAAGGCGTGTACCGAGTGCTCTGCAAACCAGCTTCGAGCATTCGAATAGGCACAACAATCCACTTCGGTAAAGAACTTGATGCCACCGTCATCGAAGTAGAAGAGAGCGGCGTGAGGCTCTTTGACTTTGGTACGGCACCTGAGACCGAGAACCAGATCAACTCGCTCGGCGAGGTTCCGCTGCCTCCGTACATCACGGAGCGACTGAAAGACGAGGAACGGTACCAGACGGTCTACTCCTCAACAGGCTTCAGCGCGGCAGCGCCAACTGCCGGGCTGCACTTCACTCCGGAAGTGTTCTCAGCGCTCAACCAAAAGGGCATAGGGCGGGCAGAGGTTTGCCTTGATATCGGGATCGACACTTTCCAGCCAATTCGCTCGGAAACGCTGGAGGAGCACAAGATGCACGGAGAAACTTGCTTGATTTCAACGGAGACCGCAGACGCTGTAAACCGAGCCAAAGGAAGGGTGTTGGCGGTGGGGACGACCGTGGTGAGAACCCTAGAATCCATGGCAGACCCAGAGGGAAAAATTCACCCGGGCGAGAAGGTGACCAGACTATTCATCCAGCCGGGATACCGCTTTCGGCGAGTGGGGGGAATGATTACCAACTTCCATATGCCGGGCTCGACGATGCTGGTCATGATCTCGGCATTTGCTGGCCGAGCGGCAGTCCTTCGCGCCTACGAAGAAGCGGTGGCTAAACAGTACAGATTTCTCTCTTTTGGCGATGCCATGCTAATCTTGTAGAGCGAAAAGAGCAAGTTTGGCGGCCAAATTTGAATAAACTCCTTCGTCTGTTCTACACATGTCCAAAAAATTTGACCCTCTGAAGTACATCGAAAGTGCGTTTTTGGATCAGCCGGAGAAGAAGAAGCCCGCATCGCGCAAGCCCAAGTCCGATTCCAAAACCAGGTACCGCAAGACTGCGATGAGCGCCCCGCGCCCGAGGCGAAAGTCGGGACCAAAGCCGGAGGTCTTCGACGATGAACTGGCAGAGATGTGGAAGAAGCTGCCTGCGAACTTCGAATTCCTTCTGGTGAACTACGACGACTCGGTGACCCACAACTACTACAATAGCGACTTCAAGGAGTCCCGAACAGCGCTGATCCGAAGGTTGCTCGATCCGGAATTGACGCTGGCTGAAACCAGTCGGCTCCTGGGGGTTTGCCCTGCCACCGTGCGTAGGTACACGAATAAAGGTTGGTTGGAGCACGTACGTACTAAGGGCAAGCAACGCAAATTTAGGCTGAGCCACCTGGCAAAATTCATCGAGACCTATGGCAGGTTGCCAGAAGAAAGTACGACAAGAGAATTGGCACCGGAGCCCTAGTTTCCGAAGGAAGAACGATTATTGAACGACCGACCGCTGAAAGTCGCCCTGTTTTCGGATAGCTACTATCCGGTTCTTAACGGCGTCAGCGTCAGCATCGGTTCACTCGCCGAGGAGCTCCGCGCACTCGGGCACTCGGTCCACATCTACACCAGCAACCATTCACGACAACGAGACGAAGACCCCAACATTCACAGGTTTATTTCACGTGAGTTTTGGTTTGCGCCTGATTATCCGCTGGCGGTGCCACCGTTTTTCATCCACCTTAAGGGCTTCCGCTCTGTTGAGTTTGATGTGGTTCACACTCACACCCCCTGGACCGTAGGGTTTGTCGGACTTCGATGGGCGCACAGCCACGACCTACCCATCGTCTCGACGTACCACACGCTCTATGACCGATATGCCCACCATGTGCCGCTGCTACCGAGGCGGTACATTCGATTCAAGATCGCCAAGCACACGAACTACTACTACAACCGCGTCAACCACGTGATTACGCCTAGCGAACTCGCCAAGCGGTGGCTTCGGCGCCACAGCGTCAAGACGCCGATTACCTCGATTCCCAGCGCACCGCTTACAATCCAACACACTGACCGAAACGTCGCTCGGCAACAGCACGGAGCGAGACCGGATGAGTTCATCTTGCTTTACGTAGGGCGAATAGACCGAGAAAAGAACCTGGAGACGCTACTAAGGGCGGCGAAAATGGTGTTCTCTGAGTTCGCGAACACCCGCTTGTGGCTGGTTGGCGATGGCCATTACCGGTCGGAGGTGAAGCAAATGGTGAACGCGCTGGGTATAGGAGACCGCGTGAGGTTTTTCGGGGCAGTGCCGAGAAAGGATATCGACAGCTACTATGCCGCGGCGGATCTGTTTGTTTTCCCGTCGTATTCAGAGACCCAAGGGCTTGTGGTTCGAGAGGCGATCAGCCACGGGCTTCCGGTGGTTTTGATTCAAGGTGGCGGAGCCAGCGAGTCGATTACCCACGGTGAAACCGGCTACCTAGTGAGGAACGACCCAGCAGCCTTTGCCGAAGGGATCAATACCGTGATTCAAGACGAGCAGCTTCTGACTACCCTTACGATGGAAGGGCTCAAGCAAGCTCGAAACTGGACCCCTAGAGCGGTCGCCCAGCAGGTGGAAGCGGTCTATCGGTCGGTGCTCAATGAATCACCGCCAAGCAACCTAGAAGTCGTACCCAGCCGGGTCGCGGCTTGAGCCTATGGGCGAGGTAAACTCTCTTTTTCAATTTTTATGGAAGAACAACAAGTCAGCACTGCTGCACCAGTCGATGCCGAAAGCGAAGCTCGTGATGCCGCAGCCGCACTCGGACCAGAGTCAAAAGCAAGACCGCGCCGAAAGAAGAAAATCAGTTTCCTTACACAACATCGAATCGATGTTGTTGACTACAAGGATGTGCCCGTTCTCAAGAGGTTCATCAACGAGCGCGGAAAGATCCTCTCCAGTCGGCAGACTGGCAATACCGCCAAGCAACAGCGCATGGTGGCTACAGCAATCCGAAGAGCAAGAGAGCTTGCCCTTCTGCCCTACGTTTCCAAGGACACGAGCAGCGACCGCCGAGAGCAGTACAAGGCGCGCCAAAGAGAAATGGCAGCCTCTGAGCATCAAGCTCCGGTGGATGCAGAAGTCAAGGCAGAACAGCCAGAAGCAACTGCAGCCGCTGCGTAACTAGCTCAACCCGATCCTCACAAGGTCCTTTAGCATGAGAAGCCCAACGGGCTTCTCATTTTCTTTTACCGGCATCTCGCCGATCTTCTTGGGGTGAGACTGGAAACGGTGAAGAGCATCTGTTGCTCGCGCTTCGGGCTCGATCGTGGTGACTTCACGAACCATGATCTGCTCGGCGGTGAAGAGGAAGGGCTTCTCCTGAGCCAGAAAGTGGCGACGGATGTCGCCATCCGAAATAAACCCAGCCAGATGTCCTTGTTCGTCGACCACGCAAGCCCCGCCGACTCCGGCCTTACTGATGCACCTGAGCACCTCTAGCACCGGGTTGTCCAGCGGAACTACTGCGAAGTCATCTCCGGAGCGCATTACCTCGCGAACCGTGAGAAGAAGTCGACGACCCAGAGCACCGAGTGGGTGGTTGAAAGCGTAATCATTCTCGCCGAACCCCTTCAACTCCATGAGAGCGATGGCGAGGGCGTCACTTAGCGCCAACATCGCAGTAGTACTGGTTGTGGGGGCCAAATTTAGGCTGCAAGCTTCTTCTTGCACCCCAGTATCAAGGACCACCTGTGCTTGGCGAGCGCAACTGGAGTTCGGTCGACCCGTTACAAGAATCGTCGGCACCTGAAGAGCCTTGAAAATAGGGAAGAGGCGCAAGATTTCATCACTCTCGCCACTGTGGGTGTACAGCAAGACCACGTCTTGCTCCGATAGAGTCCCAACGTCGCCATGCAAGGCTTCAACGGCATGAAGAAAGACGCTAACGGTGCCCGTGCTTGCGAAGGTTGCAGCCGACTTTCGGGCAATCAGCCCCGACTTTCCTAGTCCGACGGTCACAACCTTGCCGCTGCAGTCTCTCATCAAGCGCAGCGCCTGATCGAATGGGTCACCGAGACGCCCGGAAAGAGCCAGAAGCGCCTCGGCCTCATGACGAAGTACCCGAGCGGCAGTTTCGCTTCCCATGTCCGAATGGCAAGTGTACATTCACATCAACCGGCTAAGTGAAAACTGGGGTCAAGGGCAACCGCCAACCGGTAACCTAGTACCTGTGAAAGCCGTTGCCAAGACTCGACCAGAACCGGGTCTTGAATTGATCGAGACAAAAGAACCTACAGTCCTCCCAGGTCACGTCAAGATCGAAGTTCAGGCGGCCTCCATATGCGGAACCGACCTTCACATTTTTGAGTGGGACGAGTGGTCCTCCGGTCGGATGAAACCTCCGACTATCGTAGGGCATGAATTCTGCGGACGGGTTATAGAGGTGGGTGCCGGTGTCGAAGGCCTAAAAGCAGGCGACTACGTCGCGTCGGAATCGCACATAGTCTGCGGTAAATGTAAGCAGTGTCAGCTTGGCCAAGGTCACGTCTGCATCAACACAAAGCTTCTGGGGATCGACGTGGATGGCGGTTTCCGTCGGATTGCGGTGGTTCCCGCAGAAACCATGCGCCCGACGCCAGAAACTGTGCCTCCGCATGTGGCGTGCGTTCAAGACCCGCTTGGAAATGCCGTGCATACGGTGATGGAAGGACCTGTAGAAGGTCAGACTATCTTGATCACAGGTCTTGGACCGATCGGTTTGTTCGCTGTTGCTGTTTGTAAGGCGCTAGGCGCCGCCAAAATCATTGGAACTGAGGTCAACCCACTACGAATGGACCTCGCTAGAGAGCTGGGGATTGACGATGTTCTCGATGCGCGGGATTCGAATCTTGCTGAACAGATCCTTTCCAAGAACCCTGGCGGAGTCGATGGCGTACTGGAAATGTCCGGACACCCTTCTGCACTCGGTTTAGCGGTTCGAGTGGTACGACCTGGCGGCCGAATTAGCCTGCTGGGGATTTTTGCGGAATCAAAGCAAACACTGCCACTGAACGACCTCATCTTCAAGGGTGTAGTGGTTCAGCCGATCGTTGGAAGAAAAATTTGGCAGACCTGGGAGCAGATGGGCGACCTGCTGAAAAACCGAGGATTGAACATCGAACCCGTAATCACCCACAGACTGCCTTTCGAAGACTTTGCCGAAGGTTTCGACCTTCTGCGTAGCGGAAAAGCTGGCAAAGTGGTGTTGGAGTTCTAGGCAGTTAGCCTAGTTTCACCCGACCATTTTGTAGCCAACACCCCGAACTGTAATGATCCGCTCTGGGTTATTGGGGTCTTCTTCAATTCTTGAGCGGAGCCAGCGAACGTGTACGTCGACGGTCCTTGAGGAGACAAATGAATCTCGGCCCCAAACTCGGTCCAGCAAGGTGTCTCTTCCGAATACCTTGCCGCTGTTCCGCGCCAGGAAGTAGAGCAGAGCAAACTCCCTCGGCGAAAGATCGAGATCGACTCCGTCCATCAGCGCCGTATGGCTCTCGGGATCGATTTTGAGGTTGCCGATTTCAACTTTCTCGCTGAATCCGCTCGAAGAAGAACGGCGAAGCACCGCTCTCACCCGAGCCGCCAATTCAGAGAGGTTAAAGGGTTTGACGACGTAGTCGTCGGCGCCCATCTCGAACGCGTCGATCCGGTCTTGCTCCTCTCCCCTTGCCGTTACAAAGATGATTGGAGTGGAGTGATCCTTCCGGATGGTCTTGCACAGCTCGAAACCCGAACGGCGGGGAAGCATCACGTCAAGTATCAGGAGGTCGGGCTTTACCCGCTTGAAGATGCGCATGCCTTCCTCAGCCGAATCGGCTGTGAAGGTGGAAAAGCCTTCCCTCCGGAGCTTATGCTCCACAGTTTCGAGGATCATAGGTTCGTCGTCGACGACCAGGATCTTCATTCGTTTCCTTAGCCTAGTTTCATGATGCGATGATTTCGACGTTGGCCCTAGGCACGATGACCTCGGAGCCATTACTTAGCTTAGCTTTAAGTACGCGAACTTCTGTTCCCGAATCAACAACCATGAGCTTTGCCGGAAGATCGGTCACTTTGCCGATTTCGCCGAAGTAGGGCTCGCGGATGATTCGAATGGATGTACCGG
The DNA here is from genome assembly GCA_046314495.1 of Fimbriimonadaceae bacterium. Taxonomy (GTDB): domain Bacteria; phylum Armatimonadota; class Fimbriimonadia; order Fimbriimonadales; family Fimbriimonadaceae; genus JBKBWO01. The sequence goes on from JBKBWO010000005.1 coordinate 74,535, forward strand.
CGGTCAGCTGCAGGGCGCCATCCTTAACTAGGTGGGCGTCCGCGTCGACTTCCATCGGTACGATGATTTCAGGGCGGATAACACCGGCGCGAATCTGTGTCGCTCCGTTCATGCTCGCTTTTTTGCCCTCAAGAGACTGAATGAGGGTAAAGGTGCGCTCTGCCATGTTGAGCGTTCCGAATCCCTCGGTGACCATTACCGTGATGTTGATCGGCTCCTGCCCAGTGATGGCGACACCGATATCGAAACCGAGGAACCGGGTCAGGTCAACATCCTTGATTCCACCAGTTACGATTCCCGCTGCGTTCACCTCAGAAGCCCTCTGAAGGGCCTCGAAAGTCAGCCCACTTCCTCCGATGAGAATGTTGCCCTGGTCATCATCCCGAACATGGTGAGCGTCTAGCAACTCTTCCGGTGAAGAAACGGCTACCCGAATGGTTCCTGTCCGCTCGCCACCAACTCCAAAGATTCCTTGGACCATGGCGCCTCTGGTTTCGATGACCGCTCCTTCTTCTGGCAACACTTGAGCTACCTTTCCCTGCATGTAGGCATCGATGTTGATGGGGATCGGAGGTTCTCGAATGAGCACGTGTCCCGTGAGCTCGGTAATTGTCTCAACTGTGCCAGTGTAATCGGCAAGAAGTCTCTGCTTACCGAGTCCGAAAATCAAACCTTTGGTCTCGGCGACCAGCTGCCCTTTTTCGATCGGATCGCCGGGTTTCAGTTGGAAATACTGAACGGCGTCCTTGGGCTCCAGTCCCAGCTTTTCTGCCAGCTTGATCGTCTGCAAGATGCCGGGAAGTTTTGCTTCCGCAACAACCGAATCTGGTTCGACCTTCTCGCCTTCTTTAACCAGAACCTCGCCCTTAATGGGCAGTCGACGAACTTTCTGGACGATAACGTCTCCGCTGACGGTCAAGCCAGGTGTATATGCGCTTCCCAATCCGTTGAATCCTCTTTCAAAAACAGGTCAGAATGCCCGTTCGTTCGGAAGTTTATACCGTGAACGGCAGATGCGATTCAGCTTCACAGTTGGTCAGGCTCGATACCTACAGGTGCCGAACCTGATTTCGCATCTGCCTTGAGCTGCTTTTTGGTCGCTGATACCCGCCACAAGACTGTCGGCACGTGTTTCATGCTGGCACCGATCCTGCGAATGAGTTCGCGAAATCGTCCTCGTTCGATGAATCGACGCTCTGAGTAAGGCATTCGAGTAGCAATCATGCCTCGTTTTCCGACTAGCCTCAGCCTGAGAGAGAACTCAACATCCTCCGCCCATTTCAATGATTCATCGTACATCCCGACTTTGGCGATACAGTCTCGGCGTACGAAGATCATCGTGCCGTACAGGCAGCCTGAGAGGCGAGTCATTAGGTTTTGCCCCGCCACCCAAAGCATCCCGACCAGGTTGCTCGATTCGTTCCGCAAGTAAGCGGCACCGAAAGATGCCCCTCTTGATTCGGCTGCCATGACGTTTGCCACCATGTCTGCGGGAGCAATCGTATCTGCATCCAGCAGAATCAAAAGCTCACCTCCAGCTGCCTCGATTCCGGCATTTCGGGCGATCCCTGCATGTCCGAACTTTCCGACCACAGTGCAGGCACCAAATTCTTCGGCGACCGCCTCGGTGTTATCCGAGCAGTTGTCGCAAACCACCACAACCTGGAACCCGGAAACAGTCTGGTCCTTCAGGCTGGTTAGGAGCCTTCGCAGGTACTCGGCTTCGTTGTGAGCGGGGATAACGACGCTAACCCTGCGAGTGGGAGATGGAGTCTTTGGGAACGGTAGTCGCTCTGGCGGAATCGTTGTGATGGTGACCAGGTAGGTAGGGTCTTCGAACAGGCTGCACTTGCGGCTCTCGTACACCGTAAAGCCCATCCTCAAATAGAGCTCTGCAGGACGTTTGGTTGGCGTGGTGAAGAGTGTGCCGCTGAAGCGATCGACGCCACAGTCGCTCATATGGGCAAAGAAGGCGTTCAACAACTCTTCTCCAACTCGGTGGCTGCCGCGGTACCGCTCGTCTACGTTGAAATGTGCAAGTGCCGAACCGGTCGGCGTTGCCGGTGTCTCTCTCCACGAGCGCACCAGTAGCCATTTGGCAAACCGCTTGCTAGGTGGATGGTGGCGATACTTGCCAGTGAGTTGCCGGAAGGTCAGTAAGCTGATCTCCGGTATTAGCGCCCCGATTGCACGTGACTTAAATCCTGGCCTAACGCTTCCTACCAGATACCCCACCAGTTTTCCCTCGTCGCAAGCAACGAAACAGGATTCAGGTTCGGTTTCCAGGAAAGCCTTCAGCCACAGCCGCGCAAACAGATCCGTGTCGCAGAACATCTCCTGCACCTGACCTCGGGCACCTGTTTGAACGCAGATGTCCCGAATAGCAGGGTAGTCCTCTTTTCTATAGGGGCGAATGATCATAACTCGGCCGAGCTCCTGTAGTCGTCCACAAGCCTGTCAAAAACGGCGTCCCAGTCTCTCGACTGCGCGAACAAAACAGCCTCATCGGCCATTGTTTGCCTCAAGTGGGGGTCACTCATGAGCAATCCGATATGGTGTCTCATTTCTTTAACGTCTGAGCTGACGAAGGCATTTACGCCCGATTCGACAAAGTCACTGGGTCCTGGTGCTTTCAAGACTACAGGCACGGCACCACTTGCCATTGCTTCGAGCACCACGTTGCCGAATGTATCGGTGAGTGAAGGGAAGACGAGGATGTCAATCTGCGAATACGCCGATGCTAGCTCTTCTCCCTGCAAGTAGCCGGTAAAGTTAGCGTTCGGTAGAGATCGCTGCAAGACAGGTCTTTCAGGACCGTCTCCAACGATCATGCACCGGGCACCCGTGCCGCTAACCAGTTCAGGCAGGGCGCGCACGTTCTTCTCAGGCGCCAGACGACCGACATAGCCAACGGTTACTTCGGCTTCCTGGCTCTTTGGTCGCAACGGAGTGAACACCTTGGAATCGATTCCCCGAGTAAAGATGCCCAGTCGGTTTTGGAACCCGTTACGTCGCAGCTCTTCGACGATCGAATTTGTGGGGCAAAGCACCTGCCGGCACGGTGCATAGAACTTTCTCAGGAAGGTCCAGGTGGCGCGTCGAATTGGGTTTCGAACTACCGCTGGTGTTCGCTCTGCCGTGTACTCTGCCAAGCTGGTGTGATAGGTGCCCAGCAAGGGCAACTGCCGATCTAGCGCTAGCGTTCTGCCCAGCCATCCCATGCTCCCGGGAGCCGCGATGTGCACTACCCCGTAGCGAGAAGTCGAGAGGTTCTTTTCGAAGGTTCGAATCACCGAAACGTTCTTGAAGAGCTCGTACCGGAGGTGCTCATAGTAGCGGACGGCATATCGGTGGTTGAACCGAAACACCTTGACCGAGCCCTGCTCGGTGACTCCTTCCTGATCGCCATAGGTGTAAATGTGAAGTTCCAGGTTTCGCTTGCTGAACTCGTTCGCCAGACGCTTAAAGGTCTTGGCTACGCCGTTGATTTCGTCGTACGTATCGGAGAATAGGGCGACCCTCGGGACGGGTGCTGGTCGGCAATCTGAAGCTACCGGGATTCTCTCGGTCTGGGTGATCATGCTGCGCTCGCCTCCAGTTGTCTGGAACGAAACTCAAATTCGACTTTGGCGGTTTCGGGCCGATTCCAGTGAATCAGCTCGATGAACCCATCGTGGTATTCGATTGCAGCTGTAGAGTGCTCCACCCAATCTCCCAAGTTTATGTACGCCGGATGGAGCATTTGGTCCCTCTCGATTCGCGGGCGGTGAATATGACCGCAGATCACTCCGTCAAACCCTCGGGACTCCGCTTCTTGCCTGGCGCGCTGCATCCAATCTTCGAAAAACTCGTCGATGTGTTTGAGCCTACTTCGCGCTGGACTGGTTTTGTTCCTTCGAATCGCTTGTTTGGCGCTGCCGTAGTAGCCGTAGAACGGACTGAATCTGCCCAACTGTCTCATCAGCCAGGTGGGCTTATCGTCGAAGATGTCTCCGTGGACCACCCAGTAGCGCTTGCCGTTCAGGGCATCGAACTCAAATGAGTCTTCAATGCTGAGGCTGCCAAGCTCCGCACCAATGATTCTTCTGGCGGCCGAATCGTGGTTGCCCGGAGTGTAGTAGAGCTTTGTGCCGTGTTTCGCAAGGCCCAAGATCGTTCTTACTGCCATTACAGCGCTCTGGCTCCAGCGGATTGGAGCTCGGCCCAAACTCATCTCGAAGATGTCGCCCACCAAGTAAAGCCTCTCGGGGTCTAGGCTCCGGAGAAACTCTTGGGCTTGCTTGGCTTGCGCTGCCGGCAGCCCCAGATGCAGGTCCGAGATGAAAGCGGCTCGGCACCGGATTTTTTCCGATTGGCCGGCTTGATAGCGGCGCGATGGCGACTGTCCGTCTTTCATCTCCTTATCTCTAGACTGCCGAAAGAGCAGTAAAGGATTGTTCCCAGAGAATTGTTAACTGAACCTTAAAGATTCAGGTCCGAACTGTGACCGGGGAAAAGCTTCGCGTTGCTATCCAGCCGGGTCTTGATCACACAGACTGCCGTTGCCGCTTCTCCGACGCCGGTTGCGATGAGCTTGATCTTACTGGAGAACGTGCAGACATCGCCGACGCTGAACACATTCGGCAAGGAGGTCTCAAAGAAAGGGTCCACAACGATCTGATTCTTCTGGATCTCGATGCCCCAGTCCTTTAGGGGGCCGAGCGTGGACTTGAACCCGATGTTGACCACAACGGCGTCAACCTCGAGTTGCTCTAACTCTTTGGTCTCAACGTGCTGCATGGTGATTGCGCTCACCGTACCGTTTCCGTGTATTTCGGTTATGGTGCGAAAGAGGTGCATCGGGATTCCTAGCTCGCGGACTTTGGATACGGAGTGCTCGTGGGCGCGAAAGACATCTCTGCGGTGAATGAGCTGAACCTGACTGGCGACCGGGTGCAGGTTGAGTGCCCAGTCGAACGCGCTATCGCCCCCGCCTACAATCGCGACTCTCTTCTGTTCAAAGTGCGACTTGTCTCGCACGCCATAGTAGATGCCCGAGTCAACAAATGTTTCTTCGTTGATGGCACCGATTTTGGTTGGGGTGAATGAGCCAGCCCCTGCCGCGATGATGATGGTGCGTGTGGGGAAGGCGTTTCCTTTGTCGTCGTAGATGGTGTAGCCCTCTTCATCGGCTTCGAGGCGGGTGGCCTGGGTGCCGAGTGCGAGTTCTGGCCCGAACTGGGTGCCCTGAGTCGCCATATCGGCGGCGAGGTCCTTTGCGAGCACTTTGGGGAAGCCGGGCATATCGTAGACGTACTTTTCGGGATAGAGCGCAGTTAGCTGGCCGCCGAGCTCGGGCAGGGAGTCGATGATGCGCACGGAGAGACCGCGGAGCCCTGCATAGAAGGAGGCGTAGAGACCGACGGGTCCTCCGCCGATGATGGTTACGTCAGTTCGAGACATTCAGCCATATAAGTGTACGGGTTGGCTGGGCTTAGTGGTAGCTTGGGGTGTTGTCAAACCACTGGAAGCCTCTGCTAGGTTTCCAGTTCTGGCAGTGGCGCCGGCCGCTTGTTGCGGGATCTCTCGATGGCTGTTGAACACTTCAATTCTTGGTCGAAACTTGGAGGACTCACGTCGGTCGGTGCGGTATCCTGTTTAGGTGGCGTCGGGGCGTGGCGCAGTTTGGTAGCGCGCTTCCATGGGGTGGAAGAGGTC
>JBKBWO010000006.1:0-71526 GCA_046314495.1 Fimbriimonadaceae bacterium
CAGAGAAAACGATCTCTTGGACGCCAACTGCTGGAATCGTGGAGAATGGACCTTGAAGGTCGCGGAACTGGTACCGACCATTATCTACACCAGCGGCGGGCACCGGCACGGTCTTCTCAATGAAGTTCATGCCGTTGAGCTGGACGCGCAGCATAGCGGAGTGAGCAGGCAAAGCCATTCCGAAGTTGCCTAAGGTGTTGATGTTTGCACAGTCAACAAAGAAGCTGTTCGGGTTAAGGGTTTCGCCGTTTCCGGGGACCGGACCGTTGATGTTGATCGGGAGCGAGCTCACGACTGCAAATCCACCAGGGATCGCACCGCTGTTGTAGCCGAGGGTTACAAAGCGGAAGTCGAAGCCATTGTTGATGTTGAGATCAGGATTTCCGTTGATCACGAACTGACCGTCGACCACGACTCGGTAGAAGGTCGGGTTTCCGCCGATAAGCGGGAAAGCGACCGGTACGTTGAACTGACCGTTGGGCAACAGGAACACGTTGAGCAATACCGGGATGGTGTTGCGAGGAACGGTATTCCAGTTTGCATTCTCGACGTTGTTCGTGATTCGAACAGCGCCAGAACCGCCAATGAACGCGCCATTGTTACCGAGAAGACCAGCGGCACCAGAGTTGATGACCAGAACTTGCTGGTTTGCGTTGAGGTCGGCAGCAGCAACAGCTGTACCGGTGCCCATTGTGCCGTTCACTTCGTAAGTAAACGTGGAACCTGCTGCAACAATTCCGCTGGTGTTCCGCGCGAAGATCGGGCTGAAGCCACCCTGATCAATGCGGGTGTCGAGCAAACCGCCGGGGGTACCAACAATGGTGAAGTTGAACGTAGCAATTTGACCTTGTGCTGAAGTGGCTTGCACCAAAACGCCAGCAGTCTGACCAACAGCAGGAGGAGCAGCGGTCAGGAAACCACTCTGATTGATTTGAACATTAATGTTCGCACCGCTCGTCTGAGTAGCACTCCAGTTCGAAACAGGCTGATTAGACTGGAACTGGATCTGAACCTGCGTGCCCTGGGGCGCGTTGATTGAGCCTCCATTAGTCACCTGGTTGCTGAAGATGTTGAAAACAGCGATGACGCCCGAGCTACTGCCCGCACATCCGCTTAGAACGATAATGCCGGCAGATGCGACTGCCAGGACTGGGATAAAGAGCTTATTGAGTCTCAATTGAACCTTCCTTCTTTTGCAGAGTTAAGCACTCTGCGACGCCTTGACTCAAGCGAAATCAAGTCGTAGCTATTATGCATAGGACGAGATAGCTTTGTCAAGCGATGCCGTGAGTTCACCGACATGCAAGCTTCAAGCAGTGCCATTCGCATCAGCGCCAGCGGCAACTGCAACGGGCTGTGGTTGACCAGGCAGCGGAAGACCCATCGCCACCAACCACTCTCTCAATTTGGCAACTCGATTCGGAGTGTCGAGCTCGATATTAAGCGGCCGACCTCGCGCGTCCACAATGATGCCGACTAGACCGCCTTCGAGTTCAACCGTGCGGTCTTTGCCTTTGCCAGCCCCGACATCGAAGCCTCTTGCTGGCTCTATCGCGAACGTCCCTCGCTTGTACCTTTCGAAGGGGATCACCTTGATAGAACCGTACGGGACCGAGACGTCGATTCCCTCGCCCTTGACCCTAACACATGGATCACCTTCTTTACCGGTACCCACAGGAGCAATACAATGGCCGCACTGGACAATACAGTCGTACTCGAAGACTTGCTTTGCCGCCTCGTAGTGGTGCTCGGAAAGAACCCCAAGGTGAGGCATCATGAAGATCGAGTCAACGGTGACCATGGTTACACCCTCTGGTTGGTAGGCATCCATCATCATAAGCGCGCTTTGAGCTCGCATCGGCGCGTGGCTGAGAACGCCCCCGCTCCCGATAATCATGTCCAGCTTCATCATCTTGACCAGCGTTTCACCACCGGCCTTCTGGTCGAAGATCTGACCGATGTCTCGCTGCTGCTGCAGCCCCGTCAGGCTCTTCGCCAATGACTTATGGTGGTCGAAAGCCAATCTGAGTGCTTCGCGCGAGACGGCGTGCTCGATGAGCAGATCCTCGTAGGTTTGAGGAATCGTCGTCGGTCGGATCATCTTGTTTCGAAGTCGATTCCTAACCTCAAATGGCTCGATTTCGAACGGAAGCCAACGGGCGATGTTCTCGATTGTCGCCTCCTTGAGAACGTTGCAGATCGAGTAGCTCATCCCGAGGTTTGCTGAAACCGTTCGGTTGTAAATTGAGTCGAAAACCGAGAACACGTCGGTGGTGGCTCCGCCGATGTCAACGCCAAGGATGTTGATGCCTTCCTGGTCGGCATAGCTCTTCATGAGCTTTCCGACGGCGTTCGGGGTTGCCATGACCTCTTCGCTGGTCCAGTCGAGCAGCGTCGAATAGCCAGGTGCCTGCTGCATAACGTGCTCTAGGAACATCTCGTGGATCTCGTCCCTCGCAGGGTCAAGGTTTTCCCGATCCATAGTGGGGCGCAGATTGTCGACCATCTTGACCTCAACTGCACCGCCAAGAACATCTTGAACCTCATCTCTTGCCTCGATGTTTCCAGCGTAGATGATGGGCAGTTTCATGTCGCCAAAACGGGGTTTAGGATCCGCCCGGCGAATGACCTCTGCCATGTCAATGAGGTGAGACTTGGTACCGCCGTCAGTACCCCCTGACATCAAGATAATGTCGGGTCGCAATTGGCGTAGCCGCTCTACCTTTTGGTAATCCTTTCGACCGTCGTCGACCGCCAAGGTGTCCATCAAAATCGCCCCGGCGCCAAGCGCCGCTCTTTCAGCAGATTCTGCGCTCATCGCCTTGACAACACCGGCAACCATCATCTGCAGACCACCACCTGCTGAACTGGTTGAAACGTAGAGATCTGAAGCATCGAGCGGTGTCGGACGGTCTTCTAGCTTTTCGCCGTTTTTGTAGAGCCTCCAAACTTGATCGCCTTTGATGAGAACTCGGCGACCTGGTTTGAAGCCTTCATTTTCTGGGACAAAGCTTTCTGTAATCTCTTCCAGCTCGGTAATGGCATTGAGAACTCCGATCGTCACGTTCTCAAACGGCTTTTCGACCGTTGTCGGGGCCTCGCCCCGTGCAACAAGCCGGTATTGGCCGGCGTCATTACGCTCGATGAGAATGGCTTTGGTTGTTGTTGAACCGCAGTCTGTCGCTACAATGCGCAGGATATCTTCTGGCATGGTCAAGATTATAGTTCGTAGCGACGGTATGCTTGCTCAAAGTCGGGATTGACGCTCCTGGCACTCAGGAAAGAACAATGAAGAAATCAGCTTTTTGGAGCCTAGCCTGCGTGCTATTGCTCGTTCCGGGTGTATCCTCGGCTCAGCTTATAGGCGGTAGGGCAACCTACCCCCAGATGCGGGGACTTTCGATGCTTCCAGGGGGAGGTTTTGGAGTGACTGCCGCGGGCAACGTTTCTCCCAACGGAGCTCTTGCTGTATCCTCTCCTATAGCCTATAGTCTCAAGTCGGGTCAATACTTTGTTGGTTTCTCCATGCGGCCTCAGACTGATGGACTTTTCGAGTACAAGCCGGATCTCACTGACTACAACGGCTATGCCATGGCTGGGCTGTCAACCAACTTCGGAAACCTTACTTTCGCGCTGACAACGATCAGCCGCTTGATTGAACCCGGGCTCAATATCCACTGGAATCCAATCCAGCGTGAGGACTTCGCGATTGGTGTCGGAGTTCAGGATGTTTTCAGCGATAACGGATCGGCCGGAGAGGGTTCACCTTTCGATAATGAAACCTCGCGGTCAATATACGCGGTGGTTACCGTGCCCGTTTACGATGTTGCCTACATCTCGGGCGGTTGGGGCACCCGAAGGTTCGATAAGGGCTTCGTCAGCGCTTCAGTTCGCTTCAGCAGCCGGGCGGCGCTCACCATTGAGCATGATGGATTCAATTGGAATGCAGGCGTTCTCTATGCCCTGCCTTTGACCACGGACTCCGTAACAGGAGAGATGCGATCATCAGCGAACTTCTTCTTGGGAACGATCAGGGGCACAAGCCTCACGTTCGGGTTCGGAGTCGCTTTCTAGCCAGATTCTCGTATACTGGCGCGCTGTTCAGCGTTCCAATTGGCTTCCGTAACTTTTAATAACGTCACAAAAATCTATGGGTCGTCGGTCAAGGCTGTCGACGGCCTGGATCTTGAGGTCGCCGATGGAGAATTTATGGTCTTGGTTGGCCCCTCTGGCTGCGGAAAGTCCACCGCCCTTCGAATGCTCGCCGGTCTGGAGGAGATCTCTGACGGCGAGATCTTGATTGGCGACCGCAAAGTGAACGACGTTCCAGCAAAGGATCGGGACATTGCGATGGTTTTCCAGAACTATGCGCTATACCCGCACATGACGGTTCGCGATAACATCGCCTTTGGCTTGAGGCTGCGGCTACAGGGTGGCTGGTGGAACCGAGTCTTGAAGCCCAGAAAATGGAAGAGGGCACAAGTCGAGATCGACCGAGACGTCGATAATGCCGGCAAGCTGCTGGAACTGGACAAGCTAATGGATCGAAGGCCTTCTCAGCTTTCGGGAGGGCAGCGGCAGAGGGTGGCGCTTGCAAGGGCAATTGTGCGAAGACCAAAAGTGTTCTTGATGGATGAGCCACTGTCCAACCTCGACGCGCAGCTGCGGGTGCAAACAAGAACCGAGCTCATCCGGCTGCACCAACAGCTAAAGACCACCACGATCTACGTGACTCATGACCAAGTAGAGGCGATGACCATGGGCGATCGAATCGTGGTGATGAAGGATGGCTTGCTCCAGCAGGTCGGTAGGCCTGCGGCTGTCTATGAGCACCCCAAGAACAGGTTCGTTGCGCAGTTCATTGGCTCACCATCAATCAACTTCGTTGATGCCAATGTCAAGAGCGGAGATGGCGAGCAATGGTGCGAATGGGAGCGATCTCGATGGATTCTTCCGCAGCAAAGAGAAGGGGCAAGCAACTTGGTTGTAGGCTTTCGGCCTCAGCACGTTGAGCTATGCGACTCAGAAGAGGCTGACGGAACAGATGAAACTCTGAGATTTGAAGCCAACATTGACGTGACCGAGCTACTTGGCGCAGAGGTGGTGTGTTATCTCAAGACAGAGAAGAGTGAGTTGGTCGCGCTGTTCCCATCAGATCAGGCTCCGAAAAGGGGAGAAAAAAGGAGGTTCCGGGTCAGCACCCAGAACCTCCGTTACTTTGACTCAGAAACTGGTTCTGCTGTTTAGTCCTCTTCTTCCTCGTCCTTTTTCTTCTGGTCAACGCCTCTGCGCCGTTTGATTTGCCCGTAGCCACCAGCAGTGGCGTACTGCTGCGCCTGCTCTTGAGAAACGGCCTGAGATATGAGCCGATTTCGTTCTTTGTGCGCTTCGGCTTGACCTAGAAGGGTCTTGGCATGCCCCTTGGTCTTGTCGACCAATCGATCCCAAACGTATAGGATCGGAACCGCGTTGAACAGCGACGAATAGGTTCCGTAGGTGATACCGACCAGCATCGCCAGGATAAAGAACTTCAGGTCGATGGTGGCTGTACCCCAGATCAACAAGATGATCAGCGGAACAATAACCGTGAGCGAGGTATTGATACTTCGAGCAAGCGATTGGGTGACCGAGCGGTCCATTATGATGCCGGCAGAATCACCCTGGTTGGGTCTATGCAAGTTCTCACGGATTCGGTCAAAAACGACAATCGTGTCGTGGACCGAGTAACCGATGACAGTCAACATGGCGGAGATGAACAGCGCGCTGACTTCCCAACTGAACGTCATGCCCATGATTGCCGCGACGCCGAGTACAGTGACGACGTTGATGGTTGTGGCGATCGTGGCAGAGATACCAAACCGTAAACCAGTAAGGAAGCCGCCAACGCCCCATCCAAAACGTACAGCCAAGTAACCCACAATGAGCAGCGAGGCTATGACAATGGCCAGTACGGCGTTTCGAACCGTTTCTTGTTGAACCGTCGGGCCGACATCCGTAAACGACAGCTCTTGTTCGACAGTGAATCCAGACAGCTCGGCTATTTGTTGCCTCACCTGTTCTGGTGACTCTACTGACAGTGTCGCCAGTTCTTCGGTTCTCGGCATGGTCAAGATCGCCGAATTGGTTTCGGTGGAAATCTTGACATTCGCACCGGTAACGCCATTTTCACGAAGGGTCCTTCGAATCTCCGTGGTCGTTCTCGGCTGCCCAGCCATCGAGTACTCCGCCTCGAAACCGCCCTGGAATTCGACGTTGGGCTTAAGTCCACCCATGCCGATGAACACACCGGCAAGTATCACGGGCACCAAGACGAACATGAGAAGCTTCTTGGAGTTTTGAGTCACCCGGATGGGCTTGGAATCAGCGTTCTGTTCCAGTTTCTCACCAAACCACTGCATGTTGAGGCCGTACTGCTTCGGGTTGTTACCCAGCCCCGAACCAACGAGGAACAGTAGCAGCGAGCGCGTTACAGTTACAGCAGTGAACAGTGAAATCGCAACACCGATGATAAGGGTTGTCGCAAATCCTTTGACCGGACCTGTTCCCAGGTTATAGAGCACAAGTGACGTAAGGATCGTACAGGCGTTGGAGTCGATAATCGCCGGTAACGCACGTTTGAAACCTAAATTCGTTGCAGCATTGAGGTTTTTGCCCGCACGTAACTCCTCCTTCAGGCGTTCGAAGACCAGGATATTGGCATCGACAGCCATGCCTATAGACAGAATGAAGCCTGCGATTGCCGCTAGCGAGAACGTCGCTCCGATCATCTTGAGCACCGTCAGCGTAAACAGCACATACAAGATGAGGGCTATGGCGGCAACAATGCCGGGGAACCGGTAATAGACCACCAGGTAAACGGCGATCAGGAAAAACGAAATGATTCCAGCGCGGACCATCATGTCGAGCGCTTGCTCGCCAATTGCAGGATCGATTCTGCTGCTGGATAGCTCGGTCAGCTGGACCGGAAGTGCACCAGACCGGAGCATCTCGGTAAGGCTTCTAACGTAGGCTGGCTGGAAGTCGCCCGCGATGTAGGCGTTGTCCCGTAGAACCGTCCCTTGCTGCACTGGGGCAATGCTCAGGACCGTACCATCGAGTACGGCAGCGATGTTCTCTTGCTGGTTGAAGAACTGCCGGCTCCACTGCTCCATCTTTTTGGAGCCTTCACCGGAGAAGAACATCTGAGGGACAATTCGCCCCTGGATGACTTCGCCTCTAGCATCAGCTAGGTCAGATCCTGCAAGAATGGGCTCGCCCCAGCTTCGGATCATCTCCTCGTACTCTGGCGTGCCTGGCAGAATCTCCTTGCCGTCGGTGGTTCGAATAAAGCTGACAAACGGGTCGTCGCTATCGGATTCTGAAGACCCGATGGCGTAGCGCCTGAAGTCTGTTCGAGGCGAGTTGACCGTTGTGGCGTGATAGAAACGAATCTGGGCGCTGGTTCTCAGCGTGTTTCGCGCTTCATCGACATCGGCGTAGCCCGGCAACTCGACGATGAATTGATCGAGACCCTTAGACTGGACCGTTCCTTCAACAACGCCAAGCGCTGCCGCTACACGGCGCTCGAGAACGCCTAGAACGTTGGAACGGACTTCACTGAGGTTCTGCCGTTGGTCAGGGGTAAGTTCGGACGTGTCCATCTCGAACACGAATCGAACGCCGCCCCTCACGTCGAGACCGTAATTGAACGGCCGGACCGTGAACTGCCAGATCGAAAGACCGGTCAGGACAACAACGAGTAGAAGAAATAAATACGAACGTGATTTGTCAGACTGCAAAGTTGCGGCGCCTCCGAAGGCGATGGAATAACCCGCAGAGTATACCGATGCCCGCTAGGGGGTTCAGACCCTTACTTCAGGCTGTCGATTGCCTGCTGAATTTGCGCGAAATTTGGTAGATCGAGCGGGGTGGGAGTCTGCTCTGCGTAGCGAATGATTCCTTCTTTGTCGATGACGAATGCGGCGCGCGCGGCGGCAGGTCCCATTCCGACAAGGTCTGGAAGAACAACATCGTAGGCATTCGCTGCTTGCAAGGTCCTGTCGCTGAGGAGCGGGATAGAGATGTTTTCTTGCTGTGCCCAAGCTTGCTGTGCAAAGGCGGTGTCCGCCGAGAGCCCATAAACTTCAAGATCTGCACCGTTGAGGGCGCCCTCAGGTCGTGAAGCCTGACAGAGTTCTTGGGTGCAGACACCTGTAAACGCTGCTGGGAAGAACAAGAGGACGATATTGACCTTGCCGATTCGGTCAGCGAGGTCGAAGGTTACGGGCCCTTCCGAACCGAGTTGAATGGCAGTGAACGCAGGAGCAACGGAATCGACTTGGAGAGGCATCATGGCTAGATTACCAGTACGACATACTGAGGCTGATGCTTGCTTTTATTTCTTTGGTACTTGACATAAGCCGGGGGGGGGGGGGTAGTTTTTGCTACTATGAAAACTTTAACGCTTGTTATAGGGTCGACTTTTGGGGTCCTGGTGGGAATTGGCGGAGCGTTTGCTCTGGCGTCGCACCCCGGTCATGCACAGCCTCCTCAGCCAGAAAAGTGCTCTAAAGTCGGTAACCGTCAGGAGACCCCATGTTTTGGAATGACCCTGTTGTGCAACCCGGAGTGTGTCCCACCCGAGTTCCAACCAGTCAATTTCCCTCGCCCCCTAAAAAGAGGATCTGGTGCACAGTAAGGGACTATTCGGCACCGCAATGTCCTAAGGGTCTGTATGTTCCTTATCAGCAGGGTCCATTCTGGGGGTGTGATTTCGTGCCTTTCGAGTAGGTACTGCCAAATGTTATGAGGGCTGGGTGACGTGCGAAAAGGGCTTTCACTAATTGAGCTTTTGGTCGTGATTGCGATCATTGCCGTCTTGTCGGGCCTACTCACCTGGGTCACCCTTCAAGCCATCAATGAAGCGAAGAAGGCACAAACTCTTTCCAACCTGTCGCAAATTCTAAAGGCCGGAATGTTGTACAGCGAATCAAGCGATGGTATGCATCCTCCGTTCGACCGCGAGAATCCTCACGTTGCAACCATGGCAAGGTTGAAGGCACAGCTCAAGCCATTTGGAGCAACTGACGAAATCTTCTATTCACCACTCGACAGGTTCCTGAAGCGACCTTGCCCCGCGATTTCAACCAATTGTCGAGACTCAAGTTTTGAGATGGTCGCATTCGAGATCGGAGCGCTTGTCTCAAGCAAGAATCAACAAGGAGCCTGGATCGCTGTTCCGTTTACCGCCAGAACGGGTGAAGAGAGAGTTCCATGGTTAACCAGCGTGGCGCTCGAAGGTGAGAGTCCGGACGGATCTACGTATCCCCCATCCAATCTAGGGGATCGATCCAGCAACCTCTACTTCGATGGACGAGTTGAGCTTGTGCCAATTTCGAGAATGTCCGAACGAGACGGGCACTAGAGCCATCGGCTAACGAGTTGACACCAAAACCTGTCAAGATTCGTTCAGATTGTTGAAATGTCGAGACCTGTTCGAATTTTTCTGCCGATAGCGGCTCTTGCGCTCGCCGTTGCCCTTGTGGGCTGTGAGCAGCAGGGAAGAGAAGTCAGCCTGCCAGCCAATACGCCGATAAAGCTCGTAACCATCACTGAGCTGGAGTCGGGGGAATCTCAGGAAGGAAAGGCGGTCCAGCTCATCGTAGAGGAGGATGTCGTGGTCGACGGAACTGTAGTGGTTCCGAAAGGCTCGCTTGCCACCGGGAAAGTGAGCTGGTCTCGAAAAGGAAGCGCCACGCGCGCAGCAATCAACCAACCGGCCAGGCTAGCGGTGGAACTTCAGGCAGTATCAACGCCAACAGGTTCGCAAATCCCAATTTCTCCCCGCGAACCCCGAGAGGGTCATCCTAACGAAGTAGAGTTTCGCCGGTCGAACGCTAACATTCGAGAGGCGATGACCCGGATGGTAAAGGTTGTTCAGGATCAAGAAGTGAGAGACTCTCTCACCCGGTTGCGAAGTCGCCTCGATCGAGGGAACGTTCAAGATATGAGCGACCAAGAGAACCAAGAGATCGCCGACGCGCTGAAGGGGCTTGGTCTCGAAAGTGCTGCTGGGCAACTCCAGGGTCAATCCAATGCCGATATCGAAGCAGCGATTGCGCTGACGAAAGGGGACCGAAATCCGTCGATTGTTGAACGGGGCTTACGAGGTTTGGGAATCGCGGGCGAACTGATGTACTTGGGCTCACGCGCTGCGGATACCGGCGGCTTGATCCCGGGCAGTTTGAATATTGCTATTCCGATTGGAACTCGGGTAGAAGCTAAGACTACAGAAACTGTTTCTGTGCGAATCCCGTAAACGGCAGAAAGTGGCAGGGGCGACAGGATTCGAACCCGCGACCTACGGTTTTGGAGACCGCCGCTCTACCAACTGAGCTACACCCCTGCGAGTAGATAGAAGTATATCATGTTCGATCCCTTGAACCGGCTCCGAGTCCTTGTCCCAGTCGCGTTGCTAGGCGTCTTGGCTGTTGGATGCAGTAGCCCAGTAGCTACTGACCCAGAGTTTGAGGCGGCCTATGGTCAGACGATGGCTCTCGAACTCTCCGTGCGAGAACGACAGTTTGATGAGCAAAAGATTCGCTCCGTTCCTCCCGAAGATCGACCGAAGGCCTTCGGCGAGCACCTTCAGAACATAGCCGAACAGTACGCCAAGATTGGGCAACGATGGAAAGAAGTGGTCCCTCCTGACCGCCATCGCATGCGGCACAAGGCAATCGCCGACTTCTTCGACGAGCGAGCTGAGACGCTTTCTGAGCTTGGCAGCCGGTACGCTTCGATGGAGCCCGATGAGGCGGAAATCGCGCTGAAGGAAACTGAAGTTTCCTACAGCGAACGGGTTCTTGAGGTGTTTCGTGCCGAGGCAGAGTTGGGTCTTGACCGCAGCGCGGAAATTGCCGCCTACATGCGCACAAAGAATGAACTGCTCGCGAGCATAGACCGAATCAAAATTCGAATGGAACAAAGCGAAGCTAATGAATGATCTATCGATCCCCCACAGACTCTCCCGGTGCGTCGCATGGTTTGCGCCCGTTGTACTTCTCCTCGTTTTGATTTCAGGCTGCGCACAGGAAGCCAGAACCAGCGCGGAACAGCAGTCAAAGCCCGTAACCAAAATCGTAAGCCTGAGCCCGGGAACGACCGAAGTCGTGTTTGCCATGGTCGATCCGCGGCTGGTTGTAGGGAGAACCTCTGCTTGCGATTGGCCAGAGCCAGCAGAGAACGTGCCCATCGTAGCCACCACCAAACCCGATTACGAGCAGCTTCGAGCGATCAACCCTGACCTGGTGGTCTATGATGCTGACCTCTACTCAGATGACGAAATCGAGAAGATTAGGCAGTTAGGGATCGAAACCTTCGCCTTCAACCCGAAGAATCTGGAGGAATATGAGCTACTGGTGACCCAGTTAGGAAGCCGCGCCCATCGAGAACTGACGGCTTCGGCACAATTGGATACCATCCATGGGTCGATATTGATGGCGAGGCAAGATGCCCCAAATCCTCCTGTCCCTGCCATGTTTGTCACTGTCGGCGGCGGTGATTACTTGGCCGCTGGCACGAAGAGTTTTCTTGCGGACATCGCCAGCAACGCAGGGATTGAGGTCGTCGGCCCGGACAGCACGAAGTTTGAACCCATGAGCGCCGAAGCGATCGTTCAAGCGAACCCGGCGATCATCTTTGTAGCCGGTCGAGAAGCACAAGGAATTGAAGTCGCCCGAGACCCCCGGCTTGCAACCGTTCGCGCCGTTCAAGCCGAGCAGATCTACGCTGTCGATCCGGATTTGCTGCTGCGAAGAGGGGCACGGGTTAAACTGCTAATCGATGGTCTCTCGCGAATCATGATCGCGAAAGGCACTGAACAGTGACGAATGAACGGTAGGGGTGTTGACGTTGGAGTTTTTGGCGGATCAGGGTTCTACTCCTTATTGGAAGGGACGGAAAATGTCAAGGTCGATACTCCTTATGGTCCGCCGAGCGACGCTTTCACAATAGGAAAAATCGGTGGCAAGCGCGTCGCGTTCTTGGCGCGGCACGGCAGAGACCACAGCATCCCTCCCCATAAGATCAACTACCGCGCAAACGTCTGGGCAATGAAGTCCCTGGGTGCCAAGGTCATCATCAGCCCTTGCGCCTGTGGGTCCCTACAAAAAGAGATTGAACCAGGTCACTTTGTTCTTTGTGATCAGTTTGTCGACCGAACCAGGAAGAGGGAAGACACATTCTACGATGGTCCTATTGTTTCTCACGTGTCCTCCGCTGACCTCTACTCACAAGGGTTGCGGGATCTCGCCCTGGCAGCGTGCAGAAAGTGCAACGTTAAGGTACATGAAACGGGCACGATCGTCGTAATTCAGGGGCCCAGGTTCTCAACGAAGGCGGAGAGCCAGTGGTTCACCTCAATGGGCTGGAGCGTTATCGGAATGACCCAGTACCCGGAGGCCTATCTTTGCCGTGAGCTAGGGATGTCAGTTGTCAACATCTCTCTCGTCACCGACTACGATAGCGGGCTGGTTGCGAACGTTGAAGCGGTAAACGCTGCGAGCGTTTTGGAGGTGTTTCGGGAGAATTCGGTCAAGATTCGCGAAGTTGTCGGGTCGTTGATCCGATCACTGCCTGACGATCTCAGTGGATTTGATGGAACAGAAGGGCTGGAGCACACAAGAGGTGATGCGCACGTGATCTCAGAGGAGGACTTCAGACAGATTCATCTGTGGGAGACCCGGTTTTGAGTCTTTTGATCGGTCTTCTCGCCCTCGTCGCCCTCGACGACGCCCAGCCAGCCACCCGGCCCGGGCAAATTCTCCTGGGCACCGTCGCAATTGGTTCTCAACAGGTGGCGGCGTACGTGCCGGACCTGCTTGAAGTAGGTCCAGAGTTCAAGTTTGAGTTTGAAGGAAGTGTTTATCCCTTCTCGAAGCTGGGCACTATCCCGTCGCGCTTCGTAAAGAACGGCGGCTGGAGCGATCTTGTCGAGCTGACCGAGCTTTCACGAGCTACACAACCTGTGCCTGTAGAGTGGAGGGGCTTGTTGGTCATCCAGGAGCGATCTCACATCGTTCAGACCCTAGAGAACGGCATCGTGATCCAGCGGCGTGGCTCAATGGCACGCAACCAGATCGACGCGATCAAAGAGTCGGTTGCCCTCGCCAGCAAGATGGCTGAAGCGTATTCGGGAGGCAAGGTGCGCATCCGTTGGGACCTGTTCCAGGATAGCGACGAAGAAAGGTTTTTTCTTGACTCCGGGAACAACCGAATCGACAGCGAGTGGCTGAGAAACGCTGTTCGCTTGCGGGTCAACTCCGGCGAGTTTGAGCCAGAGGACCGAATTTATCGTGGTCCGTACAATGGCGTTCTGGCGGTTTCTCCAACTCGGGACTTGCCCGTAGCCCCGTTTTTCGTGGAAAACGGAATTCCGGTTCAGTGGCACACGCTCCAGGAGTTCGTGACCAGTGCCAACCCGTTCAGTATGGGGTTTGCCTTTTATGATTCTTGGGTGCGAATGGTCGCCACCAACGCAGCCGAGAACGGTCTGCCACCGATGCAAGACGGCATCATTCCGACCATCCAGCCGACCGAAGAAGAGAGCCTGACCGGGTTCTTGCCGAGATTCGACCTCGATTCAGTTGTTGGTCCAGCGGATTGGCCGGTTGTAGTAGGCAGGGAAGCTGCACGCTATCCCGCTGAGAAGGCAACGACATGGCAAGAAGCCCGAGTCTCGCCATTCACCCTGCTAGAGCGCATGCCGCGCCTCGATGGTATCGAGGTCATGGAAGAGCTTCCGCTGGTTCGGTTTGAGGGCAAAGGTGGTGAAGCCTTGTTTCGCGGTTGGATGGACGACACGTACACCCCAGGAAAGGAGGCGATGTTCACCTATGGGCCGCTGGTTCTCTGTGAGCCACGGTTTGCCGATCTCGTTTCTAAGGCTTGGCCCGGAAACACGCCCAAGCCGCTTTATTGGGTGGACGGCGCGCGTCGATACATCGCCTTTGAAGTCGAAGGTCCTCCTTCCCCCGGACCCGAGCTGAACCAACTCGACTTGGGCTCAGGCGTGTACTTTGTCGAACCGGTGTTGCGTGGTCTGCCATTCGATGTTTTTCGGAAGATTTTGGATGAATCTCGAGTCGCTGTCGGCCAATACGAGGGGACAGTAGATCGCCCGATCGAACTGAGCGTCGACGGGGTGAGCCGCCCGGTTGTGCCGGTGCAGGGCGACGGCGGGGTGATCACCGGAACTCGCACCGAGTGGGTCCCGGCTAGCCGTCAGTTCGAGATCGAAGCAGAGGTCAACGCAGTGCGTGGAGGCACCTTGTCCTCGTCGAGTCCAGCATCGGAGGTCTCCATCGAATCGACAGGTGCTCGGTCGATGTTGGGGCGAGTTAGTGGGGCGCTGCCTGCGCGAGTTGAAGTGGCTTCGAGGTTTAGCCCTGAGGGCCAGCCAACACCTCCAGCAGCTACCGTCATTTCGTTCGAGGGGTTCGGTACGAATCTGCTCTCCGAGCAGCTGAATCGAGCTTCTGGCAGCTTTGCCGTGGTTGAGTGGCGTGACCGTGGCTTGGTCATTGAAGACCGGGGGCCCTTCAGCTTCGGTGGATTGACCTTGTTCAGGATGCCAAGCGGTGTGAAGGCGGACTTGACGCAAACTCCGTATCTGGAAATCAACATCTCCACAGCGAGCCGGGAACCGTTGGCACTTAACGCGATCGACTCAGACGGCAATGTGCTTTCGAGCGTCTTGCTCACAGCCTTGTATGCCGACCCGCTTGCAAACTCCGGCGAGATCACGCCAGGTTTTCTGCGGCGAAACGAAGGTCGATATACCGGAACGATTACTGTTGCGCTCCAAAGCCTGTCGCCAGACTTAAAGGTTTCAGGGCTCCAAATCGGAGCCCCCCCGTTCTTGACCCGGTTCGAGACTGACCGAGTCAGCAGAGTTCTCATCGAGCTAGACCGAATTGAATTGATGCCAGGCGGGGAGGTGTCGGCTCCGATCGTATTCACTCCGGCACCCGACTCTGAAGAACCGTTGGAACGGGCAGCTTATGCCGTGGCAAACCCAGAAGCTGGATTGAAAGACGCCAACGATTTGGGAAGAATGTCCGCTCTACGCGCACTTCAGCAACGCAGCGCGCCAGATCTGGTTCCGGATTTAATTCCGCTCGCCACTGTTGTGAACAACCTCGTAGGAAGAGAGGCGATTCTTGCCTTAAGGCACCAGGATACGCCCGAGGCTAATGCCGCAATTCGCAGAGTTCTAGAGATCGGTCCGGTCGATCCTCACAGACAGTGGGCGGCTGAGGCGCTGCGCGGAAAGGCTGACCAGCGCACCATCGGCATGTTGGCCTCAGTCCTTACTGTTCGGTCCTGGCGCGCTTCCGTCGCGGCAGCGCGCACAATTGCCGAGGCAAATTCCCGGGAAGCGCGGCAACTCCTCATGGCGTTTCTTAACAACCCTGATCCGGTTGTTCGAGAGGCGGTCGTTCTTGCGGGGCCGAGAGATGACGACCAGTTCATGCGGCGCGTTCAATGGACCTCGGTCAACGACCCGTCGGACGGGGTTCGAACTGCTGCCTACCTTGCGTTAATCGAAAGCGGAATTGCACGATACAGAACGGAAGGCTGGCGAGGACTTCGGGACGACAGCTCTACCGTTCGAAGGGCTTTAATCGATGCAGCACAACGAGCTGCGAGTGCGGAAACAAACAAGCTGCTGATTCAATGTCTCTCAGATCGGAGCCCCAGGAACAGAGTTGCTGCCCTCCAAGCGTTGCTGGCGAACTCGGTCGAACTAGCCGAGCGTGAGCGAGATGCTTTGCTGGCGGATGAGCAGCCCATTGTGGTGATCGCCGTACTGGAAGCAGTTGCCCGTGGAGCCATGAGGGTGCCGGATTCGTACCTAGCAGCGGTCGCCGCTAATGACGACGCTCGCATTCGGCGGCTCCTCGATGAGATCAGGTCTCGTTAAGCCGAGATACCCAGAGCGTCGAATTTCCGTAGACTATTTTGAGTTAAGTAAGCAAGGACGCACTCCTTTCAGCCCACATGAAAAAAACGGTCCCTCTTTTCGGTAGCGTCGCGCTGGTAGCAGCGCTCGCAAGTCTTGCGGGCGGACTAATGCTCCGCCAGGCGACAGATACCAACACCCCCAACACTCACCGGCAAATTCCAACGTTGCTCGCCTCGCGAGACGTTGTGATCCCCGAGACCGACTACTTCCAACAGATCGTTGACCTCCTGAAGCGCGAATACGTCGCTGAAGTTAACGATGACATGGGATTGGCTATAGGAGCGGTTCGAGGGATGGTGATTAGCCTCAATGACCCGCTAGGGCAATTCTTGAGCGACCGACAATTCCCGGTCTATCAGAACATGATCCAGGGTGAGTTTGAAGGCATCGGTGTTGACTTGGCGTTTGAATCCGCCCCCTCAGACCCTGCCAAAGCTGAGTCTGAAGAGTCCACTGCCAGGGGCAGCGGCACAATACCCAGGCTGAAGGTGGTTGAGATCGTCCCCGGCGGACCAGCAGATAATGCGGGAATCCGGTTGGGTGACCAAATCGATGCGGTAGATGGACGTTGGGTCGTCAACTCTCGCGAGCTTGAAGAGTTCCGCAAGATGCAGGCTGCCGCCGGTACGGACGAGGCTTCCCGAAAAAGAGTAAATGAAGCCCGGCGAGATCTTCAAGAGAAGATCAAGAATTCCATGATGCCCGCGAGGGCAAGGGAAGCCCTTTTGGTGGGAACCGAGGGCGATGTTGAGGTTCGCTTCCTTCGTGACGGTGAGCCGAGAACCGTGACGATCACAAAAGCGGAGTCCACTATTCCGATCGTCGCCAAGCAAAGAGACGGATCCATCTCGGTGCGAGTTGCTCAAGGTGCTGCCCAGCAGCTGCGCCCCATGGTAGAGGGTCAGAAGTCGGTAACCATCGACCTCCGAAACTCCGGAGTTGGAAACGCAGAGGAAGTCATCGAACTGCTCAACGTTCTGGCTCCTGAAGGGGAATACGGCTACCTGATCAAAGAGCGACCCGGTGATGCCGGCGAGCCACTTAAATCTGCTCGAACGGGAAACGGGCCCGTTGAAGTCCGCTTGATCGTGGACGAGAGCGTTCGCGGCGCTGCCGAGGTTCTAGCCTTAGCGTTGGCGACAAACCGCTCCAACCGGCTGCAAGGCGGAATGACCGCCGGATTGCCCTACGTTTTGGATGTGGTTGCTCTGCCCGATGGATCTGGCTACTCGATGAGCACATTCCGCTTCTCTGCACAACCCAATGCCACTTTGGAGGCACGACGATGAAACAGCTTCTTGGAATCATATTCCTCGCCATTCTCTGTCTCGCTCTTTTTGTCATCGGTTATGGCTGGCAAGACATCCGGCAGGGCAAGGCTCCGTCGCTATCGCAGCCAGGTTCACAGACACTAACTCATGTCACTTTCAACATCTCCCCTTCGGAGCTTTTCCGTGAGAACTATGCGCGGATCGCCTCGGACTATGTCGGCAATGTCACACGCAAAGATTTGACCTACGCCGCGATGAGCGGCGCGTTTGCCAGCGTTGGAGACCCGCATACCGTATTCCTGGATCCCAAGATGGCGAAGGACTTCGCTAGCGAAACTCAAGGCAACTTTGTGGGTATCGGCTGTCGACTTACGCCTGACCCCCTAGGCGCGAAAGTAGTGCGAGTCTTCGATGGACCTGCATCTCGCGCTGGAGTCCAGGCTGGCGACATTATTGTCGGTGTAGACGGCGAAGTGGTTTCGGGTACGCCCGTAGACGACATCGTTTCCAAGATTCGGGGCGAAGAAGGTACGATGGTCCGCATCACGGTATTGCGCGGTGAGGAAGAGCTGAACATGTCGATTCGCCGTGCGCAGATTGTGATGCCCACAGTCCAGCACGAAGTCTTGCCGGGCGACATCGGCTTTATCGAGATTTTGCAGTTTGCTCAGCCCACAGCACGCCAGTTTGACCAGGCCCTTGAATCACTCCAGGCCCAGGGTGTTAAGGGGTTGGTGATCGACGTTCGAAACAATCCAGGCGGATTGCTGGAAACGGCGATTGTGATGCTCTCCCGCTTCGTCGACCGAGATGTGGTGGTGAAGATGGAAGAGCGAGGAAGCACTGAGACCGCAAGGACCCAAGGCGGCAGGGTGACCGTGCGCGATCTGCCCGTCGTGATCTTGATGAACGAAGAATCTGCTAGCGCTTCTGAGATTTTCGCAGGAGTCATGCGCCACTACAACAAGGCAACTCTGGTCGGTGAGCACACTTATGGTAAAGCGTCCGTGCAACAGCTGTTTTCACTAAGAGACGGCTCAAGCGCCAAGATCACTATTGCCCGCTATCTTCTGCCCGATGGAACGGATATTTCCAGAGTGGTCGATGAAGAAGGGGAGTATGTGAGCGGCGGGGTGCATCCGGACCTCGAGGTTAAGCCCAACGAGGATGTGCCGAGAGAGTTTGGCAAACCGGAAACTGATCCGCAGCTTCAAGCAGCGGTTGAAGTTCTGTTGGGAGTTCGCCAGGTGCCTGCAGCTGCGACTAGCGCGTCGCCCAGAAGCCGATAAACGGTTCATCTGGGCGGCGTTTTTGTATTCGGGCGGCTGGCGCGCGAATGTAGCCGAGGCTCCCGTCCAGAAATATGACGTGATTCCCTTTCGGGTGTCGAGCCCTCAGGTCTTCGGGAAACTGCCCGTTTGCTGATCCATAGAACGAAAGCCTGGTCACGAATTCCGACTCTCGGATTTGGAGGAAAGCCTCGTCGAAGGCTTCAGGGCCATAGTTTGCGGTCTCGTAAGCGATCAAGAATCCGTCGTTTGGGATCTCTTGGTCGTTGCCGTCAAGCAAGGGAAGTGGATTGAAAGTTTCTCGGGCGCCGTTGGTAGTGGTTTCCGAGAAAAGAACCGCTTGGGAAGGGTTGGAGGCATCAGAAAACCCTCGTCCCGACCAGGCGACATACATTCCGTAGCTTGAGGGAATTGTCTCGCCAGAGATGGAAGGGTGATCGCTCAAGGACCATTCCTCTTCCGTTGAGGCTGGACAGATGAAGGAAGCGCGCTCAGAAAGAGCCGGCTGGACTAGGGAGACCCAAGTAAACGGAACGTCGTTAAACAATGCAACTGTGCCATCGAAGTTGGTTGCGTACGCCGGTGGAAGGCGGGCGTCGTTCTGGGTGGCGTAAATCGTGGTCGCCTTGTAGATTGCGCTCATGTTTTGCGCGCATCCGGCTTCCATTGCCTGCATTCGCAAACTGTTCCAAAGGGGATAAAGTGCTGCGAGAACGACCGGGATTGCCAGGATGAAGAGAACCAGATCTCGCCGGGTGACCAGTCCAGACTTTTTCCGGTCATCCGCCTCATCCTTCGAATCGAAACCGCCCGGAGGTGCCAATGCTAGTGTCTAAGCCGCGCGTAGGAAGGAGGAAGAAACTCGAGCTTCTCGAGTGTCTTGCGAAGCTCGCTTCGGTTGAGAGAAAGCTCTGTCGTTCCTGGATGTTCGATGACGGGAACCATGCCCATGTAGATGTTCTCTGCACCAACAGATCGTGTGTAAAGAACCAGCGCAGCGACTTCTTCGGCAGTCAGCGATCCATTCAGCACGTCGGTGGCCTTATCGGCGATCCTGGGGATTGCTGAGGGCTTAGTGATGATGGAGTGCTTCAGCGAGAACAGGAACTGCTTCTGCCGCATCTGGCGGTCGTAGTCGGAGTCCGTTCGGCGATATCGAACAAAGCCCATTGCAGCTTCGCCATCAAGGTGCTGGATACCCGGATGAAGGTCAATGAAGAGTCCACCCCAGTTGTCGGTGTACTTCATCCGCTTCTGGACGTCGAGGGTCACGCCTCCTGCGATGTCGACCAGCTCCTTGAAAGCATCGAAGTTCAGCACCACTACGCGGTCAATGGGAACGCCGAGGACGTGTTCTGCCGCCATCTTGGCGTACAACTTGGATTGATCCTCATCTTTTCCGAGAGCGTGGTAGGCGTTAATCTTGTGCGGTCGGAATCCGGGAACCTGAACTACCAAGTCACGGGGAATGGAGATTGCTGAGACCTTTTGAGCGTTGAAGTCCAGTTTTGCGACCATCATCATGTCGCTCCGGGCATATTTGCGAACAATCCGTCTCTTGTTGTCCACGTCAGAGTCGCAGCCCAAAATAAGTAAAGTAAGACTATCCTTACCTCGGAAAACTTCTTGTGGATCCTTTTGAAAGACTACGTTGGTGACCAGAGCGGTCAGGGTCGTGCTCTCGCGAATCCCTGCGGTCAAGGTGCCGGCAGCAAAAGCGATAACGCATCCGATTCCAAGTACAAAAAAACCTATCCAGCTCCAGACTGATGCTTGACGTTGTTTTCTTTCCCGAATCGTAGACAAAATGCGACCTTGGCCTTCCGGCCCTTACTTTACGAACGGCTGAACATCGCTTAAAGTTTCAGCATGAGGGAATCGGACCTTGAACGTGGTGCCACTTCCGGGTTCGCTCTCTATAGATACCTGACCGTTGTGAGTCTGGGCAAGTTCCAGCACAATACGAGTTCCCCAGCCACTCCCAGAAGCTTTGCCCCAAGTACTCGTCGCTTCGCCCGCCAAAATTCTTTGCACCGTTTCGGGTGGCATTCCTGGACCTGTATCTGATACCGCCAGAACGTGGTCTCCATCCTCGAAGCTGTATCTCACGGTCACTTTTCCGTAGGTCTCCCCTTCTTGCAAGTCGGCAGAATCGGGAATCGTCTCTCGAACCGCCTTGATGCTATTGCCCACCAGGTTCTGCACGATTCGGAACAAGTAAAGTTGATCATGCAATGTCGCGGGAGCGGTATCGTCGATCTCAATGATCAGTTCGACAAAGCTGTTTCGTCCTTCTGTTTGGAGGAACGCAGCGCTGTTGAGGACTGTTGGCCCCATGGGCTCACAAACGAAGTTTGGTCTGAGTTTGCGGCCAGCGGATAGGTCACTTACAAGGCGTGAGTAGCCAACGATCCGGTCGACACTTGCGCGCATCTCCCGGTACATCTCGCCGATCGTGTGAACATCGTGTTCGAGATCCTCACTCGGCTTCGTGTCTCGAATAAACGACTCAATTCTGTTTAGCGCATCTTCTGAATACAGGATCTGTGCGTAAAGGCTGGCCGCCAAGTTGCCGATATCGTGGCTCACCTTACCCATGCCCAAAAGGGAAGACGCCCTTGCTTGAGACGCCATCAGCTTGGAGTTGATGAACGCCATAGTGCTGACCGCTGCCACGGTATCCAGAACCGAAACATCGGTCTCATCGAAGGGACCATCCTTTTTGTTGATCAGCTGGACGATGCCAATGGGGTCCTCGTCCGCAAGTACAAGGGGGACGGTAACCATTGTGCGCACAACAATCCCGGTTGCCTCTGCAATCTTGCCTCTAGTCCCCTCATCGGGCGTATCGAAAACGCTAACCTCAATCCTTCTTGACTGGAAGACTTTGCCCGCGACACCTTCCTTGTCACTGATGTCCTTGAAAGGAAGCTTCTCAGCGACCTCCTTGGGCAGAACGTGGCGAAAGCGAAGTCGCTGCTCCACCGGGTCGTGAATGTAGACCGTTCCGCCTGATGCTCCGACTGCGTCGCAGCAGATTTGAAGCACGTCCAACAGAACCTGGTCGAAGTCTTGGCTGATCGCCAGCTTGCGCGTTGCTAGATGTACGGCATCGACAAGTCTTGCGTCTTTTTGCATGCTGGGACGGGCAAGTATACAGTAGATTCTTACGCAGCCAAGCCTTGCTGAGTGCCCGGGTGCGGCATCAACCGAAGCGACCGCTGATGTAGTCTTCGGTCTGCTTCTCTTTAGGGTTGATAAACAGGGTTTTCGTCTCTCCGACTTCTACAATTCGACCTTGCATGAAAAATGCTGTGCGGTCGCTGACACGTTGGGCCTGCTGCATGTTGTGGGTGACGATAACGATCGTGTAGTCGCTCTTCAGCTCGAACATCAAGTCTTCAATCCTTTGTGTGGCGATCGGGTCGAGCGCGGAGCAAGGCTCGTCCATTAGGATGATTTCCGGGTTGACCGCAATCGTTCTGGCGATGCAGAGCCGTTGCTGCTGACCGCCTGAAAGAGCAAGCGCGCTTTGCTGAAGCTTGTCCTTGACCTCATCCCACAACGCCGAGCGCACGAGCGACTCCTCGACGAGGTCGTTCAGTTCCGATCTCTTGCTCAACCCGTGAATTCTCGCGCCGTAAGCAACGTTCTCGAAGATGGATTTGGCGAATGGCGTGGGCTTTTGGAATACCATTCCGACGGTCTTGCGGAGCTCGGTGGGGTCAACGGCACGCCCATAGATATCTTCGCCATCGATCTCAATGACGCCAGTCATGTAGGTCCCCTGTATCGTGTCGTTCATTCGGTTCAGACACCGGAGAAAAGTCGACTTGCCGCAGCCCGATGGTCCAATCAGCGCGGTTATGTTGTTGGCAGGAACCTGAAGGTTCACATCTTTGAGGGCGTGAAACGCACCCATCAGGTTTTCCGGAGCGGTCTTCGAGTGGCGATCCACCACCTTACGAAGCGCCTGACCATCATAATAGAAGTTTACGTCTCGAGCGAGAATTTTGTGGTCTTCCGTAATGTCCACGTCAGCCAGCTCCACCTGCACCATAAGCCGGAGAGTTTGTACCGGAATTATTAAGCGATTGTAAAGACTGGCGTGAGAACTGAAGCAGCGCAGCATCTGCCAGAACAAGCGCTACCATCGCCTCAACGATCGGAACTGCTCTGGGCAGCACGCACGGGTCGTGCCGACCCTTCGCCGCGAGAGTTGCGGCATCGCCGTCTACAGTAACCGAACGCTGCTCTTTGGCGATCGTGCTGGGGGGCTTGAACGCTGCGCGGAACCAGATGACTTCGCCATTTGAGATGCCGCCTTGGATTCCTCCGGACCGATTCGTCTCGGTTGAAATCTGACTGCCGCAAGAAACAAAAGCGTCGTTGTTTTCCGAACCCATAAGCCGGGCTGCCTTGAACCCGTTGCCGATTTCGAATCCACGGCAAGCAGGGATACTCAATATTGCATGTGCCAGCAACGCTTCGAGCTTATCGAAGACTGGCTCGCCGAGGCCTGTTGGGACGCCCTTAACTCGGCACTCGATGATGCCACCTAATGAGTCGCCATCTTCTTTGGCTGACAAGATTGCACGTTCCATTTCTTCTGCCGCCAGAGGATCGGGGCACCGAACCAAAGAAGCTTCAACAGCACCCGAATCGATCCAGCCTTGTTCTAGGTTTGCTTCTATCGAGCCAACCTGTGCGACCATGGCTTGAACCTCGACACCTAGCTTCTGCCGAAGGAGCGCCTTCGCGACTGCGCCACCAGCAACCCTCCCTATGGTTTCGCGCGCAGAAGCGCGTCCTCCTCCGCTCTTGCTGGCATGGCCGTACTTCTCACGGTAGGTGAAATCTGCGTGCCCAGGCCGAAAAGTGGTGCGCACCGCCTCGTAGTCATCGGGGCGCGCATCCTTGTTTCGGACTAGCATGCCGATCGGTGTTCCAAGGGTGATTCCGTCTGCGACACCGCTCAATACCTCGACTTGGTCGGCCTCGTCTCTTGCCGTGGTCAAGTTGGACTGTCCCGGACGCCTTCTGTCCAAATCAAGCTGAATATCAAGTGTTGTCAACTGGATGCCCGCCGGGCAGCCGTCTACGATGCAGCCCACTGCAGAACCGTGTGATTCGCCAAACGTGGTCAGCCGGAAGAGTCGCCCGAAACTACTGGACAAGTGCTTTCCTCGGCTGGTTGAAGTTCCTCAAAACTGTCGTTAATGGGAAAAAATTGGTAGCGGCGATTGGATTTGAACCAACGACCCAACGGGTATGAACCGTTTGCTCTACCACTGAGCTACGCCGCCACACGACCCTAGTAGTTTATCCGAGTTGAGATCCCAACTCCGCGAAACTTACAGGTCATAGGTGTAATGGCGATAGAGTGCTCGCCAATCCCAGGTCGGGTCTTTGGACTGGCGCACCATGCAAATCTGCCCGACATGATACTGGTCGTGAAGTGCTACATCGATTCCGATTTTGAACTGGCTAGCCGCCAGGATCATGGCTACCAACTCGTTTCTCAGTTCAAGTGCCTCGGCAAAGCACTCGCTGAATCTCTCCGATCGAGGCAGAAAACTGCCCCACTCGTACTTCTTGCCTTGGACCAACCCTTGGAATGCCAGATAGACCTCAGAGAGATGAACAACAGCCTCTTTGGGGCTCATGGTGTTCTCACTGACTCTCACATCTTCCAGCTCGGATGGTAATCCTTCGATTGACTTTTCCAACTGGATTCTTGAGTCCTCTAGGAGCTCGGTCACTACCTGCACGGTTGTCATTGCCGAAGTATAGCTCCACGTTTAGCAGGCTGCGGTAGCCGTACACTTGCAGTCTTGATTCCGGTTTCGATGATCCTCCACCTGTATCCGAAAGGGGTATTTCCGATGAGCATCGACGGAGTTATCGAATGGTACGGCGTGCGGCACCGTGCCCTGTTTCCCATCGAGGGGATAAGGCTCTCAAAGTCCATGCAGAAAAGACTGCGAAAGGCAGATTTCGAGGTTACGTTCGATCAGGCGTATAGTTCGGTGATCGAAGGATGTGCGGATAGGGAAGACACCTGGCTCTCCGACGAGCTCATGGATTGCTTCAATGAGCTACATCGAATCGGAATCGGCCACAGCTGTGAGGTATGGATGGACGGAGAGTTGGTCGGTGGAATCTACGGTCTGGCGTTCGGCGCGTGGTTCTCTGCCGAGTCGATGTTCCACAGGAGAACCGACATGAGCAAGATCGCCCTGCACTACATGGTGCAAGAATGTCGGAAGCAAGGGTTCACGATTTTCGACGCTCAGGTGATGAATCCTCATCTACGCTCTCTGGGGGCGTTCGAGGTTCAGCTTGACGCCTTCCTTCAGCTAGCGAGACACGCCAAAGCTCGGGCGACCCCTTGGGGAGAGGCCGCCGTCGAGGAGTACCTGTCTATCGAAGACTGAACGATGGGTTGGCGGGGCTTGGCTGGTCGACTCTCGTGATTCTGCCTTCTGGCTTGCGATTGACCGGGCTGTTCGCTTTGATGTACTCAATCAACACATCGAGATCCAGGTCGCCGGTATCAATTCGGGTGCCCTTCGACTCTGCAAAAACCCGAAAGCCATCGCCACCGTTCGCTGTGAAGTTGTTCAGAACGACTCGATAGACTTGGTTTGGTGCAAGAGGCTTATCGTTCAACGTAAAAGAGACCACTCTCTCGCCTACTGGTTTGGTCGCGTCAAACGTGTACTGGAACCCTCGAGAAACCTGCAGGAAACCTCCGCCGCCTTCAGAAACTCGCGAAACTGCGTGCTCTAGGGCTTGCCGGATCTCATCTCCCGTTAGCTCCAATACAACCATCGTATTTCCGAAAGGCTGTACCGTGATCGCCTCGTCATAAGTGATCTCTCCCGGAGGAATGATCGCCCGAATCCCTCCTGAGTTCATGAAAGCGATCTGCGCGCCCGCTTTTTGACCGCTTTCCAGCATGGCGTCCGCAATTACGTTCCCCATGGTGTTCTCAGCGAGCCGGATTAGGGTTCTGTCACCGCCTAAACCCGTGTCGGTCGAACCAATTACCGTCGCGCGTAGCTCTTCAATCGGCTTAGCAAGCGCTGCGACAATCGATTCGGCGGTCGGATCCTTCTCGATCTTGTCATCAACGACCAACATTGAGTTTTCGCTCCACTTTACTGGGTTTCCTTCCGCGTCAAACTCAACCTCGAGAACTCCGAGAATCTTGCCCCACTGCCATGCTTGAACCACCAGAGTCTTCTTTCCGCCCGGGTGCTCAACCACCATGGGATACGAGCCACGGGGCTCCGGAATATTGGGGTCCTCGAACTCGCCAAGGAGCGTATGGCTGTGACCGCCGATGACAACGTCAAGCTCCGGAATCTCCTGGGCGTACCGCATCTCGTCGCTAAAGCCGCAATGGCTCAGCAAGACAATCTTGTTTACACCTTGAGCTTGAAGTGCCTTTACCTGTTCTCGGACGGAATCAATGACAGGCAACTCCTTGATGTTCGGTCCAAGGGTTGTGACCTCTCGCAGATTTTCGACGACTGCCCCAATGATCCCAATCTTTTGCCCTTCGACTTCAAGGATGACGTAGGGCTTGATCAGATCGCGCAATGCCGGCTCTTCAGAGAGGTCGAGGTTGCAAGCAAGAACCGGGAAAGTTGCGTGCTCGATGAACCTTGCGAATGCTTCCGGTCCACGGTCAAACTCATGGTTGCCCACTGCCATCG
Source organism: Fimbriimonadaceae bacterium (assembly GCA_046314495.1). Taxonomy (GTDB): domain Bacteria; phylum Armatimonadota; class Fimbriimonadia; order Fimbriimonadales; family Fimbriimonadaceae; genus JBKBWO01. The sequence goes on from JBKBWO010000006.1 coordinate 26,288, forward strand.
CCTGGAATCCAGCCAGGTTCATGAAGGCGAGGTCCCCCAAGCCCTCGTAAACGTTGAAGTACAGCGTTCCCTGGAACACGTCTCCTGCAGAAAGCAAGATCGGGTTCGTTGCCGAGTTTCTCACCTCTCGGATGAGGGTCTGGGTCCGGGAGACGCCACCGTACTCGCGGTTATTGATCGTCGTCGGCTCGACCCTTCCGTGGACGTCGTTATTGTGGATGAAGGTCACGGTAAGTGGTTTCTGAGCAACTGCCGAGGCGACCAAGATCGACAGGAGCAGAACAACTGAAGTGAAGATTCTGAGCATGGTTACAGTTTGGCGAAGCTTAACCAATTCTTAACCATTCCAGTAGGGCTTCGGACGATCAACGCCCTGAATTGGAGTATCTGTAGTGTATGTCTGATGTGCACATAATTGGTATCGCTGGCTCTCTGAGCCGAAACTCGGTCAACCGGGCTCTCATTGAAGCAGCCAAGGAACAAACTCCGGATGGAATGACCATCGAGCACTTTTTCCTGGATTCAATTCCGCCTTATAACCATGATCTCGACGGGGACATGCCTGAATCGGTGAGAGAACTCAAGAAGAAAATCGAAGACGCCGATGGTGTACTGATTGCAACACCGGAATACAACTATTCCTACTCTGGGGTCATCAAGAACGCGATCGACTGGGCGAGCCGCCCATACGGTGGGAACAGCCTCGTCAAAAAGCCTGTTGCCTTGATGTCTGCCGCTATGAGCATTGGCGGAGGAATGCGGGCGCAGTATCACCTTCGTCAGGTGCTGGGGTTCTCAGACATGAGGCAGCTTTACACGCCGGAAGTTTTCGTGGCTGCTTCGCACACAAAAGTCGAGAACGGTGAGCTGAAGGACGAGGAAGCAAAAAAATATATCGCCCAGCTCTTGGTTGCGTTCAAAGATCTGATCGAACGCGATCGAGCGTCAGGCGGTTCCGAATAGCCGGTCGCCGAAATCTCCCAAGCCGGGAACGATGTACCGGCGCGGATTTAGCCCTTCATCGACTGCTACACAGATAACGGGAACATCTGGGTGCGCTTCGTGGAAGTGCTTCAGCCCTTCAGGAGCGGCGACTACGCTAACTAAGCGAAGGTCGTCCGCTCCATGCTCTTTCATAAGCTCGACGGCTTGAACCGCCGAGCCGCCTGTCGCCAGCATAGGATCAAGGCAAAGCGACAGCGCTCCACGCAGTTCGGGCAGCTTTGAATAGTAGATTCTCGCGATCGCAGTTTCTTCGTCCCTCTCAAGACCGATGTAGCCCACGCGCACTGAAGGGAAGAAGGTGAGATAAGGCTCCAGCAAACCGAGTCCCGCTCGAAGGATAGGGACGATAGCCAGGTCCTGTTTCAGAACCTTCGCATTCGCTTGTTCTAATGGGGTCTGCACGGTTGTGCCTTCCAGTTCCAGATCGCGAGTGGCTTCTAGAGCCAGCACTGTGCAAAGCACTTGAGAAGCTCTTCTAAAGCGCTCAGTATCGGCGCTGGAATCTCGCAACTGGGTGAGTAGATGCTGTGCTAAGGGATGATCGACAATACGAACCGACATCGGCGAATGAAGTATGAACAATTTTTGACCCAGCCTGGCGAAACAGAGCGGGTAGCATCCCTTCCGCATGGATTCGAAGTCACCTGGAAAACTTGCAGGAATCGTTCTAGCTGCTGGAAAAGGGACTCGCATGAAGTCGACGCTCCCCAAGTGTGCCTTTCCTCTTATGGGAATGCCGATGGCTGGTTGGGTTTGCGGGGCAATGAGAGATGCGGGTGTTGTCCGCCCGATCGTAGTTGTTGGCTTTGGCGCAGACGTGGTTCGTGGGGTTTTGGGCGAAGGTTATGACTATGCGGTTCAAGAGCAGCAGCTCGGGACTGGCGACGCCGTAAGGAGCGCTTTAGAATTTCTGCCCGATGACTCAGATTGGGTTTTCATTTCACCTGGGGATACGCCGGCAGTTGATGGTGAGCTATTCCTGCGGCTTCTAAAGGCTGCAGAGGATGCTGGGGCAGACGCCGCCATCGGAGTCGTGAAGTTGGACAGCCCTGGTTCGTACGGGAGAGTCATTCTTGGCGAGGGTGGTGTCGAGCAGATTGTCGAGGCGAGGGACTGCACGCCAGCTCAACTTGCGGTTCAGACGGTGAACACGGGTCACTACGTCATTCGCGCAAGTTTGCTTAAGGAGGTTGTTCCTAAGTTTTCTGCAGAGAACGACCAGCGCGAGTACTACCTAACCGATTTCGTGAAGCTAGCCACCGAAGAAGGCTGCGCTGTCGTACCGGCGATGTTCGGTTCTATGGACCAGGCGATTGGTGTCAATGACCGGTGGCAGCTAGCAGAGGCAGCCGGCATCATTCGTAGTCGGCTCTTAAAGGAGCTTGCTGAGAGAGGTGTCACCATTGTTGATCCCGCTTCAACCTATGTCGAAGCCGGAGTTAGAATTGGACCCGACACTGTGTTGTTGCCGAACACTTTTCTCGAAGGTGCAACTTCTATTGGCTCTCGATGCCTGATCGGACCTTCAACACGGCTGATTGATTCTGTGGTGAACGACGACAGCACCGTTCACATGAGCTATTTGAACACTGCGACCGTGGACGCCGAATGCAGCGTTGGTCCATTCGCTCACCTTCGCCCTGGAACTCGGCTTCACCGGGGAGTCAAGGTCGGTAACTTCGTCGAGATCAAGAACGCCGAGGTCGGGGAGAATGCAAAGGTTCCTCATTTGAGCTACGTAGGAGATGCTTCAGTTGGAGCTGCCGCAAACATAGGGGCGGGGACCATTACTTGCAATTACGACGGCAAGAAGAAGCATCGAACCGAGATAGGCGCAGGTGTCTTCGTGGGCTCGAACAGTACTCTGGTCGCGCCGTTGAACCTAGGTGACGGATGCTTCGTTGCCGCAGGCAGCGTCATAACCAAAGATGTGCCACCCGATGCTCTCGCATTCGGAAGAGCGCGACAGGAGATCAAGGCTGATTGGGCAAAGAGGTGGAGAGAGTAGCGAATCGATCTTCGAAGAGATGGTAGAACCAGTCCCAGTTGAAGAGAGCAGCGCAGAGGAAGAGGGGCAACTGCATGACTCCGGTTTTCAGTGGACGGTGCATCTCGCAAAAACTCAACCCACTAAAGCCGTTGTCGTTGTTCTTTTTTGTTTCGGCGCCGCTGCGTTCGGAGTTTTCGTCTTCCAGAACTACATCCTTGCCGCGCTCGCAATCTTCATGATTCTATGGTCAACTGCTGACTTTATGCTTCCGGTTCGATATACGATAGACAGCGAAGGGGCAAGCAGTCGGTATGGGTTACACTTCGGAAAAATCCATTGGGATGAGGTGAAGCGTGTAACATTACTCGCCGATGGGGTTAAACTTTCGCCCTTAGAACGCGAAAGCAGGCTAGAGCCCTTTCGGGGAGTGTTGTTGAGATACAGCAACAATCAGGCAGAAGTTCTAGCCGCTTTGGAAAGGTACGGGGGACCGAGATTTGGATCTTTGGAAGGAAGAGCTCACTGAAGAGCAGAAGACAGAATTGATCGAAAAGTTCGTTTCAGAGGTGGAGAAGCGCCATTTGCAGGCGCCAGCCGTCCTTTATCTCGAAATGTACAAACCGCTCGCCAACGTGTTCAGTCAGGCTGCGGTTGTGTTCTCGCCTTTCATCATTCCGTTTCTTGGGTTCAATGCTGTGAACGATTATTCGAGGCTGCTATCGGACCGGGACACTGTCGAACGTCTCATCGAGGCGATCGAACTGAGCGCTGCCAAAGCAAAGGGGGTTAAAGCCTAATGCAGTGGCAGGATACAGCTTGGCTTGGCCCGGTCTTCACCATCATTCTTACTTTCTTCATCCTTTTCAACATTTGGCGAGCCAAAGGAGGGAAGAAGGGTCTGTACATTCGGCGCATCCCTGGCTTGAACGCCATTGATGAAGCTGTTGGCCGCTCTACAGAAATGGGTCGACCGATTCTGATGGTTCCAGGAATTGGTCCATTGAGCGCGATCGCTGTTCAGGCCATCACGATTTTCGCATACATCACACGGACTGCGGCAAGGTTTGCCACTCCGATCAGGATCTGCTGTGCAGATGCTGCGGTGTATACGGTGGCTCAGGAAGTCATTCGCGACGTGTATCAAACTGAAGGCGTCATCGAGCGATTCGAACCGGATTCGGTCCAGTTCGTATCCGATAGACAGTTCGCGTTCGCGGCAGGCGTCAGCGGCATCATTCTTCGCGAGCGTTGTGCCGCAACGTTCTTCCTAGGTGAGTTCTTCGCCGAATCCTTGATCCTCGCAGAAACCGCAAACAGCGTTGGTGCAATCCAGGTCGCTGGTTCTACTTCGAACACCCAAACACCGTTCTTTATCGCGGCTTGCGACTATGTGTTGATCGCAGACGAGTTTTATGCAGCCAGTGCATACCTTTCCAGAGAGCCAGTTCTGGTCGGAAGCCTTGTGGGTCAAGACTGGTGCAAGCTGCTCATTATCGCAACGATTGTCGGAGGTGCGTTGGTGAATTCAGTTGAGCGGAGCATGATTCCGCAGACCGTTCAAGAGCGCGCGAATCAGACCTATCAGGTGGAATCGAGAACGAAATCGCCAGCGCAAACTTCCGTTGGTCGCCTGTTCCGAGCCAAGCCGATGGCGCCGCGAGAAGTGCCTAGACCGCAGCGCGAGATTTGGGAGGGGGTACCTGCAGAATGATGCTGCCGTTGCTGGGTCAACTTCAGACCGTACAACCTTCTTTCTGGAATGGTCCCAATGGGGACCCGATGTTGGTCACAAAAATCATCGTGACCTTTATCATCGCGATCGTGGTGATTATCGGGCTGATGCGGGCACCATCGAGATTCCGACGCCCGATCGTCTGCTTCTTCACCTTTATCGCTGGTGCGTTCTGGGTCCTGTTTTACTTCTGGCCCACTGCGCAAGCCCGAACCGCTAACGATGCTCCCGTAACCTTTGTTGAACGGGTGTCATTTGGATTGCAGGATGCGGTGCCCGTTGTTAGCGACATCGCCAACATCCTCTCGGCGTTCCTGCTAGGTCTCGGTGTCTATTCGCTTCTCAGGATCCATTTCGGAAGGTTCATCAAGAGGCAGAGGTACTGGCCCTTCAGCTTGGTTCTGCTATTCAGCATGCTGGCGATGATGATCTTCGGTTTTGGAAACTGGATCAGCATCCAACAATCGGCTGACCCGGCCGCGTTCGGCTCAATGCAGAACTGGGGAATCTGGCAGTTTGGCCGAGACCTTCTGTTCGATGGCTTATTGCAGCAAATGGACGCCGCGATGTTCTCGCTCATCGCTTTCTACATCCTTAGTGCTGCCTACCGAGCGTTCCGAATCAGAAGTATTGAGGCGACCGTCCTTCTGGCGACTGCGCTCATCGTTATGCTTAGCTTGATGGCGTATGTTGAGGACTGGTCGAACACTCTGGTTAACCTGATGACAGGTAACAACGAGGGAAGCATTCTGAACAACTTGAAGCTGGCGAACATCTCTGAGTGGATTCGGCAGACCATGCAAACTCCGGGTATTCGTGCCCTTGACTTTGGCATCGGTATCGGGGCTCTTGCGATGGGGCTTAGACTTTGGCTCGGAATCGAGCGGGGAGGTGTGACAACCTGATGACTGAAGTTCAACCGACCCCAAATCCCACGCTGTACGAACGAATGCAGTCGGTTCCGCGTGGGGTGCTCTACATCATCCTGTTGGTGGTCACCAGTGTGCCGCTGTTCTTCAGCGTGGTTGTGCCTACACAGCCCACGAACAGCACAGTCGACTTCTACCAGTACATGATGAACATCCCGCAGGGGAGCACCATCGTTCTGGAAAGCGACTGGACGAACTCCACCCGTGGTGAGAGTCTTGGCCAGATGGAGGCACTGCTGCGGCTGGTGATGGAGCGAGACCTAAAGTTCGTTCTTTTCAGTGCAGCTGATCCGCAGGCGCCACAGGTCGCTCGAGACGTGATCGTATCGATCAACGCCGAAAGGGAGGCGCTGGGGCTAAGAACCTATCGGCTTTGGGACGACTGGATCGACCTTGGATACTTCCCGAACCTCGAAGGCTTTGCAAACGCAATGGTTACCGATGTCCGGCGTGCCTGGGCAGGGCGAACCAACCCAAACAACCAGGGAATCCCTACGAACGTCTTCCAGAGCCCAGTCTTATCGAAGATCAATAGTCTGGGAGACTTCCCGCTTTACATCAACATCACCGGTTCGCGAACCATTGACATCCTGATCGAACGTATGAGCGGCAGGGTTACTTTAGCGGCACTGGTAACTGGTGTTATGGCACCAGAAACACTGGTCTACTATGAATCCCGCCAGTTGGTCGGGATGATTGGCGGTCTGCGTGGAACAGTCGAGCTCGAGACGGTTATGGCCGGCGGAGTCAATTTCCGTGAGGACGGTAGAGTCGCGAACCCGGTAAAGAATCGGCCGATCACGCCTCCGCTTGGGGGACCCGTCTCTTACGGACGCGGGATGGCTTACTTCCTTTCGCTTCAGTGTGCATTGGCGCTAATGATCATTGCGGTTGTCGTTGGAAATGTGGGAATGATCATGGCTCGCAGAGCTAGGAGACGAGCTAGATGACCGGCATCGACGTTTATCTGTTTATCAAGATCACGGTCGGTGTTGTCGCCACAATAGCGCTTTACACCGTTCTAGCGCGCGAGAACGCGTTTTACAGATTCTTCGAGCACATTTTCCTCGGTCTTGCTGTTGGCTGGTCCATTGTGGCAATCACGACTGAGGTTCTCATCCCGCTTTGGTGGGAGAAGATGGTGGGCGTTCCGCCAGACGGAACCACCCCAGGAACTCCCGGTTTCTTCCTTTACGTCTTGCTTCTGCCTATTGGCCTTATGGGCTACTTTGTGTTCAGTCCGAAGTACAACTGGATGAGCCGGGTGCCAATTGGAATCATTCTTGGGCTTTGGGCAGGTCAGCAAGTCCAGGTCTGGTGGGTTCGTTACGGGCCGCAGATTCAGGACTCCATGAAGACCATGCTGCCGACCACTTGGTCGAGCTTCACGGTCCCGTCTGGCCAAGAACTGACACCGGATCAGGCAGCAGAAATTGCAGCGCAGGTCTATCCCAGCCAGGCGATCAGCAACATCATCTTCGTGTTCACACTTCTCGCGGTGCTTAGCTACTTCCTGTTTAGCTTTGAAGCCAAGAACAAGGCGTTCAACAAGCTTCAGCTTTATGGTCGCTGGCTCATGATGATTGGTTTTGGTGCAATTTTTGGCTCCACGGTCATGACCCGATTCGCACTGCTAATCGACCGAATGTACTTCATCTGGATTGAGTGGCTGCGCGACAGTCTGATACCAGTGATCATGCGGCCGTTCGGCGGCGGCTAGGTCTGTGCCGAGCGCCGTCGTAGAGGCGATCGTACTTCGACGAAGGGATCGATCTGAATCAGATCGGTCCCTTGTTCTTTTTACGAGGGAGTATGGGAAGATTGAAGCCCTAGCAAAAGGAGCGCGCAAAGCTGGGTCTAGATTAGCGGGGGTCAGCGAGCCGCTGGTCGTTGCCGACTTTCATATTGCCTGGCGCGGCAAGTCCCGCTATATCACGCAGGCTCAACTCGGACCTCCGCTGGTTGAACTACGCTCGGATTACAGCCGGTTGCTCGCCTCGTTGACTCTGATGGAGATCATCGAAGCGGCAGTGCCCTGGGAGAGCCCAGACCCTGACGAGTTTGAATTTGCCATCCACAGTCTGAAACTGCTTGATGTTGCAGTAGACACCCCCGCAGTCTTTTCCTGGTGCGCTGTGCACCTGTTGAGCCTTGCTGGATATGGCGAGGACTTCGAAGAGATTTTCCAAACAAACGGAAAGAGCCTATGGGGACAAGCAAACCAACACATTCCCCTTTCGCAAGAAGAACTTCTAAAGGCAACAACGACCGCGGCACGACTTCAAGAAGTTGAGGAGCCTCCGAAGGCACTTAATGCGCCCTGCGAGACCCTCAGACTGCTACTCGAGGTGTGGCAACACCACCTCGAAGCAAGGTTGCCAGCGTTTCAGGTGCTGGTTCACCATTTCGACACCACAGGCCCAGGTTCGACAAAAGTGTAAACTCTCTCCATGCTCCGATGGATGATTGCCGGCCTTGTTGTGCCGGCTGTTTTTTTAGCGATTGCAGGGTGCGGCCAAGGTGGTTTCTCAGAGCGAGCGAGTGCGGGTAAGGAGAATGTTTTCCGCTACCCAATCGTTGCTAATCCCACGACGCTCGACCCAGGTTTGGTTCAAGATGGCGACACGAACGACATGCTTCAGCAAGTCTTCGAAGGGTTGGTCCGCTGGAACGTCAACAACGAGATCGAAGGAGCCTTGGCAGAGTCATGGGAAATCGATGACGCCGGCAGGGTGTACACGTTCACGATTCGTGAAGGCGCTACCTTTTCCAACGGCGACCCGGTCACTGCCGAGGATTTCAAGTGGACGATCGAGCGAAACACGAACCCATCGGTGAACAGCTCCACTGCGGCGAACTATCTGACCGACATCGTGGGGGTAGAAGAAAAGCTTCGCGGTGAGGCAGAGGAAGTCGCAGGGGTTGAAGTCGTCGCCCCGAACAAGATTCAGATCACCATCAAGGAGCCAGCGATGTTCTTCCTCGGCAAAATGAGCTATCCGGTTTCGTGGGTGCTCAATCCTCGAATCGTTCCTGAGAACGAAGGAATCACTAGGATCGACCAAATGATCGGGACGGGTCCGTTCGTGGTCGAATCGTATCAGCCGAATCAGATCGTCGTTCTGAAAGCGAATCAAGAGTACTGGGATGGTGCGCCGTCAATCGAAGCTATCGAGCGGCCGGTTACTCCCGACCCAGTTACAAGGCTAAACAAGTTTAGGACCGGCGAATTTGATCTTGTCCCCCTTGAGCGGCAAGACATTACCGCCGTGCAGAAGGATCCGGTGCTGGCAAGCCAGCTCAAGTTCTATGACCGGCCTGCAATCTGGTACATCGGCATGAACCAAGACGCCTACGAGCCATTCAAGGACAGACGGGTTCGCCGAGCGTTCGCCATGGCGATCGACCGCAGCTATATCGTTGATACTATCCTCGGGGGCATCAATCAGGAAGCGAAGGGAATCGTTCCTCCGGGTGTGCCAGGTCACCAAGAATCTCCCGACACCATCGAATTCAACCCTGAAGAAGCACAAAGGCTACTGGCGGAGGCGGGTTATCCCAACGGTCAGGGATTGCCACCTTTTGAGCTCTCATTCCGAGAAGCTCGGCCCGACATCCGAATTGTTGCTGAGGCGGTCTCTACCCAACTGAAGAAAAACCTTGGAGTGGATGCCAGGCTGCAAACGATGGAATGGGGCGCCTATCTCAACCGCTGGAACCGAGGGGAAATCCCGTTCTTCCACATGAGGTGGATGGCGGACTACCTAGACCCGCAAAACTTCCTTAGCCTGATGTTGATGACGGACGGTCCCGAGAACAAGATTGGGTATTCAAACGCAGAGTTTGACAGGTTGTGCGCAGAGGCAGACCGCAGCATGGACATGGCGTTCCGGCTGTCGAATTACAACCGCGCAGAAAACATCGTATTACAAGATGCGCCATGGATTCCCATCTACTTCCAGCGAGACGCGGAACTAGTCAGCCCAAGGGTTCAAGGCATCAGAGACAGCCTCTTGGGTCATCTGCCTCACGCACGGGTTCGCCTGGAAGACGTGACCACCGACAACCAAGCGGAGTGAATGCCGGTATCAGCTGAAAAAGTAACGCGGCGAAAGACTTTGCCGCTGGAGTTCGCAAGACCGAGTGCGGGGCTGGTTTTCAAACAGCCAGCCCCGAAGGTTGGAATGTTCCTTTCTGGGCGTCCTGCCTGGCAAAGCAACGGAGGGGTTCGAAGAGGGCACCCAGCACGCTCGCTTCCTTTTAGCCTGGAGGCGGCTGTGCCCGAGAAGGTCGGGCCCATCTCTGCCATAACCCTAGTAGGCGTATTTGCTTTGTATGCCGATGCAGATTCCGAACCGGCGGGCTCGTACGGGGCAGCGATTGAGTTGCTTTCCGAAGGAAAGCTAATTTTCCGCAAGGAGCTTCAGAAAGGGAAGCACTATTTCGTTGCGAACGAACCCTGGCCGGAGCTTCCGATAGGTGACCTGGCGGAGTACGAGACGATCGGAACGGTCAAGCACGCTGAGTTGGGCCCGTGCCTGGTCAAGGCTCTGAGGTTCCAACTGGAGGAGCCGATCGTTGTCGATCAATTCAAATTCCGGGATCTCGGCACCGCATCGAGCTTCGTCATCTTCGACATTCTTCTGCATCGCCATGGGGTTGCGCTTCCTGCGGGTTCCAGAAGCGAAGAGGACCTCCTGTTCACCCAAGTCATGTTGCAGATCCGGATCGGCGAGTATCGTTCGGCATTCGAAAGCGGCTCCAAGCTGATCGAAATGCTTGCACAGCAGCAACCGAACCCACTAGAGCGAAACAGGCTGCTAAAGATGGCGACAGCAGGCTTTCTCTCGTGCGCGGCAGCACGATTGGGCATTGGTCGTACTGCATGTCTTCTCGAGCAGGCTACTCGCACCACCGACCCCAAACAAACCGCCTACGGCATTCTAAGGGAAGTAACCCAGAACGACCTGCACGATCCACAGTCGATCTCCGAGAGAGTAACGGCGATCGCGTTTGAGAAGATCGAGAAAGGCTTTGCTCAAGATCTGCGAGATGTTGACATTGCCGCTTCGGCCGGAATCAGTCCCTCCTACTTTCGACAGGTTTTCCGTAGCGAGACGGGCGTCCCATTCCAGCGGTATCTGAACAACTACCGGTTGGAGCGGGCGTTTGTTATGCTCCAGCACGACACGGTACCGGTAAAGACTGTCGCCGAAGCCGTGGGCTTTAGGGGAGTGGCGCAATTCTCCCGGGCATTTTCAGCCAAGTATGGAATTGCGCCGAGTCAGGTTCGAAAAGGCTCTAGAACTGAACCTTGACGACTTCGCGCTGAGTGGGGTCGGTGAGTTCGAATAGCTCTCGGGGCTTGAACCCGCCCATGTTTGCCACGATGTTGCTCGGAACTGTTTCCAGCTTGATGTTGTAGCTGGTAACGATGTCGTTGTAGTACTGGCGGGCGAACGAGACCTTGTTTTCGGTGCTTCGCAACTCTTCCTGAAGCTGCATCATGTTGGTGTTCGCCTTCAGGTCGGGGTATTGCTCGGCAACGGCAAAGAATCCGTTCAACGCAGTCGTGAGCTGCGCTTCGGCGGCAGCCTTTTCAGAAACCCCTCGGGCACCTTGAGCTAGATTTCTTGCCGAGACCACCTTCTCCAGTGTCTCTCGCTCGTGCTGCATGTATCCCTTGACCGTTTCAACGAGATTGGGAATGAGATCATAGCGCCGCTTCAACTGGACATCGATTTGAGCCCAGGCGTTATCAACCTGCTTCCTCAGAGATACAAGCGAATTGTATATGCCGAAGAAAAACACGACGAGAAAGATGACAATCGCTAAAAGAATGATCAGAAAGATGCCCATTTTGGTTTTCCAGAGTGCTTACGGTTCAGACGTCGCTAGGGTTTCGATTGTCTTCGCAAAACAATTGGGCCTTGGTCAAACCCGTTCGGGTTGAAATAGGTGATCTCGTCTTCCGTGACCACTTCGAGTCGAATTGGCTGCGGGTTGAACGTTGGCACGGTCTCAACTGGCCTGCCAAGAAGATTCTGAACATGAAACTCTGCGCTCTCCGTGCCACCTCGAACATATCCGTCCATTGTGATGCCCGCATCTTGTACCCGAGCGGTCATTTCGGGAGCGATCTCCAAGCGAATTGACCGTGCTGTGTTCAGCATGTAGGTGTCTGATTCGGCCGAGTCCGGCAACTGTCGCTCACCGTGCCACTCGCCCGCCCAGGCAAAACGGTTGTCGCAACCCGAGACTGAAAGCATCAGCAGGCACATTGCGGGCAAAAGCAACATAATACGATACGTGCCTTCCATCACTTCAGCAGATTATCACTCCATGGGTTTGAACGATTACGAGTACGGAATCATTCTCCAAAAGCTGGGCAGAGAGCCGAATCTTGTGGAGTTGGGAATGATCTCGGTGATGTGGAGTGAACACTGCGGATACAAGCACTCCCGCCCGGTTCTCGCGCGGTTCAAGAAGTACAAAGAATCACTCGAAGGGGGTGGCCATGAAAACGCTGGGGTGGTAGCTTTGGGAGACGGGATCGCCGTGACGATGAAGATCGAGTCCCACAATCACCCGAGCGCAGTCGAGCCGTATCAAGGTGCTGCAACTGGGGTGGGAGGTATTGTGAGAGACATTCTTGCCATGGGTGCACGTCCTGTGGCGCTGTTGAACTCGCTTCGCTTTGGTCCAATTGAAGGAGCCGGAGCCGACGTTGCCCGTAACCGGTACCTGTTTGAGCACGTTGTGGAAGGCATTGCCGGCTACGGTAACTGCGTAGGGATTCCAACGGTTGGTGGTGAGGTTTTCTTTCACCCATCGTTCACGAAAAACCCGTTGGTGAACGCGATGTGCGTTGGAGTGCTTCGGGTGGATCAGATCACAACGGCAGGTGCCAGCGGAATAGGGAACCCGGTGCTTTACTTGGGAAGCGCAACAGGCAGAGACGGAATCCACGGCGCGACATTTGCCTCTGAAGCGCTGGGCGCCGACTCCGAAGCAAGTCGCCCGAACGTCCAGATTGGCGATCCATTTGCCGAAAAACTCCTCATAGAAGCAACACTCGAGGCGCTTGAAACCGGTGCTGTGGTAGCGATTCAGGACATGGGCGCCGCTGGCCTGACCTGCAGCACGGTTGAGATGTCTGCGAAGGGCGGTGTGGGAATGCGGGTCAACCTTGACCTTGTGCCCGTGCGCGAAAGTGATATGAGCGCCTATGAAATGATGCTCAGTGAAACCCAAGAGCGAATGTTCGTTGTGGCTGAGATGGGAAGGGAGGGCGAGATCATCGAGATTTTCCATAGGTGGGGACTCCATGCCGTTGAAGTCGGATCAGTGATAGAAGGAGACAGGGTCATCATCGAAAAGGCAGGAGAGGTGGTAGCCGACCTTCCTGCCAAGTTGCTCGCGGACGAGTGCCCGACCTATAAGATTCAGCCTGAGCCTTCTGCCTCGGCTGTCGCAGCTGCAGAACTTGACCTTTCGCAGATTCCTGACGAGAAGGACCCAAAGAAAGCGCTATTGCAGCTGCTGGCTTCGCCTAATGTGACGAGCAGGGAGTGGATCTACCGTCAATTTGACTTCCAGGTACAGACGCAGACCCTTTTGGGTCCGGGTAACGGCGACGGAGCTGTGATACACCTGCGAGGCACTCCGTACTCTATCGCGCTTGCGGTCGATGCACATTCACGGGCGACTTCGCTCGACCCCTATGCAGGTGGCTTGCTGTCCGTATACGAATCCTGCCGAAACGTAGCGTGCATGGGCGCAAAGCCTCTTGCTCTTACAGACGGTCTCAATTTTGGGAATCCAGAAATTCCTCAGTCGTTCTGGTTTTTTGAACGGTGCGTCCAGGGAATAGCAGATGCTTCTGAGGCTCTCGAGGCGCCGGTCATCAGCGGAAACGTGAGCTTCTACAACGAGAGCGAAGGGACCGCCATTCTTCCGACAGCCATGATTGGTGCCGTAGGCACTCTGCCCGTAGGAATGAAGCCGCTCGGCCTTCGAGAGGCAGAGCATGGAGACTTGGTAGTTCTCATTTCCCCCGAAGAAGCTGAAGGTGCTCCATCTTCACTAGGCAGCAGCGAGTACCTGGCGGTTAGACACAAGTTGGAAGCTGGGCTCCCTCGCCGTCCCCTCGTAAACCACGAAGTGGCGCTGATCAATTTGCTTCATAAGTGCTGCGCCGAGGGGATTCGAATGGGCGCTCATGATGTTTCGTTCGGCGGTGCGCTGGTTGCTCTGGCAAAGATTTGTGCCATTACAGGTCTCGGCGTGGAGGTATCGCTGCCGAAGCAAAGCCGGCTCGACGAGTCGCTTTTTGGAGAAATACCGGGAACCGTGTTTTGCACGGTCAGCCCTCAAGAGTTGGAAAAGTTCGAGCAGCTCTGCGGGATGCCAAAGCTCACTTTCGCCGTGGTTGGGCACCTAAATGCTACTAGCGGTGCCCTACAGGTTGACTGTGGAGAGAGTCGAGTTTCGGCGACTCTGGAAGAGATCAAGGGAAGCTTTGGTGCCGGATTGGGGTCAAAGACCGCGCTACCGGTTTAGACCTTCTGTGTCTTCCAGAACCCCTTCCTCCAAAGCCAATAGGCAAAGATGCCTTGAACCAACTGAGAGACGGTTAGCGAGAGCCAAGCTCCGTTTACGCCCATCGACAAGGTGAACGCGAAGAGAAACGCCATTGGTACGCGAAGAACCCAGAGGCAGATGATGGAGATCCACATCGGGCGCACAGTATCTCCAGCACCCTGCATGGCACCGATATAGATCATTCCGATACCGAAGAAGGGCTCGGTCACCGCCAGGAAGCGAATGAAATTTGCCGTGTGAAAGGCGACTTCGGGTTGTGCAGGGGTAAGGGCGCGCGCCAGAGGGTCGGCGAACACAAACAGCAGAACTGAAATAATCGTCGTGACGATTAGCCCATGGAGCGCCGAGGTGTGCGCCAGCTTTTCCGCCCTCTCGGGTTTCTTCATTCCGAGGCTCTGGCCGACGAGCGTAGCCGCAGCAATAGAGAGCCCGAAAGCGGGCATGAAAGCAAATGACTCAATGGTGATTCCGGGCCGCAGCGCAGCAAGTCCTAGCTCCCCTTGCGGGACGTCGCGAAGCACTAGGATAAACAAGCTGAACGAGCCGACCCTCACCACCTGATTGACTCCCGCAGGCAGGGCAAGACGGGTGATTCGCTTTACCCACGCCTTTATGGGCATCACGATCTGCCAGGATGCGCCAAGCGGGGTTCTGGCGGTCCACATGACGTAGGCCGCCGCTGCCAGCCACGCCGAGATTGTGAGAGCATATGCGGCACCGACGAACCCTAAATCAAACCCAGGAAGAGTGATGCCGATCGGCAGCTCACGAGGCGGGAAAATGAGCATGTAGTTGAGCAGAATGTGCAGCAGAATCTGAATGCCCGAAATCACCATCGGGCTCTTCGTATCGCCAATTCCTCTCAAGGAGCCGGCAAGTGCCTGAATCACGTAAATCGCCGGCAGCCCCAGCGCGTAAACCACGAGGAATTGCTGCATCAGGTCCGCCGACCTGGGATCGCTGGCTGGAGTAAAAAATGCTGATGCACCAGGGGCAATGGCTATGCAGATGCCGGCGAGCAGCGTTCCTACAACCAGCGCGAGCGAAATCGTCTGGCGGTTCGCTGCGATGAACTCTTCGACCTGTTTGGCGCCAAAGGCGCGGCTGACTAGTGCCGTAGCAGCCGTACCGACTGCCATGGAGAGCGAGAACATCAAGAACATGATGCTCGTCGAGGCACCGTGTGCCGTTAATGCGGAGCGCTCTAGTTGCTGCACGAAGAATGTGTCGAGCAGCATGTTCAGCGTCTGAAGGGAGTTCAGGGCGACCGCGGGCCAGGCAAGTGTCCAGACGATCCGTGCCGCACTCTCGTGCTTTTCAGGTGGGGCAGAGCTTTCGATGGACTGTTGCACAGAGAAGGGTAAGCCCCTCTAACTATGCTCGAAACTTGTCGAAAGTTCCATTTTCGGGGAACTAAAGCAGATGCCGAACTCATTCCTTAAAGTAGCCTCCGTATCGAACGGAACCAGAACATGAGGTCTTTTCGAATTTGAATCTAGTCAGAGGTCTTGCCGCGGTGCCTCTCTTGTCAGCCCTAGCGCTCGTCGGGTGCGAATCCACAAACTCCGAAGTGGCACAGGCGAGCTCCAAGGCTCCTCCCGCCATTTTCGCCAGTATCGAGAATCAGTCGCCAGTAGCGATCGAGAGCCTTCACGGAAACCCCGTATTGCTTGAATTTTGGGCAACTTGGTGCGCGATGTGCATCACCGCGAAGCCTGGAGTTGAGTCCATTAGTCGCGAGTTCTCCCCCCAGGGCTTGAAGGTGATGGCAGTAACAAACGAGGATGCCAGCAAAGTGAAGACATGGCTAGAAGACAACGAAATGACGCTGCCGATCTACCTCGACGCTAACGGCGTCGGAGCCGACATGTTCCAGGTTGTTGCCCTCCCTCATGCGGTCGTCATTGATCGGGAAGGTTCCATCGTTTGGAGAGGAGACCCCCGAGATGAGGTCTCGCTGAGAGAAGCGGTCGTTACCGCCTGTAACGAGTAGGTCACTCAAGTGCTCTGGAAAAAGCCGTACTCACCCAGGAAGCTCGATGTTCAGACCTTGGGAGTGTTGACGCACCTTCTTCCGGATGATCACAGAGACGCCCTGATCATCGGCGGCATCAATCCCAACTTTGTGTTGCAGGGGCGGACCTGGATGAAGCTGGCGCACTCGCAAGGTTTAGGTGATCTGGCAAAGTGGGCTCTTGTTCAGCAACGGCCGAGCCCAACAGACATGACCTCGTACTTCATGGCGCTTCCACCTAGTGAGCACTCGTTTGCATTCGCCATTCACGACGAGAGCGGCGAGTTTCTCCGCCAGTTAGGAGACCTGTCTGAGCGAGACAGCTTTGCTCTTGTGGTTCGAAATGGTGCCCCGGTACTCGCTTATCTAGGGGCACCGACCGAAGAGGTATGGGAGGAAGCGGAAAACGCCCTGAAAGGGTCGAAATCTACAGATCCTTCCCAGGAATCCCAGGCTCAGTAAGCAGCGCAGGGTCGAGTGCCTTGCTCAAGGTCTGTTCGTCCAGCAGCCCTCGCTCTCGCACGATTTGCGGGATGGTTTTGCCTTCCTTCAGCGCTTGCTTGACGACCCTGGACGCTTCCTGATAACCGATATAAGTGTTCAAGGCGGTCGCCAAACTTGGCGAGATCTCCGCGTAGTACCGGCATCGGTCTTCGTTGGCAACAATTCCGGCAACACAGTTGGTGGTGAAGGTTTCCAAACCGTTGGTCAGCAGCTTGATGCCGAAGTTCGCGCTGAACGCCATCCCCGGCATCATCACATTGAGCTCGAGCTGGCCTGCCTGAACGGCGTAGTCTATCGCCTGGCACTGACCCAGAACCTGGAAAAGAACCATGTTCAAATTCTCTGCCATGCTGGGGTTCACTTTGCCGGGCATGATGCTTGAGCCCGGTTGAACGGGTGGCAACGTGATTTCTGCCAGGCCGGTTAACGGTCCGCTGCTCATCAGTCGCAAGTCGTTGGTGATTCGGGTCATTTCCAGGCAGAAAAGCCTCATTGCCGCCGCAAGGACGGACATTGGCAGCTGACTCTGCATGGCTTCCGGAAGATCTTCTGCATTACGGAACGGGATTCCTGTCTCCTTCTTGAGGTTTTCAACCACGAGGAACCTGTAGCGCGGGTGGGTATTGAGCCCGGTTCCAGCCGCTGAGCCACCAATCCCAAGTTCTTCCAAATGGTTTGCCGCTAATTCAAAGAAAGTTCGGCATTTCCGGATGGTGAGCGCGTAGGCGGCAAACTCTTGCCCTAACCGAATCGGCACTGCGTCTTGCAAGTGAGTTCTTGCGGACTTGAGAACGTGGTCAAACTCTTTGCCCTTTCGCTCAAGTTCATCTGCGAGACGATCCAGAACGGGAAATAAGTCGTCGAGCATTGTTCTTGCCATGATCCGCATCGCAGAAGGGAAGGTGTCGTTGGTGCTTTGACCGTAGTTGGGGTGATCGTTCGGATTCACCCGCTGGTATTCGCCTTTCGCACCGCCCAGGATTTCCTCGGCTCGGTTCGCGAGAACCTCGTTGACGTTCATGTTGAGACTCGTTCCTGCGCCCATGTGGAACGAATCCACGGGGAAGTGGTCTCGGTGCATTCCATTGAGGACCTCTCTGGCTGCCGTCACCATCGCTTCGCCAATCTCCTTTGGCAGAAGCCCTAGCTCGGTGTTTGCCTGGGCGGCGGCCATCTTCAGGGTTACATAGGCTTCTACAAGCTCTGGAGACACACTTTGACCGCTGATCTGGAACAGTTGGCGGCTGCGCTCAGCCTGGCTGCCCCAGAAAGCTTCTGCTGGTACCTGCACATCACCCAGCGAATCGCGCTCGATACGATGACTCATCGTTGGCAAGTTTACCGACGGACTATGCCGCTGCCCTTCAGGAGTCATAATCACTGTGATGAGCGACGTTCGCCGGCAGATCGAGTTATTGGCGGGGTTGATGGAAGAGTACGACCTCGTTCAGGCTGAACTCGTCGACGAAGACATCAAAGTCGAGTTTGTGCGCGACCGGACGGCTTCGGTTTCGGTGGCTTCCATGATGGCACCGGCTGCCGCAACACCCCAAGTCGAGCCTGCGCCCAAGAAAGGGATGGACGGCATTCCTGTATCCAGTCCAATGTCCGGCGTTTTTTACTCTGCTCCTTCTCCAGGGTCTAAGCCGTACGTCACCGTTGGAGAAGACATCGTCGCTGGGGACTGTGTTGGTCTCATTGAAGCGATGAAGGTCTTTAATGAGGTGCCGAGTCCGGTATCGGGCAAAGTTCGCGAGATTCTTGCCCAAGATGGACAGCTGGTTGAGCTTGGCGAAATCATTCTTCTGATCGAAGCTTGATGGTACGGGTCGCTACAGTCCAAACGGATGTCGTTTTCGACAGTCCATCCATCAACGCGGAGCGTGCTCGCGAATATATCGAGAGCCTTGCAGCAAAAGGTGTTCAGGTCATCATTCTTCCAGAGGCGTTCTTGACGGGATACTGCGTCGAGGAACAGGAACTGGCTCGCTCTATTGCCATTGATTGGCCTTTTAGTTCGGAAGCTGTCCCGCGAGACCACCCGCTACAGGTCGTCAGGGAAGCCGCTGAGCGCGCAGGGGTTGTGGTCATTGTTGGATTTGCGGAAAGGGATGATCAAGGCGTCTATAACTCCGCTGCCATCTTCGAGCCAGATGCCGAGCCGAGGAAGTATAACAAGACCCACCTGCCGTTCCTTGGTTTCGACCGATTTGTAACCCCTGGGGAAGACCTGCCAGTTTTCGAGACAAAGTTCGGCAGGATTGGCGTCTTGATTTGCTTCGATGTGCGACACCCTGAGCCTGCGCGCGTACTGGCAATGAAAGGGGCACAGTTGATCGTTGTACCCACCAACTGGCCCGAGGGTGCTGAGATCAGCGCCGATGTTCTTGCGGTTGCCAGGGCGGCTGAGAGCCGGGTGTTCGTTGCGTCTTCCAACCGAGTTGGAGAGGAAAACGGATTCAGGTTTATCGGGAAGAGCAAGATCATCGACCCTACCGGGAGAGTGCTCCAAAGCGCCGACCACCGAAACGAAGAAGTTTTGGTTGCTGACTTGGATCTGGCTCAAGCGGACATCAAGCGAACCCGAGGGATTCCCGGCAGATACGAAACAACCGTATTCGAATCGCGCCGACCGGAGCTTTATGCAGTCTTGAGCGAAGACTCGGCAAGTTCTGCCGACCAAGCCTGAAACTGCGCTCTGGCAGCCTCCAGCTTTTTAGCTCGTCGAACCCCTTTGTCTCGGGTCTCTTCCAGAGGGTCGGGCAAGAGCCCCCAGTTGATATTCATCGGCGCAAAATCCCGCTCGGTTTGGTCGGTAAGGTGGGAAAGAAGAGAACCATAGGCAGTTTCTCTTGGTGGCTCGGGCACCTGCTGGTTGGCCGAAAAGGCAACGGCGTGAATCCCGGCTAGAATCCCAATTGCTGCTGATTCCAGGTACCCCTCGACCCCTGAGAGCTGACCAGCAATGAACACGTTCGGATGGCTCTTGAGCGAAAGATTTCGGTTCAACGCCTGCGGCGCATCGATGTAGGTGTTTCGGTGGATCACTCCGAGCCGAACAAACTCGGCGTTCTCCAACCCTGGGACCATCCGGAAAATCCGGGTCTGTTCGCCCCACTTCAGCCGTGTCTGACAGGCGACCATCGAGTAAAGGGTCTTCTCTCGATTCTCCGGACGAAGTTGGAGGGCGGCATAAGGTCGCCTTCCAGTTCTTGGGTCGGTAAGCCCGACAGGCTTGAAGTTGCCAAACGCCAGTGACCGTTCTCCCTTCTCCGCGATCGCCTCAATGGGCATACACCCCTGAAAGTAAGGGGTGTTCTTCTCGAACTCGTGAAGAGGAGTACGTTCTGCACTTACTAGCGCCTCCACAAACGCGTAGTACTCGTCTTTGTTGAACGGGCAGTTCAAGTAGTCGTCACCACCGCCCTTATCGTATCGGCTCTGGGCAAAGACAATGCTTCGGTCGAGAGACTGAGCATCAACCGTCGGGCTCACCGCATCAAAGAAGAAGAGATGATCTGAACCGGTGGCTTTTGCCAGCCATTCACTTAAAGAATCGGAGGTTAGCGGTCCGGTTGCGATGATCACCGGGTCACCCGAGGCGACCATTTGCTCGATTTCCTTGCGGTCGACCTCGCGGCGCTCGATTCGGATACGCGGTTGAGACTCGATCGCTTTGGTGACCGCTTCCGAGAACTTATCTCGGTCGACGGCGAGTGCCTCGCCACCAGGAACACTGTGCTTGTGGGCGTGGGGAAGCACCAGTGAGCCAAGCACTTCCATTTCTGTCTTTAAGAGGCCAGCCGGGGAATCCGGGTTCTTCGACTTAAAGCTGTTCGAGCAAACCAACTCGGCAGCACGGTCGGTCTTGTGCGCTGGGGTCATCTTGACCGGCCGCATTTCGTACAAGACCACGTCTGCGCCACGGCTTGCTGCCGCCCAAGCTGCCTCGGCACCAGCGAAACCCGCTCCG
The DNA here is from genome assembly GCA_046314495.1 of Fimbriimonadaceae bacterium. Classification (GTDB taxonomy): domain Bacteria; phylum Armatimonadota; class Fimbriimonadia; order Fimbriimonadales; family Fimbriimonadaceae; genus JBKBWO01. The sequence goes on from JBKBWO010000006.1 coordinate 47,039, forward strand.
ATCACGTGAACCTGGGGTCTCATTCAGTCGGATTGGAGGACATTTGCGATGGCATCGCCCATTTCGGATGTCCTTACCAACTTGGTACCGTTCGAGTAGATATCCGCTGTGCGAAGACCCGCTTCAAGGACTTCAGAAACTGCGGCTTCGATTCGCGCTGCGTGATCGTGCAGCCCAAAGGAAAACCGGAGCATCATCGCGGCGCTGAGGATGGTTGCAATTGGGTTCGCCTTGTCTTGACCCGCGATATCTGGCGCGCTGCCATGTGCTGGCTCGTACATTCCGAACGTGGAGGTCTCACCGCTGGAGGTTAGCGACGCGCTGGGAAGAAGCCCCAAAGAGCCCGTCACCATCGAGGCCTCATCTGAGAGAATGTCGCCGAACATGTTTTCGGTGAGGATCACGTCGAACTGTCTCGGTTCTTTAACGAGTTGCATCGCGCAGTTGTCCACAAGCATAAAGCTCAGCGCAACATCTTGGTAGTCGTTGTGAACTTCAGAAACCACCTCTCGCCACAGCCGGCTGGTCTCTAAAACGTTTGCCTTGTCCACCGAGACGACCGTTTTGCCTTTAGCTCTCGCGATCTCAAAAGCGATCCGCGCGATACGCCTCACTTCTTCAGCTGAATAAACACAGGTGTCGATGGCCAGAGTGCCGTTTTCACGTCGCTCTCGTGGCTGGCCGAAGTAAATCCCGCCGGTTAGCTCGCGAACCACGATTAAGTCCACGAGACCGGCATCGCCGCGTAGCGGGCTGGCATCAAGCAGAGCTGGGAACGTTTTTGCCGGCCGCAAGTTCGCAAACAGGTTGAACTCGGAGCGAAGCTTGAGCAGTCCACCAATCTCTGGCCGCTTTGAAACAGGTTGAACGGCGTCCCACTTTGGTCCACCTACCGCGCCGAGTAGGATCGCATCGGAAGTTCGGCAAGTTTCCAATGTTTCATCTGGCAGAGGGTCGCCAAACTGGTCGTAAGCTGCGCCACCAACAGCGGCTTCACGAAACTCAAGCGGGCAATCAGCCGCGCGCAAAACCTTGACTGCTTCTGCAGTGACTTCGGGACCGATGCCGTCCCCAGGAAGGACAGCAACTTTGAATGTGGACATCGGAACGAGTGTATTCCCTAGAGCGGCTAGACACCCATGACCTTGACGATAACCCGCTTCGGTCGTCTGCCATCGAACTCGGCATAGAAAACCTGCTGCCAGGGTCCGAAATCGAACCGACCATCGGTTATCGGCAGCATCACTTGGTGGTGCAAAATCAAGTTCTTTAAGTGAGCCGAGCCGTTGTCTTCGCCCGTTTGGTGGTGGCGGTAGTCCTTATCGGGAGCAAGGTCTCTCAGCCAGTCTTGGATATCGGCAATTAGCCCATACTCCAGGTCGTTCACATAGACGGCGGCAGTAATGTGCATCGCGCTCACGAGCATCATGCCGTCGGAGATTCCAGACTCGCGCAGTACCTCGTTCAGGTCCCTGGTGATGCAGACGAATTCCTCCCGCTCTCGGGTGGTGAAGGTTAGGTAAGCCGTATGAACTTTCATTGCAGGTAAAGGCTATCGCAGGCGCGGTGGAGATCGCTGGATTCGGTGCAAAGCTGTTCGGAGACTGTTCCAGCAATATACAATTGACTGTATGATGAAACACGCAATGCCTGTTGGAGTGGTTCTCTCGGTTTGTGCAGTACTCTGCCTCGCATCGATGGAACCCGTACAGATCAAGTTTGGACCCGAAGCCAAGTCGTCCGCTGAATGGGAAGTCGTCATCAGAGCGGTAAGTAACGGCGTTCCGATCGTAGCCAAAGCGCGGCAACACCAGGAGGTCACCGAAACGAAGCCGAACGGTGAGTTCGTCGTTTCGACCCGGATTCAAGGAATGACCATCGAATCTCCGGATACCGAGCCGATGACGATGCCCGACCCCGCGCCGACTACGGTCACTTTCAATCAAACCGGAGTTGTCGTAGGTGTTCAGCAAGATGAAGTGAGCCGCGCAGAACTCGGAGTAGAAGCCCGAATGGCGGCAATCCGTGCAATTTTGTATCCCGAGGACCAAGAAAGGATGTGGACGGTGGGTGAAAAGTACGTTCGCGAGGTTCCTGCTGATCCTAAGCTCGGCACAGTGGCTCTGCGTGCTGAATACACCTTTGAAGGAGTGGAAAAAGTGGGTGACTGGGAAAGTGCAGCGTTCAGTTTCAAGACCACGGAAACCGGAGTTGAACGACCTCAACATTCGTCCGGGCAAATTCTTCTTTCCCTAAGTGATGGATGGCTTACCCAAATGGAAGCGAGCTTCAACGACTTCATCACACCAGGCGCCCCAGAGCCACTATCAGGGACTGTGGCTTTCAAAAGAACTCGTTAGAGCGAGCAAAAGGTCGGGATGCGACATCTGGCTCCAGGGCGTAAAATAGCAACATGAGCAAGTCTTTCACAAAGGGCGCGCTGTTACTCGTTGCGCTCTCAGTCGTAGCCCTTTCCGTTGCCCAAGAAACGAAGATCAACTTCACGCCCAAAGCAGGCACTACTGCTGAATGGGACTCAGTCGTAACCCTGACGGTTGACGGAATGCCCGTAACGGTCAAGGCCATTCAAGTTCGGCGAATCCTGGAAGTTAAGGTGAATGGCGACTTTGTGATGCAGAACGATGTCCGCAACATGAGGATGGAGATGCCCGGGATTGAGGCGATGCCGATGCCCGAAATGGCTCCGTCGATCGCAACGTTCGACCGAACCGGCGTGTTACTTGGCGTGACTCAAGAGGGAACCAGTCCGGAGGACCTCCTGGTCGGTGCCCGAATGCTCAGCATCGGGACGTTCCACTACCCAGAGAATCTCGACCGAACCTGGAAGCCAGGGCAGTCCTACAATCGCATTATTCCCGCAAACCCCAAGATCGGAACTAAAGCTCTTCAAGCGCAATACACCTTTGAAGGCACTGAAAAAGTTGGTGAGTGGGAAAGCGCAATTTTCAGCTTCCGAGTTTCTGAGTCCGGTGTGGATAAGCCCCAGCGAATGACCGGCAAGGCGTATGTTGCACTATCCGACGGGATGGTCACGAAGATCGAGGCAAAATTTACCGACATGGTTAGCCCCGGAGCACCTGATCCCATGTCCGGGACGGTCTCACTCGTCCGAATCAAGTAAGGTCGGCGCAAGCTCACAATCCGGCCCAACGTGCAGCCTTGATGGGTGCCGTTAGGCTGGATTCATCTCGATTGGGCATCGGTCCTATCAGCTTGTTATTGTTGACCCATTTTAGGGGGCGCGGGCGTATAATCCCCAGACAATGAAAAGAGCTCTTCTTTGCGGCGCACTGCTTGCCGCAGTGGTCGCAATCTCTCCGGTTGCCTTTGCGCAAGGCACCAAAATCAACTTTACGCCGAAGGCAGGTACGGTCGCAGAATACGACACCGTGATCACCGTCACTTTTGAAGGCACCCCGCTGACCATCAAGGCGAAGTCCATCTCCACCGTCCAAGAAGTCAAGGCTAACGGCGACTTCGTAGTTCAAAACGAGGAGCGCGGGATGGTCATCGAGCTTCCAGGTATGGACTCCATTCCTGTGCCCGACATGGATCCCTCCACAACCGTTTTCGACAAGACTGGTGTTCCGATCGAGGTTCAACAGCCCGACGCATCTGCTGAGGACTTGGCAGCGAGTGCGCGAATGGCAAGCATCAGCGCGTTTTATCTGCCCGAAGACCTGAACAAGGAATGGCAAGTAGGCGATCGCTACGTCCGAGAAATTCCTGCCAATACGAAGCTCGGCACCAAGGCCGTTCGAGCGGAATACACCTTCGAAGGCACCGAGAAGGTTGGAAATTGGGAGACCGCGATCTTCTCGTTCAAGGTAACTGAGACCGAAGGTGGCAAGCCCCAGCAAATCTCCGGGAAGATGCACCTTTCTGTCACAGACGGCATGACCGTCAAGCTGGAAGCCCGATTCGTAGACATGGTGACCCCTGGCGCTCCCGAGCCGGTGAGCGGTTCAATCTCGCTAACGCGAACGAAGTAAGACCTTCGCCAGAAAAGAAATTGAGCGGCGGCCTGGTTTCAGCCCGCCGCTCTTTTATTGCTCGCTACTCAGTAGCTTAGCTGCAGCCGCTGGTTTCACCGCATGTGTTGCACTTGAGGCACACACCGTTGCGAACTAGAGTGAACGCACCGCAGTTTTGGCAAGGGTCACCTTCATAGCCTTGCTGCCTAGCGACCCTAATCTTTGCCGCTAGCTTGTCTCCCTCGGTTGAGCGGGAGACAGCCGCATGGGCATGAGCCAAAGACTCCTTAACTGCAGCTTGCTTCATCTCCAACTGGTTTGTTGGGCTACCCAAAGCTCTCGCGTCTCCTTCGAAGGGAAGTGGGTCTTGATCCGTTGGACGGGTGTAGAAGCCGCTCGAGTCGTGCGCCTCAATTGCGACGCCAGGAACGTGCTGACCTTCCAGACCAACTTCCTCCTCTTCTTCGAACTCGGGCACTTGATTGGGTTTTCCAAGCGCGTCCCCTCGAATGTCTTCCGGTCGAACCTGAACAAGGTCATATCGGCCGAGATAGGACATGGCGAGCTCGCGGAAGATGTAGTCGATCACCGAAGTCGACATCTTGATGTTGTCGTGCTCGGTAACAGGTCCGTTGGGTTCGAACCGAGTGAAGACGAACGCCTCCACATACTCTTCCAGAGGAACCCCGTACTGAAGACCGAGAGAAACCGAAATGGCGAAACAGTTCATAAGCGATCGGAACGCGGCGCCTTCGCGGTGCATGTCCACAAAGATCTCGCCCAAACTTCCGTCGTCGAATTCTCCGGTTCGGAGATACACCTTGTGGCCGCCGACGTGTGCCTTTTGCGTATAGCCCTTTCGTCGTCCAGGCAGTGTTCTGCGTTTGGCAAGGTACCGAACGAGTAACTTCTGCGCACCTTCGGCGATCTGGTCGTTGGCAGCGGAGCCAAATCCTCCGCCATGTTCCAAGGTGGCTTCGAGAATTGCTGCAGCATTGTCGTCGGTTGAAGTGCTCAGCGGCTGGCTCAGCTTGCTGCCATCTCGGTAGAGGGCATTCGCCTTCAGTCCCAGCTTCCAAGACAGCCAATAGCTGCTAGCAACTTCCTCCACCTTGCAGTCGCCGGGAAGGTTGATGGTCTTGCTGATGGCGCCGCTGAGGAATGGTTGCGCAGCTGCCATCGCTCTTATGTGCCCTTCGGCGAGGATGTACCGTTTGCCTCTCTTGCCACACTTGTTGGCGCAGTCGAAGATCGGATAGTGCTCTGCCTTTAAGTGGGGAGCCCCTTCGACGGTCATCGAGCCACAAACGTATTCGTTCGCGGCTGCAACCTGCACGTCCGTAAACCCGAGTTCACGCAGCATATTGAATGAGAAGTCGTTCAGCTGCTCGTCCGTGAATCCGAGAATGTTCTTGCAGAAGTCGTCTCCCAGAACGTACCGGTTGAAGGCAAACTGGATCTCGAAGGCGTTTTCTAGGGCCTGCTCGAGCTTCTCTAAAATCTCAGGTGTGAATCCTCGGGTGGTAAGGGATTCGTGGTTGACCGCTGGTGCGCCCTTCAGGGTCTTTGCCCCTAGACAATAGCGGATGATGTCCTCGACTTGCTCCTGCGAATATCCCAGGTTCCGAAGTGCTGGCGGCAGAGATTGGTTGATGATTTTGAAGTAGCCACCGCCGGAGAGCTTCTTGAATTTGACCAAGGCGAAGTCCGGCTCGATTCCCGTAGTATCGCAATCCATTACAAGCCCGATGGTGCCCGTTGGTGCCAGCACCGTTACCTGGGCGTTTCGGAACCCGTGCGCCTCGCCCAACTCAAGTGCCTTGTCCCAGGCTTCTCGAGCGGCTTTCAACAAGTCAACGGGGCACTCGTCGGGGTCAATTCCGACCGGTTTGATGCTCAGCCCTTCGTAGTCCTCGTGGCGCGCATTGTACGCAGCTCGTCGATGGTTTCGAATGACCCGAAGCATGTCTTCTCGGTTCTCCGAATATCGGCTAAAGGTGCCCAACTCTCTTGCCATTTCAGCGGAAGTTGCGTATGAATCTCCGCCAAGAATGGCGGTGAGTGCGCCAGTGACTGCACGTGCTTGCTCGCTGTCGTAGGGAAGCGCCATCTGCATGAGTAGCGCGCCAAGGTTGGCGTAGCCGAGCCCGAGGGTTCTAAAGTCGTAACTGAGGCGGGCAATCTCCTTGCTAGGAAATTGCGCCATTAGGACGCTGATTTCGAGAACCATGGTCCACAGCCGAATGGCGTGGCGATACCCTTCAATGTCGAACTCTCCGGTTTCAGAGTTGTAGAAGCGGAGAAGATTGATCGAAGCAAGGTTGCATGCCGTATCGTCGAGGAACATGTACTCGCTGCAAGGATTGCTGGCATTGATCCGGCCCGATTGAGGGCAGGTGTGCCACTCGTTGATCGTCGTGTCGTACTGCAACCCCGGGTCAGCGCACGCCCAGGCGGCGTAGCAAATATCTTCCCAAAGATCTTTCGCCTTAACGGTCTTGAGAGTTGCTCCGTTGGTTCTTGCTTTCAGCTCCCAATCGGCATCCGATTCGGCGGCGGCGAGGAACTCGTTCGACACTCGAACGGAGTTGTTCGAGTTCTGGCCTGAGACGGTTAGATAGGCGTCGCTCTCGTAGCCGGTGTCGTACACCGGGAATTCGATGCTCGAATAGCCTTGTGAGGCGAGCTGAATCACACGCTGAATGTAGTTTGGTGGCACGCCTGCTTGCTTGGCCTCAGCGACCGCTGTTTTCAAGTTCTGATTCTTTCGGACATCGAACTTCTCTGTGGAATCAGACCACGTGTGGCAAGCCTTCATCACGGCGTTGAGGTGACGCTGGTTGATCAAGCTTCCAGTGACTAGGCTCGCCACCTTTTGCTCCTCGTATACTTTCCAGTTGATGAACGCCTCGATATCTGGGTGATCCACGTCAAGGCACACCATCTTTGCGGCTCGCCGGGTGGTGCCACCGCTCTTAATGGCTCCTGCGCTTCGGTCACCGACTCGAAGGAAGCTCATGAGCCCACTGCTCCTGCCTCCACCACTCAGCCGCTCGTTCTCGGCTCGAATGGATGAGAAATTCGTCCCAACACCGCTGCCGTACTTGAAAATCCTTGCCTCGCGGGTCCAGAGGTCCATAATTCCCCCTTCATTGACCAGATCATCCGAGACGCTCAAGATGAAGCAGGCGTGAGGCTGCGGTCGCTCATAAGCATTAGAGCTTCGGACCAACTCTCCAGAGGCGGCGTCTACGAAGTAGTGGCCTTGGGGGTTGCCTTCGATGCCGTAAGCGTAGTGAAGACCGGTGTTGAACCACTGGGGGCTGTTGGGCGCCGCGATCTGCATCGCCAGCATGTAGCAGAGTTCATCGTAGAACGACTGCGCATCTGCTTCAGAGTCGAAGTAGCCGTTTTGCTCACCCCAATGACGCCAGCATCCTGCAAGCCGGCGGAATACCTGGCGGGAATCGGTTTCACCGGAGTCATCGGGTCCGATACCCGCTTTTCTGAAATATTTTTGGGCGAGGATATCGGTTGCCACCTGAGACCAGTGCTGAGGCACCATGACGTTTTCCATTTGGAAGACCATTGTCCCGTCGGCATTCTTGATCTCGCTCTTCCGTGGCTCGAATGCGATGCCTTCATAGGGGCTTTGCCCAGCTTTGGTGAAGTAACGGCTGACTTTCATTTCTTTCTCATCTCTGAATTACATTAGGTAGACGCCAGTATACGTGTTTCTACGTCTCTGGGGGAAGGGGGGTTCCAGGCAGCCTCCGCTGTTCCAGTCTGAAGCAGGTGTTGGAAGTCTTCTGCGGACCTGAACTCCTGATAGACACTGGCGAAGCGGATATAGGCGACCTGATCAACTTGACTCAAGAGCTCCAGCGCCTTCTCTCCGATCGTCTCGCTCGAAACCTCAGCATCGAATTGCTGGGTGAGCAGACGTTCGACCGAATCCACCAAGTCGTCGATCTGTTCGACGGTTACAGGTCTCTTTCGGCAGGCTGTAGCAAAGCCAAAGTGAAGTTTGGATCGGTTGAACGGCTCTCTTCGGCCGTCCCTCTTGATCACGGTAAGGTCTGCTCGCTCGAAGCATTCGTACGTTGTAAACCTCCATTCACAACGTTCACATTCGCGGCGTCTGCGAATAGCTGTGCCTTCTCGGGCTCGACGTGAATCAAGCACCTTTAAATCTTCACAGCCGCACTTCGGGCAAATCACGAACTTTTCCTCCCCACGCCACATGTGGCGCACACAACAAGTGTATGCCCCTATATGTGGTGTTTTAAGGACGGAACGGAAGAATCGATGTGATTCACAATTTTTCCAATTTTAGTGTGGAAAACGTCAGGCAGAGACGATGGTCTTCAGGTGCTCTTCCGTTACTTCCGATTCTCGGTCGGCGACCTCTAGGAAGCTATTGTAAATCTCTTCAAACCGGTCTTCAGGGAAGCTGAAACCCATCTCTGCAAGACGGTGTCGCAGCCCATGCCGGCCGCTTCGGGCAGTAAGGATAATCTCGCTTCGCTCCGCACCGACCAGGTGCGGATCGATGATCTCGTAGGTGGATCGTTCCTTTAGCACGCCATCCTGGTGAATGCCGCTAGAGTGAGCGTATGCGTTTGCGCCGACCACCGCCTTGTTGCGCTGCACCATCATGCCCGTCTTCTTGGCAACCAGCCTAGATACAGAGAGCAGCTTTTCCAGCTTGATGTTGGTATGAACAGGGAAGAGGTCACTGCGAATCGCACAGGCCACGGCTACTTCCTCAAGAGAGGTGTTGCCAGCTCTCTCCCCGATACCATTGATGGTCACCTCCACCTGTCGGGCTCCGCCTAGGACGCCGCCGAGCGTGTTTGCCGTTGCCATGCCCAGATCGTTGTGGCAGTGGCAGCTAAGGATCGCCATGTCGATGTTCGGGACATTTTGCCGAATACCTTCCATCAGAGCGCGATACTCTTCCGGATACGTGTATCCAGTTGTGTCGGGGACGTTGATCGTCGTCGCTCCGGCATCAATGACAGCCTCAACAACCTGGTAGACGTACTCTGGTTCGGCGCGACCGGAATCCTCCATGAAGTATTCGATGTTCGGCGTGAAGTTTCGGGCGAACTTTACTGCCTGAACCCCTGTTTCGAGTGCCTCTTCTCGAGTCATGCGCAACTTGTGTTGTAGGTGGTTGTCCGAAACCCCCAGCCCGGTGTGGATTCTAGGGTTTTCGGCATGCTGAAGCGCCTCGGCGGCTACCTCAATGTCCTTTTGGCGGGCACGAGTCAAACCGCAGATCTGCACTCCCCGAATCTCCTTCGAAAGGGTGCTGACACTCTCAAAGTCGCCTGGGGAGCTGATTGGGAAACCGGCTTCGATGATATCGACACCGAGTTCCTCGAGGGCTTTGGCGATTTCAAGCTTGTCTTCCATGGAGAGCCGGACTCCAGGGCTCTGCTCGCCGTCTCTCAGGGTGGTATCGAATACAAATAGTTTCTCGGACATTTTAGGCTCCTTCGCGTGAATCTTATTTTTCAGTATACGGAGCCGGAGGCGGATTCCGTTCGGAGTATCGGGCACCAACGGAACTCAGATCGACGGGAAACCAAAGTATTCTATTGACTTCGGACAGTTACGAATGGAATCGGTCGTCATCAACATCGCAGGCTCCAGCCAAGCCTTTCATACCCCTTGGATCAGTCGGCTCAGCCGCGACTTCGCCCTCAACGTTGTGATATTGAAGGCGAATGTCGACCCAGACATGGGTTGGGTTCAGATCGGAGTAGAAGGAACCGTCGAAGACATTCAGCGGGCAACAGCCTGGCTGATGACAACCGGAATGCACATAGAATCTCTCTCTCGCGCTCTTGGTGCATGATCCCAACGCCTGACCCCGCTCCAGAAGATCTTCAAAATTTCTGGCAGAGCCTTACAGAGGAAGCTCACTCACAGCCCCTCGACTTTCATCTTTCCAAAACCCAGCACCCAGACTGTCCAGAGTTTGTCGTTTCCCGCATTGAGTTTCGAGCCATGCAGGGCAGACGGTTGTCGGGCTGGTTGGCTCATCCTGAGGGAGCAAGGCGACTGCCATCGTTTCTTTGGATTCCTCCATACGGCAGAGAATCTGTCCTCCCGAATCAATATGGAACGAGGCGAGACATGGCGTCTATGAGCCTCAACTTTCACGGCCACGACTCCTTCCATCAAGAAGCGTATCTGCCCGACCGCGGCTACCTGGCAGAAGGTTCAGAGAACCCCTCGAACTGGATTCTTGGCCGCATGTATCAAGATGCCGTCATCGCGCTCCGGGTGCTGCGGGCGCAGATCGAAGTGGATGAAGATCGGCTGGCCGTCGCGGGCATGTCTCAAGGTGCTGGAATCGCCGTGTGGATGGGAGCCTTTTGCCAGCTGGTTCGAACGGTTTGTGCGGACATGCCTTTTCTGGCGGCTATGCAAACAACTCTGGAGAAGCCGGTTTACCGGTATCCGCTCAAGGAGTTGATCGACTACAGCGAGACCATCCCTGCTGGGATGGAGCGCATTCGCCATACGCTTAGCTACTTCGACACGGTGAATATTGCCGCCTTCTGCAAAGTGCCCACTTTGGTCAGTCTCGGGTTGAAGGACCCTGCATCGAGACCGGATCACGTTCGGGCGCTCTATGCGGCTTTGCCTGGCGAAAAGGAGCTCATTGAGTACCCGAGCGGGCATGACTGGCATGAAGAGATGGTCGAAAACAATCGCTCCTGGATGTTGGAGCACTTGAGTTCGTGACGGGCGACCCCCGAAAGCATCGGAGAAAACCTCGTTGGGACCGGAGCATCGGCCGCCCAGAGCCGATTCGCGCCCTTGAGAAGATATTCGAGCGCGAGAACTTTGAGCCCCTTGTTAACATCTCTCAGCTTCACCCGAAGATCTCAATGGGTCGACCCCATACAATTCCGTGGGCGCGGCAGCAGGTTGCAGAAAGGCTTTATCGCGTGGCTGAAGCCATGCCAGAGGACATCGAGTTGGTGGTCACCGAGGCATGGCGACCCATTGAACGGCAGCAAAGAATCTACGATTGGTTCATGCGAGGAGCCCGAGAGACGTTTCCAGACGCCCCAGCTTCGACGCATCGACGTCTCGTCAACCGATTCTGCGCGCCACCAGATTCCAAGGCGCCCCCGGGTCATTGCACAGGCGGCGCGGTAGATGTGCTTTTGGCAGATTCACAGGGGCAGCTTATCGACCTGAGCGCACCGTTTGACCGTTTCAGCGCCGCTCCGACCTTCACTTTTGGGTTAGCGCCCGAAGCGCAAAAGCACAGGATGCTGCTCTACGAAAACTTGGTCGCCCAGGGGTTTTCAAACTGCAGAGACGAATACTGGCACTACAGCTTCGGTGACGCTGGATGGGCTGTCCGCCTCGGGCTTGATGAGTGCATCTACGGCCTCATTCCCTTGGACCCAGAGCACTACCTGCATCTAGAGAGCCTTCACGCAGACTTCATTAACGCTAGACCGAATCCGTTCCCCCCGAGCTAATCCGTAGTCGGTGGTAGTGCGGGGGGCACCATAATGCCGTCTGGGGTGAAGTTGTAAGGGGTCAGTAAAATGGCATCCACGAAGACTGGGCCACTTCCTTGAAGCGCTTCGATTTCCAGGTTCACCAGCGTTCCAGCCAGCCGGGTAACCCCTACTCTGTACCAACCAAAACCGTCCCCGTAACGGGAGACAGGGAAGCCAGTCACAGGCAGAGTTTGATCGTTTATTCGAACGAGCAAACGTCCTTCTCCGCCCTGAGGAATGCGCGCTGCAACCCATACAGTCTGCGATTCGGTGGTGCGGACCGGTACTTCGTAACGAGCTCGGAATCCGTTCGGTCCGGGAGGAAGAACCGGATTGACACCAATTGCCCGAGAATTGCTCAGCGACGGATCTTCGAGGAACTCGCCAAACGAACTCGCTCTGGAACTTTCCGCCTCGATCCAAGTCGATCGGCCCAAGAGCAAATTCGTCCTGCGAAGGGTGCTTCGGAGCATCTGTAGCGCAGCGTAAGGATTGTTGTCGATCAATCCACGGGCTACAGAGAGAGCTTGTCGCTCTTCGGGCATCGAGAGATTTCGCTCTCCTGCCGCATCGATCAATTCCTGGAGCGACGCAACGGCCGTCAACAGACTCGGTTCTGGAACCGGGGGCTCGCCCAGCCCGCGAACAATAATCGGAGTTCCACTGATATCGAGATCTACGCCTCGGCGTTGGACTCGCGGCCGGAGTTCGGCGCCATCGATAGATTCAAAGGTTGCTTCTTTGGCATTGGGTGTTCGAAGCAAAATTCGCTGAGGCTTTCCCATTTTCCAAATCACGAATTCACGACCGGTGGCGGTCACCACTTCATAGCCTAGAAACTCGTCGCCAAAGTCCAGGCGATTGCCTAACGTCGGAACAGGTGCCCAGAGCGTGTTGCCCGGGAGCAACATGGTAGCAGCTGGGTTGGTCGCTGCCACGGGGAAACCCAAAATTCGCAGCGGCGAATCCGTAAGGCGGGCAAGGAAAGGGTTCAGCGATGCCAGAGAAGCTACTGAGCTGAATTGTTCCGGCTCCACAACAAAAAAGCCACCCTTTGCGCCAAAGTCGGCTAGGGTCTGGGCGGCTACTCCAAGTGAGATTCCCGAGCTACCCGGGGCAGCTACTCGTACGCCGGTACCAACGAACCAGCCGTTCTTGTCCCATCTCGAAAGCGAGCTTGCTGCCGAGCCCGCTGCCTCGATCAGGGTTGATACAGCATCGTTGGCGGTAGCTACTCCGATTCCATCGACGCATGCCTGCCCGCGGTCGTAAATCGGGAGCCAGCCTGCCCACTCTTGTACAACAGGTCCCGGTGCGACAGCCTGGATCGACACCGAAAGATTTGCCAGTCTCTCGGCGCCAGCCCGTAAGTTGATGAACCGAATGTCTTCCCAAACCGACGACCTTCTTGAATCTACGGCGAAGAGCTTTTTTTCGACAGGGTCGAACATTTGAAGCACCCCGCGGTTTCCGTTCCAGAGGGGGATCAACCGAGCCATTTCCTCAAAAGTCGTGAGGGTCGGTGCGCTAACTGCCCAGCTTCGCTTGAGGGTTTCCACTGATCGGTACTTTGACTCCAAGTGGAAGGCAAGTTCGATCCGGAATGCCTCACTGGTCGGCACAAAGCTGCTCGCGGCTGCGGCGTAGTCCGGCAGAATGCCGGCAGGGTTGACCAAACCTCTGTACCCAGGCCCAGGTCGGTTTCTTATAAAGTTCGCAAGGAGTTGGTCTCGGAAACCATTGAAGCCTTCCCAGAAATCCGGCACGCTCCCCGCGCGCATTTCGGGATAGATCAGCAAAACCGACTCGATGCCGCTGGCGGGCTGCACCCTGTATCGAACAGTCCCCTCGCGGCTTTCGACGACATCGAACCCCCGAACACTTGCATCACGGGCAAGCGCGACGACCGTTAGCGCACGCTCGGCTCCAGGTATGGGCAGCGAGGCATCGTACAAGTCGGTGATTGCATCAACTCTGTACGCCTGTGGTTCGACGACGAAGCCTGGCGCTCTCGGCGAGCTAGAATTGATCGCGACTAGGTACCGAACGCCAAGCTCTTCCAGAAGCGCGAACGTCTCTCCCCAGCCGTCCCCGGAAATCGGCAGCTCCACAACCACATCGCGAATTCCCGCTTCCGCAGCCTGGCGAATTGTGTCAGCATTGCCCGCGATCCGAACGCCAACGGGGGTGTACGGCACTCCGTTGTACATGAGAACCCGATTCGGCTGGACGGACCAGTTTTGGGCGAAGGCTGAACCCGCAAGCGCAAGGGTTGCTAAAAGTAGACTCGGTACCGTGCGGCACGCTCTGTTGATTGCCATATCAGTGTTTTTGCTTTGGGGAACGACACTCAGTTACTCGTCGGGATTGTCCGAGATCGAGTACCGAGAACTGCCCAATGGGGGGCGACTGCTTCAAAAAGAGTTTACAGGTTCTCCCTCTACAGCCGTTTCGGTGTACTTCGCTCTCCCGGTAGTGTGGGAGACTCCCGAGACCGAAGGCCTTCGGCATCTGTTCGAGCATCTCATGATGAGACGATTGGCGAACGCCGATCGTGCTTTAGAGTCAGTCGGCGGCTACTCCAGAGCAGAAACCGGTAGGGACTTCGTGCGGGTTAACTTCAGCGTTCCGTCAGGTAAGGAAGCACTTGTCGTTGAAGCCCTGCGAGCCCTCACATCCGGCACGGAGTTCGCCGAGGAGGTGCTGGAGACGGAGCGCAGGATTCTCTCAAAGGAAGAGGTTTTCAGGGAGCCAGGATCACGAGATTGGGACCGGATGTGGAGAGAAGCCTATGGAACATCAGGGATCAGCGCTTTCGGCAGGTGGGCAGAGTTACCCGAAGATACGCCCCAGTTGTTGAATCGTATTGAGAGTCAGCTCTTTTCGCCTGAGAAGGTTACGGTTGTCATCGCGGCAGGTGAAAACAACTCGCTTGAGATCAACCAGTTTGAATCTTGGTTGAACTCGCTTCATGCACCAGCATTGCCTGCGATGGAGGCAAGACCCAACAGTGATCGGAAGACGCTAAGCAGCGGTGGTTGGCGGGGAATCACGCTTCCGTCGATCACCACCGAAGAAGGGAGGGCTTTACTTTTGTTTGTGTTTGGGTTGAGCGGCGAGACTGGAGCCCAAATGGTGTACACCCCAACAACTCAACCTGCTATGGCGTTCGTAGAATCGAACCCATCCGTGGGTGTATGGCTTAGCAACTTGCAGACTCCGGACCGAGCGCAAAGGGATGGCTTACTCTCCCAGCTCTATCAGACAGGTAGGCGGAGCTTCATCAGCTGGATTTCTTCGAGTCTCATTGACCCGGCGGCATTCACCAATGTATTAGGTCACTTTGTTGCTATGGGAATGGAGCCAGAGTCGGTGTTTGAAATGAGCAACGGCGACGTTGTACCTTTCAGTGTTTTTCGGAGGACCGTTGACCAATGGCAAGAGTCGCAGTTGCAATCGTTATCTTGATTGGATTACTTGCTGGTTTGGCAAGCGGTCAGGGTCGTTCGGTGTGGATCGAAGTGGACTGTGGGACCACTGCCCAAGCCGATTGGCCGGTTCAAATCGGGCTCCTGGAAATGATCCGCGAAGGAACAGATGGAACCGCGCGGACACAGTTTGAGCTCACGCGCAGGCTCTCGGGGGTCGACCTTGTCGCGACTTGGGCACCTGGTCGTCTGCGCTTTATTCTAGGCGGCCCTCGGGAAGGAGTTGAGTTGGTCGCCAGCCAGCTTCGGGCGATGATCGAGCGTCCTCGGCTCTCAGAGAACGAATTCAACCGCGTTCTGGGCCGCCTTCGCGCTGAGCCTTCTTCAGTCTGGGGACAGATGCTATTGGGGTCTCGAATCAACTTTGAAGAGCTTCGCTTCGAAGATGTGGTACGGCTAGCTTCTCAATCGCTTACACCGGGCACAGTGCGTGAATACCGGTCAGCGGGGAACCAGTGGGTGCAACAGGACACCTGGACGGACTTCCGGCAACTGGCTCCGATCCGATCTGTCCCTCGCTCCAGCGGCACGATGCCAGTTCAGCTTCCTGCGGCGATCAGACCGATCAGGATCGACCTCGGTCAGATCGAAGCGGGAGAGGTTGACAAGACGATTGCGGCATTCCTCCTAGGGGTAGGAAAGTCCAGCTCACTATTCGAGACCATGCGCCAGAAGTTTGGGCTCTCCTATCGCCAGGAAGTAGCGTTCGTTCCTTTCGGCAACGGGTACCGCCTCGTGGTCGTAATCGGATCTGGCCCAGGTGAGACAGACCAACTCAACCAGGCTCTGGTAGAGATGCACAAGCAGGTAGACACTTGGACTGTTGCGGATATAGAAAGAGCTGTCTCCATGTACAACCGCGCCGTGGCTGAGGCTCATCCGTTCTCGCCTTTCTATTACGGGCTCTGGCAATCAGCCACCTCAGGAGTCCCTGGGCCAACCTGGCGGCTACCTCGACAGTTGTCCGCAGATTCGATCGACCCTGCAAAGGTTCAAGCCGAAGCGAGGTTGATTCTAGAAAGAACTTCGGTGGAGCTTTAAGGCTCTTCCGGATCTTCGAAAACGTCGAGCAGTGAGTCGTCGAAGTCTGGATGCTTCCGGCAGACCGTTCGGAACTCGCAGCTGATACAGATTCGCTTTGGGGTAGGGATCAACTCCTGGGAGTAGGCGTCCTCAAACATCCCAGCGATATGTCGCAGGTCCTCTTCGAATCGCTCAATCTGTTCTTCTTCGAGAGGGACAGAGCAGATGTGCCCCGTTCGAAGCGAATAGATGCTGATCTGGATCGGGTGGCCCGGAATCTTCTTCGATACCAAGCTGGCGTAACAATTCATTGCCACGTCCACCGTCAAGTCCTCCTCTCGAGTCTCTGTACGTTGCGATTTGAAGTCGATGATGTTTAACGTGCCGTCCTCTAGTCGGTCAATGCGGTCGATCTGCCCGACAAGCCTGAACCCACTGAAGTCGTGAGAAAATCGGCGTTCGAGGTGAAGAACTTCCCCTGGGGGCAGTTTCGTCCCTTGTGCCTCCACGTACTCATCGAAAATCGACTGCGCCTCTGCAAGCGCTTCGCTTTGCTCCTCGTTGCTGGCATATCCCGCTACGATCCAATTTTCGTCGAGTGCCGCCCTCGCGCTGGTTTTCGCGTCGATCCCCGCCGCAGCAGAATCATGAAACTGCTTGATCGCGTTGTGCAGTGACGTGCCAAAGGAGAATTCCCTTCGAGCGCGCAAAAGCCTCTTGTAGCGGAAGTCGACGAACGTGAACCAGTACCGAACCGGGCACGCCAAAAACGTGGTGATTTTGGTTGGGCTCAGACTCAGCTTTTCAGACATCAGACTTGAATTTCTCTCGGCTTAAGCCGCCGATCGGCAAGGCTCAGAGGTAGATTCATGGCATGACGATTCGCATAGGCCATTCACCAGATTCAGACGACGCATTCATGTTTTGGGGGCTAGCTTCAGGCTATGTTGAATCTGACCTCGAATTCGAACACATCCTCAAGGATATCCAGACGTTGAACGAATGGGCGTTGGAGGGACGGCTGGAGACCACTGCGGTTTCTGTCCATGCCTATCCAAAGATTGCTGACCGATACGCGATCATGAGACACGGAGGCTCGTTTGGCGAAGACTATGGACCTATGATCGTCAGCCGCGAGCCCTTGTCACACGAATCGCTGAGGAACACCTGTATTGCGGTGCCGGGGAGGCTGACTTCAGCCTTTCTTGCCCTGAACCTCTATCTGCCCGATCCAAAGTTTGAAGTGGTTCCTTTCGACCAGATTCTTCCGGAAGTCGTTAACGGTCGGTTCGATGCTGGGTTGATCATTCATGAGGGACAGTTGACCTATGGTCGCGAGGGTCTGCACCTGGTCGAAGACCTCGGTAAATGGTGGAAGAAAGAAACGAACCTGCCGCTTCCTCTTGGAGTGAACGTTGTGCGAAAGGACTTGGGGCCGGAGATCGTCGCCGAGATCGACCGCTGCATGGAGGTATCCATTCGCGCGGGTCTTGAAAACCGGCAAAAGGCGCTTGACTACGCTCTTCAGTTTGCTCGCGGAATGGATGTCGAGACCAGCGACGAATTCGTGGGCATGTATGTGAACGATCGAACTTTAGACATGGGCGAAGAAGGGATGGCCGCCATCCGCCTCTTCCTCAAGAAAGGCCAAGAGATTGGGATGGTCGCCGATATTGAACCGGAGTTCGTCGATTAGTCGCCTGACTCTTTCGGGATTGTAAGCTCAGCCACGGTCCAGCCGAGGCGATCTTCGAGCACAAACACTCCTGCGAGTGCCCGAGTAAGGTTCTCGACGATTTTCAGACCAAGGTCGCTGGCAACTGCTACGTCGAAGTCTTCCGGTAGCTTGTCTCCGCTGTTTGAAACCCAGATTTTGATCTGCTCCTCGCCCTCCTCTATGTTGAGGTGAATTGCGCCTTCTGTGGCCTCTTCGAAGCCGTGCTCGATCGAGTTGGAAATCAGTTCGTTGAGGATTAGGGCGACTTGCGTCGCTTTCGTTACGTTCAACCTCGGGTCATCTCCCCGTGTTTCGATCTCAATCGTTCGACCAGGATTCTTCAGTAGGTGCTGGCTGTGCTGAAGAAGCGTTTCGGCAATGGACCGGATACCGACATGGTCGAGGTCTTCACGGCTCAAGAGGTCGTGGACCGCAGCAATTGCCTGGACCCGCAGCAGGCTCTCGTCAATCGCCTCTTCTAGAGTTAGGTCTCGGCTATGCCGTAGCTGTAACCGGAGGAGCGCAGCCACTTGCTGCAGGTTGTTTTTGACGCGGTGGTGCATCTCCTGCATCAATGTTGGGCGAACGGTCAGCTTTGCGTGCTCGATCGAAAATGCCGCTTGCTGGCAAAGAGTTTCTAGTGCCCGAACCTCTTCTTGCTTGAACTCATGCAGGATCTCTGTGTAGCAGCTCATGACGCCAATGATCCGATTGCTGACCTTCAGGGGGACGCAAATCATGGATTCGAATCCCCGGTCGGCAGCGAGGTCATGGGAGGCATCTGCTTCCTCGTTCTGGAGTTCCTTGACTACCACCGGTGCCCCTTCTGCAATGGCGCGTCCGGCGATAGTTTCGTCCAGTGGCACAGCGCGTTTTCGTTGATAGGCGCGGTCAACCGCATAGCTCGCTCGCAAAATCAGCTCGTTACTCGATTCCGAAAGCAGCCGAAGCGTGACCAACGGATAGTTGAATTGGCGGCCAGTTTGGTTGACCAAGAGTTGGAGAATTTCTTCCAGATAGGGGCTTGAACCGATGATCTTGGAAACCTCGGAGGCAAGGCCGATCGGGTTTCCGGAAACACCGTTGTCGTACGCGCTCTTGAACCCTTCGATTGCGATCGCAACAGAGTCGGCTATCCGTTCCAGCTTCTTTTTGGAAGATTCGGTGAACTTCCATTGAGATCGCCTTTCAAAAAAGAGGACGCCTAATCGAGTCTCCGCGGTCTTTAGCGGTACGACTGCGCAAGACTCGAAGTCCCATCGAAAGAGTCCGTGGGCGTGCGCGAATCTGGGGTCCTTTCCCGCATCTTTGCCCAAGTAGATGGATTTTTGCGAGACATAGGCAGAGCCCGCAAGCCCAACGCCCCTTCGCAGTTGCAATCGATTACAAAACTCGGGTGACTGAGTGCTGCCCTTGAGCAGTAGCGCCTCGGACGAATCGGCGAGCAAGATGTCGCTCCCATCGCATTTAGCCTGTTCCAGAACCTCCCAAGCAACTTTGCCGACATAGTCGTCTAGGCTCGTGCTCTCGCTCATCAACTGAAGCAATCGAAACTCGATCGGTTCGCCGATGCCCTTCTTTGTCACTGTGGGAAGTTGCTCTTCGGACATTTCTATGTCTCGGGATTTTCTGGAACGATCGCCGTGGTCCGCATTCGATCAATAGGCAAAAGCCGTTGCGAGACCGAACGGATTGTGTCCGGAGTAACTGCCTTGATCTTTTCGGCAACTTCTTCCACCGTCACGTGTCTGCCGAACAAGAGCTCGTTCCGGGCATTCCAACGCATTCTTGAGCCCGTTCCCTCAAGCCCCAGAACCGTTCCGCCGAGAATTGAACGCTTGGCATCAACAATTTCTTCTTCGGTCATCCCGGATTCGATGGTATCGGCGAGAATAAATTGAATTAGCTCTTGAACGTCGGGCCAGGTCCGTTTCGAGGTGCCGCCATAGACTGTGAAACTCCCTCCGGCACGGTAGAAGCTCGCGTAGGAGCCGATCGCATACGCCAGCCCTCTCTGCTCTCGAACTTCCTGGAATAGCCTTGAACTCATTCCTCCACCGAGGTGCTCGTTCAGAACTGCTAAGGCATATCGGTCGTCGTCGTACACGCCGAATCCACTTCCGCCGATGCAAAAGTGAACTTGCTCGACGTCGTCTATGATCTCGTCTTTGCCGGTGGAGATCGGAGGCTGATGGAGCCGCTCGTCTTCTTCGCCGGCGGGAACCTTCTCAACCGCACTCTCAACCAAATCTCGAATCTCTGTTGGGTCAACATTCCCCGCAACAGAAATCAGAATCTGGTTGCCTCGGTACCTGCGGTCGATGTAGCTCACTAGATCGTGCCGAGTAAAGGATCCGACACTTTCTAGCGTTCCAATAATCGGTCGGCCGAGCGGGTGGTCGGGCCAAAGTCGCGCAAGGTGCAGCTCGTGTACCAACGAGGAGGGTTCGTCTTGGTACTGACGGATCTCTTCCTGCACTACCGTTTTCTCTCTGGCAATTTCATCCGCATCCAGCAGCGAGTTGAGAACCATGTCCGTGAGAACATCAATCGCGATTGGGGCATCGCTGGCGAGCACGCTGGCAAAGTAGTTGGTGAACTCATGGCCAGTTGACCCGTTCAGGATTCCACCACGCCCTTCGATTTCGGAAGCGATCTGCTTGGCGGTTCTTCTGGGCGTGCCCTTGAAAAACATGTGTTCGATAAAGTGCGTAACGCCTGCCTCGTCCTCGGTCTCGTTCACCGATCCGGTGTTGCAAAACACACCTACGCTGGCTGATTGAACGTGGGGGAGTGGCTCCACGATCAGCCTGACCTCATTGGGAAAGCTGAAGCGGATAACGTTGCTGACTGATGGTTGGATCATTCGAATTCGCTGGGAAGAAGCTGGATGGTAATTGCGCCGAAGGGGCTTGCCTGATACTGGATGCTGTCTCCTATGTGGGCCTCCAGCCCCTCCGGTGGATGACCGAGCAAGAGGGTTTCCCCAAACTGAAGCGTAACGTCGCGGCTACACCGCTCGATCGAGGCATAGGGCGACGCGCCCTCGTCTCCCAAAAGGATCGAACCGTATGTTTCGTCGTTCTTCTTGGAGGTCAGCGGCACGCTTAGGATGATGTCTGTCTCGTCTGGAGATGGAGCAAGAGGAAGCTCTTCCGGTGTGACCAGAAACGGCGCTGTTGCCGCACCGAAGTCGCTCGAAGCCCCAGGTCCAATGCCGATCGCCTCCTCTTGGCGTCGCAGATGAGGATCGTAGATAGTGACCACCATGGTGTAACCAAGAATCACATTTGCGGCAGCTTCTCGGCTGATGTACCGCTCCGTATCTTTGATCACAATTGCCAACTGTGGCTGCAGAATGACAGAATTGGTGCCTTGAGGCAGAAAGACCGCCGCAGCCGGACCGTACAGAGTTGAAGGATTTCGATAGAAATAGAGAAGCCGGTCAGAATCCGGTTCATGAAGCATCTCGCGCATGACCGGCGGCCTTGCGATGGGGCACAAAAACTTGATGTTTGAGAGGTCGTGGACTCCGATCGGGTTGGTGCCTTCAGTCTCGTACAGACGGCTCTCGTGATAGATGCCGGACCGGGCGGCTCCATCGCCATCCAGAACTTCAAAACGGCATAGCTTCACATGAATTAGGTTACCAGCGGGTATCATTCGCGCCGACCCAAGCACAAACGGTGAGCCGCTTTGGTTCAGTCGCGAGAGGAGAGCTTGGGCGTTGCTTTATGATGGGTAAAGGTTCGATGTTGCAATTCGGTCCGCTCCGCTATGTTAAGCGGTTGCTTGGCCTCTTAATGGCCGCTTTCATCTTGATGCTTCCTATGCAGGCGTTCGCCGCCGGCAAAGAAGTGCCGTTGATTTTCAACCAGGCACAGAGCATCTATCTCTACATCTCGATCGCTTTTGGATTGCTGGCGCTCTTCTACGGTTGGTATCTCAGCCGATGGGTTTTGAGCCGATCCGCCGGAAACGACAAGATGCAGGCTATCGGCTTATCGATTCGCCAGGGTGCGCTTGCGTACCTGAAGAAGCAGGCGTCGCTCATGGGAGTGTTCGTTCTGTTGCTGGCAGTCGGTTTGGTGATGCTCTACGGTTTTAACCGTGGATGGGATGTTGGCGTAAAGGTCGCTCTCTGTCTGATCCTCGGTGTAGCAGCTTCGTATTTAGCTGGTTATGCCGGAATGATCATGGCTGTCGCTGGAAACATGCGAACTGCTCATGCGGCGATGTCCAGCTACAAAGATTCGCTGGAAGTCGCTTTCCGCAGTGGTGCGGTGGCTGGAATGGTCACCGTCGGTATGGGTTTGATTGGTGCCGCAGGCATCATCTTGGTTGAGGCAGTCATCCTCGGCAAGCCCGATGCCATGACGCTCTTGATCGGTTTTGGACTTGGTGGCTCACTCGCCGCGCTCTTCATGCGTGTCGGTGGTGGAATCTTCACCAAAGCCGCAGACGTAGGGGCCGACCTTGTAGGAAAGGTCGAAGCTGGAATCCCAGAAGACGATCCTCGAAACCCTGCTACCATCGCAGATAACGTTGGCGACAACGTTGGTGACTGCGCCGGTATGGCCGCAGACATCTTCGAATCTTACGAGGTCACACTCGTTGCGGCAATCGTTCTTGGTGCCGCAACTGCAGCCCTGTTCGACACTTCAACCTGGATGATGCTCATCCTCTTTGCCCTCATGGCAAGAGGTGTAGGAATCATCGCCTCGATTATCGGTGTTGGCTTGATGAAGGGATCAGACGATCTCCATTCCGACCCGCTCAAATCGATCAGCCGTGGGTTCAACATCTCGGCTGTTGTCACGGTCGTTCTGACGGGACTCGTGGCTTGGTACATGATGGGAGGCGCCGCGCAGCTCAACTTGCCCGGTGCTGGTCAGCCCATCGTTACTTACACTCTGACTCCGCCATCGGCGCTACAGTGGGATCAACAGAACCTTGTTCGTGAGGTTGTTCTCGAAACTGCGGCAAGGGAAGGTGTTTCCGTTGAGGAAGTAACTGTCGAACAAGTGGCTAGCGATCCTAGAATCGTAGCAGCCGGTCTCACCGATGAGCGCAACGCGTTCATCTTTGAGCAATTGGTTCGTAGCGCCCCAAGCCCTATGGCGCCAAGGCCGTCACTATCTGGATTTGCCGTCGTCGATTTGAACGATCCGTCTTCGCCGGTCGCAGGTCTTTCCATTCGGCCGTTCCCGTCGAGCCCGGCAGATGAGGCCGTTGCCCAGCCAATCGCGTTTGCAGATGCGTTCCGCGACGCTGAGCCAATGGTCTACAAGCTGAGCATCATCAACCAGCCCACTCCAAGTGAAGGGGAGCGGCCGGAAGCTGCAGTTAACACTGCCTTCTTCGGCCCCGTAACGAGAGCGTATCTCGACGCACTCATCGCCCAAGTGGAGGAGATGAACGAGCAGAACGAGGAAGCTCAGATCACTGTCACCATTGATGACGAGTTTCCAGTTCTCATCTTCGCAAATGCAGAGGGTGAGATCGTGTACGGCGTCGACGCTCCGGTTACGGCTGAGGAGCCAATCAACCCGATCGTTCCTCAGGTGATGAGCTACTGGAAGTTGACACCAGAGCAGCTCCAAGAGCGGATGCAAAAAGTCGATCTGGCTTCGATTCCGCAGACGAATGCCCAAGTGGCAGTCACCTCACCGATCTTGGTGCCTTGGTGGACCTTCTTCCTGTGTCTGGTCTTTGGTGTGATCATGGCGTTCGTGATGGAACGCTTGACCGACTACTACGTCTCCACGCACAAGAGGCCGGTTCAGGAAGTCGCAGGTGTCTCGACCGCTGGTCCTGCACCGATGATCATCCAGGGCTTCTCGTTTGCGGCGGAATCTAGTGTGTTCTCGCTGCTGGCGATTGTCGTGGCGCTCATAACGCCGCTGATCATCTTTAACCCTGCGGCATATGACGGCAGCTATCTGCTGAGTTTCTATGGCATTGCATTGGTTGGTCTAGGATTGCTTTCGACGACCGGTTACATCCTTGCCATGGATACCTTTGGTCCGATTTCAGATAACGCTCAAGGCGTATTCGAGATGTCAGGCGCGGCAGAAGAGTCGGGAAGCGGCGCGAGAATCGTTCAGCACCTCGACGCTGCCGGAAATACGACCAAGGCTCTCACCAAGGGCTTCGCTATCGCAACTGCGGTTGTCGCTGCGGTCGCGCTTTTCCACAGTTACGTTGAAGCCGGTGAACTAACATTCAACGGATTGCGTCTCGACATTCCTGAGATCTTCCTCGGGTTGTTGATTGGTGGCGCGACGCCGTTCTTGTTCGCTGCATCCACGATCAACGCGGTTGGTCGGTCTTCGTTTGAACTGATCAACGAAGTTCGCCGTCAGTTCCGAGAGAACCCCGGCATCATGACCTATCAGACGAAGCCCGACTACGGTCGATGCGTCGCTATCGTCACTGCTGCCGCTCAGAAAGAGCTCATCGGTCCGGCGATTTTGGCAATCGCGTTGCCGGTTGCCGTCGGCTTTGGATTTACGCTTGGGGCGCAGCCCACAATGGTTGGCAATACACCGCTCAACCTCGCTGGAGCTCAGGCCCTTGGCGGATTCCTTGCGGGTGCAATTCTGTCCGGACAATTGATGGCAGTCTTGCTGGCAAACTCGGGCGGCATCTGGGATAACTCCAAGAAGCTCATTGAGGATGGTCTGTATGGCGGCAAGGGCTCCGAAGCCCACAAGGCAGGTGTCGT